>JANOKD010000041.1:0-74797 GCA_031419075.1 Lysobacterales bacterium
CTCGACGCTGGTGTTCCGGCCGCTGCCTTCCGACGATCCGCGCCAGCGTCAGCCCGACATTTCGCTGGCCAAGTCGAAACTCGATTGGGAGCCCAAGATCGCGCTCGAAGACGGACTGAAGGAAACCATCGCCTATTTCCGCCGTACGCTGGACGAAACATCGGCATGAGCATGCACGTATGAGCACGTCGTTCGCGGTCGTCATCACCAGCTACAACTATCGCGAGTTCATCGCCGAGGCGATCGACGGCGCATTGGCGCAGACGCGGCCGGCGCAGCAGATCATCGTCGTCGACGACGGCTCCACCGATGGTTCGCAGGCATATCTGCGCGAACGCTACGGCCACGATGCGCAGGTGACCCTGCTGTGCGGCGAGAACGGCGGCCAACTGGTGGCGTTCCAGCGCGGCGTGGCGGCGTGCGATGCCGATGTGCTGTGTTTTCTCGATGCGGACGACCGCTGGTCGCCCGACTATCTGGCCAAGATCGGCGAGGTTTACGACAGCCGTAAGGATGTCGGCTTTGTGTTTTCCGACATCGTCCTGTTCGGCAACGAACAGCGCCGCATCGGTTACGCGGATCGCGCGCAAGATCTGGGCTATACCGCGATCAGCACCTGGGCACTGACCTATTGGTACGGCGCGCCCACTTCGGCGCTGTCGATGCGGACACTCTATGCCCAGCGCTCGCTTGATCTGCCCGAGCAGCTCTATCGCACCTGGAAACTCTGCGCCGACAACTGCCTGGTCTACGGCGCCAGCCTCTTCGGCGCGCGCAAATATTTTCTGCCGACCGGCGATGTGGGCTATCGCATTCACGGCAACAACGGCTGGTGGTCGAACCGCAGTCCGACATCGAATTTCCTCAACCGCCTACATTCCCGCAGTCTGATCGGTCACTACGCGCACACCGCCGGCATCGACGATTCGTGCCTGGAGCTGGCCAAGTTGGAATACAGGACCAAGCCCGCGCCCGACTGGGCCGAAACCAAACGCTACATGCGCCTGTGCATGCGCGGCCAGTCGCCATTCTGGAAGAAAGTCGAGCGCGCGCTGAGCATCCTGGCCGGTCGCAAACGTGCTCGCTGACGGCCAGAGCGCATGAAAATCCTGCTCACCAATTTCCATGACGGCGACGGCGGCGGCCACACCACGTATCTGATGGCGCTGGCGCGCGGGCTGCGCGACAGGCATGAGATCCATATCGCCGCACCGCCGAGCAGTCGGCTGTATCGCGAAGCTGCGACGCTCAAGGGCGTTCGCGCCGTCGCGCAACCGTTCCCGAACGGTCTGGGCAAGCTCGTCGCGGCGTCGCAGGCGCGTCGGCAGCTTCGCGCCTATCTGCGGCAGCACGCATTCGACATCGTCCACGTCAACGGATCGGCCGATCACCGGCTGGTGCTCGCGGCGCAGCGCGGCGCCAGAAACAACCTGCGGATCGTGTTCACCAAACACAACTCGAAACCGATCACGGGGATCGGCCATCGCTGGCGCGCGCGGCGAACCGCTCTGGTGATCGCGGTCAGCGACTACACCCGACGCATGCTCAAAGGCAGCGCATACGCCCATTGCCGCATTTTGACGGTGCGCAACGGTGTGGATATCGCCCATTTCAGTCCCTGGCCCACGGAAACTGCCACAGTGGAGCGCGCGCGTCATGCCGATGGCGCGACGCTGCTGCTGGGCAGCAACGCCGGTACCGCCGATCACAAAGGCTGGATGGATCTGATCGAGGCGATCGCGACGCTCGATGACGATGCGAAGCGCCGGGTGCGGGTACTGCTGTGCGGCAAACCGTTGTCGTCCGCGCAACAAGCGCGGTTGGAAGCGTTCGGCCTGCGCGATACCGTGCGCCATGCCGGCATGCTCGACGATGTGCGGCCGATGATCGCGGCCATCGACGTCGGCTTCGTGCTTTCGTACGCGACCGAGACCATTTCCTTCGCCTGTCGCGAAATGATGGCGATGGGCAAGCCGGTGATGGTCAGCGATTACGCGGGTTTGCCGGAGAACATCGAGTCCGGCGTCGACGGCTGGTGCGTGCCGGTACGCGACTGCGCGGCGATCGCGCGGGCCGTGTCCACGATGCTGGCCGACCCGGTGCAGTTCGCGCAGATGGCTGACCGCGCGCGCGCGCGCGCAGAGCGCGACTTCGACCTCGATCTGTTCGTGTCGCGCACCGAAGCGGCGTATGCCAGCGCATTGGCTGTCTGATCATCCTCCGTCGGCGCGACGAACGGTGTCGGACACGTCTATGCTTCGCGCATGAACTTCAGTTTCGACAACAGGCTGCTTGCGGAATTGCCGGGCGATGCCGACACCGGCCCGCGGCGGCGCGAAGTGCGTGATGCGGTGTGGTCGCGCATGACGCCCACGCCGGTCGCCGCGCCGCGCACGCTGGCGGTCTCGCACGAGATGGCCGACACGCTGGGGCTGAGCGAAGCCGCAGTTGCATCCGATGCGTTCGCGCAGATCTTCGCCGGCAACACCCTGCTACCGGGGATGGACCCGTTTGCGACCAACTACGGCGGCCATCAGTTCGGTCACTGGGCCGGGCAGCTCGGCGACGGCCGCGCGATCAGTCTGGGCGAAACCGTCAACGCCGCCGGCCAGCGTTGGGAACTGCAGCTCAAGGGCGCCGGCCCGACGCCGTATTCGCGCAGCGCCGACGGCCGCGCCGTGCTGCGCTCGTCGATCCGCGAATTTCTTTGCAGCGAGGCGATGCATCATCTCGGCGTGCCGACCACCCGTGCGCTGTCGCTGGTCGCCACCGGCGAGGACGTGGTCCGCGACATGTTCTACGACGGCCATCCGAAGCCCGAACCCGGCGCGGTGGTCTGCCGGGTCGCGCCGTCGTTCCTGCGCTTCGGTCATTTCGAACTGCCTTCGTCGCGCGGCGAAGTGGATCTTTTGCGCCAACTGCTGGACTTCGCGATCCGCCTCGATTTTCCGCAGCTTTCCGGCAGCGGCGAGACGCTGTACGCCGACTGGTTCACCGATGTCTGCACGCGCACCGCGCGACTGATGGCCGAATGGATGCGGGTTGGCTTCGTGCACGGGGTGATGAACACCGACAACCTGTCGGTCCTCGGCCTGACCATCGACTACGGCCCGTACGGCTGGATCGACGCCTACGACCCCGACTGGACGCCGAACACCACCGACGCCGGTGGCCGCCGCTATCGCTTCGGCTGGCAGCCGGCGGTGGCGCGCTGGAATCTGGTGCGTCTCGCGCAGGCGATCTCGCCGCTGTTCGCGGTCGACGAAGCGCTGCAGACCGGCATCGACGCCTTCGGCACCGCCTACAGCGCTGCGGATCGCGACAACATCGCGCGCAAGCTGGGGTTGGCCGAATGCCGCGACGACGATGCCGCGCTGATGCGCGATCTGCATGCGTTGCTGCATGACGCCGAGGTCGACATGACCCTGTGGTTTCGTGCGCTGGCCGACATCGATGTCGACGCGCCAACGCTGCAGCCGTTGGAGGCGGCGTTCTACCACCCCGCAAAACGCGACGCGCATGCGCCGCAGTTCGACGATTGGCTGCAGCGCTATGCCATGCGCCTGCGCGACGATGCCCTGTCGGCGGCGGATCGTCGCGAAAAGATGCGGCTGGCCAATCCAAAGTTTGTGATGCGCAACTATCTGGCGCAGCAGGTCATCGATCGCGCCGAGGCTGGCGATACTGCCGGTATCGGCGAATTGCTTGAAGTCATGCGCAGGCCGTACGACGAGCAGCCGGGCAACGAACGCGTAGCCGAAAAACGGCCCGACTGGGCGCGTGATCGCGCGGGTTGTTCGATGCTGTCGTGTAGTTCCTGACAAGTAGCCCGGGTAGAGCGCAGCGGTTTTTAACGGCGAAGCCGGTCAACCCGGGGCCTTTAGCGATTGCTCAAAAGAGCCCCGGGTTTCGGCTTCGCCTCTACCCGGGCTACGAATCTCTTGATGCAATCAGCAGTGAGGCCTGAGCCTTACTTGCCCTTCTTGTCCTTCTTCTCCGCACGCTTTTCTTTCAGGGTCTTTTCGGGTTTCTTCTTGTCCTGCTTTTTCTGATCCATACCTTTGGACATGGTGGGCTCCGCTGTGTGGGTGATTGAATGTCAAGCGTACTGCGGTCGGGTGCAGCCGGTAAACTACCCGGATGCCTATCCTCACTTTGAATGACGTCGATTTCGGCGTCGGCGGCCCACTGTTGCTCAAGGGCGTCAATCTCGCGATCGAGCCCGGTGAGCGCATCGCGCTGATCGGCCGCAACGGCGCCGGCAAATCCACCCTGCTGCGCCTGCTGGCCGGCGAGCACAAACCCGACGACGGCGAAATTCGTATCGAAGGCGGCGTGCGCATCGCGCGACTGGAGCAGGAAGTGCCGGCCGGGGCCGCAGGCAGCGTGTTCGATGTGGTCGCCGAAGGTCTGGGCGAAATGGGCACCCTGCTCGCCGACTATCACCATCTGATCCACGCCGACGAGCTCGATACCGACGCCTTGGCGGCGGTGCAGACCAGGATCGAGGACGGCAACGGCTGGTCGTTGGACCAGCGCGTCACCGAGACCCTGGCGCGGCTGGATCTGGATGGCGACGCCGACTTTGCGAAGCTGTCCGGCGGCATGAAGCGCCGCGTGCTGCTGGCGCGCGCGCTGGTGTCTGCGCCGGATCTGCTGCTGCTGGACGAACCGACCAACCACCTCGACATCGCGGCCATCGATTGGCTGGAAGGCTTTCTGAAGGCTTGGCAGGGTGCGCTGATCTTCGTCACCCACGACCGGCGCTTCCTGCGTCAGCTGGCGACGCGGATCGTGGAAATCGACCGCGGCCAGCTGACCAGCTGGCCCGGCGACTGGGACAATTACGTGCGTCGGCGCGAAGAGCGCCTGAACGCCGAAGCGCAGGAGAACGCACGCTTCGACAAGATGCTGGCGCAGGAAGAAGTCTGGATCCGTCAGGGCATCAAGGCCCGCCGCACCCGCGACGAAGGCCGGGTGCGCAGGCTCAAGGCGATGCGCGACGAACGCGTGCAGCGCCGCGATCTGTCCGGCAACGTGCGGATGGAGACCGCGCAGGCCGGTGCTTCCGGCAAGAAGGTGATCGAGGCGAAAGACGTGTCGTTCGCGTTCGGCGAGCGCGTGCTGCTCAAGAATTTTTCCACCACCATATTGCGCGGCGATCGCATCGGCCTGATCGGTGCCAACGGCAGCGGCAAGACCACATTGCTCAAGCTGCTGCTGGGCGATCTGCAGCCGCAGTCGGGCGAGATCAAGATCGGCACGCAGCTGCAGGTCGCGTATTTCGACCAGTACCGGGCGACGCTGCGCGAAGACTGGAACGCGCTGGAGAACGTCTCCGAGGGCAAGGACTTCGTCGAAATCAACGGCAAGCAGAAGCACGCCATCGGCTATCTGCAGGATTTTCTGTTTACCCCCGAACGCGCGCGCGCGCCGATCACCCGTCTCTCCGGCGGCGAACGCAACCGCCTGCTGCTGGCGAAACTGTTCGCACAGCCGTCCAATCTGCTGGTGATGGACGAACCAACCAACGACCTCGACGTGGAAACGCTGGAGCTGCTGGAAGAACTGCTGGGCGAATATCCCGGCACGCTGCTGCTGGTCAGCCACGACCGTGATTTTCTCGACAGCGTCGTCACCTCCACGCTGGTGATGGAAGGCGACGGCCGCGTGGGCGATTACGTCGGCGGCTACAGCGATTGGCTGCGTCAGCGCCCGACCCGCGGCGAGTCGGCCAGAGCGACCGCTGCGGCTGCGCCAAAAGAGGTGGTTGCGACTGCGCTTGCGGCACCCGCCGCCGCCAAGCGCAAGCTCAGCTACAAGGATCAGCGCGATCTGGAACTGCTGCCGCAGCGGATCGAGGCATTTGAAACGAAGATCGCCGAGATGACTGCCGCGATGCACGACAGCGCGTTTTTCCAGCGCGATCACGCATCCGTGACCGCGCATAACGCTGAGCTTTCGGCGACGCAAGCGGAGTTGGAACATGCGTATGCGCGCTGGGAGTCTCTCGAATCAGAATGATGTTGATAGGGTGCGCCTCGGCGCACCGGCCCATGATGTTCGGCGATTCCGCAGCGTCGAGATCTGCGCGATCTGCATGATCGGTGCGCCAAGGCGCACCCTATTCGCGAGTGTTGTTGCGTTCAACCTGCGAACGTCAGTCCGTAATCCTTCGCGAACTGCGCGCAGCGTTCGCGCATCGCGGCCTGCTGCGCTTCACGCCGCGCCGGGTCGCTGACGACGAAATTTGAAGCGTCTGCGGCGAAGCCGCGCAGCGTATCGGTCACGCGGGCGATGTCGTCCGCGGTGGCTGCGCGCACCGGGCGCAGATGATTGCGTGCGTCCGCACCGCCGCGATCGGTCCAGCGCGCGAGCCGGTTGCCGATGCCTTTTGCGAAAGGCAACGCGCGCAAGAGTTCGACGTCCACTTCTGCGGCATCTAGCGTCATCCCGAGCGTATCGAGCCAGTCGCCCCATTTGAAATTGTTGAAGCGTCGCGCCAACACCACCGCGCGCCACGGAATGCCCAGCGTGTCGGCGAAGATCGCGCCGTGCAGCGATTCGGTAAGGACGCGTTCGCAGCTGGCCAGCGCTGCGGTCACGGCTTCAGGCGATTGCCGGGGATCGATCGGAAACAGCCCGGCATCGCGCGCGATCGCGTCCCAGTCGGCGCCGTCGTAGCTCTTGTGATGCGGCACCAGACCGATGCGCCCTGCCACCGGTGCATGCGCACGACGCAGCCCCGACCACAGCGCGGCGCCGTCGCCGAGCCCCAGCGCCGGATCCAGACCGCAGCGCTGCGCGGTGCGCGGTCCGCGCACCCAATACACGCGCCAGGTGTCGTCGAGCGCGGGTTCGCCGCGATAGCCGCAGCCCGACCCCAGTACGATCTTCGGCCCGTCGGGGCGCGAGCCACCCAGCAGCGTGCCCACACCGTAGAGATGCGCGTCGGGATGATGATCGGCCAGGTCCGGAAACAGTTCGGGCCACAGTTCGACGTTGACGTCATCGCCGAAATTGCCCCGCGCCATGCGCGCGTAGCGCAGCTGCATCAGTTGTCCTGCCCGTCGGCCTGATTCTGCGTCTGCACGCCCTGCGGCACACAGTTCACGTCGGCGGCGGCGGCCGGCACCAGCCACCAGCGGCGGCGGTTGGACACGCCCGCAAATTCGGCTTTGATTTTGTCCACGCACTGCGACAGCGCGGGTTCCTGGATCAACAGCCAGCGCTGTTGCGGCGCATCGGCCTGCCAGCGCATCGCTTTGGACAATTGATCGGTCCAGGTCGCCTTGAAGCCGAACGTCGACGCCGGGCGATCGGCCATCAGCAGATTCTGTTCCTTCCACGCGACCAGCCCGAGTTCGGCGTCAGGCCCGATGCGCGCGCCGACGGATTCCATCAGCCCGCGCGCGGAGCTGGACGGATTGAGCAGCGGATGCGCGACCAGACCGTACAGCACCCAGATGCCGCCCATCGCCCACAGCAGCCCGGCCACGCCGTTGCGCACGCGATGCCACGACACGCTGGCCAGCACCCACGCGCCCATCGCCATCAGCAGCCCGAACAGCGCATGCCCGCCGTCGGTGAAACCGCGGTCGGACATCAGTTGGGTCTCGAACTTCGGGTCGCCAAACCACATCGCCAATCCCGCGCCCAGCAGCACAACACCCAACGCCACCGCGAAACCAAACGCGATCCGCTTCGCCCACAGCTTGCGCACGATGCCTGGCAACAGCGGCCCAAGGGCGAGACACATCATCGGCAGCGCCGGCAGGATGTACACATCGCGCTTACCGCTGGGGATCGAGAAAAACACCACGATCAACAGCCACCACGCCAACGGCAGCAGATAGCGCGCATCGCGGCGGCGCAGCCGACGGCGCCACGCCGGCAGCGCCCAGATCAGCGCGAACGCGGTCGGCAGCCACCCGGTCGCCATCACCACCAGATGGTAGTAGGCCGGTTGCGCGTGATCCCAGGATTTCGCGTACCGGCCGGCGGTCTGCCGGAACAGGATATCGTTGAGATACGCCCTGTATTCGGGATTGTCCTGACTCAGCGCGGCCGTCACCATCGGCACCAGCCACAGCGAGACAGCGAACACGAAGGCCAGTGGGCCCAACAAAAAACGCCAATCGCGCGCATGCAGCCGCACCCGCGGCCAGTGCATCAGTGAGGCGATGAGGGCGGGCAGCATCATCAACAGCGCCAGCCCGCCCACACCCTTGGTGATGGTGCCCAACCCGGCCGCGAACCAGCCCAGCGCCCACAGTTTCCAGTGCGGGCCCAGCAGCAAATGCCGCAGCACTCCGTAGTTGGCGAGGGTGATGAAGAACGTCACCAGCGGGTCGATCTGCGCTTTCTTCGATTGGTACGTGAACTGCAGCGCGAACAGCAGCGCCCACGCCGCGTACAGCCCGACCTTGCGCGTCCACAGCCGCCGGCCGAGGTCGTACACGCACCACAGCGTGCCCAGCGCCGCGAGCAGCGACGGCAGCAAAAAGGCGATGCGCCATTCGCGGAAGATCGTATAGAACGCGGCCTCGAGCCACATCAGCATCGGCGGCTTGTCCGAATACAGCTCGGTGCCGCGATGCGGAAACAGCCAGTCGCCGCTCTCGATCATCTGCTTGGCGACGAGGGTGAAGCGCGGCTCGTCCGAAGGCCACGGATCGCGCAGGCCCAGGCCGGCGCCCAGCACCAGCAGAGCGACGATGGCCAGCAGCCAGAAGTCTTTTGATTCGGGGGTTTTCAGCATGGGGGCATGATAACGGCGAAAAGCAAATCCCCCGTCGATCGCTGCGCGATCAACCGCCCCCTTTTTCAAAGGGGGCAAACCCCAGCCTTAATTCGACCGGATCTGTTTTCGAAGAATGCGATCAAAGCCCGAGCGATGCGATATCACCCGAAGCCTAGCGGTTGCCCCCTTTGAAAAAGGGGGTCGGCGGCGCGCAGCGGCGACGGGGGGATTCAAGCCGACGCAACCTTCCGCAGCCGCGCATAGAAAAACCCGTCCATGCCGTCTTCGCCGGGCAGCCGCTGTCGGCCAGCGCCGGCCGCGTGGCCGAACGTCTCGTCCAGCGGTTCGGCGACCGCATCCGGCGTGCGCGCCAGAAACGCTTCGATCTGCCCGGCGTTTTCGCGCTGCAGGATCGAACAGGTCGCATAGACCAGCACGCCGCCGGGCGCGAGCGTGGTCCACACCGCGTCGAGCAACCGCGCTTGTGTGGCGACCAACGCATCGATATCGCCGGGGCGGCGATGCAGCAGGATGTCCGGCTGGCGACGCACGATGCCGGT
The DNA here is from genome assembly GCA_031419075.1 of Lysobacterales bacterium. Taxonomy (GTDB): domain Bacteria; phylum Pseudomonadota; class Gammaproteobacteria; order Xanthomonadales; family Xanthomonadaceae; genus Lysobacter_I. Next base: position 9,304 of record JANOKD010000041.1, read on the forward strand.
CGCCGAGCACGGCGCATCGATCAGCGCCGCGTCGAACGGCACGCCGTCCCACCACGCGGCGGGGTCAGCGGCATCGGCGGCTTTCAGGTCAACCGCGGCCTCCACGCCGACGCGGCGCAGCGTTTCGGCGGTGCGCCGCAGCCGGCGTGAATCGATATCCAGCGCGGTGATGCGCAGGGTCGGGTCGCGTTCCAGCAAATGCGCAGCCTTGCCGCCGGGCGCGACGCAGGCATCCAGCACACGTGCGCCGAGGGATGGCGCCAACGCATCGGCGACCGCCTGGGCCGAACCGTCCTGCACCGAGGCCACGCCGTCGTCGAACCCCGGCAAATTCGCCACTGCCAGCGAATCTTCGATGCGCAGCGCATCGGGCAGCGCGTCGTGGGTGGACGCGGCGATGCCGGCGTTGTGCAACTGCTGTTGGTACGCGTCACAACTTGTGTTCAGGCGATTGACCCGCAGCCACAGCGGCGCGGCGGCTGCGCTGGCGTCGAGGATCGCGTCGGCGTGCTCGGGCCAGTCGCGGCGCACTTCGGCCAGCAGCCACTCCGGCCACACCTGCGATGGATCGGCCGGCGGAAACCCCTCGCGCTGCGCACGCCGCAGCAGCGCGTTGACCATACCGGCCTGATGCGTACGGTCCAGCCCACGCGCCGCTTCCACCGTCGCGTCCACCGCGGCGTGCGCCGGCAGCTTCAGCGCATCGAGCTGTGCGAAACCGACGTACAGCAGCGCCCGCAGCGGTTCGTCGCTTTTGCCCAGTGGCTTCGGCACCCATGCGCTCAGCGCGGCGGCGTAACGCGCACGGTTGCGGAGCGCGGCGAAACAGATCGCTTCGACCAGCGCGCGGTCGCGCGGGTCCGGAATGTTGGGCAATTCAGCGCCGAATTCGCCCTTCAGCGAACGCCCGCGGTGCAACACGGCGTCGAGCACGCGCGCGGCGGCGAGGCGGGAGGCGGTGCCGTCAGTCATGGTTGTTTGCTCGCGCCGAGATCGTCGTCGCTGTTTTGATCGATGTCGTCGATATGAATGATGCGCTCGCCTTCGGCATTGATCTGCAGGAACAGATCGGACAGCGGGTCGACCTCTGGATAACTGCTGCCGGGATCGCAGACGATGCGTTTTTCCAGACGGGAAAACAGATGCCGCGCGAGTGCGACATCGTGTGGCCACGGCAGCGTGCCGTGCAGCATGACGCTGTGGGTTCCGTCGTCTAACGGCTGCAGAAAAAGCTGCGCGTCGGCGAAGGTATACAACGCCATCGATGGAGGTTCTCCCATTGACGACGGATCGTGATGACACTCGCCCAGTGATTCGCGCAGAACCGCCAGCAGCGCCGTCTCGTCGCAATCGTCGATGCGCACTTCGATATCGCGATGCGTATGCGCGCTCATGGCGCGATCAGATCGCGGCGCGCGTTGAGATAATCCGCGGCGGTGATGACCTTGCCGCCTGCGCGCTGCAGCGTACGGATGCGCAGGGCGCCGTCGGCGCAGGCGATATCGATGCCGTCGCGGCCCGCTGCCAGCACCGTGCCCGGCGTTTGGCTGCGCGCAACGGATACCGCAATCGCACCGTGGATGCGCAGGCGTTCGCCGGCGATTTCAGCTTCGGCCACTGGCCACGGGTTGAACGCGCGGACCTTGTTCGCCAGCGCAGCGGCGGGCTGCGACCAGTCGAGCTTCGCCTCGTGTTTGTCGAGCTTGTGCGCGTAGATCACGCCGTCGTCGGGCTGCGGACGTGCGACCGGGACGATGCCCGCGCGCAGCAGGCCCAGGCCATCGGCCAACACCTGCGCGCCGAGTTCGGACAGCCGGTCGTGCAGCTGCCCGCCGGTGTCGTGCGCACCGATGGCCAGCGACTGCGACAGCAGCACCGGGCCGGTGTCCAGGCCTTTCTCCATCTGCATCAGGCACACGCCTGACTCCGTGTCGCCAGCTTCGATCGCGCGCTGGATCGGCGCCGCGCCGCGCCAGCGTGGCAGCAGTGAGGCATGCACGTTCCAGCAGCCGTATTTCGGGATATCCAGAATGCTTTGCGGCAGGATCAGGCCGTAAGCGACCACGATCATGATGTCCGGCTCAAGTGCGCGCAGTGCGTCTCGCGAGACTTTCTTTTTCAGCGTTTCCGGCTGCAGCACTTCGATCCCGCGCTGCAGCGCTTCCAGCTTCACCGGCGACGCGGTCAGCGCCCGCCCGCGTCCAGCGGGGCGATCCGGCTGCGTGTACACCGCCACCACTTCATTATGCCGCGCAGCGGCGCGCAGGCAGGGGACGGCGAAGGCGGGGGTGCCGGCGAAGATGATGCGGAGGGCAGTCAAAACAACCTCATTTCAATTGTAAATAGGCGAGAAAACAAAACCAGTGATGCTTAGGCTATACGCACGCTGAATTTCCATATGGAACTTGCGCTCCCCGCTTTCGCCATCTCTATCTATGTAAGAAACAAAAAAAGGGATATATCCGCTGACATCAGAATTAAAAGAAAATTTCACATGGCGGCAACTGCCGCTGACAATTTCCTCAATTAAATGCGGCTTGATGGAGAACTCATTATTTTCAAAATTTATCTTTACTTTTTTCACATCTTCATTCGTGTTCTTAATTTCAACGTCCACTTCATACATGAAGTCTGAAATTGGCGAGCTGCTAGTGGCTCGAAATTGAAAATTCGGGGCTATAGCATTCGTGCGGCGTTTTTTTTGCTCTTCCATTTCCGCAACTTGAATACTTAGTACCATTGCGCTTTGGGCAATCTCTTTTGCGTGTTGGCGCATTGAAATGCCTTGCAATAGATATCCATAGACGAGCCAAATCAATGCAAACGGACCTGCAATCCCAGCAAGCAAGTCGCCGACTTCATTCGGGTACATGGTGCGAAAGGAGTCAATGCCAACTTCTCCGAACAACACGGCCAACAACAAGGCAAAAAGTACGAATATATAAATGCCCGTGACATTACGGGCCCAACGCATCAATCGGCTGCGCTCTCGATCAGTATTAGCTTCTTCTTCCATCTCGCCTCCGCCAACTTACCGAACCAATCCTGGCGGTAATCTGGAATTTCCATGCAGGGCAACACCAAATAGGTGGCTAGAGGAGCTCACCCGGTCACCGAGAAACCTCGCCGCACGAGCCCCAGTTTCCGAATTCCCAATCACTCCGCGCTGTTACGCCGCGCCTTTTCAAGCTTTTTGCGCACCATGTCGCGCTTCAGCGGCGACAGGTAGTCGACGAACAGTTTGCCTTCCAGATGATCCATCTCATGCTGGATGCAGATCGCCAGCAGGCCGTCGGTGCTCAGCTCGAACGGCTGGCCGTCGCGGCCCCAGGCTTTCACGGTGATCTGGTTGGCGCGGGTGACGTCGGCATAGATGCCGGGCACCGACAGACAGCCTTCCTGATACACCTGATGGCCGTCTGCCACGGTGATCTCCGGGTTGATGAAGACCAGCGGCTGCTGCCTCTCTTCGCTGATGTCGATGACCATGAAGCGCCGGTGCACGTCCACCTGACTGGCGGCCAGGCCAATGCCCGGAGCCTCGTACATGGTGTGGAACATGGCGTCGAGCAGGGTCTGGAAGTCCGGATCGGCGATCCGGGCGGGGTCGACGGCCTGCGCTTTGGTGCGCAGCCGGGGGTCGGGGAATTCAAGAATTGAGAGCGGCGTCATGTTTGTGAAGATGGGGTGGCGTTTGGGCGCGGACAAGGGTCATTGTAGCGTCTCCAGACTTGCCAAGAGCCGGGATTTGTGGGCTATAGTACGGTCGATGTTTTGGGGAAAATCCCAAGGGGAGCAAGTAGATGGCCATCATCCTTAAGCGCCTTTCTCACCGTCTGAAGGTGATGGGCACCGTCGCATTGCTCACTGTGGGGACCTTCGCGGTTGCCCAAGAGTTCCGCGGCGACCACCCCGACACCTATGTGGTGAAGCGCGGAGACACCCTGTGGGACATTGCCGGACGCTTCCTCAAGCGGCCGTGGCTGTGGCCGGAAATCTGGCAGGCCAACCCGCAAATCGCCAATCCGCATCTGATTTACCCGGGCGACGTGATCAGTCTGGCCTACCTTGACCGCGTCGGCGTGCAGCCGGGTCCGCGCACCGAGGCACCGGTCAACGCGATCTCGCTGTCCGAGATCGAGGCCTACCTGCGCGATCTGCGCGTGGTCGACAGCTTCGAGCAGCTGCCGTACGTCGTCGGCCTGGAAGAAGACATCGCCCGCGCGGCGCGGGGTCACATGGCCTATATCCGCGGCCTGGAAGGCGCCCAGATCGGCCAGCGTTACGCCGTGGTCCGCCCGACGGTCCGCTTTGCGCGGATCGGCAAGCGCGAATGCTGCGACATGCTGAGCCGCAATGATTACGACTTCCGCGGCGGCCGCATCCCGGGCTTCGGGGTTGCCTGGAGCGACACGTCGGCGAACGAGCTGGACGGCGAAGTGCTGGGCCACGAGCTGTACAAGGTCAACGCCGGCAGCGTCACCAAGCTGATGGAGGGTGATGTCGAGGTCACCACGCTGAAGCTGGACGACCAGAACGTCGAAGTCCGCGTTGGCGACCGCATCATTCCGGTCGACGCCCAGCCCTACGACCTGCAGTTCTTCCCGCATATGCCCAAGCAGGCGCCGGACGACAACAAGGCGCGCGTCATCGCGGTGGCCAATTCGATGACCAGCGGCGGCCCGCGTGACGTGGTTGCGCTGTCGGTCGGCGCGCAGGACGGGATCGACAACGGCACCGTACTGTCGATCTGGCGTCAGGGCAGCAACACTGTGGACCGTGTCGAGGCCGGCTACTGGCGCGGCGATGAGACCGTGCCGAAAGGGCAGCGCGTGCAGCTGCCGGACGAATATTCCGGTCACGTGATGATCTTCCGCACTTTCGACAAGGTCAGCTACGGTCTGGTGATGAACAGCACCAAGCCCAGCCGCGTTGGGTATCGCCTCAAGCACCCCGACGCGAAGTAAGGGTTTTCCTACAGCAATATCCGACGGCGCCCGAGGGCGCCGTCGTCGTATGCGGGCTACGGTGACGGCATGAACGATATCGATGCCGACACCGACGCGCTGCTCGCGTTGATCCTTGCCGGTGGGCCCGCTGCGCCACGCCGCGCCCTGCTGGAAACCCACCGCTCCGCCGCTGCGGTGCGCGCCCTGCCGCGCCAGCGCTGGCGCGATGCCGGGCTGGAGATGCCGCAGATCCGCGCGCTGGAAGGCGACCCGGCAACGCTGGAGCCGACCCGGCTCGCGCACTGTCGCAGCTGGCTGCAGCAGCCCGGGCACCGTTTGATCGGCTGGCAGGATTCCGACTACCCACCGCTGTTGCGCCGGATCGGCAGCCCGCCCGTGGCGCTGTTCGTGGCGGGTGATCCCACCCTGCTGTGGTATCCCACGGTGGCGGTGGTTGGCAGCCGCAGCCCTACCGCCGGCGGACGTGACAATGCCCGTGCATTCTCGCGTGCCTTGGTGGCGGCCGGGTTTGGAATCACCAGCGGACTGGCGGCCGGCGTCGACCGGGTCGCGCACGAGGCCGCCCTGGACACCGTTGGCGTCACGGTCGCAGTCCTGGGCACAGGACCGGATGTCCCGTATCCGCAGGGCCATGCCGCCCTGCTGGCGCGGATCGCCGGCGTCGGCGCCGTGGTCAGCGAGCATGCGCCGGGCACGGAGGCGCGGCGCGAGTACTTTCCCAGCCGCAACCGCATCATCGCCGGGCTGACCCTCGGCACCCTGGTGATCGAAGCCGCAAGCCGCTCCGGGGCGCTCATCACTGCCCGGCTGGCGGCCGAAGGCGGACGTGAGGTGTTTGCAGTACCTGGCTCGATCCACAACCCGATGGCGCGGGGCTGCCACCGCTTGATCCGCGACGGCGCGGCGCTGGTGGAGTCGGCGGACGAGGTGATCGCGGCGCTGGGGTCGTGGGCCGGAGCCCTGCGTGGTGACTTGCAGCGCCGCCTGGGCGGCCCCATCTCTGCGCCTCAACAAGAACATTGCCAAGCTCAGATGACATTGCCCGAGCCTGGCTTCCACGACGACCCCGCCCACCACCGCTTGTGGCAGGCGCTCGGCCACGACCCAAGCACTATGGATCAGCTGGCCGAACGCAGCGGATTGACGGCTGCAGCCCTGTCCTCCATGCTGGTGCACATGGAATTGCAAGGGCGGGTCGCGGTCGAACACGGTCGTTACAGCCGTCGCTAAGGCTGGTTGCACCAAGGCCTGTTGCACCAGGGCCAGTTCAAAGTCTTGGCATCCATCCTTTCCAGTGCGCCGACGGGCGCAAGTCAGGGGACATGAAAGAAAGCATTCTCGATGTGCTGCTCTACCTGTTTGAGCATTACATCGCCAACGACGCGGACCTGGTGCGGGACCGCGACTCCCTGCAGAACAATCTGCTGCAGGCCGGCTTCAGCCCCGCCGAGATCCACAAAGCCTTCGATTGGCTGGACGGCTTGGCGGAGCGCCGCCCGGGTCCGGCCACGCCGCGTGCCAACGGTCCGACGCGCGTGTATTTCGGCCCCGAACTCGACAAGCTCGACGTGGAGTGCCGCGGCTTTCTGATGTTTCTCGAACAGCAGGGCATCCTGGATGCGGACCAGCGCGAGCTTGTGCTCGATCGTGTGATGGCGCTGGACCAGGATGAACTGGACCTCGACGACTTGAAGTGGGTCGTGCTGATGGTGTTGTTCAACCAGCCCGGTTCAGAAGCGGCCTATGCCTGGATGGAGACGCAGATGTTCGACGACGACGGCGAACTGCTGCACTGAGCCACCGCACCAAGCCACCAAGACAGACACGAGGTTGCGTTCGGGGGCGAACGCACCCCCCGGCGCGAAGATCACCGCCGGTACGCAGAAGATAAGCACAATACATAGGGGCAGCATGACCGATTGGTACTACCACGAACCCGGGCAGGGCCGGATCGGTCCGCTCAGCACGGACGAGATGCGCACGCGCTACCGCCAACGGCGGATCGCGCGCGACACCCTTGCGTGGCACGAAGGTCTGCGCGAATGGCAGCCGGTGGCGCGGCTGATCGAAGAACTCGGCCTGAGCGGCGTCCAGCCCGACGCATCGCTGCCGCCGCCGGTGCCGATGCGTCCGGCCGCGGCCACCGCATCGCACGCCGGGCCGATGCGGGCCACCACGCCGCCACCGTCCAACCGTACCGGGTGCCTCATCGTTGCGGTGGTGGTGGGCATCGTTGGTCTGGTGGTGCTGGCCATCCTGGCCGCCATCGCCCTGCCGGCCTACCAGGGGTATGTCGAGCGTGCCAAAGCCGCGCAGACCGGCCAAGTGGCGTCGCCCGATACCGCTTCGTCGCAGACCGCGCCGCAGACGGGCGGCAGCTTCGACGCCAAGCGGATGGCCGAGACCGATCTGCTGGGCCGCGAACTGGTGACGGCGGCGATGCGCGAGTTCTATGCCGCCAACGGCAACGTCTGCCCGGATACCCTGGAATTCGAAAAAATGATGTTGCGCGCGCCGCGCTATCAGGGCAGTGAAAACGGCTGGTTCGCCATCGACCCGGCGAGCAATTCGGCGAACCCCGACGGCAGCCAGTGCGCGTACGCAGTCTCATTCTTCGGACTGGGTCCGGAAGTGCTGGGCAAAACCCTGCGTTATGAGGTGAATATGGATGGCGACGAAGTAAAGATCGTGTGCCGTAATCAGAACCTGCCGTCCGGCTTTTTGCCGCCACGTTGCCACGTCATCTGACTCCGTCACTCTCTCGAACACACCCCAATGTCCGCACCCCCACCGATTCCGCCGACCGCCAACCCGCAACCGCCGGCAGCGCCAGCACCGAAACAAAGGATGTCAGGCTGCGCCATCGCCGCCATCATCGGCGCATCGCTCCTGGTACTGGGTATCCCCGTGGTTGGCATTCTCGCAGCGATCGCACTCCCGGCCTACCAAGAGTACGTGACGAAGACCCGCGTGGTGGCGGCGTACACGATGGCACAGGGACTTCAATACACCGTTGACGAACAGCGCGAACAGTCGGGCAGTTGCCCGGATAACGCCGCGCTCGGCCTTGAAGATCCTCATACATACGAACTGGGCACCGACAGCAGCGGCCTTCGCCCCCAGGCCACTGTGCAGACAGGCGCTGTCGATAACGGACATTGCGTGATCGAAATGACGTTCAAAAACATCAATGCCAACATCGACGGCAAGACCCTTGTGCTCGAATCGGCTGAGAACGGCTGGACCTGCTACGACGGCACTCTCGACGGCAAATATCGTCCGGCACAATGCCGCGCTTCCAACATCTTCACCGAAACGGACCCAAGCCCATGACCGAGTGGTATTACAGCGACGCACAGCGCACCCAGCATGGCCCGGTGGGCGCCGCCGATCTCGCCGCCCTGCACACCAAGGGCCTACTCCCGCCCGAGACGCTGGTGTGGCGCGAAGGCATGTCCGAGTGGAAGCCGTGGCGGGAGATGATCCGCGAAGTGATCGCCGGTGATGCCCCGGGCGATGCCCGTGCAGAAGCGATCGTCCAGGCCGCAGAAGCGGCGCCGGATGACGGCGCATACCGTCCCTATGCCATTGCCGAAGCCTCGCCATACGCGCCGCCGCAGGCGCGAGTGGATGAGATGCAGGGCGTCGTCTCCGGCGGCCGGGTGGTCTACGCGGGGCTGTGGAAGCGTTTCGCGGCGGCTTTCATCGACAACTTCGTCACCACCGCGATCTCGTATGCGGCGCTGATTCCGTTCAGCCTGATCTTCGGGCTCGGCGCGGCCGGCATGGCCAGCGGTGCATCCAATCCCTTCCTCGATGGTGCAGGTATCGCCATGATCGGCGGGATGTACCTGGTCATGATTCTGTTGCCGGCGGTGTACTTCGGCTGGATGCATGCGTCTTCCCACCAGGCCAGCCTGGGCAAGATGGCGGTGGGCATCAAGATCGTGCGCGGCGACGGCCAGCGGATCACGTTCTGGCGCGGGTTCCTGCGCTATGTCGCCTACATGCTGTTTGTGCTGATCACCTGCGGCCTGGGCATGCTGGTCTCCGCTTTGATGACGGCTTTCACCGAGCGCAAGCAGGCGCTGCACGACATGATCTGCGACACCCTGGTGGTGGACAAGTACGCCTATACCGAACAGCCGGACTGGCAGCGTGAGGAGTTGGGCACGGTCACGATCGTCATCCTGGTGCTGGCCGGCGTTCTGATCCTGGGCGTGATCGCGCTGTACGCGGTCATGGGCGCGGTGATGCTCGGCGGCATGCGCTGAATGCGCTGAGTCGGGTCGACAGCCCCACGCCCCGGCGTGCGGGCTGGGCAGGGTGAAACCGCCTTTTTCAGGGGGCCGGGAGCTGCGCCCAAGGGACACGGCGGGGCTTGTCCGCTCCCCTGCCGCTTGACACGGGCAGCTCGGACGTGACACCACTAATAAAGAGAACTGACCGAACGCCCGGGCCTCCCCCGGGCGTCGCCTTCTGGCCGGACGCCTGAAAACGCCCTGCCAGCGGCGCCGGCCCCACCGGCGCGCCCCTTTTGGAATGCATCCCCCCGATGGCCAAGAACCTCCTTATCGTCGAGTCGCCCGCCAAGGCCAAGACGATCAACAAATACCTCGGCAAGGATTTCCACGTCCTTGCTTCCTACGGACACGTGCGCGATCTGGTGCCCAAAGAGGGCGCCGTGGATCCGACCCAGAATTTCGCGATGCGCTATGAGCTGATCGAGAAAAACGAGAAGCACGTCGAAGCCATCGCCAAGGCCGCAAAGAGTGCCCAGCACCTGTATCTGGCGACCGACCCGGACCGCGAGGGCGAAGCGATCAGCTGGCATATCGCCGAGATCCTGAAGGAACGCGGTCTGCTCAAGGACCGCACCCTGGAGCGGGTGGTGTTCACTGAGATCACCCCGCGCGCGATCAAGGAAGCCATGACCAGGCCGCGCGCGATCGCGGTTGACCTGGTCGACGCCCAGCAGGCGCGCCGCGCGCTGGACTATCTGGTCGGCTTCAATCTGTCGCCGGTGCTGTGGCGCAAGGTGCAGCGCGGCCTGTCCGCCGGCCGCGTGCAGTCGCCCGCACTGCGCATGATCGTGGAGCGCGAAGAAGAGATCGAAGCCTTCATCGCCCGTGAATACTGGACGGTGGAAGCCGAATGCGCGCATCCGAAGCAGTCCTTCACCGCCAGGCTCAACAAACTCGACGGCAAGAAGTTCGAGCAGTTCACCGTCACCGACGGCGACACCGCCGAAGCCGCGCGCAAGCGCATCGTCGCTGCCGCGCAGGGCGTGCTGCAGGTCACCGACGTGGTCAGCAAAGAGCGCAAGCGCCGGCCGTCGCCGCCGTTCACCACCTCCACGCTGCAGCAGGAAGCCTCGCGCAAGCTCGGCTTCACCACCAAGCGCACCATGCAGGTCGCGCAGAAACTGTATGAAGGCGTGCCCATCGGCGAAGAAGGCACCGTCGGCCTGATCAGCTATATGCGTACCGACTCGGTCAGCATTTCGGCTGAAGCGCTGAGCGATCTGCGCGACGTGATCGCGCGCGATTTCGGCACCAAAGCGCTGCCCGACAAGCCGAATGTCTACCAGACCAAATCCAAGAACGCGCAGGAAGCCCACGAAGCCGTACGCCCGACGTCGGCGCTGCGCACACCGGCGCAGGTGTCGCGTTTTCTCAGCGACGACGAGCGCCGCTTGTATGAATTGATCTGGAAGCGCGCGGTCGCTTGTCAGATGGTCCCGGCCACCCTCAACACGGTCAGCATCGATCTGGCCGCCGGCAGCGAGCACAGCTTCCGGGCCAGCGGCACCACGGTGATCGACCCGGGGTTTCTGGCCGTCTACGAGGAAGGCAAGGACACCAAGACCAGCGACGACGAGGACGAAGGCCGCAAGCTGCCGGTGATGAAAACCGGCGACCGCATCCCGCTGGACCGCATCCACACCGACCAGCATTTCACCCAGCCGCCGCCGCGCTTCACCGAAGCGGCGCTGGTCAAGACGCTGGAGGAATACGGCATCGGCCGGCCGTCGACCTATTCGTCGATCATCCAGACCCTGCTGTTCCGCAAATACGTGGAGATGGAGGGCCGCAGCTTCCGCCCCAGCGATGTCGGCCGCGCGGTCAGCAATTTCCTGTCCAGCCACTTCACCCGCTACGTCGACTACGACTTCACCGCCAAACTCGAAGACGAGCTGGATGAGGTGAGCCGCGGCGAAAAAGACTGGATCCCGCTGATGGAGCGGTTCTGGGGCCCGTTCAAGGAGCTGGTGGACGCCAAGACCGAATCCGTCGACCGCAGCGAAGCCACCGGCGCGCGCGAACTGGGCGTCGATCCGAAATCCAGCAAGCCGGTCAGCGTGCGTCTGGGTCGCTACGGGCCGTACGCGCAGATCGGCACGCCCGATGACGAGGACAAGCCGACCTTCGCCAGCCTGCGCCCCGGCCAGAGCATGCACACCATCACCCTGGAGCACGCGCTGGAACTGTTCCGGCTGCCGCGCAAACTGGGCGAACACAGCGGCGAAGAAGTCAGCGTCGGCATCGGCCGCTTCGGCCCGTTCGCCAAGCGCGGCAGCGTGTACGCGTCGCTGAAGAAAGAGGACGACCCGTACACCATCGATCTGGCCCACGCGGTGTTTCTGATCGAAGAGAAAGAAGAAATCGCGCGCAACCGGATCATCAAAGCGTTTCCCGGCAGCGACATCGAGGTGCTCAACGGCCGCTACGGCCCGTACCTCAGCGACGGCAAACTCAACGGCAAAATTCCCAAAGACCGCGAGCCCGCGTCGTTGACGCTGGACGAAGTGATCGCGCTGATGGAAACCACCGGCAAACCGATGCGTAAGGGCTTCGGCAAGAAAGCGCCGGCGAAAAAAGTGACGGCCAAGCGCGCGACCGCCAAAAAAACTGCCGAACCCAAGCCGAAAACCGACAAGCCGGCGGCCGCCAAAAAACCCGCTGCAAAGAAAGTTGCGAAGAAGACCGCTAAAAAAACCGCCAAGAAGACCGCCGCCAAGGCGTCGACGAAACGGGTTCCGCTGTACGACCATCCCGAACCCGCGAAATCGCTGTTGACCACCAATACCGCCATCAATGTCGGGGTGAAGCGGGTGGTCAAGAAACAGACCGACGACGCGCCGTTCTGATCGCGGCGCCTGACGTGGTCATGACTGCCACGCTTGACCTCGTCGCCGCCGTCGGCCGTCTGCGCGCCGGCGGGGTGATCGCCTATCCCACCGAAGGCGTCTGGGGGTTGGGCTGCGATCCGTTCGACGAGGCCGCCGTGCATCGCGTGCTGGCGATCAAGCGGCGCCCGATCGAGAAAGGCATGATCCTGATCGCCGGGAATCTCGCGCAGCTCGACGGCATCGTCGATTGGCCCGGGCTGCCGGCGGAGCGCACCGCCGCCGTGCGCGAGACCTGGCCGGGCGCGCACACCTGGGTGGTGCCGGCGCTGCCGCAGGTGCCGCGCTGGATCACCGGCGCCCACGACAGCGTCGCGGTGCGGGTCAGCGCGCATCCGGCCGTGATTGCGCTCTGCGCGGCGTTCGGCGGCCCGCTGGTTTCGACCAGCGCCAATCTGACCGGCATGCCCGCAGTGCGCACGCTGGATGCGCTGGACCCGGCGCTGCTGGCACGCCTCGACGGTGTTCTCGAAGGCAAGACCGGCGACCTGGACCGGCCCACGCCGATCCGCGACGCCCGCAGCGGCGAGTCGCTGCGTTCCTGAAGACCCAATCGGCTGAACCCCGACGCGCTTGCGGCGCCGCGGCGCTTCCCTCGGTCCCCGCCGCGACGCAAGATGCGCGGATGCACCCGGCTTCGCCCACTTCGCGTTTTCTGTTCATCCTGGTCATGGCGTTGCCTGTGGCCGCGCCGAGGGCACAGGTCGCAGAGCCGGTCAAAAATTCACCCACGAGCCCTGCCGCAAGCCCAGTCACTATTTACCGCTGCACCGACGCCAAGGGCTACCTGACCCTGCGCGACTCGCCCTGCAACAAAGGCGAACGTCAGGAAACCCGCAGCATGCTGCGGCCGAAAGATGCGCCGCTACGGCCGCAGTCATCGCCGCCGCCGGCGCTGGCCAGCGTCGCCACGCCGCCGCCGCAGATCATCATCGTCAACACCCCGCGCCCGCTGTACGAATGCGTCAGCCCGGACAACACCCGCTATCTGAGCGACACCCCTGAAGGCCGTGCGCGATGGGTGCCGCTGTGGCCTCACGCCTATCCCCAGCCGTATCCGTATCCCGGACAGGTCACGCACTACGAGCCCGGCCGGCTGAATGTGCGTGTCGATGATGGTCGCGTGAGTGGCAGTTACAGCAGCGGCGGCTACAGCAGTGGCAGTTACGACAGCGGCGGCACCCGGATCCTCACGCCGACCTACTCTGAATTCGGCGGCGGCACGTGGGTGCGCGACCCCTGCCATGCCCTGCCGCAGGCCGAGGTGTGCGCGCGACTGGTCGATCAACGCGACGTGCTGCGCCGACGTTTCACCATCGCCCAAGCCTCCGAACGCGCCGTGCTCGGCCGCGAAGAGCGCAGCATCGGTGCCCGCCTTGCCCAGGATTGCCGCTGACCCATGATGTCGATCCACGCCGCACCGTTTCGCGCCTTCACCCTTGCCGTCGCGCTGTCCGCCGCAGCGCTCTGCGCGCACGCGCAGACCAGCATGAAGATCTACCGCTGTGTCGACGCCAGCGGCGCAGTGACGCTGCAGAACGACGTGGCTTGCCCGAAAGGCAGCCAGCAGTCGGTGCGCAACATCGGCGTGTTGCCAACGATGCCAACAGCGCCTGTCGCAGTGAAGCCAGCGGCACCGGCAGTGACGACACCTGCGGCCGTATCCATAGCGCCGCAGCCTGCGCCCGTGACCTCCGCCGTGCGCAGCGCGCCGCAGCCGCTGTTCCAGTGCCGCACCTGGGACGACCGCGATTATCTGGGCGATACCGCCGAACCTGCGTCCAGCTGCGTGCCGGTGACATCGGTCGGCATCGACGGCTCATCCGCACTGGCGGCCGGACAGACCTGCGAGATGCGCCAGGACACCTGCGTCGCGGTGCCCGTCGAGCAGCTGTGCGCGACATGGAAAAAACGCGTCGACGAAGCCGAGTTCCGCTGGAAGTTCGGCGGCGGTCGCAACGATGAGCGCAAGGCCGAATTTGACCGGCTCGCCAAGGTCTATCGCGACAGCACCTGCGTCAGCGGTTGAGTCGAAGCGCCGCTCAGCGCATCTGCCCCAAGTGCGGTATCAGCGTCTGCTCCAGCCAGTCCATGAAGACCCGCACCCGGCGCGAAAGATTGCGCCGCTGCGGATACAGCAACGTGACCGGCATGGGCTCCGCGCGGTACTGCGGCAGCACTTCAACCAACGCGCCGCGGTCGAGCAGGGCGCGCAGACCGCTGGCCGGTGCCTGGATAAAGCCCAGTCCCGCCAGACAGGCCTGCTGATAGGCCTCGGTGCTGTTGACCACCAAGCTGCCGGACATCGGCAGACTGCGATAAAGACCGTCCTCATCGCGGTACTCCCAGCCGTCCGGGGCGCCTCCGAATGTCGACGCGTAATGGATGAGCTTGTGTGAGGAGAGTGCGTCCAGCGACTGCGGCGTGCCGTGCGCGTGCAGGTAAGCGGGGCTTGCGCAGTTCAGGATCTCGAACGCCCCCAGCGGGCGCGCGATCAGGCTGCTGTCGACCACCGTGCCCACCCGGATCACGCAGTCGAAACCTTCGCGCACCAGATCGACGCGACGATCGCTGCAGCTCAATTCCAGCTGCAGCGCGGGGTGCGCGGCCATGAAGGCCGGGAGGACCGGGATCACCAGATTCCGGGCGATGCCGCTGGACATGTCCACACGCAACCGTCCGCTCAGCGACTGGCCGCTGCGCTGGAACATGCTCTGCACGTCCTCGAGATCCGCGAGCAGATCCCGGCAGCGTTCGTAGAACTGCTGGCCGTCCGCGGTCATCCGCACCCGGCGGGTGGTCCGGTGCAGCAGCTGGGTGGCGAGTTCGGCCTCCAGCTTCTGCAGCGCGGTCGAGACGCTGGATTTGGGCAGGCCCAGACTGTCGGCCGCCTGGGTGAAGCTGGCCAATTCGGCAACCCGTACGAACATCCGCATCGCATCGATCGAATTCATCTGGTGTTGTCCTGTTTCCGTTCCGATTGTTCGTTAATTACGAACATACTAATCTCATTCGTCAACTTTATTGATTGTATGCCGATCAATACAGTGCCTGCATCCGCCGACCCGGCGGTTCAACGGAGTCCGACATGCCTACCCCCATCGTCCTCGTCACCGGCGGCAGCCGCGGTCTTGGCCGCAGCATGGCGCTGCACCTGTCCGAACAGGGCAGCGATATTGTCCTGACCTACCGCAGCGAAGCCGGCGAAGCGCAGACGGTGGTCGCTGCGATCGAAGCCCACGGCCGTCGCGCCGTCGCGCTGCCGCTGGAAGTCGGCGACAGCAGCACCTTCTCGGCGTTCGTTGAAGCCGTGCGCGCCACATTGGCCGGCTGGGGCCGCGATCGCCTCGATGCCCTGGTCATCAACGCTGGCATGGGTGTGCACAGCGCATTCGCCGAGACCACCGAGGCACAGTTCGATCTGCTGGTAAACGTGCATCTCAAAGGCCCGTTCTTCCTCACCGCCGCGCTGCTGCCGCTGATCGCCGACGGTGGCCGCATCCTCAACGTCTCCAGCGGCCTGACCCGCTTCGCCGTGCCGGGCTACGCCGCGTATGCGGCGATGAAGGGCGCAGTCGAAGTGCTGACCCGCTATCAGGCCAAAGAACTCGGCGCGCGCGGCATCAGCGTCAACACGCTTGCGCCCGGCGCGATCGCGACCGATTTCGGCGGCGGCGCGGTGCGCGACAACCCCCAACTCAACGGCTATCTGGCCAGCCAGACCACGCTGGGCCGGGTCGGCGAGGCCGACGACATCGGCGGCGTGGTTGCATCACTGTTGTCGCCTGCGAACCGCTGGATCAACGGTCAGCGCATCGAGGCATCGGGCGGGATGTTTTTGTGAATCAGTGTCAGGAAAGAGCGAGGGGGCCGAAGCCCCCTCGCAGCATGTCGAGATCGCAGTCGATGCGCTCAGCGTTGACAGAAAGGATATGCATCCGCTGTGGTCGAGCCGGCGCTGTTGGTCACAGTCACCGTAATCTTGATGGTGAAACTTCCCAGCGTTCCGCACACGCCCGAACACGTGCTTCCGGTGCAGGAACTCGAGAAGCCGCCTGACCAGGAGAAGGTCGGCGTTGGCGTCGCAGGGGTGTAGCTCACGCTGCAATAACCGCCCCCGGTGCCCGAGCAGGACAGGCTGCTGATCACCGGCGGGCTGATGCAGCCGGGAAACTTGAAATCGGCGATGCGGGTCTGCCAGCTGCCAGCCGGGCGGTACATGCCCACGAACCAGAATGTGCAGTCGTCGACCGGGTCCACCGTCATCTGGTAATAATCGCCCCAGCGACCGGAGGTTTCGGCGGCGGCGCCGGTGGCCACTTCGGTTTCGCCCAAGGTCATCACCCCCAACGGGTCGGCGGCGGCGCGGCCGGTGTAGCGCAGCGACGGGAACTTGGTCGTGGCGCTGGTCTTGGTGACGTTGTAGCCCATACCGATGTTGCCGAACTTGTCCATCGCAGCGGTGCCCATCAGGTGATGGGTATTGGTGTCGCCCGGACTGAAGGTGCCTTCCTGATGCAGCGTCCAGGCACCAGCGCCGATGCGGCGCAGTTCGAACCAGCGCACCCCGGAATCGACCACGGTGCCGGTGCGGGCTGCGTTCTGGTTGGTGGCGAGCGTACCGACGATCGCTTCATGGGTGCCCAGGTTCCGGTATACCAGCTGGTTGAGCAGCACTTCGCGGATCGGGTCGAGGCGCGAGGTAGAGCCCGGCTGCGGCACGGTGGCGAAGGTCGAGTAGTCGCGGAACCAGCTGTTGAACTCGGTGATTGCGATGCGCGGCAGGGTGGTGATGCCGCTGTTTGCAGGCGTATTCCAGTCGATGTTCAGCTCGTACAGATCGATGAAGTCCTGGGCCCCGTTGGCACCGGCGCCGGCATGCGCTTCGTCATCGTTATGACGGGCGAGCAGCTGCCTGCGGCCCGCCGGTGCCGCGGTAGTGCCGTAGAAGGTGCTCGGGGTCATGATCTGGAACCCGTAACCCGGCAGATTCGCCACGCTGCTGAAGCGCTGCGCCGCGCGCGCGGTGGCGCCATTGAGCATGTTCGCGCGGTCGAACGCGTAGATTTCGGTACCGGCCTGGCTGTTCTCGTTGGTGCCGCAGACGTAGGCGTCGTTCCACACGCCGCAATGCGGATAGTCGGGCAGCACCGGGGTGGCGTAGCGGTAGAACCACCAGCCACCGGTCACCGGATTGGAGGTCTTCGATACAAAGGTGCACAGACCGGTGTCGTCCATGCTGAGCATGAACCAGCGACCGGCCTGGCGATCGTAATGGACCAACGGATCGCCGCGGTCGCTGGTGCAGGAATTGCCTGCAGGCGCGAGCGAACCGAATGTGGTCGGACCGGCGACCAGAGTGCCGGTCTTGTTGTACACATTGAAGTACGTGCCCGAACCACCGCTGTTGACCGCGTAGATCACGTGGTTGGCGCCGACTTCAACCACCGGATCGCCGGGACTCACGCCGGTGTTCGGGTTGTTGATGCTGACGCGGCTGCTGGCGCGGTTGGACGCTTTGGCGCGACGCGCGCTCGGGCTCGTGTCCCACAGATTCTGCAACTCGGGCAGACGGTCGGAAGCGGTGGGCTTGTCAGCGGATGCGTGAGGCAGTTTGCTGCCAATCGGCGTGTACTGGCGGCGATGCGCCTCGCGAATCGCCATGCCTGGTTTCCATTCGGTCGCCTTGGGCAAGTTGCGCAGGTCGACGTTGATGGAATGCGCGGTAACGGGATTGCCCGTTTGAGGTGGGCCCGATCCGGAATCACGATCGGTGTTCGGCGGCGCAGCAATGGCGACACATGGCAACAACAGGGTCAATAACGCCAGTTTGATCGCACGTGAAAAATGTCTTGATGTCATGCGTTGCATATCGATTCCTTTTCCTTGTGGTCGTTTCGATGAGACCTCAATGTGGCGCGCACGGAAGACCGCGCCCCTTCGCCGCAGCGACCGAGACTGACACAGGAAATGGATTGAGATGGACCATTCCCTGGCCATGCGCCGCACATAGCGGCTGTTCGATTCGCACATAGAACGTAGCCAATCGAGCGGGCGGCTTCAATGCGAGTTCAATGCGAGGCGATGAGCGGAAGGTTCAGGCGCGAGCGTCCGGCGTCGATCACGACAAGGCCGTGACCCATGTCAAGAAAGAGGGGGTGATAAATCACGCTTGTTCACCTGCGTGTGGGACGCTGCGCCGACACCGGCCGTCAAGCGACCGCGTCAAGCCGCTTCATTCGTCGATTCCGTCAATCGGCAACAAGCATGCCGCGTAACGTCGAAGACGCCTTTGCGTGCAGTACGGCTCGCAGGTCGGCCGCAGTCGGTGCACGCGCGCGTTTCGCTGCCGATGCCCTTCCAGGTATCGACGGCTTCTTGCCTGCACCACCCGCAGCGAGAAAAGCGCCGCGCACCGTGTCATCCGTCGCCACGTAAAACACGATCTCATCGATCAGACTCGGCGGCGGTGGCGGTTTCTGTGCCGAACGCGCACTGCGCCGTGGACCTGCGCCGTACATTTTCATCGCCGCGGCGGCCAACTGCTTCGCCGATAGTTCCGGCAGATATGGCTGAAGGCGCGTCCAGTCGGAGGCCGCCGAGGTGCGCGTCGGCGCGCGCTGCGCGCTGCGCACCGCCGCGCCGCCGAACGCCGGCAGTGGCGCGTCGAGCAGACCCACGGCATCGACGATGCCCGGGCCGTAGCGATCGGTATTCCAACCCGTCACCAAGTGGCAATGCGCTTTCATGAGACCCGTAAACACGGTTGACAACCGCCCGCCGTAGCGCACGCGCAGTGCAGCGATGCCGTGATGCTGCAGCCACAGCGCGCAAACGCCAGCGGTGGTCGCGGTGGCATACGATGTGCCCGAGCTGCGCTGGGTGTCGAACTGCAGCGCACCGTTTTTCTTGAACGCATACGCGCGCCACACCGATTCGCCCGGCGCGGTGATGTCCACCGCCGCGCCCGATGCGGAACCACTCCAGGGCTTGTTGTCCGCATTGCTGGCCGCCACCGCGATCACGTTCTCCAGCAGCGCCGGGAAGATCACCATTTTCGTGTGGTTACCGGCGGCGGCAAGCAGGATCATGCCCTCCGCGACCAGCAGATCCGCGGCGCGCGACAGCGAGCGTCCGGCCCACGGGCCGCCCAGGCTCATCGACACCACATGGCAGCCGCGATCGCGCGCGCGATACAGCGCCTGCACAAGATTGCTGAAATTGAAGTGGATCACCGAGTTCGACACGCGCATGGGCACCAGCTCCGCGCCCGGTGCGATGCCAAACAGTGTCGGTGCGCTGTCGCTGAAAATCACGCTGCCGGTGGCGGTGCCGTGGCCGGGAAACTTCCCGCTCATCGGGTCGCGCGGATCGGGATCGTCATCGACGAAATCGTAGCCGTCGGCGATCCGCAGCCGTGGCCCCGCAATCTGCGGATGCGCGGTGTAGCCAGTGTCGGGATGCCCCACGCGCACGCCCGCGCCGGTCACGTTGAACTGCGTTTGCGCAACTTGCGCGCCCACCGCGGTTGTCGACCAATCGCGCGGCAACGAGCTGGGCAGATGGGTGTCGCTGCCGCTGCTTGAACGCGCCGCAACCGGCGGCGGCGCGGGCGCAATGGTGTAGCCGACCGCTGGCTCGGCGTCTGCCACCAGCGGATGCTGCAGCAAGGCGTGTACCGCGTTCCACGTCTGCGCGATGCTGATGCGTTTGCCTTCGGGAAATAACACCAACACATCGCTCGAGCCTTCGCCCAGCGGCGTTGCGACCGATGTCGGCATGGTCAGCGCCGCGAATGCGGGCACCGCTTCGCGCAGACGCGCAAGGATCTGTTGGCCGGCCGCCGCGGGCAGCGCTTCGCCAAGATCAAGGATGATGCCGTGTACGTCGTACTTGGTTGGCGGCGATGCAATCGACATTTTTTTCGATGCCGATGCCTTCAGTGCCGAGCGCTTTTTGGACGCTGCCGGTTTCAAAGCGGTGTTCCTGATCGTCGCCATTCGCCTGCTCCCTGCGCGTTGCCGGCGAAACGCCGGGGGATGTCACAGCATACCCCCGGTGTTTCGATCGCTGGTATCAGATGCGGCGCTTTGCTGCCAGAACCAATCAACTCGTGCCAATCAACTCGCGCCGATGCACTCGCGCAGGTCAGTGGTGCCCGCTGCTGACCGCGCCGCCCTGTCCATCGGGCAGCAGCACGCGCACGTTCTGCATCATCCCCTGATCTTCGTGATCGAGAATATGGCAATGCAGCACGTACTCGCCGATGTAGCGCTGGTAGCGGGTGCGCACAAACAGCGTGAAACCGCCTTTGACAAACAGCGTGTCTTTCCAGAGGCCTTGCGTGCCGGCGTAATCGGGATCACCGCTGTCAGACAGACTCACATCCACGCCCTGCGCGTTGAGAATGCGCGAGATCTGAAACGGATTGACGTGGATGTGGAACGGATGGCTGCCGGCCGCGGAAGTCAGCGTCCATTCCTCAATATTGCCGAGGGTCAGATCGCGTGCGGACGCGGGGTCGTAGGATTCACCGTTGACCATGAACTTGCCGCCGGCGATATTGAATTCCACCTTCTGTCCGCAGTTCGGCGCGCACTTCGACTTGCGTTCGGCTTCGGCCAGTTCTTCATCGGTGATCGTGGCGTGCGGCAGAAACGCACCCAAGCGCAGATCGCGCGCCAGGTCGTCCGTCACTTTCTTCTTCACGCTGTCAGGCCACGTCGTGCCACGCGCGGCGAACATCAGCTGCCGCGTGAGATATGCCGTGGGGTCGTTGCCCACCGCTTGGCCGGGCGCCACCGATACCGTGCCAAGCAACCGCCGGCTTTCGGCTTCGCCAGAGACCGAACCGGCCGCCGGAATATTCCCGTCGATCACGCAGTACGTGCCCGCCGCCGGAAACACCATCAACAGATCGCTTCGATAGCCGGGCTGCAGAATCGTCTGTGTCCTGCGAACCGCCTGACCGTGGGTCAGGCCGTCACTGGCGATCTCGAACTGGGTCAGCGGCTCGCCGACGCAGTTTTGCGAAATCCATTCCGCATGCTTGGACAGACTGCGCAGCGACGCCGGATCGGCCGACCTGCGCATCGGCACGAACTGCAGATTGATCGAATCGCGAATACCCGCATGAATATTGCGCCAGCGCTCGACGCGACCGGCCACTGCGCCTGGAAAGCGCGGCATGATCTCACCATTGATGCTGGTATAGCGGCCGGACGGCCCCCAGACTTTATTGCCAAGCTGATCGTAATTCTCGATGGTGCCGACATCGTCCGGGCCACACAGCCAAGTGCCGTCCGCATTGGTTTTGATCGGCGAATTGGGATCATCCGGGTTGGTTCGACAGGCGTACGCCACCTGCTGGAACAGCACCAGACGCTCTTTGAATGCAGTGCCCGTCTCATCGCGCAACAGGGTGTCGATATCGCCGTTTTTCTCGAGCGTCGGCGGCCGATCGCCGTGGATGACCAGCGCGCCGGCCATGCCGCTGGCGACCTGCAGCGCGGTCGAGCCGTGCAAATGCGGGTGATACCAGAACGTACCCGCCGGATGCGTCGCCGGGATGTTGTATTCGTATTCGAAATTGACGTTCGGCCGGATGGTGATCAACACGTTGTCGCTGTTGCCACTCGGGCTGACCCACAGTCCGTGCGAATGCAGATTGGTCGAGTTGAAACAATGCGGTGTGTTGATGTTCGACGGCTTGCAGTCCGGCTGTGGCGCCAATTGATTGTTGATCGCTACCCGCACCGTGTCGCCCGGCGTCGCGCGCAGGGTTGGCGCGACGAATGGGGTGAATGGATTGGGCGCCGCGCCTTCGGCGACGTAACTGCGCAAACGCACGCGGTCGAAGCGCTGGGTCGCGGGATTGAAAATCCGACCTTCAGTCAGGCGGATATTGAGCAAAGGATCCTTGTCGGGATCCGGTGTCGACGCGCCCTGCAGACGTTCCGCTTGCAGCACACGCGAAACGCGCGGCGACGCCGCGCGCAGCATCGGCACCAATACCGGATCGGCGACGACGCGGTCGGCGGGCGGGTCGATGGATTGGCTGCCGTCGGCGGCCAATGCGGGCGTGATGGCGAGTAGCGCCAACGCCAACGCGCTTGTCATGCCTGACGCGGACGGCGCGGTAAGTACGGATTGCAACGAACGATGACGCATGACGGATCTCCTTGTCTGAGCGAACGAAACAGCGCGAACGCGGGCCAATGGGCCGCACTTCCTGACAAACCGGATGAAAAAGTATTGCCCCCTGGTACGCGGATGACGGGGCTCCCCGCCCCGTCAGCGCACGATACGCCTGTTTGCCATCCCATGCAGCCGTAGCCCGGGTAGAGCGCGACGCGAGAAACCCGGGGCCCTTCTACGTTTGGGTTTCCGGCAAAGACCTGAGCCCGTGCGTTGCGCACTATCCGGGCGAGAGGAGTCTCGATCAGGTTTGGATGACATATCGACATACAAGCACCGTGCAGAATCCGGCACCTACCTTGCATATCGCCACCACATTCCATTCCCGCGCCGATTCATATCCGAGCCTGTATACCTGCAGCTCACGAAAACTCAAACGCACGCGACGCAAGGAACCATCATGCAGTCCACGATCGCATCAACAGCGCGTCTTCCCGGCTCAACGCATCGCCGTCGCATTGAACATGCGGTACTGCTGCTGATCATCGCGTCACTCGCGAGCTGCGGCGAAAGCGCGACTATTCCGCTGCGTGCGGGGATCGGCGACGCACCGCAGTTGCCCAAACCCAATCCCACATTGATTCCCACGGTCAATATCGCGCCGGCGGTCGGCTGGCCCGACGGCACCGTTCCCACCGCGGCTGCCGGTTTTCAGGTGGGTGCATTCGCTGCAGGGCTCGATCATCCACGCTGGCTGCATGTGCTTCCGAACGGTGATGTGCTGGTCGCCGAAACCAACGCGCCGCCCAAACCGCAGGATGGTCAAGGCATCAAAGGCGCGGTGATGAAATCGGTCATGAAGAAAGCCGGCGCGGGTGTGCCCAGCGCGAACCGCATCTCATTGCTGCGCGATGCCGATGGCGATGGCATTGCCGAAATGCGCACCGTCCTGCTGGCTGGCCTGAATTCGCCTTTCGGTATGTCGCTGGTCGAAGACCGGCTGTATATCGCCAACAGCGATGCGCTGGTGGTGGTGCCTTACCAGAACGGAGCGACACGCATCGACGCCGCGCCGCGGCTTGTCGCAGCACTTCCTGCCGGACCGATCAATCATCACTGGACCAAAAATGTCATCGCCAGTGCCGACGGCCTGCATCTTTACGTCACGGTCGGCTCCAACAGCAATGTCGCCGAAAATGGAATCGAGGCCGAACAAAACCGCGCCGCCATTCTGGAAGTGGATGCTGACGATGGCGAAATGCGCGTGTTCGCATCGGGGCTGCGCAATCCCGTGGGGTTGGCGTGGCAGCCGACGACAGGCGCGCTGTGGACCGTCGTCAACGAACGCGACGAGATCGGCAGCGACCTGGTGCCCGACTATCTGACATCGGTGCAGCGCGGCGCGTTTTACGGCTGGCCCTACAGTTATTACGGCCAGCATGTGGATACGAGAGTGACGCCAGCACGCGCCGATCTGGTGGCCAGTGCCATCGCTCCCGACTACGCGCTCGGCCCCCACGTCGCAGCGCTCGGTCTGGCGTTTTACGACAGCGAGATGTTCCCTGCGCGCTATCGCGGTGGCGCCTTCATCGGCGAGCATGGTTCGTGGAACCGCAAACCGCGCAGCGGATACAAGGTCGTGTTCGTACCCTTCGCCAATGGCAAGCCGAACGGTTATCCCGAAGACATCCTGACCGGCTTCGTCGATAGCGACGGCAACGCGCGCGGTCGGCCGGTGGGTGTGGTTATCGACCGTCAGGGTGCGCTGCTGGTTGCCGATGATGTAGGCAACACGGTATGGCGGGTGACGCAGATGCCGCGGTGAGCGGTTTATCTGTTAATTGAACAACGCACATTAATTGTGTGTAATTGTTTCCAGTGCACCATGTGCTGACGCAATCGTTCCGTCGTGACGCGCATCATCGGAGTGATCGCGATGCGGCTCACGCCATCCGTGGGCCGCGTCCAAGATCGTCCTGCGTGGGTGCAGTCGGTTGCTGCGCCAGACGCTGTGCCTGCTGCTGCGTTTGTGTATCGAGCTGCATCAGCGCCTGCTCTACCGGACGCTCCAGCGCAGGCCGCACTTCGGTGATGGAGCGGGGCGCAACCACGTCGCTAGAGTTGGGGCCCTGCACGATGCACAGCAGCGTGGCGGCACAGACCTGCGATCCATCCTTTTGCGGCGTCCCCGTATTGTTGAAGGCGATATGGTCGGCGGAAGTGACGCGGGCGGCGTGCGCATCGACATACGCGCTCATCGTCAGGCGCTCGCTTGTCGTGTCGAAGCTGCGGCCATGTTCCGCGTCCAAACGAGCCACGCCCGCTTCGATCTGTCCGTACAGCCGGTGCCCGGGCGACGCGGGGTCGCGCGGATCGGGCAGGGCGCGCTGCTGATCGAGGCTGGCACCGTCAGGTGGACAGTCGGGCAATTTGGGGAAGGCTTCGCACTTGATGTCGTTGATCACGTCCTGAACTTTACCCTGTACGTGCTCCAGCGCACTCGCCTTCGCCTGCCCGGCCTTCTCGACCCATCCGTCCGGCGCTGGATTCCTGTCCACATCGTTGAGCAGGCTTTTAGGAAACGGCAATGGAATGCTCTGCAGGGCCGCGATATTGCTCAGCGGCATCACCCGTCCATCCGCATCGCGCAGGGCCGTTGACTGACCGTTGGGTAATCCAAGCTGCTGATGCAGGCCTGCGTGATTCAGTGCACCCCAAGTGAAATCGATACAGCTGTTTGTTGCGCCGTTGTAGTAGAGATCGAAGTAGGTGTCTTGGCCTTTTATCCCGGCATTGCCATATTCCTTCAGTTTCTCGTACTGGTCGCGAGTAATCTCGATAGTGCGTGCGTAATAGGGGTCTTGATAGCTCAGGAAGTCTTTGTCTGAGACCAAACCTGCACCAAGCGGGCTGCCGTGGCCTGCCGGCGCGAAGCCGTAGCCGTTTTGTTCACGATCATCACTGATCATGTAGTACATGTGTCCCGGAAGTGATTTGCTTTGCAATTCATCGTTATCTGGGTCATTGATAGTTGTGCCTGGAGCAGCGACATACACGGTTGCGGTGTAAGGCCCTTCTGCATCGCGCTGCGTAGGTGAATTATTCATATGGTCTACTTGTAGAGAAAGTGATGGGAGACAATCAATTCAAACACTAAGCCGCGAATGCTTGGGTGATCTTGCAGGCTTTCAACTTCCAGCCGATAGCGGCCGGGCGTCGGCGGAGAGATGCGGACAAATTCATAGGTGACATAAGCTTTATCTTTTTGACGCTGCCCAATCGCCTCCAATGCCATGTGATCAGGATCCGTATAGTCGATTCCTGGAACAACGCCATCGTCGGAAACGGGCTCGTACCAGTAGCGATCTGGCCCAGGCTGGATCTCCCGATGCTGTTCGCGCATCGCGGCGGGCGTCCACTGACCGTGCTCCCAGCGATCAAGCTTGAGCCGGACCGGGACAGGTTCTTTTTGAAGGTAGTCGTTGCGCCGTGTCCATTCCTGTAACTCTTTTCTTCCTCCTTCCTTATCCTCGACCCGCCGCACCCCGATAAACACCGACCGCAGCAGTGGTTTTGGGGCATCGGGATAGAGGGCGTACGGCACCTCGAATTCCAACGCCAGCTTGGTTCCGGCGCGGTCAACGGCAAAGGGTATGACGACCGGGAAGATTCCGGCCTTGGGTGAAGGCGCGGCTTTGTGCGGGGCGCAGCCGTTCAGCAGCAGGGCAGCACACAGCCACAACGCGACGATGAGGATGAGGATGCAGGGAGTGACGGCATAGACCTTCAAGGCGTAGCTCTCTCCTGCCGAATTTGAATTGCGATAATTACTCATATCTGTTGTCCATTTTTCTTTCAATTCGCGTGAGAGAAAATTAATTTAAATCTAAGGCTACTGATGTTTTTATCCCAAAATATTTGGGTACGATCAGCGCAGCTAAATGAGTATAGAGATGCGGTGGTGCATGCCTGCATTTTTTTAATTTTGGAGGTATGGCGGGCCTTCGTCTTCTGACAACGGCTGCACAATTGGGATTGCATCCGGTTGGAGTATTGGGTCCAGTCGTCCAAAGGCTAGAAGAACTGATTCTCGCACACCTGTTTGCACTACTTCATCAATGTCAATTTTGAAACGCTGCAGTTCAAATGTCTGGGGGTCGAACTGAATGTCGTAGAAGACAATTTTAAGAAAAGTGTCGTGGAGCATCTTGATCAACGCAGTCTTTACTGATTAAGGGCATCGTTCCCCAAAGTGTATCGCTGAGATGTCGAACGGCGTGGAACGCAGCCCCGGAGATTTCGATATCACGCGCCATTCGCATTCATAGCTCCATGCAGGTGCTTTCGAAAGCAGAGATATGTCCAAGACTTTTTTCCTTGCTGTCTTGTTGCATTTGAGTTTCCAAGACGCCAGATCTTGAAATTCAATTGAGCGAGTTGCATCGTACCTAACCCGAGAAAGATTTTTTGTCAGATCCTTGTCGGTAGAAAATTCAAGGCAAATGCCGGTGTGCTGTTCTGCATAGTGACTCCACATCACCGGGCAGTTCCAGTTCTGAGCCAGGCTCAAAACACCGTAACTTCGAATCTCTTTGAAAAAAATATTCTCAATTCTAGACATGAGAAGACGGCCATAGTTATATTTCTGATTTGCATCCCCATGCTCGGTAGACAGGTGGCGAAGTTCAGAAATTTTTGAGGCGACATCCTTATTTGAAAACTGGGAAAGATAGAGTGATCGGAACAGATATTCCTTGTCCTGCTCGCTCGAATCGCCGACAAGGGAAGGTTTTGTGTCCAATGGATCATTGAATGATTCCGGGCTGGCGAAGTAAATGCTCCCATCACAGACTTCATTCAAAAAATACTGGTTGAATCTTCGGTACTTATATAAATATGGCGGTACGCTAATACATAATTCTCCATCAATTTGTGACGCGAAAATTTATCAACTTTCATTTTTAAGTTGAGCGTATCACCAAGTACCTTGGGTCATGCAACGGGTTTTCGCCTGGGTAAGCGAAAAGGCGCGCGAAAATTCAGCTTTGAGCCAAAGCCTGTCACTGCCCTTAAAACCCATACCGCAAAAAACCGCCATCCACCGCAATGCATTCTCCGGTGACATAACTCGACGCGGGCAAACATAAAAACGCGACCGCAGCGGCGACTTCTTCAGGTTCACCGATGCGGCCCATCGGGGTGCGCAGCAGCACTTCGTCTAGATAATCGGGGTTGGCGAGTTTGGCCGAGGTGCGGCGGGTGCGGATGTACCACGGTGCGACCGCGTTCACGCGCACGCCGTCTCCGGCCCATTCGACCGCGAGGTTGCGGGTCATCTGGTGCATCGCGGCTTTGCTCATGCCGTACGGCGCGCCGCTGCGCACGTGGGTGATGGCGGAGACGCTGCCGACGTTGACGATGCATGAGGCAGCATGTTTGGTCAGCAGCGGGTAGGCGCTGCGCGCGAGTTCAAAGGCGCTGAACAGATTGACTTCGAAAATGCCGCGCCATTCGTCTTCGCTGTAGTCGACGGCGGCTTTGGTGAGATTGCCGCCGGCGTTGTTGACCAGAATATTCAGCGCACCGTCGATATCCTCGACCCAATCCAGCAGTTCGCGGCGCTGGTCGTCGTCGGCGACGTCGGCGACGAAGGTGCGCACTTCGCCGTCTGGAAATTCTTCTTCCAGTTCGGTCCGCACCGTGTCCAGGCCGTTGCCGTCGCGGGCGGCGATCAGCACACGCGCGCCGAAGCCCAGTAGTTCGCGCGCGATGGCGCGGCCGATGCCGGCGCTGCCGCCGGTGACCAGCGCGAGTTGTCCGTCGAGACGCCAGCGATGAGGAAGCATGATGTGGGCCGTGCGCTGCGGGGTTGAGCGTAGGATAAGCCGCGACCCCGCCGAGGAGGACCACCATGCGCATACCCGTGTTGTTGTTGCCGCTGCTGACCGCTCTGATCAGTGTGGCCGGATGCTCGAAGCCGAAGATCCCCGATCACGATGATCGCCCGGAGCCGCAGACAGCGACTGCCGCGCCCGCACCGCCCACGCAGCTGCGTGAGGCGATGCAGCAGCCGATCGACAAAGCCGAAGCGGCGCAGGCGTCGGTGGATGCAGCTGCCGAGGCGCAGCGCAAAGCGATCAACGCAGCGACCGGGAACTGATCAGCTACCGCGCGGCTTCATCCGCAAATGACGACGCCCGGACTGGCCGGGCGTCGTTTTCAATCACAGCAGCGGAAAATCTGCGTGCTCAGAATCCGCAGAAACAGTACACGAGTGCTCTCGCTGGTGCGCTGCCGGCGCGTTGTTCCATCGCGCGCTCAAGCATGCGCAGATCGCGATCGGCCTGCGGCACCACTTTCGTCAGCATGCTGCGGGCGATATCGGACTGACCCAGCATTGCGCGACCCGCACCAGAAACAGCGAAGCTGGTGAACCACTGTTCGAACGGGGTGAGCTGCTGTTCGATATAGCGCACGCGATAGGTGCCGGGCTTGTCGCCCAGTTTGGCGCGCTTGGCGGCATCGGTAATCGCCGTTTGCAGCCCGCCGAAGGCGTCGACCAGACCGCGCTCTTTCGCCTGCGCACCGCTCCACACGCGGCCGCGGGCGACGGCATCGATTGCGGCCACCGGCTTTTTACGCGCTTCGGAGACTTTTCCGGTGAAATCGCGATAGCCCTTTTCGATCACGGACTGCATCACCAGGCTGACTTCCGGCGGCAGCGGGCGGGTCACGTCGAATCCGCCGGCGAACGCGGTGGTGGCGACGCCATCGGTGCGTACGCCGATCTTTTCGAGTGCGCGCGAGAAGGTCGGGATCATGCCGAAGATGCCGATGGAGCCGGTGACCGTGGAGGGATCGGCATAGATGCGATCCGCGTTCATGCTGATCCAGTAGCCGCCCGAGGCGGCGTAGTCGCCCATCGACACCACCACCGGTTTGCCGGCCTTCTTCAGTGCGACGATCTCGCGGCGGATCTGCTCGGATGCGAACACTTCGCCGCCGGGAGAATCCACGCGCAGCACCAGCGCCTTCACGCTGTCGTCGTCGCGGGCTTCGCGCAGCAGTACAGCGGTGGATTCGCCGCCGATGCTGCCGGGGGGCTGTTCGCCGCCGCTGATGCCGCCCTCGGCCACCACGACCGCGACGTGATCATCGTCGCCCAGCGCCGGCAATGCGCCGTCGAGATGCGCCAGATAGCCGCCGAACGACACCTGACGAAATCCGCCTTCAGCCTGGTCATCGGCAACGCCGCGTTTGATCAGCAGCGCTTCAAGTTCTTCCTGGGTTTTCAGGCCATCGACCCACTTCTGCTGCAGCGCATATTTTCCGAGGTCGCCCTGCGCTGCGACGATATCGGTCGGTAGCGTGTTGATGCTGGCGGCAAGCGCTGTGGGATCGAGCTTGCGCGCCTTGGCGATGTCGGCGATGTAGCGCTGCCAGATATCGTTCATCCAGAACAGATCGGCTTCTTTGGATTCCGGCGACGCCGCGTCCAAGATGTAGGGCTCCGCGGCGGACTTGAACTCGCCCACCTTGAACAGATGCACGTCTACGCCCAGCTTGTCCTGCAGGCCTTCGCGATAGAACTGGCGATAGCGGCTCAGGCCTTCGATCACCATCCCGCCCATCGGGTCCAGATAGACTTCGTTGGCCTGGGAGGCAAGCAGATATTGCGTCTGATCGAAGCTTTCGCCGAAGGCTACGATCTGTTTGCCCGAGGCGCGGAGCGCGGCCAGCGCTTCTGCGACCTCGCGGGCCGAGGCGTAGCCGCCGAAGCTCATGCGGTCCACGCGCAGCAGCACGCGATCGATGTGCTTGTCGGTCTTGGCGGCGTCCAGTACCCGCAGCAGGTCGCGCAGCTGGACTTCTGATGCGCGCGAGTCGCCCAGCGCCTTGGACAAGGCGCGACTGGTGGCATCGATCGAATATTGCTCGACCAGCGTGCCCTCGGGGGCGATCACCAGCGTGCTGCGATCCTGCACCGGCATCACCCGCTTGCCGCCGCCGCTGCCCAATGCGACCAGGACCGCCAGCAGCAGACCGAAAAACAGCAGGTTCAGAACAAACCGGCGGGTGAAATTCATCGCATCCCAGATTCCGACCAGGATGGTGGCGACAGGGCCGCGACGGCGCGGTTCGTTCATGGAGATTTCCTTTTTGGATGTCTTAGGGGTTCAGTCTGCCCGCCGGTAACGATATCGGCATGCGCCATCGGTCACTCCCCCGGATTGCATAAGGCGATCCGCACAAGGCAATGCGTTCAAGGCAATCCACAGTCTGCGGACTGCTGTGCTACGGATTAGAGACAGGCTCTGGATGCTGAGGACCTACAGTGACGAAGCGCCGCGAAATGCGCAAGAACCGCAGGCCCAGCAGCGCCGCCGCGACCGTCAGCCCGGCAATCAGGCCAATCCACATGCCCACCGGCCCCTGCGCCGGCACGCCCAGACCCAGGCCCAGCACCGCGCCCAGCGGCATGCCGATGCCCCAGTAGGCGAACGCGGCGATCAGCATCGGCATGCGGGTATCTTTCAGGCCGCGCAGGGCGCCGACCGACAGCACCTGCACGCCGTCCGGAAACTGGAACGCCGCCGCCAGCAGCAGCAGCGCGGCCGCCAGCGCGATCACCGCAGCGTCGCCGGTGTACAGCGCGGCGATGGCCTCGTTGCCGAACAGCAGGGCCGCGCCGGTGATCAGCTGGGTGACCAGCACCAGGGTCAAGCCCGCATAGGCGGCCCGGCGCAGGCCGTCGCCGTCGCCGCGTCCCACCGCATGTCCGACCCGCACCGTGGTGGCTTCGGCCAGCGCCATTGGCACCATGAAGCACAGGCTGGCGACGTTGATCGCGATCTGGTGCGCGGCCGCCGGGACTTCGCCCAGCCGCCCGATCACCAGTGCGGTGGCGACGAACAGCCCGCCCTCCATCAGCCAAGTGAAGCCGATCGGCAGCCCCAGCGCCAACAGGCCGCGGATCGCCGGCCACTGCGGCGGA
Organism: Lysobacterales bacterium; assembly: GCA_031419075.1. Classification (GTDB taxonomy): domain Bacteria; phylum Pseudomonadota; class Gammaproteobacteria; order Xanthomonadales; family Xanthomonadaceae; genus Lysobacter_I. Next base: position 40,595 of record JANOKD010000041.1, read on the forward strand.
TCGTAGCGGCCGAACAGTCTCAGATCAGCGAATCGACGCGTGCGGGCCAGATAAGCGCCCATGCCCAGCGCCTGCAGGCACATCACCAGTGCCGAGGCCAGCCCCAGCCCGCCCGCGCCCAGCGCCGGCAAGCCGCCCAGACCGAAGGTCAGCGCATAGCCGGTCGGCACCAGCACCACCAGTCCACCAAAGCCCAACACCATCGTGGGAATGGTGAAGTGCAGCCCATCGCACAGGTAGCGCATGCACAGGAACAGCGCCAGCGCGGGTACGCCCCAGCGGATGCCGTGGACGAAAGCGGTCGCACCCGGGCGGATCTCCGGCGCGATGCCGAAAGCCTCCAGCGCCAGCGGAATGACGCTGAGAAACGCGAACATGGCCAGGCCCAGCGCCAGCGCCAGCCACATGGCCTGGCGGAACAGCGGCCCGATCTCGTTGCGCCGCCCGCTGCCGTCCAGCTGCGACACCGTGGCCGGCACTGCGATCAGGGTGCCCATCGGCAGCAGCAGCGGCAGCCAGAACAGCGCGGTCCCGATCGACACCGCGGCGAGCGTGGCGGTGCCGTGGCGGCCGGCGATCAGCGCATCGACCAGACCGATCAGCCCGGTCGAGACGTGCCCGGCGATCAGCGGCGCGGCGAGGCGCGCGCTGCTGCGCAATTCGTCGCCGAAGAGCGTGCGTGGGGAGGCCTGCGGTGCGTCGCGTTCGGTCATAGGTGTGTCGAGGACGGGGAGACCGGCGCCGGGCGGCGGCACACGGGCTGATATCTTAACGATGTCTGCTGCCGCGCCCTGGGGAGTACATGAGCCAACAAGACACCCACGCCATGCCTGCCGCCTGCGAAAATTGCGCGACCGTACTCAGCGGCGACTATTGCCACGTGTGCGGCCAGCGTACGCACAGCCCATTGCGTCACTTCGGCCATGCGTTTGAAGAAGTGCTGGAGTCTTTCTGGCATCTCGACGGCCGCATTTTCCGCACCCTGCGCGATCTGTTTGTACCCGGCCGCGTTGCCGCCGGCTATCTGGCCGGGCATCGCGTGCGCTACGTCGCGCCGCTGCGGCTGTTCATCATCCTCAGTCTGCTCACGTTCTTTGTTGGCAAGCTGACCCTGCATTTCGAGCCGGAAAGCGCAGTGGAGATCAATCCCGATCCTGCCGTAAACAGCATTGCCATTGGCGGCACGCGCATCGATGACAGCGGCATCGGTCGCGCCAAGACCGTGGACGATGTGCTGCGTCTGCGCGCCAAAGCGCGCAAAGCGCTCGCCGATGGACGCAAGGATGAGCAGGCAGGCTGGTTGCTTTCGGCAGTGAGTGATTTCGCAGCAACGCAGATAGAAGACAGCGCGCGGACACGCATGCGCGAACTCGGCGCAACGCCGCAACAAATGCGCATGTTGGACATGCCGGCCGATACCGCGATGACGCCGCCGCCAGTATCCGCGCCATCCGCTGCCGAGGTGAAGCAACGCGGGCTGTTGCAGCGCTGGTTCGAGCGCAGACTGACCCGGCTTCGGGACAACGCTGAAATTGTGCAGAAAACCCCGGACGAGTTCGTCAGACTCGTGCTTGGCGCAGTGCCCGGCGCGCTGTTCATTCTGGTGCCGCTGTTCGCGCTGTGCCTGAAGCTGCTGTACATCCGCTCGGGTCGCGGCTATCTGGAACACCTTGTGGTCGCGCTTTACAGCCACGCATTCATGTTGGCTGCGCTGCTGTTGACGTTTCTGTTGATCGGTTTGCAGGCGATTCCGGGCCTGCCGGCGTGGGGTGTCGGTTTTTCCGCGCTGCTCGCCACGCTCACGCTGTGCCTGCTGGTCCCGCTGTATCTGCTGTGGATGCAAAAGCGGGTCTACGCGCAAGGCTGGGTTAAAACTCTAACGAAGTACGCGACGCTGGGCCTGATTTATTCCTTCCTGTTGGGGCTGGCCATCCTCTATGCCGTCCTCGCCGGACTCAGCAGTTGAGGTGTTCATGCGTGTCAAAAGTGTGATCTACGAAGTCAACATCGAAGTCGACGCCTCCGCCCATGACGAGTACCGCGTCTGGCTGCGCGACCATATCGCGGAGATCCTCGCGTTGCCGGGTTTTACCGGCGCCAAAGTATTCGAAGTGCTGGATCCGCCGCCCAGCGCAGGCCGGATCGGTCTGTGCGTGCACTACGCGCTCAAAGACCGCGTATTTCTCGACGACTATCTGCGCGATCACGCGCCGCGGCTGCGCGCCGACGGCCTCGCACGTTTTGGTGATCGGTTTCAGGCGACGCGACGGGTGCTGCGCGGTACCCGCTGAGCGTGTCGCCGGCCGACAGGCTCAGCGCAGACTGACGCTGCCCCACAGTTTGCCCAGCCAGCCCGGCTTGGCTATCGGCAATACGCCACGCACGGCGGCCCGCTGCGCGGGTTCGGCGGCTTTGGTTGCGATCGCAGCGTCGCGCAGCCGGGCGATCGCCGCGACCCGTTCCGGCGGCAGCTGCTTCATCACGAAGCGGGCTTCGTCGTTCAGCGCCAGCCAGGCCTCGCCGTCCAGGCTGCCGTCGGCGCGCTGCGGCAGCGCCCGCTGCAGTGCCTGCCTGTACTCGGCCGGCTCCACTCCAAACACAATCGCCGCCTGGGCGTCGTCCATCCCCACCACCACGCGCAGCAGCAGCACCGCGCGGGTGCCGAAGTCCAGCCGCGCCAGCGGCGCGAAATCGCCGTGCCAGAACGGCGCCAGCGGCTCGGCGTTCAGCGATGGGCTTTGCAGCAGGGTGGTCCAGAACAGCAGTGGCCAGTCTTCGGTCGGTGTGCCGGACGCCATGTCCGTAAAGGCCCCGATCGCCGCGGCCAGCGCGCGATCACCCTGGTCGGGGTCGCCGCACTGCAGCTCCGCCAGCATGGCGGCACGTCGCTCGATGCCGCGCAGGAAACTGGCGACGACCGCGGTGGCGGCGGCGGCGGAATCGAGCGTGTTTGAAGAAGACATGATGGGATCATAAGCGGCTTGACCACGGGCTGGCATGATGCCCTGCGGCGCAGAATCCCGGACTTGACAACCATCACGAAATCGGCTCCCCGAGGCGCGCCAAGGCCTGGAGCCGCGCAGGGACTGCAATCCGGTTGTGCACAGCGGTCATCTGGATGCAATACGCGCCTCCGTTTGCTGCATTGGCAGTTCGCTTTTCTAATGTTTCACGGCTATATGATTGATTTAGTTGATTTTTTACTAGGTGGTGTTTTTTTCACCATACCTCGCGGAACCCTTGCATTTACCGCACAAAATCCTTCGCGCAGGCATTCATGCACAAACTTATCCACAGCTTGTGTGGATAATCCTGAATTCCCTTTGTGATCCGCCACTTGCGGGTCATTCGTGTCCAAGCGCACAGCAATGCGCCGCAAGTCGACCCCTCGTCCACCCACCCATCGACCCACAGGTCGCCGACCCGGGACTCGGTAGACTGCCGGCCATGTCCACCGCCGATTCCGTGCTGCGCGTCGCCCTGTCGGTGCCGCTGCCGCGCCTGTTCGATTACCGCCCCCCGGCCGACGGTCCGGGCGACGTCGGCTGCCGGGTGCGGGTGCCGTTCGGCAGCCGCAGCGTGATCGGGGTGATCGCCGAGATCGGCCCGCCCGACCCCGCATTGACCGAGCTGCGCCAGGCCGAGGCGCTGCTCGACCCGCAGCCGCTGCTGCAGGGCGAGCTGCTGGCCTCACTGCGCTGGCTGGCCCGCTACACCCACGCGCCGCTGGGGGAGGTGCTGGCCACCGCACTGCCGGGCGTTCTGCGTCGCGGCGAGCCCTTGCCCGACACCCACGCCTGGGCTTGGCGGCTGACCGAAGCGGGCGCGACCGCGCTTGCCCGCCTGCGCGGCCGTCCGCGCCAGCTGGCGGACCGGCTGTTGGGTCATACGGTCGACGAAGATCTGCTCGACGCCGAAATCGATGACTGGCGCACCGCCGCCCGCGCGTTGCTGAAACGCGACCTCGCCGAGCGCATTGCCGTGCCGGCCTCGCAGCGCGCGCCCACTCCGCAGCCGGGCCCGCCGCTGAACAGCGAACAGGCCGACGCGCTGGCGGCCCTGCGCGCCCGCACCGGGTTCGCCGCATCGCTGCTCGACGGCGTCACCGGCAGCGGCAAGACCGAGGTGTATTTGCAGGCGATTGCCGATTGTCTGGCGCGCGGCCGGCAGGCGCTGGTGCTGGTCCCGGAGATCGGGCTGACTCCGCAGGCGCTGACGCGGTTCCGCCAGCGGCTGGGCGTGCCGATCCATGCATTGCACTCCGGCCTGACCGACAACGAGCGCGTGCGCGTCTGGGCCGCCGCCTGGCGCGGCGAGGCGCGGGTGATCGTGGGCACCCGATCCGCCGTGTTCACGCCGCTGCCCGAGGCCGGGCTGATCGTGATCGACGAAGAACACGACGGCAGCTACAAGCAGCAGGACGGCATCCGTTATCACGCCCGCGATTTCGCGCTGGTGCGCGGCAAGGCGTTGGACGTGCCGGTGGTGTTGGGCAGCGCCACGCCGTCGCTGGAGACGCTGCACAACGCCCAGGCCGGCCGCTATGCGCATCTGCGCCTGCGTAAACGTGCGGGCGATGCGCAGCCGCCGGCGGTGCGGGTGATCGACGTACGCAAACGGCCGCTCGACGCGGGACTGTCGCAGGACCTGCTGCAGTCGATGCGCAAAGCGCTGGACGCCGGCGGCCAAGTGCTGGTGTTCAAGAACCGCCGCGGCTACGCCCCGGTGCTGCTCTGCCACGACTGCGGCTGGAGCGCGCAGTGCAAACGCTGCAGCACCCCGATGCGCGGCAGCCCGATGACCGTGCATGGCGGCGGCCGACGCCTGCAGTGCCATCACTGCGGCGCGAGACAGACGCCGCCGCCGGCCTGCCCCGACTGCGCCAGCCTCGCGCTGCAGCCGCAGGGCGTGGGCACCGAGCGCCTTGAAGAACTGCTCGCGGAAAAATTCGCCGACATGCCGGTATTGCGTATCGACAGCGCCAGCACCCGGCGCAAGGACGCGCTGGAAAAACTGTTCGTCGCATTCGGCGCGCAGCCCGGGATTCTCGTCGGCACCCAGATATTGGCAAAAGGCCACGACCTGCCGAATCTGACACTCGTCGCGGTGGTCGGCATCGACGAAGGCCTGTTCTCCGCCGACTTCCGCGCCGGCGAGAAACTCGCGCAATTGCTCATCCAGGTCGCCGGCCGCGCCGGCCGCGCCGACAAACCCGGCGAAGTCCTGCTGCAGACCCATCATCCCGATCACCCGCTGCTGCAAACCCTGATCCACGGCGGTTATCACGCCTTCGCCGACGGCGAACTCGCGCAGCGCGAAGCCGCAGGCTTTCCACCGTTCGCACATCTCGCCCTGCTGCGCGCCGAAGCACAGCACGCCGACGCACCGATGCAGTTTCTGCAGGCCGCGAAAGCACAGCTGCTTGCTGTTGTTCCTTCTCCCTCCGGGGTGAAGGCGAGCAGCTCGCGCGCCACTGGCGCGCACTCGCCAGAACGCCTTGCGCGAAGCGCAGGGCCGGGTCGCGAAGCGAGGTGGCGCGAAGCGCCGGATGAGGGTGCGCCAGTCGTTGTAATCGACGGCCCCATGCCCGCGCCCATGCCGCGTCGCGCCGGCATGTACCGCGTGCAGCTGCTGCTGTCGGCACCGACCCGCCGCGAGCTGCACGCAGCGCTGGAAGCCGCACTGCCGGCGATCTATGCGCTGCCTGAAGCGCGGAAAACGCGCTGGTCGCTGGATGTGGATCCGGTGGACCTGTATTGATGTCCGGGGCGGATATCGCGTGCCCGCGACAATCGCACCTTCGTCACTGCACAGACGCTAGCTGCAGAAAATGCTGACGATTCACGCCGTGCGGCTGGTTTTCGGCGTGGCAGCTTTCGGCGCGGTCGGTTTCGGCTTCGGCAGGGCGCGGATCGAGATCTGCAGGCCGTCTTCGCGCAGTTCGAACAAACCGATCTCCTTGATCAGACCTTTGAGTTTTGCGTAACCATGATTGCGGGGATCGAACGAAGCGCGATTGGCGATGAAATGGCCGACAGCGCCGAGATTCGCCCAGCCATCGTCGTCGTCTTTCGATGCATCCACCGCATCACGAAGTAAATTCACAAGCGTGGTGTCGGCGCGCAATTCAGCCGCGGTTTTTCGTTTCGGTGGCGTGGCCGGAGCCGCATCTGGCGAAGTTCGCCCGGCCTGCATGGGTGCATCGACATACAGAAAGGTCGAACAAGCATTGACGAACGGCTCGGGCGTTTTCTTTTCGCCGAACCCGAAGACGCGCATATCGTGCGCCCGCAACCGCATGACCAGCGGCGTGAAGTCGGCATCGCTGGAGACGATCGCGAACGCATCGAAACGTCCGCTGTGCAGCAGATCCATCGCATCGACCACCATTGCCATATCCGAGGCATTCTTGCCGGTGCTCAGCGCAAACTGCTGCATCGGCTGGATCGCGTTTGGGTGCAACGCCTGTTCCCACTTCTGCAGCGTCGGACTTTTCCAGTTGCCGTAGGCGCGGCGGACATTGGCGATGCCGTGCCGCGCGAGTTCGGCGAGCACAACGTCGATCTTCGAGGCCGGCGCATTGTCGGCGTCGATCAGCAGCGCGATTCGCATTCTTTCGTCCATGGTCTTCTCCGCGATATTGGCAAATAGAGTAGGCCTGCTGCGCACGCTGCGTCCAGCCGCGCCGGATGCGTTACTGACCGTCGCGCAACAGCTTCTGGATCTTCCCACCGAGCTTCATCACCTTCATCAATGTCGCCGGCTCCAGTCGCAGCATTTCGTCGCCCCAGCCCGACAGCGCGTTCATCAGGGCCAGCGTTTCCTTCACCCGTGCGCGGGCATCGGCGGGTTCGTTCGCAAAGGCGTCGTCGGCGCTCAATTCTTTCAGCAGGGCGACGGTGGGATCGAACTCACGCGCCTTGCGCTCGCGGATCACGGTGCGGAACAGTTCCCACACGTCTTTGCTGGTTTCGAAATGATCGCGACGGTCGCCGTGCAGATGCACCGTGCGCGCCAGATTGAGATTGACCAGTTCGCGCAGGCTGGTGCTGACGTTGGAGCGCGCGACCGCGAGAATCTCGGTGATCTCCTCGGCGTGCATCGGCCGCCCGGAATAAAACAGCAGCGCATGGATCTGGGCCACGGTGCGGTTCACGCCCCAGCGCGAGCCCATTTCGCCCCAGTGCAGGACGAAGCGGCGGCTGAGCGGCGACAGCGGATCGGAGGCGGGTTGTGCGGACATGGGCGGGTGCTTGTGAGAGATGCTTGCGGTGAGCCTAATTTCGGCCTATATTTCTGTCAAGACAGAAATGACTGACAAAGAAGTCAGAAAGGAGACGCGCATGGGCGCGCTCGGTATTGATCCAAGCACACCAACTCCGGTACCAATATTGATTCTCGGCGGTGCCGGCTTCATTGGCCGTCATGTGGTCGATGCGCTGATGGCACGCGGCCACACCGTCATCGTCGGCACCCGTCATCCGCAGCGACGTTCGCACGATAATCCCGCGTTGGTGTATCGCGAACTGCATCTTGATCGCCTGCTCGACGCCGATGCATGGGCGGATGCACTGCGCGATTGCGCTGCGGTGGTGAACTGCGTCGGCATCCTGCGCGAACGCGGCCATGAAACCTATCGTCGCGTGCATCACCAAGCGCCTGCCGCGCTCGCACACGCCTGCGCGGCGCGCGGACTGCGGTTGGTGCACGTTTCCGCGCTTGGTCTTGATGCCGACGTCCGCAGCGGCTTTCTGTGCTCGAAGCGCAACGGTGAAACGGCGCTGCGCAACAGCGGCGCCGACTGGCATATCGTGCGGCCCTCGCTGCTCGACGGCGAGGGCGGATTCGGTGCGCGCTGGATCCGCCGCGTCGCGCGCTGGCCAGTGCATCCGCTGCCGCGCGCCGCATGCGGACGGATCGCAGTGCTCGACGTGCGCGATCTGGGCGAAGCCATCGCGCGTCTGGTGCTTGATCGCATGCAGCCGCCTCACGAGGAGGTGAACAGAGAGCACGACCTCGGCGGTCTGCAGATGCGCACACTCGCCGAACATCTCGCCGCAATGCGGGCGATGCATACGCCACGTCCTGCGCTGCACCTGCGGATTCCCGACACGCTGGCGCGCATCGCGGCCCACGTTTGCGATCTGTTTCACGTCACGCCGTTTTCGTTTGGCCATTGGGAACTGCTGCAGCGCGATAATTGCCCGCATGACAATCGCCTGCCGGCGTTGCTCGGTCGCGCACCACGCGATGTCGGCGCGTTGACGAATCCGCCATCGACATTACCCGTGACGCTGATCGATACCGTGACTTTGCCCTTGAGCGCTTCACAATGACCGCACAGACCCATCTGGTGATCGTCGGCGGCGGTTTCGCCGGGCTATGGGCGGCGCGCGCGCTGGCCAAGGCGCCGGTACGCATCACGCTGCTGGATCGCGGCAATCATCATCTGTTCCAGCCGCTGCTCTATCAGGTCGCAACTGCGGGTCTGTCGGCGCCGAATATCGCCGCGCCGCTGCGCCACATCCTGCGCCGGCAGAAAAATGTCACGGTGCTGCTGGGTGATGTCGACCGCATTGCCCCCGATGAGAAGCACGTGCGGCTCAGCGATGGACGCACACTCGATTTCGATCATCTGCTGCTCGCCAGCGGCGCGACGCACGCGTATTTCGGCCACGACGATTGGGCGGCGCATGCGCCCGGACTGAAGACGCTGGACGATGCGCTGGAGATCCGTCGTCGTATCCTCACCGCGTTCGAACGCGCGGAAGCCGAAGACGACCCCGAACGCCGTGCGGCATGGCTGACGTTCGCCATTGTTGGCGGCGGCCCGACCGGCGTGGAGCTTGCCGGCACGCTCGCTGAAATCGCGCGGCATACGCTGCACGGCGAATTCCGTCGCGTCGATCCGCGCGCTGCGCGCGTGCTGCTGCTGGAAGCCGGGCCGCGCGTGCTGTCGAGTTTTCCCGAAGCGCTGTCGGCGAAAGCGCGCACGCAGCTGGAAACACTCGGCGTCGAAGTGCGCACCGGCGTGCCGGTCGCGTCGATCGACGCGGAAGGCGTGCAGCTCGGCGACGGACATGCTGTCGACAGCCGCATCGCCGCGCGCACCGTGCTGTGGGCCGCGGGCGTCGCCGCCTCGCCGCTGGCGCGTGATCTTGGCGTGCCGCTGGACCGCGCCGGCCGCGTGATCGTCATGCCCGACCTCAGCGTCCCCGGACACCCCGATATCTTTGTCGCCGGCGATCTCGCATCGGTGCAGCACAAGGGTCAAGCGGTGCCCGGCGTTGCGCCCGCGGCGAAACAGATGGGCCGTCACGTTGCACATACGATTCGCGCGCGCCTGCAGGGGCGCGCATCAACTGCTTTCCGCTATCGCGACTTCGGCAACCTCGCCACGATAGGACGCATGGCGGCGGTGGTCGACCTGCACGGTTTCAGGTTCTCCGGTCTGCTCGCATGGTGGTTCTGGCTGGCCGCACACGTGTTCTTCCTGATCGGCTTCCGCAACCGCATGGTGGTGCTGATCGATTGGGCGCAGGCGTATTGGAGCTATCAGCGCAGTGCGCGGATCATTCTTGGAAAAGACCGCGCATCGTAAGCATCACGCGCGCTACGCGGCAGGCGGTACACCCGTGCAGTGCGTATACAAAAGCCCGGATGCCCGGGCCGTTGCATGTTCACAATGCATATGCGGCGATCAGCTGTAGCCAGCGGCGTGATCGACGTTAGTTGTACCCGTCCCAAAATGATGCATTCGCGATCAGAGCCTTGCTTGCTCCGGTCTGCGTATCAGTCACGATTACCGACATCGTAACGCTTCGATTGAGTCTGATTGATCTGAAACACGATGAAAATGTACTTGAGCACACACCGATCTGACCCGTACCCAGATCGGTCCAGGTGAAGCTGTAGTTGCCGGGAGGCAAGCCGTCGACCTCGAATACAGCTGTCGTCGGATTATCCGCGGAATAAGGCGTCCAGTAGCCCTCGCAATATTCGTAAGTAGGATAGTCAAAGGCGTAAGTATCGACATAGCAGCCGAGCTGAGCATTGGACACATCGCCAGCATGGACGGGAGCAGCGTGGCCAAACAGGCCACTGGCAAGCAGCAACGCGGAGGCCGCGATGGAATGATGTCGTTTGAAGATCATGGCTTTCTTCCTGAGAGCAGAGTCGTGGAATTGTCTGGCATATCGTCTGGGTCGCCAGAGACGGTGTGCTTGGACGCATGCGCAAAGCGGGGGCTTGCGGGATGAGCGCCATCTTCGGCGCTTGCCTTGCACTATCGTTAGCGGATAAAGCCCGGAAACAGGATCACGTGCCGGTGACAGCCGGGCAAAAAGAAACGGCCCGGTTGCCCGGGCCGTCATTCGTGTCTGCGTGGCTGTCTGGAATCAGGCGGCGAACAGTGTCTTCATCTTCTTCAGCGCATTGGCTTCAATCTGGCGGATACGTTCGGCGGAAACGCCGTATTCATCGGCCAATTCCTGCAGGGTGATCTTGCTGTCGGCGTCCAGCCAGCGACGCTTCACGATGTCCCGCGAACGCGCATCAAGCTTGGCCAGTCCAGCGCGCAGCAGGTCGAGCTGGTCGGATTCGCTGTCGGCACTTTCGTAGGTCTGCGCAGGGTCGTGACCTTCGGCCATCAAATACGCCACCGGCGCCGGAGGACCGTGGTCTTCATCGGCATCATCGGGCGCGTCGAAACCGATATCGCGACCGGACAAGCGCGATTCCATTTCCAGCACTTCGCGCTCGGAGACGTTGAGGTCTTTGGCGACCGCGCGCACTTCCTCGGCGTTGAGCCAGCCCAACCGCTTCTTGCTGCGACGCAGGTTGAAGAACAGCTTGCGCTGCGCCTTGGTGGTCGCGACTTTAACGATGCGCCAGTTCTTGATGATGAACTCGTGCATTTCCGCACGGATCCAATGCACCGCGAACGACACCAGACGCACGCCGACATCAGGGTCGAAACGCTTCACGGCCTTCATCAGGCCGATATTGCCTTCCTGGATCAGGTCCGCAAGCTGCAGGCCGTAGCCGTTGTAGCCGCGGGCGACGTGCACCACGAAGCGCAAATGGGAGAGCACCAGTTCGCGGGCAGCGTCGAGGTCGTCCTGCTCGTGAAAACGACGGGCAAGCGCCTGTTCGTTTTCGACAGAGAGCACCGGAATCTGGTGGACCGCACCGACGTAGGCCTCAAGCGAACCAATTGCGCTCGGGATCGGCAGGCTGTTCGGAATCAAGGCAGTAGTAGCAGTCATCTGGTTCATAGGTCCGAATGTTAGCAGTCGAGTGGTAGGAGTGCTAAGCCTGGGAAAGGTTCCCAGTGTTCTGTTCATGGAACGAAAAGCGAGATCAGAAGCGTTTTCTTCGATTGATGTTGACATTGCTTGCCGTGACAAAGCCGCTGTCAGCGACACGTAACCCTGTCAACGTCGACGCACACGGCCGAGGCCCAGGGAAATCAAAGCGTTGCGAGCGCTGACGCTGGCTGTGGTTTCCAAGTCCTGCTTGTTTTATCAAGGTTGGGGCACAAGCCGTTGCCGGGGGAGGGCCGAAGGTCACGCAGATCCACGGGCCGTTCAGCAGCTCGCATGACTTGGCGCACAGCCGTGAGGCGAAGCTACCGATCGCGATTCATGCTGAATTCCGGAACCAGCAACCAGTGCGGCTGCGTGGTCCATCCCAGGAACACCCGGGCACCTTCAGGCGTCGCGTCGTGCTGGGGCAGCCGCTGCCCCGCCGCAGCAAGGCGTAATCCCAGCATGGCCGGGAGGAACCGCTTGCGAAAGACCTCGGGCTGCGCTGCGAAGTACGCCTCAATGGTATCGAGAGCGGACCGCTGTTCCGGTTCGTCCAGCATGGACAGGAAGAACACCATCTGGCGCCACGCATATGCGGTGTTCTTGACCATCACCAGTCGCGCATGACGACGTTCGATCCGCATCTGCTGGCGCCTGCAGATCCAAGCGAAGCAGGCCAGCGCAAGCGCATCCAGTCGCGTGCGCAGCAGTGTTTTCAGGTCCAGATCGCCGAACAGCAGCGCCAGATTCTGCGTCGTCAGGATCTGCTGCTGCTCGAGGATCGTGCCGTTGGCCGCCGGATTCCACTGGCCCAGCTCGGCCTTGGCGCGGTGTGCGCACAGCACCGCGAGCGCATCGCGACCGGACGGCTGGCGACGCCACCATGACCGCTTCGCATCGGCCGGTGGTTTATCGGGCAGCGCGGCCAAAACATCCGTATCGATGGCGTAGTAACGCGCGTACAGCGTGCCGGCTAACACGGTTGCTGCGCGCCGTGCAGCTGCAATGAATGTGTTCGAGAACTCGCCCATGAAAATATCCGCAGCGATCTCGTCCACGAACGGCAGCTCCCGCTGCGCGGTGTTCGCCAGCGCGCGGAATTCCTGCAGCAGTTTGTTCGGCACAATCGCATACGGAAACGCGGACACTGTCAGCGCCGCCGATTCGACCAGCGCCTGATGGGCGGCACCCGCGATGATCGCGTCCGGTTGACGTTCGTCTTCGACGACCGCGATCCAGGGCAGCTCGCTGATGCCGACCTGATGCTGCAGATCGAGCAGCAGCAGCGAACGACGACGACGGAATGCCCGATAGGTGGCCGCGTACAGCATGCGCAGGGAGACATCACTGAATCCTGCGCTGCGGATCTGTGCAGTCATCGCCGGCAGCACCCGGGCCACCGTATCGCCGGACGTAATCACGCCGCACGCGATCAATTCGGCAACCGTGCCGCTGCGACAGCGTTCCAGCCGCCGACGGATCGCTGGCGGTAGCGTCACGCCGTCATTTATCGCGAACGCTTCCGCCTCCTCGGCGGTGATCGGCACCGACAGCGACGCGAAATCGGAAATCCCGGCGTTGTCCGGATGGTGCGCCAGACGCGCGGACACCGCCCGTGCGATGAGATGATGCGCCGGCGCCGCAACGTGTCGACGTTGTTCGGCGCGATACAGGCGATGGCCTTCCGAATCGGGATGTCCGTGCTTGCGAACAAAGTCGTCGACAATTCGACGGAGACGCCCGACATGACGACCGGTCAGTGCGGCCGGGTCGCGGGCGCATTGCGCGAGCAGCGCGAAAAGCTCCGCAACGCGATCCTTGCTTTGAGGACCGGCGCAAATGGCATCACGATGAGCCGCATCGAACCGCGCGCAGAGCGCCATCGCGTCCTCGCGCCATCCTTGCGGATACTGCCGGCAGGGCCAATCGTCCGCATACGTCGCCAGGACATGCGCAATGGCCGCGTCGTACAGCGGCAAACGCACGTCGATGGCCCGCTTCTGCACGGCCAACTGCGCTTGCCCCTGCAGCGTCGCAAGCCGCTGCCGGACATCGCCGGCAGCAAACACATGCACCTCCGCGGCCGAGACCGGCAGCCCCTGCGCAGGAGGCGGATAAAAACGCAGGCGGTCGAAGAATGGCGCAATCGTCTCGATCAGCGCCCGCGCTTCTTCCGCGCGCCCTTGCCCCAGCAGCCAAGCCACCGTCAGCAGCGCCGCCTCTTCGGGCACATCAATACGATAATCGCCGCACTGCAGACGATGCTGTAATGCCTCAATGCCCGCGTCCGAGAGATGCCATGCATTGAGATCCAACCGCTCAACGCCGACACGCACGCCCGGTATCGATGCGGCCAACGCGCGTTCGTCTTCGGTCAGTACACCGCCCGCCAAAAGTCCGCCGGTCGCGAAGCCACCGGTCGCCACATCCAGCGTCACCCACGCTGGAACCTCCGCGAACGGCGTACGCGAACCGTACTGTACCGTTCCGCTAATCGCGTGCGCGACAACCTGCTGCCAGCGCGCGATCCGCTCGCCTGCGCGCGCGCGCGCAGGCGGATCGGGATCGCTGTCTTCCGCGATCAACGCTTTGGACAACTGGAACATCGCATAGCCCGCACCGATGCCCGGTGTTCCGTCGGATTCGGCATCGCGTGTAGACATAGGACCCTGCAGTCGAACGAAGAGTGGGTCCGGAGGCTGGAATCGAACCAGCGCCCACCCGGTAAGAGCCGAGCGTTCTGCCACTGAACTACTCCGGAGCAGTCGGCCTATCTTGCAGCGCGCGAACCGAAAAGCAAGCAGCGGAAGACGGAAAGACGCTGGGTCCGGCAGCTGGATTCGAACCAGCGCCCACTCGGTTATCAGCCGAGCGTTCTACCGCTGAACTATCCCGGAGCGGAGGCGTGCATGATCGGGCAAAAGCGGCTGTGCGCAAAGATGCATGGTTGGCCAGCGCTGGCGACCGTGGCCCGACAATCGAGTCGTCACAAACGTAGCCAGGTAGGGTGGGGTGAGCGCAGCGATGCCCACCCTTCGTGCAACGCGGGGGGGATATCAAAACAGAACCGGCTGCTTCTTCAACACGCGTGCGATGACAGAGAGATACGGTTCTTCGCCGGTGGTGGGCATCGCTGCGCTCACCCCACCCTACTTGTTACTTGCTGTCGGCATCCGCCTGAATCAGAGGCTTCGCATCGGGTACGCTGGGTCAGGGCATTACCTTGCTGCCAAGCTTTCCAGCCCAAGCCTGCTTTCGTCGATGACTTCGAAAGCATGAGACCAGCTTCCGACGAACGGTTGTCCGTCATGTTCGAAAACGCTCGTTGAGTCAAGTGTAGGCCCTCAAGGTCGCCCAGCGACGCGTCATTCGCGGCTCGAAATAGGAGACGGACACATGGACTCGTACTCACTCTGGCGCGCAGGTGTGCTGGCGGCTGTCTCTCTCACGCTTTGCGCATGCGCATCGACCGGCACGGTGAAGCAATCCGAGCAGTTGGCGGATGCCGGTGTCGCCTACGGCGCCGCCGCCCAGGAAGTGATCGAACTGACGCGCGATCGCTATCTGGACTGGCATAGCGATGCGATCCTGGCCGAGCTTTCCGGTCCGGACGGATCGTGCAAGCCCAAGGAAATCGTGGGCGAGCAGGAGCCATCTGCCGAATGTGTCGAGCTGATGGAAGATTTCAAGGCGACGACCGAAAAGGACAAGGCGCTCGTCGAGCAGTTTTCCGATTTGAGCGCTCAGGCGGATGCACTCGGGCGCTATTTCCAGGGACTCAAATCGTTGGCGACCTACGACGTCAATGGCGAAGTCGCCACTGCGACCGAAGGATTGCTCACCAACATCAATGCGCTCAGCGACAAGCTCGAGACCGGCGCCAAGATCACCGACGCGCAAAGAACCGCATGGGGAAAACTGGCCGGCCTGGTGGGCGACTCGATCAAAGCCGCGCATTTGCGCAAACGCCTGCGCAATGACGCTGCCACCATTGGCCGCGCCATCGATATCCAAGGCGGAGTACTGGACGCGAATGCCGCCCTGTTGGCCGGCATAGATCAGGCAGCCCGTGAAGAGCATTTCATTACGGACGTACGAAACCCCTACCTCACCGGCGCCGCCCTTTCGAATCCGGCGGCCTGGCGAACCGACCGCCGTCTCGCGCTGTTGCCGGCTCCAGAGATTCAGCAACTGCAAACACTACGCTCGGCCAGCGCGAGCCTCAAGGGCGTCTGGGAAGACATCCTGAGCGGTCGCGGTAGTCCGGAGGCGGCGCAGCAAGTGTTCAATGACATCGCCCATGCATTGAAGCTCATTAGCGAAGTGCCCAAGGCGCACGAAAAGGAGGATTGAAGCCGTGGACAACTTCGAAGCCGTTATTGGCCGGCTGATGCTGGCCCACGCGCAACTCAAGGCGATAGCACCGGCCCAGCTTTCAGAGGAGCGCCGTATCGAAAGATCGAAGCGAATGAAGGAACTCCGCCATGCGATTGAGGACTTGATCGCACTCAAGTTTAGCGAACTGTCCGCAGCAGGGAAGGCAAATGCCGAGCAACTGGATGCAGCGACCGCCGAGCTTCTGAAATCATTGTCCAGCATGAAAACTGCGGTGCAGGTCATCAAAACGATCAGCGCCGGCTTGGGTGCCATCGGCAATCTGATAGGACTAATTACGGGAAGACCCTAGGTGGGAAACTGGGGTTGGAATGGCACTTACTTAAGCACTTCTCGCCGGATTTTCTGATTTCTGCGAAAGCTCCAGCCCAGTGATTTCAGTCGTTCACAGCCAACAAAGACACTGGAACCCCGTCTTTTCTGGGGTGGCGAGGCTAAAGTAAGTGCCATTCGAACCTGACCCCATTTCTCGTCTTTTCGTAGCCCGGGTAGAGCGAAGCGGCACCCGGGGCTTTTCGCGAGGTAGTGAGTGATTGATAAGCTGCTCTGAATGGTGCGTGGAATACGATCAATGCACATAATGTAATTACAAGCGATGTGGCATCGTTGAAATGACGCGAAGAGCCCCGGGTGTCGCTACGCTCTACCCGGGCTACGTCACTTAAGTACTTTGCTCGTTAAACGCGCGCAGGTCATCAATTCGACCCACGTGCGTACCGACCAATGCTGGGATCTGAGCGTAGTGGAGTGGCGAGACAGCGCTAAACACGAGCCATGAGACCAGTTCTGGCCCAGGCACCGAGGTGAACTGTGCAAAACTGGCCGTGTTGTCTCGCGCCAGTTCTACACGATTGAGATGCTTTCTCAGCTTGTCAGCATTGCCGTCAACCACCTCACCCTGGTACTCCGAAAGCTGGGATGCGACCTCGGAGTAGTTGCGGGCCAACGAAAGATCCTTGCATTCAATTATGAGTACAGCATGGCTGTCTGAGCGCCATGCCAATACGTCGATGTCACCCGGGTCGTTGCCCAGGCTTCTTCGAAGGATCTCGGGGAACCCAACGCCGATGCGTACCGTCCAACCCACCGCAGTGAGCGCTTCGCCAACCGCCAGCTCAAACGACCGGCCTTCGCGGGCGTCGCCCAGCCAACGGTCTCGCATGCCTTCAGTTCGGAAGAAGTTTCGGTTGAGCCGCCCAGTGTAAGCACCCTCAAACACGTACTCCAATGACTGCTTGAGCATGCTGGGAGCCACAAGCACGGAGGGATCAGTTTCGGTATCAAACTGCAGCAACGGGCGTGTCGCGATCGAAAGGCGTCGTCCAAGCCGCCAAGGGTAGATGTCGCCGTCCTTGTAACCGGCGGGTACCTTCGTCCAATCAGGACGAGTGGAAATCACAAATTGGTTAAGGATCGCTTCCGTTATCTTCTCGTCAAGTGCGGCAGACTTGCCGGCTGCGGTCAACTCGCTGCGGCGCAACATGAAGACAGCCAAGTTCCGTAGTACTCCGACTGCCTCGATAGACTGGACGAATCGGAGGGCCTCCTCGAAAGTGAAGCCCATCTCGCAGCGCCACGCATCCAAGAACGTCTGAGTTCGTGGGTCAACTGGGGCTGATGGAATCGCAGCTTGTGATGGAAGCGCATCGCGCGACGTGTAGTGCCGCTCAAATTGGCCCGCGTGAGCCTCGAATCGTTCGTTGTTGGCCTTCGACAACATCGGCTCCAAGACCATATGCCCAAGGTCGTCTCTAAACAAAATGTCCCCAAGCGGGGAAATGTTCAGTTCTGCTGGTAGTGCGCCATAGAGAATCGCATCCGACAAGCCTCCCATACGGTAAAGCAAGGCGGCGCGTGCCAGCAGCCGGGTGAGCGCGATGTCAGAGGGCTTGATGCCTCCATCCAAGGGACACGCGCAGATCGCCATCTCCATGATCAGGCGCGAGGTCAATGATGCCCCTGCGAAGTCAGCCATCTTGCCTGCGATCGTCGCTTCGGTGTCGGGCTCACCAACGTGCAGACCAAGTACTGCCGCCGCCGTGCGGTGCCATTGATACTCATCTGTACGTGCGCGCTCCATGTTTTCCAGTAAGCGCACCAAGCAGTCCTGGCGATTGAAGCCGGCAAGGTCCGCAGTGATGTCAGCGATCAGAACGTCGACCACATTGTTGAGCAACGTCCTAGTCGCCTTCTTACCTTGATAGACTGCCGGCGCGTCCGCAGCGACTGCCCGCCAGCCTAATTCGATTCGTGCTGCGCCAAATTCCACTGACTCCACACTCAGCAGAGACTTAGTGAGTGAGCCTCGGACACGATCGCTGAACCGACTGCTCTCCATCAGGTGGAAACTGCGGGCGTTGTTGTTGATAACACACAGGCTCTCGACTTTATTGCCTACATCTGCGGACGGACGAAGATGAAACAGAGATCCAAATGCGGTACCGAGGGCACGCACCAGGACACGCTCTGCGCGATTATCTGCAGCACGAAATCCGGCGAAGAAGCCTTCTGCAAAGACTATACGGATGGCCTGCTGCTCTTTGGCGCGCTCCAATCGCCAAAGCTGATCTAGTTCGTCGGGCCCAGCGGCGTTACTGAAGCGACTGATATCCGCGGAGTCCATAAAGCAAATGTAGACCTTGACCGACCTGCCGCTAACGTGTTTGCCGTAACTTGCTTCCAGCGCACCAGCAACCCGACCCAGCCACGTGCGCACCATGTTCCAAAGCTCGTAAACCAGAGATCGGTCTTCGATGTTCGGAGCATCCAGCGTGATCCAGAAATTGCTCATCCCCTCGTGAACCCCTGAAATCACGCTTTTGTTGAGGTCGTCAAGAGATGCGTAGGACTTCAGCAGACGTTCCGATGGGAAGTAGTCCTCCGCCGACGGACGCAGGACACGATGCCAGCGGCCAAGGTTGTCCCGGGCTCGATGGCGATCGTAGCCGTTGTCCGCCGCAAACCGCACCCTTCGCAGCATGTCAGTTGGCAGACTCAGCATCAGCGGTGCTTCGGGGCTGATGCGCTTACCCGGCAGTTGATCGTGCGGGACCAGTTGGCCGTCGTTAGCCTGCATCCAGCCCAGAAGATTGAGCACTCCATTAGGATTGAGTATCTCGACCCCTGCCTTGCTGATTGTCGCCTCCGCGTCTTGGACTCGCCAGAACGCGAGCGGCGACATTTCCTGCAGTGATCCAAGTCGGACGAAGTCTGCACCCGACATCCACTCAGACTGCCAGCGCTCGTCGTCAGGTCGAGCAACCGTACCTACGAATCCCGCACCCCAACCGCACATTACCTGCACCAGCAGGCCGCGTTGGAACCCTTCGCGGGCGGTAACATCCTTAGCAACAGATAAAGCGGCTTGATCGACGAAGTCCAACGTCGCACTGTCAAGATGGAGCAGATCGGTGAACCCAGCCTTTGAGTGAAGTGCCATGCTCGGGAGCAAAAACAACAGGATCATGAAGTGGCCGACATCAACCTGAGACACCGCCAGCGCAAAGTGAGTCGAATTACAATTCTTCCACTGCAATCGCAGCGTGCCTTGTCCACCAAATACCGGCGTGTCTGAAATAACGCTTGAGTACGCATTGGCCAGCGCTCTGTCCAGAATGGAAAGCTGACCAACGGACTTGGCGAAGCGGATGACAGCATGCCGAAGCGCTACGGTGAGCGCAGTTGGCAGCGCGACCACCATGCCTACCTTCGATCGGACCAGCGGGCGCTGTTCGAGGCTCGCCGCTCCGATTGTCTCAGTTGGAAGAGCCTTGATCTGGCTCTCGTCAAGCACAAAGCCGATGAGATCTGCAATTGAGATACCGGCGGCCTTGAGTTCCTTGGCGCTGAATTGCACGCGTGCCTTCAATGTCGTCGCGTCGTTGTTGTCGGTATCGAGCGCAACCAGATTCGTATCGCCACCATCCTGAAAACGGCGCAACTTGGATCGCTCACATACCAAGTTTGACAAGCTAAGCAACGCTTGGACCTGTCGCTTGATCGGTCGGTACTTCGCTGTTGGAGGCATCGCCGAGACCACATCGACAAGGCATTGGCAGTAGAAGCCCGCGGCTTCCCAGATTCCTTCTAGAACCAGGTGATTCCCCCGGTTGTTTCCAACTACGCTGACAAAGACGTCCTCAGCAGGATCCTCGCCGTAAACGCTACTCGAGTCGCCGATAGATGCGTACCAGCGAGCGGCATCTTCCGCGGTAGCAACCTTTTTCCCTTTGCAGTGCATGAGGCAAAGCGCCACAAGTAGCTCAAGCCGTAGGCACTGTGGCTGGTGATCCGGAAGCGTCAGCAAGCTTGCCATCAGGGCAACAGTTCCCTCGCGCTCGAACTGCTCCAGCTCGGTAGCAAGCTCCGGATTGTCCTTGGACACATCATCCAAGGTGTGCTCAAGGTTTGCCCGGGCAACTTCTTCGCCCAGAGAGCTGAATAGGTCTTCCATCAAATTTGGGGATGGGGTGTCACTCATTTGCGCGGTTCCATGCTGGTTGACTTGGATTTGATCCGTATCGAAGTTGTGCATTAAGCGTCCGGATCCAAGGTCAAAAGAAGACACTCCCAACCAAATAATTCAATTCAAAAATTCCCACTAATCAAGATTGTCATACCTGTAAGCCTACAAGATCAGAAGGCGCCGCCTGCCGATGGTAATGCACAAGCGGTGCGCCAAGGCAGCACCCTATGAAAGAGGCGACGATGCGATGGTGGGGTTCGCTGCGCTCACCACCACCCTACCTTCGCGGCGAATCGCCGGCATACACATGCAAACAAGTCCTTCAACGCGAAACGCGATTTATCGACCCTGTCATATCTGACAGCCCGGCGTTATAGCCGCGTGGGGCCGAAGGCCGCACCCGGGAATGTTTCCGTAGAGGCCATAAAGCTCAATCCGTAGGGCGGAACCCGCGTAGCGGATGACCACCTGCGCTGTTAAAAACCCACCAATTTGGATCATGACCGGCCGGCATCGGCGGAATCGCCTTCGGCGGTTCCGCCCTACGCAATGTCCACTTCACGTCGATAGCGGTCATTACCTTCGAAGCGGCGCGGAACGCGTAGAGCCTGAACCAGACACAGCAGGCTCGATTGATCCAACGGCCACCACTCGGCCCTGTTTGCGGCAAAATGGTGTGCCTCACCATTAACTTTCGGGAAGTGCATGCGCATCGGAATCGACTTCGGCACGAGCTATTCGGCCGCGGGTGCTGTGATTGATGGCGAGTTGCAGCTGATCCGATTTGGCGACGACCTGCAGTTCCGTACCACTGTTTACTTCCCGCAGCGGCTGCCGGACCTGTCCGACTTCGTACTCACCGACGATATGCACAACGAGATCCGGAGGCTGATGGGAGAGTTCCGGCGCGATCAGACCATGCTGCATGCAGGCCTTCGTGCACGCCGCGAGCAGGCAATGCAGCGCTCCGAACCCCAGCGATCGCGCGAGCTGGGCATGATTCCCTCGCCGCGCGTTCGAAGCGATCCGGAACTGCAGCGCGACGCGCTCGCGCTCGTGCGTCGGCGCTGGGCGGCGCAGGAGATGCGCAACGCCATGATCGAGCGCGTGGACCTGCAGCACGCGCTTTATGGCGAAGAGGCGGTGGATGCTTTCATCGAGGGGAGCGCGGGCCAGTTGATTGTCTCTCCGAAGTCCATGCTGGGCTACCGGCTGGAGGCGCATGCGCGCGACACACTGTTGGGTATCGCCACACAGTTGCTGCGGCACATCCGGCTCACGGCGAGCGCGCAGCTAGGCTGCGACGTAAAGGCAGCCCTCCTGGGTCGCCCGGTGCAATTCCGAAGCTCGATGAAAGAAGCAGGCGGCGTACAGGCGCTCGAAATCCTGACCGACGCGGCGTATGCCGCGGGCTTTGACGAGGTGGAGTTCCTCGAAGAACCGGCAGCGGCTGCATACGGCTATCACCAGCGCAACGAACGCCCCCGCAGGACGCTGATTCTCGACATCGGCGGTGGAACGACGGACATTGCCCTTGCCGATGTCGGCGGTGCGGAAAACGCACCCGTTGTGCATGGCTCATGGGGCGAGCCGGTGGGCGGAACCGATGTGGACATCGAGCTGAGCATGCGCACGGTCATGCCGCTGTTCGGCAAAGGCGTCACCAACACGCCGGTGCACCGCTTCTACGAAGCGTCCGCCGTTCAGGACCTGCAGCGTCAGGCCCAGTTTCGCGAGACCTCGTTCGCGCATGTCGAAGCGCCCTACGGCCAGCGCCTGGAAACGCTGAGGGCGCCGGGCTGCACCGTCCGCCTGAATCGTGCCGTTGAGCGCGCCAAGATCCAATTGAGCCAAGCCGAGTGCGTAACGCTGGAGCTCGATTTCATCGAGGCAGGCTTGGTCTCGACCCTCGACTCCGCACGCCTCGACGATGCCGCGTCACCGTTCCTCCGCCATGTGCGCACGCTCATGGAGAGCGCCAGGGCCGAACTGACGCAGCCGCCGGAGACGGTCTATCTCACTGGCGGCATGTCGCGCTCGCCCTATGTGCCGCGGCTCGTCAGGGAGATGTTTCCGGATGCGGAGTTGGTCATGGGCAACGCGTCGCTGGGCGTGGTGACGGGATTGGCGCACGCGGCAGCACTCTAAAGACGCGTACTGTGCACTTTTTTTTAATCTGGCCGGAGGCTACCGAGCCTTGTTGCGGCTAGCGATGCATCGTCTTCAGCGCAAGTCGCGATCGGAATTCGCGCTCAATCATCAGCCCTGAGGCTCAAATCAACCCGCACTACGCTGCCATCGTGATCGATGCGTTCGGCGCGCAGATATTCGGATGTGCGAAGGGTGTCGAGCGTGACATCGGGATTGGTTGGCTCTCCCCACAGCGTGAAGCGATAACCTTCCGCGTGCAGCCAGCGCAGCAGCGCCGACCACGCGCATGGATCATCGGGCACCCACAGATCAAGATCATGCGGAGCGCGTGAGGCATCGGGGGGTGTATCGCTCACCCAGGCTGCGAAACTGCCGTGGACTGCAACCTCGAAACCAGCGGCGCGCAGTGTGCACAGCAGGGCGCGCGTGCGTTCGATATCGATGGCTGGGCGGCGTTTGCGATAGATCAGTGCATATTCGTGAGTCCGGTCGCTGTACATTGCGGCATCATTTCCGAAATCATGATCTGCAGCGTCCGCATCGTGTTCTGTCGCGTCGCGTTTTGCTGCGTCGATGCGCGGCGGATAGCAGATCACGCGTTCATCGCAGGCCAGGAACAGGCTGTCGAGTATCCGCGCCAATTCCCAGGCGACCGGCAGCACACGGCTGCCGATGCGCACATTCTCTGCCATCGCGATGCAGTAGCCATCATCAGGCAGTGCCTTACGCACCGCGTGGAAGACCGTACGCAGGCCGTCGAGATACGCGGCGAAGTGCGGCGCTTCGTAAAGCTGTTTCGACGTGGACTGTTGGGGCGAAGTTTGCGAGCCCCACCGACATCCGAAATACGGCACGCTGGTCAGGCACAGATCGATTGGGCCCGCGAATGCGACGGCAGGCAAGGCGCCTTCGACGATGGTTGCATCAACGCCGTGCCGCTGCAGGCGCTCGCGCGCAAGCGTGGCGCGCCCAGCATCGACCTCCATACCCACGCCCGTACGCCCCTCCAGCGCGGCGGCAAGCAGGGTCGTACCGAAGCCGCAGAACGGGTCGAACACCACTTCGCCCGGCCGCGAGTAGCTGCGCACGAACGGACGCATCTGCGAGACCCATCCGCAGTCGCGGCCGCCGAACGGATCGCGTAGGCGCAAGTCTTCCGGCAGCCGATGCTCGGGTGAGTCGGGATCAAGGCACAGCCAGCTGCGCTCACGCATCGGCTGCGCTCCACAGCACATCGCGATCCGGGGACCAGCCGGCGCAGAGTCGCCCATCCGCATGCAGCACCAGTTTGTACACATCACCAGAGGCATGGTGCTGATGCATCGCGGTGTAGTCCGATGACTCGAATACGACTTCGACACCGCTGCGGTGCCGCATCCGCAGATTCCAGAAATAATAGCCTTCGGTAATACTCTGCGGCGCAAGATGCGACCACAGCGGGGAGTGCATGCAGCGATCGATCAACGCATCAATCGACACCCGCGTCGATTCGATATAGCGCCGCGTGCCGTTGTCGCGATAACCATCGCCGAGCCGCGAGAACTCGCGAAAAATAACCGTGCCCGCGCCGAGTGTTGCCGCCCAGCGCAGATAGGTATCGACATCGTCAGCATTGGCGATACCGCCCTGTTGCACGATGCAGACCAGCCGCAGCGGAAAGCGCGCGGCAAGCCGTCGTGCGACGGCCTCGAACACCGGATTGGCATCGATCTCTTCATCTGGACGAAACCGCATGATCGCGCGATTGCGGGTCTCGTCGTGATGATGCCGCGACAGCTCCAGCCACGATAAATCAAAGCGAACCAGCGCATCGATCAAAGCCTCGCCACCCGCATGCGCGAAGCCCGCACCGTTGCTGTACAGCACGCGCTCGGCGACCGGGACGCCGCTACGTGCAGCTTCATCCAGCGCCTGCAGCATCGCGATGCACCAGGCGGGGTCGTCGGTCGTTTCCAGCCCGGATAACGAATACGACAGCGGCAGGCCGCGCAGTTGTTGCAGCGCGCCGCGCAGCGCATCGAAATAATCGGCCTGCGGTCGCAGCAGGCTGGCGGCAGTACCGCCATCCATCGAGCGCAGATTCTCGGAGCAGAAACGACAGCGTGCCGAACATGGTTTCGCAGCCGAATAAGGCGTGAAGGTGATGGGCTGCGCGACGCGATACGTACGATCGCCGATGCGATGCATGACCCAGCGCGATGGATCGTCGAGCGGCGGTGCGCGCCGCCGCAGCGACAGCGGCAACGCGCGCAAGCGCGCAAACACCGGCGACGCCGCGCTCAGCGGCAGCGTCGCGTCAGCATCGGTCGCCCAATCGGGCGATACCAGCATGTCCATCGCTCACAGCCTCGCCGCATCGGCGCGGGCGCGGATCTCATCGAACGTCCAGTCGTGTACCAGCTGTCCGTTCTCCCACACCACGACCATTGCATCGTCGAAGCCGATTGGCTTTTCAACCGCGTCCAATGATGTCGCTTCTGGCGGCACGGCCACGGTCTTGAACGTGCCGTACTCGCGGTGCTGCAACAGCGTCATGCGGCCGCGCTTGCTCATCTTGCCCTTGTCGGTGATCGGCTCTTTGTAGACATCGATCCACTGCCCGTTGACACGTGCGGCCGAGCATTTCAGTGCGAACTTCTGCGTATCGCGATTGAGCTGCTGCAACAGCGCGCCACCCATGCCGAAGCCGAGATTATCGGTGGCATAGCCGGCGCTGGTTGCACGTTCCAGGATGGCGCGGATGCTGTTGGGGTTGATGCCATCGCCCTGGATCACGCGCACATGGTTGAGCACCCTGTAGCCTTTGCTGTTGACCGTGTGCCCGAAGGCCTCATCCAGCAACAGCAGACACTGGTGCACCACGTCCACCGGGTCGCCCGAATCGGGGCGGACGACCAGCGTGGCGCCCGATGCGATCACCTCATCCTTGAGCGTCTTGCCCCAGTGCTCGCGGATGGCGTGGTAGATGTCGTAGCTGTCCGACACCACAGCCACAATCGCGCCGGGTTTCGCGAACTGCTTGAGCATGTTGCGATACGCATCGACTTCGTGCTCGCGGCCCCAGCTGGTGATGGTGCTGTGCTCGGCTGCGGGAATCGAGAAACCCGCCATCGGTGCGTGGTAATAGGCTTTTGCGGCAAGCAGGCCCGATACCGTATCGGTGCCCATGAAATTCACCAGATGCGCGGCACCGCCCAGCGCCGCAGATTCTGCGCTGGACACACCGCGGGCGCCGAAATCGTGCAGCTTGAACGGCAACTGCCCGACCGGGTCGTCGCTGGTGCGTTCGAGGAATTGGCGGATGGTCTGCTTGACGTGCCAGCTGATGGTCGCCACCGTCACCGGGTACCACAGGCGCAGCAGCAGCGTTTCGATGTACGACGGCACCCAATAGGCCATCGGGTCGGTCGATTCAATCGTCACCAGCGCCTGATGCGTCGGCACCACGGTGCCTTCAGGCACGGCGCGGATGCGTATCGGCAACAGACCGGCATGCGTGTCGACGATATAGCGCCAACCGGCTTCGTTGAACGGCTCGCCGTGCGCGGCGAAAAGATCACGCGCTTCATCCACATCGGCATGGGTGATCGGCTTGGCGAGATATTCCTTGAGGATCGCCTGCAGGCCGAAGAACACGGTGCGGTCATACAGGCCGCCGCGCGATTCGATATAGAAAAAGGTGGCATCGGTGTTCGGCGGATACTGCAGCCAGTGACTGGCTTTGTAGCTGTCGGTGTTGAGCAGAAGATTGTCGAGGCATTGCATGACGGAAGCTCCTTCGCGTCTGGGGAAACCAGCGGTCTATCCGCTGGCAGGAAGGTCGAGTTATCCCCGACCCAGAAAAAATTCAAGGATGTGAATATGGTCTTCGAACAGTTGCGGGCCCATGTCCAGCGCTTCGCTGACCGCAATCCAGCGCGCCTTGTCGGCATCGTCGCCGCCGCGCACGTCGGGCAGTTCGCCGACAGGGAAATCGAAATGAAAGGCGTGGGTAATGGTACGGCCGCGCAGGCTGCGCTCAGGGTGATCGAAGACATGCGCGCCTTTGATCGAACCCTTCAACACCGGGGTCGGAATTCTGAGCCGCGTTTCTTCGCGCAGTTCACGCAGGCAGGCATCGAGAATGCCTTCCTCCTGGCCAATGAAACCACCCGGCAGCGCCCATAGGCCTTTACCCGGCTCGGCGCGACGACGCACCAGCAGCACATGGCCCGAATGCACGACCACAGCATCAGTGGTGACGAAGGTCGGCGGATACGGTGCTTCCGCCCAGGCCGCGCGGTAGGTATCGATGAAATGATGCTCTGCGACCAGCTGCTTGAAGACCGGCGAGTTCTTGCGGAAAGCGTCCAGCATGTCGAACACCGGCGCGGGCACGTTGGCGCGGATCAGCATCAGGCCACCGTGGCTGTCGAGCTGGTTGGCTTGGTACAGATAACGGCGCAGCTCGGTCGCAGACAGGGTCTCGGTGTGTTTGACGTCCACCAGATCCCACTGCGGAAATTCCTTGAGGTAATAACTGGACGCGTCCTTGTCCTTGCCGATCAGACCAATGCGGGCGTCTGCTTTGCCGCTATCTGCCTTGCCACTATCTGCCTTGCCACTATCGACTTTGATCGCTTCGGCGACCGTGCGCTGTACGCCCGCGATCCACTGGCTCTCGTTGTAGAGATGATCCCGCAGCGGATGGACGATCAATCGATCCGCCGACCCGCTCAGCGCCGACTGGATCATCACCGCACGTTCGGCAACCGTCCAGGGATTTTTGATCGTGCGCGGCGTGTCGGCAGAGCCAACAAGGAAGATCAGTTTATGGGCCCGGGTCAGCGCATAGCGGGCGACGGCAGCGTGGCCGTTATGGAAGGGCTCGAAACGCCCGATAAAGACTAGATAATCATAGTCCATGAGAATCCCTCACGGTTATAGTTGCCTTGGGTCTATCCCAAGGATCAGTGGCTATGCTACTCCGACCAATGCCGCCGTCAACAGTGCGTGCATTCATACCGCGACGACACCCGCGCCCGCTGAGGGTGTCGCCACACAGACACGCCATCAATCCATCGTGAAAAAATCAATGAGGCGGCCATGAGCATCACGAAGATATTGAGCGCGATCTGCATCGCACTGTTGGCAGCGGCATTACCGGCGCATGCCCAGCGGGTGTCACGCGCCGCGCAGCAGCAGGCATTGCAGGGCGGTGAAGTCCGCGTGTTCGTGATGCTGCGCGATCAGACGGTGAACACGAGATCCGGCACTGGCGTTGTCGCGAGCAAGCGTGAAATTTCGGCGAAGCTGCATCCGCGCGTGAACAAAGCAGTCGATGCAGTGCTGTCGGCGCTGCCGGTGCAGGCGCGTGGGCGGGTGGTGCAGCGCTTCGAGCGGGTGCCGGCGTTCGTCATGCAGGCGGATACCGCGACCTTGGCGGCGCTCAACCGCAACCGTCGCGTGCTGCGCGTCGATCTGGATGTGGGAGGCTCGGGCCATGCGGTCGTGCCCGACGAATCGTCGGTGCTGAATCAAGTGCATCAACTCGCTGCACTGGGTGTCGGCGGCGCGGGCATGAAAGTCGGCGTGGTCGACAGCGGTATCGATACCGATCACGTCGATCTTCGCGCGCGAATCGTCGGTCAGCAGTGTTTCTGCAGCGGCTGTTGCCCGAACGGCAGCAGCAGTCAGTCCGGTGCGGGCGCCGCTGAAGACGATCACGGACACGGCACCAATGTCGCCGGCATCATCGGCGGCGACGGCACGGTCGCGCCGCGTGGCGCACTGCCGGCGGTGAGCGTGGTCGCGGTGAAAGTGATCGACCGTAATAACCGTTTCAATTCGACCGCGGACGTAGTCGCCGCATTGGACTGGTTGGCCAGCCAGCATCCGGATATCGATGCGGTCAATCTCAGCTTAGGTACTGACACGCTGTTCGCCGGTGACTGCGACAATGCGACCGCTTGGACGCAGGCGCTTGCAGTGGCGGTGGCGAATCTCAACGCTCTGGGCGCGGTGGTCACCGCATCATCGGGCAATCAGGCCAACCTCACCGGCATGGGCGCGCCGTCGTGCATCCGCAATGTCGTGTCGAGCGCCGCCACTTGGGATTTTTCCGGCGGCGCGATCACCTTTCTGGGCTGCACCGACAGCGCCACCGCGCCAATACAGCCGGCATGTTTCTCCAATCGCAGCGTGACCACCGATGTATTCGCAGCCGGCGCCTTCGTTCGCGCGCCCGGCTTCAGCGGCGCCACCTCGAACTTCGGCGGCACCTCGCAGGCCGCACCGATGGTGGCAGCCTGCACCATCGCACTGAAACAAGCTGCACCCGCGAGTACGGTCGCGCAGCGTATGGAAGCGATACTGCTGTCGCCCACACGCGTTCAGGACACTGCCACTGGCCGCAGCTATCCGTTTCTGGACTGTCGCGATGCCTTGAAACTGCTGAATCCTGCGATGTTTAATCCCGTTCCGGTACAAGGCGCACGGCCTCGGATCCGGCCTCGAAACTGATGCGACAGGAATTGCCAATGCTCTTCATCCCGATGCCCCTCATTTCGCACCTCACACACGTCGTCCCGATTGCCCTGCTGCTTGCGATGGCCATGCCTGCAGCATGTCCCGCGCACGCTGCGGATGCCGTATTCGATCATGAAGACTGGCAGCTGGTCTGCGACAACACCCGCACCTGCCGTGCGGCCGGTTATCAAAGCGACGATGCCGATCTGCCGGTGAGCGTACTGCTCACCCGCAAGGCCGGCGCGGGTACCGTGGTCGCGGGCCGCGTGATGTTGGGCGACGGCTGGAACGAGAGCATGCTCAACGCCCTGCCGGCGCAGTTGCGGGTCGCGCTGTGGATCGACGGCAAAGCCTACGGCGAGCGCATCATCGCCAAGGACACACTCGAAGCAGAACTCACCGCTGCGCAGGTCGCGGCGTTGCTGAAGGCATTGGCGCGCGACAGCCGCATCGAATTCCGCACAGGCAAAGTGATTTGGGCGCTCTCCGACGGCGGCGCCGCGGCAGTGCTGCTGAAGATGGATGAATTCCAGGGCCGCATCGGCACCGTCGGCGCTGTGTATCGCAAAGGCAAACAGACCGAAGCGAAAGTCTTGCCGCCGCTGCCCGCGCCCGTGGTGAAAGCCGCAGCCTTGGCGCCCGCCAAACCCGGCGACGCGCAGTTCATCGCAAAGAACGGCGATGCCGTGCGCAAGGCCTTGCGCAGCGCCACCGCCGAGGACGAATGCGAGGATCTGCACCAGACCGGCGAGGACCAAGGGGCACTTGAGGCCGTCAGGCTGACCAAAACCAAACTGCTGGTCTCCACCCGCTGCTGGCTGGCCGCCTACAACGCCGGCAGCGGCTACTGGATCATCAACGACACACCGCCCTATCGCCCCGAACTGGTCACCAGCGACGCCACCGATTTCGGTGACGGCACTCTGATGTCCACACAGAAAGGTCGCGGCATCGGCGACTGCTGGTACTCAGAACAATGGACCTGGGACGGCACCGGCTTCGAGCACACCGCCGCATCCTCCACCGGCCTGTGCAAAGGCTTCGCAGGCGGTGCCTGGCAACTGCCCACACTGGTCACCGAGACCCGGTAGGGTGGCGGTGAGCGCAGCGAACCCCACCATCGCACCGCTGCCGCGTAGGGCGCAATAAGCCAAAGACGTCATGCGCCAAAGGAGCATCGCAACCGCCGAATCCCTGGAAGTGGTGCATGACGCTTCGTTTATGCACCCTACAAGACCATATCCGCCTTACGGCCTTAATAATTAAACCTCAAAGCAATTCGATTTACCGAAAAAGTTTTGAACACGAATTTGTTTCTTCGGCGTAGTTGCTCCAAGATCGATGACGGCAAGATTTTTTTTTGCCCGTGAACAACAAACATAAAATAGGTTGCGGGATCTTTTGAAGCGGTCCGGATTCGCGACTTCGTCCTCTCCGTTCAGGTATTTGTCGAACGAATAGATGTTCCATTTCGCGCCAGAATCGTCCAGCACGACTAACACTGTGTCGAACTCATCACCTTTGACACCGTGCTTAGTCGAGAATGGTGTGTGCTCGTGAAAATAGGTGCAAAAGCTACTGACTTCTGCGTAAGGAAGCAAGAAAAAGCCCTCGTAAAGTGCGACATTCTTGTCCTCTCGTTCTTTGCCGGCATCGTCCATTGTAGAAGTGTCAATGCACCGTATATTTTTCATTCGAAGCCGCAAATCGTCGATGATCGGAAACATCTGCCGGGACTGGATATGGTTTAGCACGTCCCAGACTGTGCCTGTATCGCGAAGCCTGAGCAACTGATTGAGATCGTCGCGGACGGTTTTCTTGCTAGCGATACTCGCCAATTGATGTCCTGCGGCGTTGAGCAGACCTAACGTCGAACCTACGTTACTGATGTGCCAAGCGCAAGCAACTGGTTCCACCCTGTCCAGGAAATACGCTATCCGTTGGTCCTCCCCTGACATTAAATTTTCTTTCGCAGCGTTGCTACGCGAAGTAAAGATTTCAAGTAAACGGGGAAATCCAGCCTTTCTCGCAATGAGTTTGTTAGTCAGATAGAGCTCACGCACGTTATCGCCATCGAGTATCCAGCTTGGCCGAGCGCTCAAGAGAGCACGTGCTTTCTGTAGCCCCTGCAATGCGTCCTTGTCTGTGACATGCACATAAACGGCATCACCAGAAGCGTTATCGGCACTAGGAACCTGAGAAATGTCACTCCTTATCATATTCAGTACATCTATGACTGCTAGTGAGCAACGGCGATTCTCTCGTTTAACGATAACACGAAGATTGTTTCGCAATGAGGCGGAAATTTCTCCGACACCTTTATGCTCGCCAGAATGATAGATGTTCTGAAGCTTGTCACCGAAGAAGCCAAGTACAAGATGGCCTTTAGCTGTCGGAAGTAGGCTCTGGAGAAGTATGTCGATTACTGACGCGCTCGAATCCTGATACTCGTCGACAAAGATGAACGGGTATTGGCTAGCAACAATCTTAGAAAGTCTAGGATGCTGTGCGTATACAATCTTTGCAACGGAAAGAAGGTCGTCGTGATGAAGTCTTCCTTCCAGAAAATTCGAACCCCTGTCTGAATACACCACCGTCGTCGATCCAATCTTTTCGGCTAGCTCGGCCGCAGCTGCTTTACGCGAGCTGCTCGCGGGGAGCGAGTCATTAAGCTCGATGAGTGCCTCGCGCAATGCTTTTTGATGCAGCTGAATCGTGCTCCAGAGGAAATCATGGATGGTTGAGACGCGCAGAAGCTTGTTGCTATGCGTTCGTTCGATAATTTCGTCTTTGGCGACGTTTGTGTAAGTGATGCAAGCGATGTGTTGGCCGTTGCGACTAAGCTCGGCCGCCACGGTTCCACTACACAACATTTTCAACGCAAGGACTAGGGAGTATGTCTTTCCTGAGCCCGCTCCCGCGTCGAGTATGAAGCTCGTGCCCTTGGCTAGGCACTCCGAGATCTCCTCGTCTGCCGTCATTTCGACGACTACTGAATCGATAGCCATTCAAGACCGTCCTTAATATACCTAGGCGCATCCCAGCCATCATTCGATATCAGATCGAGAGCAAAGTCGACCTTGTGTAAATTCAAATCATATGCAGCATCTAATAGAGATTTAGTGTCTTGGAAATCAAACTTATCTCCAGTCCCGATGAGCTTAGCCCGGTTCATCAGAAGCCAATCTACATTGGCATAGATAAACGATTCTTCAAAGGATCGTCCACAAGGAAGATGTGAGCCATCAGGAATTTGATATGCAACGCGCACACTTTTCCGAAATTTCTTATCATCCCCTGCGCTGCGCAGATCACTAAGCACTCCAGTACCCGGCAACCACTTCTTGAGCGTGACATTGCTCGTTGATGTCCCCAACGAAACCTTGGATCTTTTCTTCGTCTTTCCATCAATCGAATCGATGTCGGTCACGATCAATGTCGGAAGCTCTAGAAACTCGATCAGCTCTCGAAAGATGTGGGCATGAGCTCCCCCAACTTCGACTACGGTAATGTAGCTCGATGAAAGTTTGGCTAACGGATCTGGCGGCAAGGTTGTGAGCATCCGTGTCAAAAGCATTCGCTCGACCTGACCTTCAATGAAGATCAGCTTGTCAGCGAAAAACATGTCACAGCGAGTTGCTGTCAGGTACTTTTCAAGAAATTCTACTGCACTTTTCTGATCCGGGCTCACGGCTCGCTCTTCAAAAGAAAGTAGATCCTTTATATCAGCAGCCGCGTGTTTTCGCTTGAAATAGCGAATCGGCTCGAACCCAGAGTCCGCAATGATGTGAGAGGAGTGAGTGGTCAAGAGTAATTGAACGTCAGTTTGACCGGCAGCGGGTGCAAGAAATGCGGAGACCTTTTTGATGAAAACACTTTGCATCTGAGGATGTAAATGGACTTCTGGCTCCTCGACAACAACCAAATGTACGCGAGGGCGCTGCTCAGGAATGGCTTCCAAATCTTCTCGGAAAGATTTCAATCGGAGAACGATATATATAAGATTTTTGAAACCAAGGCCATTGTATCGCTCCGGGAGCTCATACTTTTCTTGGGGCATAGTACTGACTGATTCAACGTTTGCCGCGTAGTACACGCGAGTACTTTCCTTGAACAATGACTCGGCGCTAAGTTCGGCGCGAACCGTGAGTTTCGGCGATTCGGGGTGACCAAACTGACTAAGTCCTTTCATGAGACCATCAAAAGCT
This sequence comes from Lysobacterales bacterium, assembly GCA_031419075.1. Taxonomy (GTDB): domain Bacteria; phylum Pseudomonadota; class Gammaproteobacteria; order Xanthomonadales; family Xanthomonadaceae; genus Lysobacter_I. The sequence continues at coordinate 73,630 of JANOKD010000041.1, forward strand.
TTTTCATACTGCCCGCCTAGTGCAGTCGATTGTTGCTTTAGTGCTTTTTCAAGATCTCTGTATTCGGTTGGTGCATCAATGCGATAGCGTCGTTCGAAATGGGCGTGTAGTAGGCTTGATAGCTTCATCGATTTGCTGTTTTGTTCTCGGTCGTCGATATGACGCTGAGCTGTGACGAGATCGATTTTAATAAGTCGATCAAGGATACTTCTATCTGAGAGCCGCATCCGTTCGTCGCCATTGGGCGCCACCTTGAATACTTCGAGTCGATAGTGGTCATGAATTGCAGAGGTCAGATAATCTACAATCGATTGGCCGTCATCACGCCAAGCTAAATAGTCAACTGCAACCTTATCCTCGTCGATAGCAGCGAAGCGGATTTCGATAGCAACTACGGATTGCTCAACATCAAGATCCATTAACAAGTCACCAGCGACGGCGAGATCAGGCCCTTCGTCTGTGTAGTCAAACCATAAGGTCAGTGACATCCAAGGTAGTGACGGCCGCAGAGAGACAGATTGCACGACTTCCTCTGCGCTGGCGAGGGGAGGCGTATATAGCGTGTAATGCTGAAATGCATCAAACTCTTTGCGACACCCGAGCGAAAAATCACTGAATGAAAACACCTTGGAGGTCTTGTCGAGAAAGTGTAGAAGTGCTTCAGCGGCTGATGTCTTGCCGCTGTTGTTTGCTCCTACGAGAATCGTAGCAATGCTTTTGGTGTTGAGACGCATCGTTACGTTCTGAAGCAGCCGAAAATTCTTAATTTGTACCTTCGAGAGTTTCATCGCGTCATTCCTCCTTGTGTCCTTAATCTATGTGACACCTGACGAATTCAGCCCGTAGGCTGCCTCAACAACCCAACCTAAAAAATCAGAAAGCGCCGCCTGCTGATAGTAATGCACAACCGGTGCCCCAAGGCAGCACCCTATGAACATGGCGACGTTGCGATGGTGGGGTTCGCTGCGCTCACCACCACCCCACCTTTGCTGTGAATCATAGGCATACACGTGCGACCAAGTCATTGAACGCGAAAACGCGATTGATCGACCCTGTCATATCTGACAGCCCGGCATTTTAGCCGCGTGGGGCCGATGGCCTATCGGGAATGTTTCCCGATAGGCCACAAGGCGTAATCCGTAGGGCGGAACCCGCACAGCGGATGAGC
>JANOKD010000042.1:0-4645 GCA_031419075.1 Lysobacterales bacterium
TGGATGTGGCTGGCCTACGGCGATGACCGAACATCATTCCTTATCGCTCACCCAATCAGCCATCCACCTTCTTGGTCCGCAGCAGACTCATCGCAAAACCGCCGACGATCACCGCACCCAGCAGCAAAAACCCCCACAGCAGCCAGCGCCGCCAGTCGGTCGGAGTCGCCTGTTTTGCATAAGCGGCGGTGCCCGCTGCCGCGCTGCGCGCGCCGAGGGTCGCGATGGGCGGCGTCCAGTCTTTGCCAAGGCGGGTACGCAGCGGTGCCAGCGCCTCTTCGACCGGCAACGATGTCCGCCGCGCGCTGCGGCTTCCCGCAACGAGGGCATATGGTCCGCGTCCTTGCGCAAGGAAAACGAAACGGTCCGGCAGATACGCGACTTCTACGCCCGGTGATGGCACCAGTTCAATCGGGCTGCGCAGCCGCCATTCACGCGCGGCGAACGGCGCAGTCAACACATAATCTTCATTGTCGATGCGTACGCCGTCCTGCTGCAGACGGAACACCAGCGCACGTCCGATCGGCGTCCACAGTTCGCTGCCCGGTGGACCGTTGTGCGCATCGATAATCACTTCGGTGGTGCCGTTTTCGGCGCCCAGCGTCACGTCGACCCGGCCAATCGGCAATGTGGCCGGCAGACGATAGCGATACACGTGATCCTTGCCGAACTCATCGCGACCGCTGTCGACGAAATCCGCGCGCAGCCGCCGCCACTGCGGCGACGACACGCCGGCGCGCGTACGCCTTGCGGTGATCTGCAGGCCGGGTATCGGGTTGCCATCCAGCTGATGCAGGCGCAGGTAGCGCAGCGCGGTCGTTGGCAGCGCGATATCGCGACGCTGCAGCGTCGCGCCATTGCGACGCAGCGACACCACGGCTGCGGCATCCACCAGCGATTGCCACTGCTGCAGATCGTCGCTGCCTTCTACCGCGAACCGCGTCTGCACATCGCCGCCTTCGGGCCAGGTCAGATCAAGGCGATCGACCGTGGATGGCCGCTTGGGATCGCGGCTGATGTCCGCGTCCATGACGTAATCGATCTGCGTCTGCGCCGCGACCGCGGTGACATCGGCCTGCAGCATGCGCAGGCGCCCGTCCATGTCGCGCTCCAGCCGCAGCGACAGATCATCGCGGCCGGCATCGTCGCCGCGGCGCGGCAGCGCGAACACCGGCAGCGCCACCTGGGCCACGCCCGGCTGCGCATTGGGATCCACAGTCAGCCGCGCCACCGGCACCGATTGGCCATCGGCGTTGACGACTTCGAAATCGCCAAGCGCCGGATCGATCAAGACCGCATACACCTCGGGCGTCAGCTCGAACTGCCACGCCGCGTTCTGCCCTATGGCATTGAGCGGCCAACGGTAGGCGTAGTCGTCGGTGGGTGTCGATGTCGAAGCTTCGGGCTGCGCGGCCACGGCCGCGAACGCGACGCTCAATGCGGCGGCGAATATCGGAACCGCACTGCGACGCCAGGAAATGCCTGTCCTTGTCATGCCGAAACCTCCTCTGCTGCCGCACGTCGCGGCGGTGCCGGGGCGAAATAGCCCACGGCCGTGCATAGCAAACCGTATGCGATGAACGAGACGATGCCGAACAGGTTGCCCAGATGGCTGCGATCGATCAGCAGCAGCTTCAGCAGCACCACGCCCATCAACACCGCGCCCGCGCTCCACAGCAGACGGTCGCCGCGCTTGGAGCCGAAAATCCAGCCCAGCACGCCCAGTACGCTCCAGACCACGGTCAATGCGGTCTGCACGATGTTGCTGTCCAGCATCGCCGGTGACCACGGGGCGCCGCCCCAGTGATGGGTCGCGCGCAGCGTGGCGAAGGTGATCCACACGAATGCGGTGATCGCAAACATCGGCACCTGCATCCGCGATGTCCGCGTATCGCGCACGTGCCAGGCCCACTGCGCCATCAGCGCCAGCGCGGCAAGCTGGAACAGTTCCAGCGGATTGAGCAGCGTCACCCACGGCAGCGGTGCGCTGTCGCCCGGGAAGAACAGCGAGATCGTCCAGGTCATCGCCAGCACCAACAGCGCGGACCACAGCAGCGGCTTGCGATAGTCGTCGAAACCACGCGCCAGCGGCGGTGCCAACAGCGACGGCCGCAGCTGCAGCAGCGCGGCAAAGCCCAGCACCGGCACACCGATCGCGGTGAACAGCCAGCCTTCACCGAGGTCCGCGCGTTCGGCGAACTCATGGGCCACGGTCACCAAGACCATCACCCAACTCCAATACCACCCGCCGTGCGCAGCCAGACGCACGATGGTGCCGGCGTCGCGCAGACAGATCAGCGCACGCCAGCCCAGCGCCGCATACAGCGCCCAGGTGGCGGCGGCCCATCCGGCAAGCGGGTGTGCGCCATCCACCGATTGCGCGAGTGCGAACGGCCAACCCAGCAGCAGCATGGCCGCAGCAATGCCGCCGAGCACCGTCATGTCTTCAAAACGGCGGCGCAGCTCGGCCGCCATCCAGCCGGTGAACGTGATGAAGGCGAACATCGCATCGACGCGATGCGCGTACGGCACGTGGTCGAATATTTCCTGCATGCCGGCGAAACCCCACCAGCCGAACGCCCAGAGCGTGAACAGTCCGACCACGCCAGTGTCGAGTGTGCGGCGATACGTCCATGCGGTAGCGAAACCGGCCAGCGCGATCAGCAGCGCGCCCATGAAGGCGGGATTGGCGATGGGCGTGGCAAGCGTGTTGATGGTGTCGGTCGGCGAAAATCCGCCGCTGATGCCGCCGACACCGGCCACGTACGCCACCGCTGCGGCAAGTTGCAGCAGCAGGCCTGAAATCTGCGGCAAACGACGGCCTTGACGCACGCCCAGCCACACCAGTGCGGCGCCTTCCAGCGCGAACACACTGGCGGTCGCGCGCGCCGACAGCGCCAACGGCACCGACAGCGTCGAGAACCCGACCGCCAGCACGGCATAGGTGTCGACCAGCGATGCGAAACGCGCGCGGCTGCGCAGCAACGCCGCCAACAGTGCGTAAATCGCGGCCGCGCCCAGCGCCGAGAACGCCAACAGCATCCGGCTGTCATCCAATCCACTGCCCTGCAGCAAACCTGCCTGCAGTGCGAACACCACCAGCGGGGTGCCGAACACCAGCGTGCCGTCGACCAGCGCATGTGCGTTGCCGTCGTCGCCATGCGCATGACGGCTGCGCTCACTGCGGCCGCGCGCGTAGAAGATCGGAATCAGCAGATACAGCACGAAGAACAGCAGCAGGAAGGGTTCGGTGGTCGCGAATTTTTCCGGCTGATACTTCAATACGCCCCACAGCGTGCCGATGCCGAAGGTAAATACGAAGCCCAGCAGATTGAGCAGCCGCCAAGGACCCCGCCCTTTCGATTGCGCCCAGGCGATGCCGAAAATGGCGAGATTCAGCACCGAGTAATAGCCGAACAGCGCGACGTGATTGCCGCTGCCGGTGGACAGCCAGATCGGCGCGAGAAACCCCGCAAGAATGCCGAACACCGCCAGCGCCAGCGCGTTCTGCAGCACCGCCAGCACGCCGACACCCGCGACCAGCGCGATGGTGATCGCGAACGCGGCACTCGCAGGCATCAAGCCATACAGTTTGTAGGCCGCGAACGTCACCAGCATCAGCACGCCAATCGCGCCGCCCTGCAGCGACAGCGAGAATGATCGCTTCGTTTCCCGCTGTTTCCACGCAAAGACAAGGCCGCCGATGGCGGCTGCGGCGATGGCCGCAAGACGGAGTTCCACCGGCACAACCAGCCAGCGCTGGTCGCTGGCATATTTCAACAGCGCGGCAACGCCGGCCAGCAGCACCAACATGCCGATCTTCACCGGCACGTTGCCCTCGGTGAACCAGCGGCGCACCGCGTTGATGATCGGCCCGAAAGGATCGGACGGCGGCGACGAGGGACGTTCGACGCGCGGTGCCTGCGGGCGGGGTGGCCGCACCTGTGCAGCTGAAGAGGCATTCGCACCGACCGGCTGCGCGCGCTCTGAAGGCAGCGGCGGCGGCATGCCTGATGCTGATGTGATTGATGCGGCATCAATGGCTTCAGGGATATCGAAACGGGCGCGGCCGGTGATCGGCGCATCGACTATCGGCTCCACGTCAGCACTGCGCGCTGGAGGCGGCGCGGCGGCGGCGGGCTGTACGCGGGGGGCGGACTGCTGCGCAGATTGCGTCGCGTTTTCCGACGCCCATTGCTGCGTTGCTGCCGCCGGTCCGGCGCGCGTGGATTCCACGTTGAGCACTCGGGCCTGCAGCCGCTGCACGTCGCGTTCCAGCGCATCGATCCGCGCCTTGGAGTTGCCGATTTTCACCAGCGCCATCACCAGCAGCAGCGGTACGGCCAGCACCGCAAGGCCAAACAAAATCACGATCCCAGCAAAGTCATCCATCAGCAGCCGCCCTCATGCGGCATCTCCCCCACGATCCGCCACTGCTTGCATGCCTCGGGCGAACACCACCGCAGCCTTCCCCAAGCCAGCATGAATTGCAACCAGCCCGCCCGCGTGTAGCGCTCCGGGCACCTCCCGGTATCGCCAGTCGATACTCCGTACGCGAGCACGCCGCTATCCCGCCGCCGCACCTCGCAACCGCCGAACAATCTGCGAATGGCGGATATCGCCAAACTTGCCGGCGTGTCCGAGT
>JANOKD010000043.1:0-13882 GCA_031419075.1 Lysobacterales bacterium
ACTCATCCCGCCGTGTCGGCTTCGCGTAACGCGCGAAGCCGGAACCTTGATCTTCTGCCATCGCGAGGGTCTGCTGTTTAGCCATGCATGAAATTTACCGCAAGATCAGATCTGCTGGTACTTTTGCAGCGTTGCCTTAGATAAGCCATTGGTATACCAACCAAGACAAAAAATGCTCCAAAAGCCATGAAGCCATTGGAGAAATCGGCATCGGTGCGATAGCCATGAATGATTGAAAAAACACCAACTACGACCAAAAGTACAGAAGTGCTGACAGCGAAAAGCTGGTGACGGAGAAGTTCTGGTGGGTAGGTCATAAATTTTGTGTGCGGCCTAACGCCTGAGTTAAGCCGCCCCGCAGCGGGGTGGCGGACGCGTGCTAGCGTAGCTTAGGCACGTGGCCGACGCCACGATGTGGGGTCGGCTTGAACGAATTGTTAGGCGCACGCCCGACTAGCCTAAATGCCATGCGAACAAGTGCCGACGTGATGTGTATCGTTGCTAGAAGAGTGTACAACCATGCTTTTTGCCAGCGACGGCGAATCACGAACACATGCATATGCAGGTTATGACGCTTTGCAACAAAGCCACCACTGTGAATTATGACGAATGAGTGAGAATTCCCTGTGACCTTGAACGAAAGGTCATGAGCTTCTGACATGAAGAAGCTCATGACAGAAAGGTCGAAACTTGGGTGGTCTGGATCAGTCGGCTCATGGCAAAGCACGAAGCAGTGGGTGCAAAGAGGCATTTTATAAGAAACAAGACAGCACTCCCTCTCAGCATAGCCGGGTGGTGTGCTTATCTTTCTGCCGCGAACGAGAATGTTCAATAGTGCACCTAACGCTGGAGTTAAGCCGCCCCACAGCGGGGTGGCGACAGCGTGCAGCGTAGCGTAAAGCACGCTGTTGACGCCACGATGTGGGGTCGGCTTGAACGACTTGTTAGGCGCGAAGGAGCCCGGGGAGAATGAAGCCTTGGCACATTTGCCGAAATTGAAGTGGGAACGCTCGGACGCGCACCTGTGAACTTTCACCCGGATGTAGCCAAAGCGACCGTATCAACCTCGGGAAAGCTGAACACGTCAATCACTGTTTCCGAAGCCGGCCAACGTAACGCGTGAAAGGTTTGAGCGCGCCCGACGGACTTGACCGAAGCAGCAACGCAGCGGGAAACAGACCGAAGAGCAACGCCAACCGAAGCCGGTGAAGTCCCCGTGTTGAAAAGCAAAGCCGCAAAACGCTTTTCTGCCGCCTAACGCCTGAATTAAGCCGAGCCGCGAAGCGGCTTCGGCTTGAATGAATTGTTAGGGGCCAGCCAACGAAATTAGCGCTGGGCTTTGCAAGAGCTCATATGCCATCTGCCGAATTGCTACGAAGTGAGCATTAGTAACTGGCTCGGCATGCTCGAGGCCATCACGGATTGTCGTAAAAGTTCCGAGACCACCAGTACTGGATAGCTCTTGGTATTCTCGAGACAACTTCTCGTCAACATGGGCGCCACCATCTTGATTTGCGGCGGACAAGACGATTTTCTTGCGAGATAGCCGGATATCTGGCCCAAGCACGTAAACGACTTGTGCCCACCACTTTGGTGCGGGCATCAAGTGCTTTACTGCGCCATCTCCGAGTCCAGCATAGTAAGAGAAGCCCTCTGGGCCCATGCGCATAGTGCCTAAGCCAAAAAAGAATACTGTTCCTGGAGTGTCTCCAGTTGTGGTGCTCAGTAGAAGCACCTGCTCCGCGTTTAGGTGAGTCAAAAGAGATGTGGAGTTCGCAGTTTGGTGCATTAATACGCGCATGACTACGGCCATGCGAATCGCCTCGTCGTGCAGCCCCGCATCATATGCAGTAGTGGATCGTTCAAGGAATGCGAGCTGTCTTTTTAGGTGAGCAGTGAAATCCATATGGCCCCTAACGCTTAGTCGACCCCATATCTGAGGCGGTATCTAATACTGATCTGCCTTTGCAAGCGCTGTCAATCAGAAAATACCTACAAAGGATCAGGAACTTACCTGATTTTTCACGGCGCCCCATAGCCGTACCGTGTTCTTTCTATATTCCACCAGGAGAGCGGTATGTCGTACCGCGAGAAGGAAAGGGCGGTATCGGGTTCGAGCGGTGAGGCTGCCGGTCCGCCGCGGTTGCTGGATCAGCTGCGGGCACGCTGTCGGCGGCTGAACTACAGCGTGCGGACTGAGCGGGCGTATGCCGGTTGGATTCGTCGTTTTGTGCTCGCCAACGACAAGCGTCATCCGCGCGATCTTGGCTCACACGAAGTTGAGAAGTTTCTCACGGATCTGGCAGTGCGCGGAAATGTGGCCGCCAGTACGCAGAATCAGGCGCTCTCCGCGCTGTTGTTTCTGTATCGAGAGGTGCTGGGTCTCGAGTTGCCGTGGATGGAAAATGTCACCCGCGCGAAGCGTCCGCAGCGGCTTCCGGTGGTGCTGTCGCGTGCCGAAGTCGAGCGTCTGTTGACCATGATTGATGGCGAAGTTTGGCTGATGGCGGCGTTGTTGTACGGTAGTGGCATACGACTGATGGAGTGCATGCGCCTTCGGGTGAAGGATGTCGATTTTGAACGTCGACAGATCACTGTTCGTGATGGTAAGGGCGCTAAAGATCGGCAGGTGCCGTTGCCGGACAGCGTGCGTGATCGGTTGAAGACGGCGATCGAGCGGGTCAGGATTCTGCATGCGCAGGACATCACGGAAGGGCACGGTGTGGTGTGGTTGCCAAATGCTTTATCTCGAAAGTATCCGAAAGCGGAGCGAGAATTCGCGTGGCAATATGTTTTTCCTGCGCGCTCATTATCCGTCGATCCGCGTAGTGGCGTCACCCGTCGCCATCATGTCGACGAGGCAGTACTGCAGCGTGCAATCAAGGCCGCACGTCTTCGTGCTGGTATCGATAAACAGGTGACGCCGCATGTGCTGCGCCACAGTTTTGCGACGCATTTGCTCGAATTCGGTGCGGATCTGCGTACGATCCAAATGCTGCTGGGACATAAGGATGTTGCGACCACGCAGATATATACGCACGTCTTGAATCGCGGCGCGGGCGGCGTGCTCAGCCCGCTTGATCGCTGAGGTGCCTGATGTTCGATCTCCGATTTGCACTGGCGCTGTTGACGGGAGCGATGTGTTGTCTTTGGCTCCCGTCGCCGCCCGGCGCTTGGCTTTTGCTGTGCATCGCTGCCATTGTTTTGATCGCGGCATCCATGCGGGGCACGTGGCGATATCTTGCGGTTGCTGCGCTCGGGTTTCTGCTGGCTGGCGTGCACGCTTCTCTTGGAATGGCGCGGCAGCTGCCGTTGGCGATGGAGCATCGACAGGTCGAACTGGTCGGCACGGTCATTGAGCTGCCACAGCATGAGGCGCGGCGCACGCGGTTCGTGTTGAAGGTTGACGATAGCGACAACCAGCCAGAGGCCTTGCGCGGCAGGCGTATCCGCTTGGCGTGGTATGACGCATTCGGCGTGGAAGCGCTGCCTGCGGATGCGCCGCGTTTGCGTCTCGCTGCTGGCAGTCGCTGGGTGCTTTCGGCGAAACTGCGTGCGCCGCGGGGGTTGCGTAATCCTGGAGGAGTAGACGGCGAGAAGCATGCGCTGATCGAACGTATCGTCGCAACCGGCTATGTTCGCAACCCGGAGTTTGCGCGTGAATTGAAGCGTCCGCGCGGTATCGATGCTTGGCGTGAAAGCATGTCGGCACGGATCGCCGATGAGGTCCCGCAGGCGTCATCGCGCTTTCTGCGTGCGCTGGCGCTGGGCGACACCCGGGCGCTGGACGACACCGACTGGGAGCAGCTGCGCGCAAGCGGACTCACCCATCTCATCGCGATCTCCGGTTTCCATGTGGGTTTGGTCGCGGGGTTCTTTGCGCTGTTGATGCGCGCGGTGTGGTGGTGTTGGCCGGCGCTGGGTCGCCGCGTGCCGCGGCCGCAGATTGCGATCATCGCGGCGCTGCTCGGTGCTTTGCTGTATGCCGCACTGGCGGGTTTTGCGTTGCCCACCGTGCGCACGGTGCTGATGATCGCTGTCGTTGCGGCGGCGCGTGTCTCGCGTCGTTCCTGGCGGACGGTCGATGCGCTGTCGATGGCGATGATCGCGATTCTGCTGTGCGATCCGCTGTCGGTGCTGACCGCTGGTTTCTGGCTGAGCTTCGGCGGCGTGGCGTGGCTCTTGTGGTGTTTGCCGCAGGGCGGCCAGCATCCACTGCGCGAATTCTTTGCTGCACAGGGCGTGGCGACCATCGGGCTGCTGCCGTTGACAGTGATGTTGTTTGGGCAGGCTTCGTTGCTGGGACCGTTCGCGAATCTGCTGGCGATCCCGTGGTGGAGTCTGCTGGTCGTGCCGCTGTCGTTGATTGGTACGGGCTTGGAATCGCTGCATGCGGGTTGGGGTGGGCCGGTGTGGCGACTGGCGGCGATGGCGTTCGATCCGAGCTGGTCGCTGTTTTCGTGGATGAGCGAGAGCCCGCTCGCGCTGTGGTGGTTGCCTGAGCCGCGCTGGTTCGCGCTGCCGCTGGCGCTGTTGGTGGCCTTCTGGTGGCTGCTGCCGCGCGGCATGCCCGGTAAACCCCTGGCGCTGTTGCTGTGGTTGCCGCTGCTGTGGCCGGATCGTCAATTGCCGCGTCACGGCGAAGTGGAGCTGATCGTGCTGGATGTCGGGCAGGGCCTGTCGGTGGTGGTGCGTACCGCGACCCACACATTGTTATACGACATGGGGCCGGCGATTCCGGAAGGCTTCGATGCCGGTGAACGTGCGGTCGTGCCCGCGCTGCGGGCACTGGGCGTATCCACGCTGGATGCTGCGGTGCTCAGTCATGCCGACAACGATCATGCGGGCGGTTATGCCTCGGTCGCCAAAGCGGTCGCCATCGGCCGACGTTTCGCGCCGGAGGACAGCGGTCTCGATATGAAAATCGTGGATCTGGAGAAGTGTCGCGCCGGGTATTCCTGGACTTGGGACGGCGTGCGCTTCCGTTTTCTGCATCCGCCGCCGCATTTTCCCTATCTGGCCAACGAATCGAGCTGCGTGCTGCGGATCGAGACTCTGCACGGCGCGGCGCTGTTGACCGGCGATATCGGTCAGGTGATTGAACGCGATCTGCTGCGCCGCGATCCCGCGTCGGTGCGGGCCGAAGTGGTGCTGGTCGCGCATCATGGCAGCACCAGTTCGTCAGATCCGGGCTTCGTTGCCGCCACCGGGGCGCGCTGGGCGCCGGTCTCGGCTGGCTATGGCAATCGTTTCAAGCATCCGAAACCGCAGGTGATGAACCTGTGGCGCCATCACGGCGCGGGCACGCCCGTAACCGCGGATTCGGGCGCGCTGCGGCTGCGGATCGGGTCAGCAGGCGTGATCGTTCAGACCGAGCGTGGCCGTCATCGCCGGCTTTGGGATGCTGCAGACAGGCACGCGCGGGCGGCTCAGTTATCCTATCCCTCTGAATGAAGACGGCCCCGGGCCGGAGGATACGACGTGCTGGAACTGGTGATGGCGGGCGGTTGGCCGATGATTCCACTACTGCTGCTGACGGTGGTGGCGCTGGGCATCATCCTGGAGCGGTTCTGGAGCCTGCGCCGCAAGACCGTGCTGCCGTCGGGGCTCGGCGCAGAAGTCCGGGCCTGGGCCGCGCGCGGCAATCTCGATCCCACCCACATCGATTCACTGCGCCGCACCTCGCCGCTGGGCGCGCTGTTGGCGGCCGCGCTGGACGTGCGCCATCGCCCGCGCGACCAGATCCGTGAGCGTATCGAAGACGTCGGCCGTCATCTGGTGCACCGGATGGAGCGCTTCCTGAACGGTCTGGGCACCATCGCCGCCGCAGGGCCGCTGTTGGGGCTGTTCGGCACCGTGGTCGGCATGATCCAGATGTTCCTCGGCATCCTCGACAGCGGTCTGGGCGACGTGAATCAGCTGGCCGGTGGGATCGGCAAGGCGCTGATCTGCACCGCTACCGGCATGATCGTGGCGATCCCGGCGCTGATGTTCCATCGCTATTTCCGCGGCCGCATTGCCGGCTACATCGTCGACATGGAGCACGAAGCGATCCAGTTGCTCGACACGCTGGATACGCCGCGCAATGCACCGGCACCGATGTCTGCTGGTGCGCGCGGCATCACCCCGCCCGTGTCCGGAACCTGACCACGATGCGCATCCGTGATTTCCGCGCCGATGATGAGCCCGAGATCAATCTCGTGCCTTTGATCGATGTGATTCTGATCCTGATCATTTTTTTCGTGGTCACCACCACCTTCGACGCGCGCTCGGTGCTGAAACTGCAGCTGCCGCAGGCGAACGGCCAGCCCAGCGAATCGTCTTCCAAAGCGCTCAGCGTGCTGATCAACGCCGAGGGCCGCTATTTCGTGCAGGATCGCGAAGCGCTGCGCACCGACGTCGAATCGCTCAAGCGCACGATTGTTGAGGTGGCCGGCAGCGACCGTAAGCGTCCGGTGCTGCTGCGCGCCGACGGGCGCACGCCGCATCAATCGGTGGTGACTGCACTCGAAGCGCTGGGCCAGCTCGGCTTCCGTCAGATCAATATTGCGACGGCGCCGGAACAGCGCACACCGGCACCTACCGCGCAGGCGACGGAGACCCGCAAGTGAGCAAAGCCGCCCGCGCCCCTGCGTGGCCGATCTATCGCCGGCTCCTGGGCTTTGCCGGGCCTTACCGCAATTTGCTGCTGCTGGCGCTGGCCGGTATGTTGATCGAAGCGGTGGCGGGTTCGGCCTTCATCAAGCTGATGGAGCCGGTGGTCGATGAGACCTTCATCAGCAAGAACGCCCAACTGAGCCTGATCCTGCCGCTGACCATCGTCGGTCTGTTCGTGGCGCGCGGCATCGCCGGTTACCTCACCGATATCTGCATGGGCTTGTCCGCTCGCAGTATTGCCCGTGATCTGCGCGTGCGGGTGCTCGGCAAATATCTGCGTCTGCCGGGGCTGCGCTTCGACAGCGAGCCGGTGCCGTCGATGTTGATGAGGTTGGGTTCGGACAGCGATCAAGTCGCGAATGCCGCCGTCGATGCGGCCAAAGTGATGCTGCAGCAGTCGCTGCAGATCATCGGTGCGCTGGTGGTGATGCTGTGGACCAGTTGGCAGGTGACCATCGCTATCCTGCTGATGGCGCCGCCGCTGGCGCTGTTGATGGACAAGGTCGCCAAGCGCTATCGCCGCTTCAGCCATCGCGTGCAGGAAAGCGGCGCACGCCTGCTGCAGTCGGCGGATCAGACGCTTAACAATCAGCAGGAAGTGAAGATCTACGGCGCGCAAAACGCTGAATTGGCGCGTTACGGCGCGCTTGCCGATGAGAATCTGCGGCTGTCGATGAAGGTTGAATCCACCCGCAGTATTTCATCGGCGATCGTGCAGCTGATGGGTGCGATCGGTTTGGCGCTGCTGCTGTTTTTCGCGGGGCGCGAAGCGGCGGCCGGGCGCTTGACCGCCGGCGGCTTCGTGACCCTGATGATGGCGATGATGGCGATGATTCCGGCGCTGAAGCAGCTCACCAATGTGCAGAACATGCTGCAAAAGGGCATTGCTTCGGCCGAACGCCTGTTCAGTGTGCTCGACGCCGACGAAGAGCGCGACGCCGGCGCGCAAACCCTCGACCGTGCGCGCGGCATACTCGAATTCCGCGGCATCCACGCGCGTTATCCGGGCCAGAGCGAGCCGGCCTTGAGTGACATCCGCTTCGTCGCCAAGCCGGGCACCGTGACCGCCATCGTCGGCCGTTCCGGCAGCGGAAAATCGACGCTCATCAAACTCATTCCGCGGTTTTACGAACCCGAATCGGGCGAGATTCTGCTCGACGGCCGTCCGTTGTCCGATTACCGCCTCGCCGACCTGCGTCGACAGATCGCGCTGGTCGGGCAGCAGGTCATGCTGTTCGACGGCAGCGTCGCGGCAAACGTCGCTTACGGTGAGCTGGCCGATGTCGGCGAAGACAGCGTGCGCAACGCGCTGGATGTCGCCAACGCCAGCGAATTCGTCGACAAATTGCCCGACGGCGCCGGCACGGCCATCGGTAGCAAGGGCGGGCGCCTGTCGGGCGGTCAGCGCCAGCGCCTCGCGATCGCACGCGCGATTCTCAAAGACGCGCCCATTTTGATCCTCGACGAAGCCACCAACGCGCTCGACACCGAATCCGAGCGGCTGGTGCAGGATGCGTTGAATCATTTGATGCCGGATCGCACCACGCTGGTGATCGCGCACCGGCTGTCCACCATCGAACATGCCGATCAGGTGCTGGTGTTGGATCAGGGCCGGCTGGTGGAGCAGGGCACCCACGCCGAATTGCTGGTGCAGGGTGGGTTGTACGCGCATCTGCACCGGATGCAGTTCCGCGAGTCCGAGACTGCAGACGTGGCTGCGTGAGCCGTGTCGGCATGAGCGGCCGGGCATGAGCGACGCGCGCCGGCAGCCGCCGACGTACTGGTTCGACGGACGTCCGCCGCCGTGGCCCGCACGCCTGCTTTCAAGCGTCTATTCGGGTGCAGTCGCTGCGCGCGCGGCGCTGTATCGCAAGGGCGTGCTGCGCAGTCGGCATCCCGGCAGGCCGGTGCTGGTGGTCGGCAATCTCATCGCTGGCGGCAGCGGCAAGACGCCCTTGACCATCGCCATCGTCGAGCGTCTGCGTGCGGAGGGCTTCAAGCCCGGCGTCGCCAGCCGTGGCTATGGTCGTGAACAGAGCAGCAGCGCGCGTTGGGTCGATGCGGTCACCGACACGCTGCTGGGCGGCGACGAACCGGTGCTGATCGCGCGTCGTACCGGCGTGCCGGTGCGGGTGGATGGTGATCGCGTGGCCGCCGCGCGTGCGCTGATCGAAGCGGGCTGCGACATCGTCGTCTGCGACGACGGCCTGCAGCACTATCGGCTGGCGCGCGATATCGAAATCGAAGTGATCGACGGCCGCCGCCGTTACGGCAATCGTCTGCCGCTGCCGGCCGGACCGATGCGCGAACCGCCGGAGCGCGGCGATGGCTGCGATTTCCGCGTGGTCAACCTCGGCGGCGCGGACGCTGACACCGGATTCGGCGAATGGCCGATGCATCTGCGCGCGCAGGACGCGGTGCCGCTGCACGGACATCGGGGCGCGCCGCTGTCGGCGTTCGCAGGCCAGCGTGTGCATGCGGTGGCCGGCATCGGCGACCCGGAACGCTTTTTCACGATGCTGCGCGGCCTGGATATCGCGGTGGTGCCGCATGCGTTCGCCGACCATCACCGCTATCGCGCTGAGGATCTGCGCTTCGGCAGCGACCTGCCGGTGCTGATGACCGAAAAAGACGCGGTGAAATGCGCGGCCTTCGACAGCGAGCGCTGCTACAGCGTGCCGATTCGCGCCGAGCTGCCGGAAGCGTTCTGGGTGGCGTTGTTGGATCGGTTGAAAGCAGGCGTTTGACTATGGTTTCAGCGCTGTCATCCCATCAGCGCGGTCATCCCCTCAGCCCTGTCATCCCGAGCGCAGCGAGGGACCTGATTTAGCTCCATATCGGAATCTAAAAAGCAGGTCCCTCGCTGCGCTCGGGATGACAGAACCAAGCGCTCACCACATATCATTCCCTATGCCTTCCATTCCCGATTTTATCGTCGCCATCCCCGCCCGCTACGCCGCGTCGCGGCTGCCGGGTAAACCGCTGCGGCTGCTCGGCGGTGAGCCGTTGGTGCTGCACGTCGTGCGGCGCGCACTGGCGGCAGGCGCACGGGAAGTCTGGGTCGCCACCGACGATGCCCGCATCGCCGATGCGCTGACCGGCGCCGATGTGCGGATCGCGATGACCTCGCCCGACCATGTTTCCGGCACCGACCGATTGGCCGAATGCGCGACGCACGCCGGCTGGAGCGACGACACGGTGGTCGTGAATCTGCAGGGCGACGAGCCGTTCGCGCCGGCCGCCGGGATCCGCGCCGCGGCCGAGGCGCTGATCGCCTCGGGCGCACCGATGAGCACGCTGGCGGCGCAGATCGACGATATCGCGGCGCTGTTCGACCCGAACACGGTGAAATTGGTGCGTGCGGGCAATGGCGATGCCCTGTACTTCAGCCGCGCGCCGATCCCCTGGCCTCGCGATGCTTTCGCCAAAGATCGCGACACCCTGCCGCCCGGTGGGCCTTGGTTGCGCCATATCGGCATCTACGGCTATCGCGCGGGTTTTTTGAAGCAGTTCGCGGCGCTGCCGCAGTCGCCGCTGGAGCGGATCGAGTCGCTGGAACAGCTGCGTGCGCTGGAAGCGGGCCACCGCATCGCCGTGGCGATCGCGCCTGCCGCATTTCCACCCGGCATCGACACGCCCGAGGATCTGCAGCGCGCCGAACGTCATCTTGCGGCGACGGGCGGAACCTGAACGATGCGGCTGTTGATGGTCTGTCTGGGCAATATCTGCCGGTCGCCGCTGGCCGAGGGTGCCGCCCGTGCACATCTGCAGCGCAGCGGACTGGACTGGGTCGAAGTCGATTCCGCCGGCACCGGCGGATGGCACGCGGGTGAGCCGCCGGACCATCGCAGCATTGCGGTCGCGGCTGATTTCGGTGTGGATCTCCGCAGCCAGCGCGCGCGCAAACTGCGCAGCGCTGATTTCGAGCACTTCGACTGGCTGCTGTGCGCCGATCGCAGCGTGCTGCGCGATGTGCTTGCGATGACCCCGGCCGGCGCATACGGGCAGGCGGCACTGCTGCTGGAATGGGCCGGTCTGGGGGCGGGCGCTGAAATCCCCGATCCCTACACGGGTGGGCCGGAGGACTTCCGCCGGGTCTGGGCGATGGCCGATGCAGCCGCAGCGGGCCTGGTTACGCGGCTGTCCGCGGGCCGACAGGGCTTATGATGGCGCTGCAGATAAATCATGACGTACCGATAAGGGATCCGAATCAATCGATGGACATGTCGCCCGCTCCTGAATTCCCCGCCAGTCTCGAATGGTTGAATCTGGCCAAGCCGCTGCGCATGGAGCAGCTGCGTGGACGGGTGACGGCACTGGTGTTCATCAATGTGGGCTCCGCGTGGTGCCAGCAGCGGTTGAGCGACCTCGCCACGCTGCGCAAGCGCCACGGGGAACACCTGCACGTCATCGCGATCCACGTGCCGCGTTTCGATCACGAGCGCGACCCGAAGCGGGTATTGAAGCGACTGCATCGCATGGCCCTGGATTTTCCGATCGCGCACGACGCCGACTGGATACTGTGGCAGCACTACGGCATCGAGGCGTGGCCGACGGTGGTGTTGATCGACGGCAACGGCCAGGTGCGGGATCGCATCGTCGGCGACACCCCTGTGCGTGAGCTCGAAGCGCAGCTTGCGAAGCTGCGTACCGAAGAAGTGCCGCAGTCGCTGAATCTCGAACCGATCGAGCTGCGCCGCAATCGCGAACCCGATCTTCCGCTGCGGTTCCCGATGGGAATTGCCGCCAACCAGCAATATGTGTACGTGGTCGATTCCGGCCATCATCGGGTGCTGGAATGCTCGCCTTCGGGCCGCATCCATCGCCAGTTCGGCAGCGGCGGCCCGGGTTTCATCGATGGTCCGATGGAGTTGGCCGCGTTCCAGAACCCGCAGGGACTGTGCCTGCAGCGCGATACGCTCTACATCGCCGACACCGGCAACCATGCGGTGCGCCGGATCAAATTGAGCACTGGCGATGTCGACACGCTGTGCGGCGCCGGGCGTCCGGGCCAGCCGAGCGAGGGCGTGGTCCACGACCCGCGTTCGGTAGCCTTGGATCAGCCTCGCGGCGTCGCGATTTCGCCGGCGAACGTGATCTGCATCGCCACTGCCGGCGACAACAAAATCTGGGCCTATGATCTGGGTGAACGCTCGCTGCGTCTTCTCGCTGGCTCCGGTGCGATGGATCTGATCGATGGCGAGGGCGCGGCCGCCGCGTTCGCAGGCCCCAGCGCGCTCGCCATCGTCCAGCAGATTCTGTATGTCTGCGACGAAGCGGGTTCGGCGATCCGCAGCGTGCACTTACGCACCCGCCAAGTAACGACACTGGTCGGGCAGGGCGCGTGGCGGTCCGGCAACACCGAAGGTTCGCGCAGCGACGCGTTGCTGCAGCAGCCGCAGGCCGTCGCGCTTGATGGCACCTCGCCGGTGCTGTGGGTGGCCGACAGCGGCAACGACCAGCTGCGCACCCTGCGGTTGGGCGGCGGTGAACTGAGCACCATCAGCCTGCCGCAGCGGCTGCACGGCACTGCAGGCCTCGCGATTGTGAACGGAATCATCTGGATCGCCGACACCGACGCGCATGCGGTGCTCCGCTTCGATCCCGCCGACGGCAGTCTTCGCCAGATCCCCATCGGCGAATGACTGTCGCGATCGACCCGA
The DNA here is from genome assembly GCA_031419075.1 of Lysobacterales bacterium. GTDB lineage: Bacteria > Pseudomonadota > Gammaproteobacteria > Xanthomonadales > Xanthomonadaceae > Lysobacter_I. The sequence continues at coordinate 12,321 of JANOKD010000043.1, forward strand.
CGGCCGACGATCCATTCGACGGCCGCGCTTACGCCCGTGATTTGACCGCTGCGCCTGGCGTATACCGGATGTACGCCGCCGACGGCAGCCTGCTGTACGTGGGCAAGGCCGCGGTACTGAAGAAACGGGTCGCCAGTTATTTCACCAAGGCGCTGCCGACGCGCACCGCACTGATGGTCGCGCAGATCGCGCGCATGGATGTGACCGTCACCCGCACGCCGACGGAAGCCCTGTTGCTGGAAAACCAGCTGATCAAATCGCTGCATCCGCGCTACAACGTGCTGCTGCGCGACGATAAAAGTTACCCATACGTGGTGCTGACCCGGGAATCCTGGCCAAGGATCGCGTTCCATCGCGGCCCGCGTTCACTGCCGGGCCGCTATTTCGGACCGTATCCCAGCGTGCTGGCGGTGCGCGACACGATGAATCTGATGCAGAAGATCTTCCGTCTGCGCAGCTGCGAAGACAGCGTCTTCCGCAACCGCTCGCGGCCCTGTCTGCAGCATCAGATCGGCCGCTGCAGCGCCCCCTGCGTGGGTCTGGTGCAGGCACGCGACTATGCCGACGCGGTGCGTCAGGCAACGATGTTCCTGGATGGTCGCAGCGATGATCTCACCGTTGAACTCACCGCATCAATGGAAGATGCCAGCGAGCGCCTTGATTTCGAGGACGCGGCGCGCGTGCGTGACCTCATCGCTTCGATCCGCAAACTGCAGTCGCGGCAGTATGTCGACGGCCATGCGGCCGATCTTGACGTACTGGCCTGCGCGATGCGCGGCGCGCAGGCCTGCGTGATGCTGCTGATGTTCCGCGACGGCCGCAATCTGGGCACGCGCAGTTTTTTTCCCAAGACCAACGGTGAAGACAGCGCCGAGGAAGTGCTGGGCGCATTCGTGTCGCAGTACTACGCCGAGCAGACCCCGCCGCGCGAAATCGTGCTTGATCGCGATATTCCCGAACATGCGCTGATCGAGGAGGCGCTGGGCGCGGCGGCCGGCCGCAAAGTGCAGCTCAAGACCAGCGTGCGCGGCGAACGCGCCGGCTATCTGGACCTGGTCCGCCGCAACGCCGAGATGGCGCTGGCCGCAGAAGTGGGCAGCAACGCCGCGCAGCGCGCGCGCGCGGAGGCGCTGCGGGATCTGCTCGGGCTTGGCGAAGTGCCGCAGCGGATCGAATGCTTCGACATCAGCCACACGATGGGCGAGGCGACGGTGGCCTCGTGCGTGGTGTTCGACGCCGAGGGCCCGGTGCGCAGCCAATACCGCCGCTACAACATTGAAGGTGTGACTCCGGGCGACGATTACGCGGCGATGCATCAGGCGCTTGAACGTCGGTTCCGCAAAGCCGCTGAAGCCCAAGCCGCATCCGAAACCGCACTTGACCCGGCGATCGACCCGCAGGGCGTCGCCGCCGAAGTGATCCCGGCGCGCCCTGGCGCAGTGCTGCCGGATCTGCTGCTGATCGACGGCGGCGCTGGGCAGATTGCCCAGGCGAACGCGGTACTGGCCGATTTCGGGATTGTCGATGTCCATGTGGTCGGGGTAGCCAAGGGTGAGGCGCGC
>JANOKD010000044.1:0-1912 GCA_031419075.1 Lysobacterales bacterium
CCGCGCACCTTCACCTGGAAGTCGTTGCGGCCCTGATAGTCGATCAGTCCGTCCGCACGCCAACACCCAATATCACCGGTGCGATACAGCCGGTCGCCGGCATCGAACGGACTGTCGATGAAGCGCTCCGCAGTCAGTTCCGGGCGATGCAGATAACCGCGCGCCACGCCCGCGCCGCCGATATACAGTTCGCCGGTCACGCCCACCGGCACCGGCTGCAGCGTGTCATCAAGAATATAAACATGCTCATTGGCCAGCGGGCTGCCCAGCGGAATGCGCTGTGCATCTTTCGGGCAGACATGAATGATGCTCAGTGCAGTGGTCTCGGTCGGACCATAACCGTTGACGAAGCGTCGGCCGTGATTCCAGCGATCCAGCAGCGCCGCAGGCACCGCTTCGCCGCCGCAGATCAAGGTCTGCAGCGATGCCAGCCGAATCTCATCGGGCAGCGACGACAGCAGCGAAGGCGTCATGAACGCATGCGTCGTGCGCTGCCGTTCCACCAACGCCTCCAGCGATTCGCCCAGCAACAGATCTCCCGCTGCGCCCAGATGCAGCGAGCCGCCCGCGCCGAACGCCATCACCCACTCCAGCACGAACGCGTCGAAGCTGAAGGACGAAAACTGCAGCACCCGCGTCGTCTCCGACAGCCCCAGCGGTTCGCGCAGCGCATGCATCAGCGCCGTCGGGCCGCCGTGACGCGACATCACGCCCTTCGGTTTGCCCGTCGAGCCCGACGTGTAGATCACGTACGCCAGATGCTCCGAGGTCAGACCGATCGCTTCCGCTGCGATGTTCGCCGTCGATGCGTTCGACCACTGGCCGCGATCCGTATCGATCTCGAACACCGGCGGCGCGCTGCCCTCGATCCGCGACAGCGCCGCGTCCAGCGACGGGCGACTCGCCGCGTCCGTCAGGATCAGCGCTGGGCGCGCATCGCCCAGCATCTCCGCCATCCGGTCCTGCGGATACGCCGGATCTACCGGCACATACGCGCCGCCGGACTTCATGATCCCCAGCACCGCTTCAATCGCCCACACCGAGCGCTGGACGCACAGCCCCACCAAGGTCTCCGTGCCCACGCCTTGATCGCGCAGCCAGTGCACCAGGCGGTTCGCGCCCGCGTTGAGGGTTGCGTAATCCAGCGATGCTTCGCCGCACGTCACCGCTTCGGCGCTCGGGGATTTCACTGCGTGGTCTTCCACCGACGCATGCACCGGACGCCACGGGCCGAAGTCGCGGTCGGTCGCGTTCCACGTCTGGGTAACTTGACGATATTCCGCTGCATCCAACAGCGGCAGCCGGTTCACCGGCTGACTGGCGTCTGCGGCCATCCCGCGCAGCACCTGAGTGAGGTAGCCCGCATAGCGCTGCACCGTCGCTGCGTCGAACAGCGTCGCGGCATATTCGATCGCGCCTTCAATGCCGCCGGCAGTCGTCTCGCTCAGGCTCAGGGTCAGATCGAACTTCGACACCGCATGCGGCAAGCGCAGCGACCGCGCGTGCAGATCCGCAAACCGAAGGTCTCCCGATTCGTTGTTTTGCCACGCGAACATCGTCTGGAAGATCGGTGCATAGCTCAGGCTGCGCGCCGGGTTCACCACTTCCACCACCTGCTCGAACGGCAGCTCCTGATGTTCCTGCGCCAGCAGCACACGCTGCTTCACCTGGTCGATCAGCGCACTCGCCGTTGGGCCGTCTTCAAGATCGCCCTCCTCCAGATCCACGCGCACCGACAGCGTGTTCACGAAGAATCCGATCAGACCCTCCACCTCGCTGCGGCCGCGGTTCGCCACCGGCGTGCCCACCACCACGTCGGTCTGGCCCGACAGCCGCGACAGCACCACCGCCCACGCCGCCAGCAGCGTCATGTACAGCGTCCCGCCCTGCTTCAGGCTCAGCGCCTTCAGCG
>JANOKD010000045.1:0-2052 GCA_031419075.1 Lysobacterales bacterium
TTATCCGGTGGGCCCGCTGCCGCTGCGGACATCGGGGATATTGCCGATTGGCAAAGCGATCCCGAATGTTGCGGTGTACGTGCTGGATGCGCAGCGCCAGCCGTGTCCGATGGGCGTGATCGGTGAGCTGTATGTGGGCGGCGCGGGGGTGGTGCGCGGGGATCTGAATCGCCCGGAGTAGACCGCCGAGCGGTTCATCGACAGCCCGTTCAAGGACGGTGAGCGGCTGTACAAGACGGGTGATCTGGCGCGGAGACTGCCGGAGGGTGATCTGGAGTATCTGGGTCGCAACGATTTTCAGGTGAAGATCCGCGGGTATCGGATCGAGCTGGGCGAGATCGAATCGAGACTGGCGGCCTGCGAGGGCGTGCGCGAAGCGGTGGTGCTGGCGCGCGACGCTGCGGCGGGCCAGCCGTCGCGTCTGGTGGCGTATTACGAGCGGGACGGCGAGCGGGAAGGCGTGGTCACGATGGAGGGGCTGCGTGCGCATCTGCAGGCGTCGCTGCCGGAGTACATGGTGCCGACGGCGTATGTGGAAGTGACCGCATGGCCGCTGACATCCAACGGCAAGCTGGACCGCCGCGCCCTGCCGATACCGGAACAGCAGGCAGCGGGTGAACGATCCGGTTACACCGCGCCGGAAGGTGAGCTTGAAGCAGGGTTGGCACACCTGTGGGCGCAGCTCTTGGGCGTTGATCGTGTGGGTCGGCATGACAATTTTTTTGCGCTGGGCGGGCATTCGCTGCTTGCGGTTCGACTGATCAGCGCAGCGCGAAAAGTGCTTGATATCGAGCTTGCGCTGACGTCGCTGTTTTTGTCGCCGACAATCGCGGAACTGGCGATAAGTGTGCAAGCGAGCGAGATGGTGTTGAAAGCAACTGCATCGACAGTCTCCACAGAGGCCTCGGGCCAGATGACATCCGCAGAGCTTCGTGCACTGCGTCTCCAGTCTTCGCCGATCCAGTCAGTGTCGCGCGATAGTCGCGATATTCCGGCCTCCTTCGCGCAGCAGCGGCTGTGGTTCCTGTCGCAGATGAGCGCGTCCAGCGACGCGTACCACATCGCGCAGGGCGTCGAGCTCACGGGCGCACTGGACCATGCGGCACTGCAGTGGTCGCTGGACCGTCTGGTGGAACGTCACGAGAGTCTGCGCACGACGTTCGAGGCGGTGGACGGCGTGCCGTATCAGCGGATCGGCGAGCCGGCGGCGTTTGCGCTGTCGATTCATGATCTAAGCGGTTTGGATGACGTGCAGTCGCAGTCGCAGCTGAGCGCGCTGCAGGAGCAGGAAACGCGGGCGGCGTTCGATCTTGAGCACGGCCCGCTGCTGCGCGGGCGTTTGATCGTGCTGGCGGCGGATCGTCACGTGCTGCTGTTGACGATGCATCACATCGTGTCCGACGGCTGGTCGATGGGGGTGCTGTCGCGTGAGCTGGAGGCGCTGTATTCGGCACGCGTGCGTGGCGAAGCAGACCCGCTGCCGGCGCTGCCGGTGCAGTACGCGGACTATGCGATGTGGCAGCGCGAGCGGCTGTCGGGTGATCGTCTGGCGCGCGAGAGCGACTACTGGCGTCAGACGCTGCAGGGCGCACCGGCGCTGCTGGCGCTGCCGACGGACCGGCCGCGTCCTGCGGAGCAGGATTATCGCGGTGCGCTGCTGGACGTGCAGCTGGATGCAGGGCTGACGCAGGCGCTGAAGGCGCTGAGCCTGAAGCAGGGCGGGACGCTGTACATGACGCTGCTGGCGGCGTGGGCGGTGGTGCTGTCGCGGCTGTCGGGCCAGACCGACGTGGTGGTGGGTACGCCGGTGGCGAACCGCGGCCGCAGCGAGGTGGAGGGTCTGATCGGATTCTTCGTGAACACGCTGTCGGTGCGCGTGGATCTGGAGGAGGGCGATCTTGAAGACGGCCCAACGGCGAGTGCGCTGATCGATCAGGTGAAGCAGCGTGTGCTGCTGGCGCAGGAACATCAGGAGCTGCCGTTCGAGCAGGTGGTGGAAGTGGTGAACCCGGCGCGCAGCCTGAGCTATGCACCGATCTTCCAGACGATGTT
>JANOKD010000046.1:0-37688 GCA_031419075.1 Lysobacterales bacterium
AGCCGCCACGCGCTCTGCGTCTTGAAGTTGGTCAGGGGGCTTGCTGTTGTCGTCCCAGTGTCGCACCGGTCACAGGCGCGTCAAGGTCGAGGCGAGTTGCTGCGCAAACCTTGACGCGCCTGCGCCCGATGCAGGTTGGACTCGCCAACAGCGGCCGTCCGGCGGCTGGGCAAAGCGGAGAAGCGTCATGTCTGAAGTGTTGCTCATTGAAGTCCCGCCACAGTTCATCGCGTTGTGCATCAACAACGAAGTCACGCCGCAGGCGGTGGTGCGCGGAATGATCGGTGTGCTGTGTGCACTGCACATCGAAGAAAGCCAGCAGGCGGTCGGCTTGTACGCAACCGCCGTCGATTGATCCAACTTAAACCACCAGCGCCCGGCTGCGCCGGGCGCTGGCTGCATACGGAGAGCGGCATGTCATCCAACACACTCACACTCACGTTACCGCCACAGTTCCTGTCGCTGTGCGCAACGCATGGCGTCGAACCGGAAACGGTCATCCGTGGCTTCATCGCCGATCTGTGTCACTTGCGCACGGCCGAGTACCACACCAACGGATCGGACGAACGCAATCTGGCCGATGACTACTACCAGCGTGTGGGCTATGCGCACTGGCGGGAAACGGAAGAAGCCGAAGTAGGCGGCGAGGAAGAGGAATAGCCCACGTAGCGGCCGGCGTCGGTAGCGCCGGCCGCTGTTCGATGCTGTCGTAGCTTCGGATGCGGCGTGACATGACGCGTGGGGAACGTCTTCTGCTTCGATGAGGAAGTCGGCCACGCGCTGCGGTGGTAGATCAAGAGCGCGGCCGCGCTGCTGCGCAACGCCGCCGCCGGCGTCGACGGCTTACCTCTGAGCCTCGCCACGATATGGCTTATCGACCTTCTCCCTGCTGACCATAGCCTCACCGGAGCCGGTGATCGATCCCGGCTGAAGCCGAACCGGGCGATGGGAGCACCACGCGCCCCTTGACTCGCACGGCTGCGCGGGCGAAAAAGCGCATCAAGGGATTTTTTAGAGGAACTCAAACCTTGCTTGGAGCGTTCGCCCTCGCAACCCCGCGCCGCATCAAGGCTTCGCACCGTCGGAGGCGGAGAGTTGCGTCGGATCACCTTCTTTACATCCTCAATAATCCGCTCAGTGGGACTGATCCGACGGGGTATGCGGCGGCTACTGGTTCACACATCCAAGGATCGGATATTGAAGACACGGGCGCGAGGATTGAATATCAGGCGCCTAAACAAGACAAGTTTGGCAAGACGGGCGTTTCATCAGGCAATGATCGAAGCAAGAGTGCAAGTAGTAGTGCCAGCAATGGTGCTCAGCCGGCACAGACGGCGACCGCTGGTGCGGACGGGAGAAATCCTGGTGGCACAACACCCACGACTGAAATTGGAAAGGATGAGTCAAACACGCTTGACACCATTGTTGTTAGAGGAATAGGTGGAACTTCTGAGCAAGATTACATGCAAGGTCTCTATTCGTTTTGGAAGAGTATGCCTATCAGCGAGGGCTTCACGAGCAATAAGGACGTTCGTGCAGCAACTATAAGAATTAATAGTGCACAGGCAAAGAATGCTGCGGATGTCGAGCTTTCACAGGAAGAAATTGACTTGGTCAACAGAATTGCTCAGCCAACTTTCAAAGTTCAGCAAAGAATAAATGGCGAGAGAGGTGAGATTGAAACAGAGTTTGTGGTTCAGCTGTCTATCGTAGATGGCGCTGCCTCTGTCCTTGATGCTGCGCGTGTTCCGCAGGGCGGAAGTTTTGTAAGAAATCCGGCGGCAACGGTAATTGTTCACTGGCATTACGTCGGCTTGGATATGCGTCCGAGCATGGGCGATCATGGGCCAGTGAAAACCGGCGGGATTTCTGGTGTGGTTGTAACGCCCGGCAATGAAAATCGATGCTGTAAAGTTTGGGAAGTAGGTAGAAAGAGCAGCATCTATAGGTATCGAGACATTACAAAAGGAAAATTGAGAGACTGGAAGGAGGACAAGCGATGGAATCAAAAATGACTTATTTTCTTGCTTTGCTGATGGTGATTCTTGTGTCGGTCACGGCTACAGCTGCTGATCGAGAAAGCCCGGGGCGCTACTTGGTAGTTGCTAAGCCTGTGAGCGTGCAGTTCGTCAGGTATGGCGACGATCCAGATGCTGTCGTCTCTCCGAGCTTTTATAAGTTCAAGATCAAAGATGCGAGAGTTGTCCAAGGTCCGAGCAAGCTGATGCCTGCTACGATGACATTAGAAATAAGAGCTAACAATGGCGACGCGATTCTCGATTACGATCAGGTCTATTTATTGCTCGATACGTTAGGTTCGGGTAAGTATAAAGTCGTCTATTGGGAGCGAGTTATCTCAATGGCATGTATGAAAGAGATACTTGTCGACCCTAAGTATCAAGATCGCTACTTCGACGAGAAAATAGGCGGGTTGAATATGAAATGCACTTACTTGAGGCAATATATGCCGCCTGAATAACCCGTAAGGCGGGTTAAATTCGCCCTGCGTACGTCGCACGGCCGTACGTCGCAATGAAATCGTAAAGGCCCGTAACTCGTACAAAGGCCTGTAACTCGTACAAGCGGCGTGCTGGAGCACTAAGCTGCCGGAATCTTTGTAGGGTGCGCCCTGGCGCACCGAATGAGCGAACGACAAGCCCCGCCACGCGCGGGGCTTTGTGCGTTGTGGTCTTATCGTTCGTCGTTGTGCACGAAACGTTTGGCGTCGTGCTTGAGGATCATGTCTTCGAGTAGCGATCGGACGACTTGTCTGTCTTCGGGCGACATGCGGGCGACGGCCTCGAAATGGAATCGCAGATCGTCGCCGGGCCCGCGTTCGTCGGTATCGAACAGCAGCGTATCGCCGCTGACGCCCAGGACGATTGCCAAGGCCTGTAACTCGTACAAGCGGCGTGCTGGAGCACGCCCTAAACGGCTGAGAATTTCTTGTAGGGTGCGCCCTGGCGCACCGAATGAGCGAACGACAAAGGCCTGTAACTCGTACAGCGGCGCGCCGGGGCGCGCCCTAACTACCCGGGTGGTTGTAGGGTGCGCCCTGGCGCACCTTCGGGGAGTGAAGCATGTGTTGCGGGGAATACCGACACTGTATTCGGGGTTTTCCGATGTTTCGGGCTTCGTGGCATTGGCATGCTGTGGTATGCCTCGTTATCGCCGCGAACACGTGCCGGGCGGCACGTTCTTCTTCACCGTGAATCTGCTGGAACGCCGACGGCGTCTGCTGGTCGATCATGTCGATGATCTGCGTGCATCGTTCCGGGCGGCGCGACATGCGCAGCCGTTCGAGGTGATCGCGATCGTGATTTTGCCGGATCATCTACATTGCCTGTGGCGACTGCCCGAAGGCGACGGCGACAATGCGGGGCGTTGGGCGCGGATCAAATCCGGTTTTTGCCGTCCTCTACCTGCGGTCGAATATCGTTCCGCCGTGCGCATCGCGCGGCGCGAAGGCCTGTAACTCGTACAGCGGCGCGCCGGGGCGCGCCCTAACTACCCGGGTGGTTGTAGGGTGCGCCCTGGCGCACCTTCCGGGAGTGAGGCATACGCTGCGGGGAACGCCGACGCTATGTTCGGGGTTTTCTGATGTTGCGTGCTTTGTGGCGTTGGCATGCTGTGGCATGCCCCGTTATCGCCGCGAACATGTGCCGGGCGGCACGTTCTTCTTCACCGTGAATATGCTGGAACGCAGGCGGCGCCTGCTGGTCGATCATGTCGATGATCTACGTGCATCGTTCCGGGCGGCGCGACATGCGCAGCCGTTCGAGGTGATCGCGATCGTGATTTTGCCGGATCATCTGCATTGCCTGTGGCGACTGCCCGAAGGCGACGGCGACAATGCGGGGCGTTGGGCGCGGATCAAATCCGGTTTTTGCCGTCGTCTACCTGCGGTCGAATATCGTTCTGCCGTGCGCATCGCGCGGCGCGAGCGTGGTGTTTGGCAACGACGCTACTGGGAACATCCTGTGCGCGACGAGACCGATCTTCGCCATCATGTCGACTACATTCACATCAATCCGATCAAGCATGGGCGTGCGGTTGCGGTGCATGATTGGCCGTATTCTTCGTTCCACCGTTTTGTTCGGCTGGGTTGGTTGCCGCCGGATTGGGCAGGCGAGCGGTCCGCGATGTCTGCCTTGATCGGGATCGATGGCGAGCGGATGCTGCCGTATGCAATGAATCGCGAACACCACAAGCCCCGCTGATGCGGGGCTTGTGCGTTATGAGCGCTGACCGAGCATCGGCTCGATGACTTGCACGACCAACTGTTGTCGTGCGCGTGGAGAAGACTGGGGCACCCACAATTCAGATATTCCCGACAGGCAGCCGAGAAGTTTTCTGCGTCGGCTGCGTGCACCACAAGCCCCACCGATGCTGGGCTTGTGCGTGATGGGCGTTGTGCTTATCCGCCCTGCTGCAGGACGGTATCGAGCATTTGCATGACGAAACGCTGCTGCGCCTTGGGCAATGCGCTGATGCGTTCGAGCTGCTGTTGCAGCTTCGATGCCGGCCCGCGCTTGGGTGCGCTGCGCTTGGGCGTGGCGATGAGGTCTTTGAATCGCCCCGGATTCTGTAGACACTCACGAGACATGTTGCAGGCACTGTTTTTTTCAAACGCTGCCGCAGACCGGCCTTGGTTGTGCCATACCTGCGCGCAGTGCCTGTGAGCGATAGCCGTCATGTCTACATACGGTGCGGTGTGGGTTTATGCTTTGTTTGCGATCTCATGACAGAGGATGCAGAGCATCCTGAAGACCGCCCCGTTGTTCACGCTTGCCTGGACATATCTGACTTTGATCGAGACCGGCGCGGGGCGAAATCAGCCCCCTTGTATGCAAGACCCTTGAAAGCCCACTGAAGCCCCCCATCTAGTGCCCGTCCCGGACTTCCGGGCGTTTTTTGCGCCAGACTTTGGCACTCCCCCCGGGGGACTGCTAAAATCGTTGGCCTTTCTCCCATCAATCAACCACTTGCGAGGGTTCTCATGAATCTCAAGCCGCTCCACGACCGTGTGGTCGTCAAGCCGATCGAAGCCGAAGAAGTCACCGCCGGCGGCATTTATATCCCCGACAACGCCAAAGAAAAGCCGACCAAGGGCGAAGTGCTGGCCGTAGGCGAGGGCAAGGCGCTGGACAACGGTACCGTGCGCGCGCCGAAGGTGAAGGTCGGCGACAAGGTGATCTACGGCCAGTACGCCGGTTCGGCCTACAAGCACGAAGGTACCGAGTACAAGATCATCAAAGAAGACGACATTCTCGCGATCCTCGGCTGATCGTGCGGGCGGTCTATCCGTCGCGCGTTCGTTGATGCATTGATGTCGCAACGGCGGGTCGAGACCCGCCCTACAAATCCACATAATTCTGGAGTTATCGCAATGGCTGCCAAAGATATCCGTTTCGGTGAAGATGCCCGCGCGCGCATGGTGCGCGGCGTGAATATTCTCGCCAATGCCGTCAAGGCCACCCTCGGTCCGAAGGGCCGCAACGTCGTGCTGGAGAAGAGCTTCGGCGCCCCCACGATCACCAAGGACGGCGTGTCCGTCGCCAAAGAGATCGAGCTGGCCGACCGCTTCGAGAACATGGGCGCGCAGATGGTGAAGGAAGTCGCGTCCAAGACCTCCGACAACGCCGGCGACGGCACCACCACCGCCACCGTGCTGGCGCAGGCGCTGATCCGCGAGGGCAAGAAGGCGGTTGCCGCCGGCATGAACCCGATGGACCTCAAGCGCGGCATCGACAAGGCAGTAATCGCTGCAGTCGCCGAACTGAAGGCGATCAGCAAGCCGACCGCCGACGACAAGGCGATTGCCCAGGTCGGCACCATCTCGGCCAACTCCGATGAGTCCATCGGCAACATCATCGCCGACGCGATGAAGAAGGTTGGCAAGGAAGGCGTCATCACCGTTGAAGAAGGTTCGGGCCTGGACAATGAGCTCGACGTCGTCGAGGGCATGCAGTTCGACCGCGGCTATCTGTCGCCTTACTTCATCAACAACCAGCAGTCGATGTCGGCCGAGCTGGAAGACCCGTACATCCTGCTGCACGACAAGAAGATCTCCAACGTCCGCGACCTGCTGCCGGTGCTGGAAGCCGTCGCCAAGTCGGGTAAGCCCCTGCTGATCGTCGCTGAAGAAGTGGAAGGCGAAGCGCTGGCGACCCTCGTCGTCAACACCATCCGCGGCATCGTCAAGGTCTGCGCCGTGAAGGCGCCGGGCTTCGGCGACCGTCGCAAGGCGATGTTGGAAGACATGGCGATCCTCACCGGCGGCACCGTGATTTCGGAAGAAGTCGGTCTGTCGCTGGAGAAGGCCACGATCAAGGATCTGGGCCGCGCCAAGAAGATTCAGATTTCGAAAGAAAACACCACGATCATCGATGGCGCCGGCGTCGCCGACGGTATCCAGGGTCGCATCAAGCAGATCAAGGCGCAGATCGAAGAAACGTCTTCGGACTACGACCGCGAGAAGCTGCAGGAGCGCGTCGCCAAGCTCGCCGGCGGCGTTGCGGTGATCAAGGTCGGTGCCTCGACCGAAATCGAAATGAAAGAAAAGAAAGCCCGCGTTGAAGATGCGCTGCACGCGACCCGCGCCGCAGTGGAAGAAGGCGTGGTGCCCGGCGGCGGCGTTGCGCTGATCCGTGCGCTGCAGGCCATCTCCGGCCTGAAGGGTGCCAACGAAGACCAGAACCACGGCATCAACATCGCCAAGCGCGCGATGGAAGCCCCGCTGCGCGAGATCGTCGCCAACTGCGGCGAAGAGCCGTCGGTGGTGCTGAACAACGTGGCCGAAGGCAAAGGCAACTACGGCTACAACGCCGCGACCGGCGAATATGGCGACATGATCGCGTTCGGTATTCTGGATCCGACCAAGGTCACGCGTTCGGCGCTGCAGAATGCAGCCTCGATCGCCGGCCTGATGATCACCACCGAAGCGATGGTGGCTGAAGCGCCGAAGAAAGACGACGCATCTGGCGGCGGCATGGGCGGCGGCGGCGGTGGTATGGGCGGCATGGGCGGTATGGATTTCTAATTGCCCCTTGTGATCGATTAACCCGGGCTTTGCCTTTGGTTCAGTCCGGACTAAATCACAAGTCCTGCCGTTTATATTTAAAGAGGAAGCCCGCGAAAGCGGGTTTCCTCTTTTTGCATCTGCAGATATCGAGGCAGCTTTTGCTAAGTGTCAACGACGGAACTCGTGATCTATCTGAGCCCTGCAAATGATGAGACTGCATGAATGCGTGTATCCAGATGCAGGCCTTTGTGACGGTTGGTTGCACAGCCTGTAGTGATACTGTAGTATCACTTTATGCGCACAGAACTGGTCACCACCCTCAAGCGTCAGGCGACTGAACTTCTCTCGGATGTCCAGCGAGACAAGGAGCCGATCCTCATCACTCAGCACGGCCTTCCCAGTGCCTACTTGGTGGATGTCGAGACCTACCAGCTCATGCAGCAGCGTATGAGCGTGCTTGAGGGGATCGCTCGCGGAGAGCAGGCCATCGCTGAAGGCCGGGTGGCGACCCATGCCGAAGCCAAAGCACGTCTGGCACGATGGCTGAAATAGTTTGGTCGGAACCGGCGCTGAGCGATTTGGACGCGATCGCCGACTACATCGCTCTGGAGAATCCCGCCGCAGCTGCGGGACTGGTCAAGCGCATCGTGCACCACGTCGCCCAGCTGGCTGACCATCCCCAGAGCGGTGGCCGGCCTCAGGAACTCAAGCGTTCCCGCTATCGCCAGATTATCGAGCCGCCTTGCCGGGTTTTCTACCGCTATGACGGTCGAACAGTTTTTGTTCTGCATGTGATGCGCTCCGAGCGTCTGCTTCGCAAAAAGCACCTTGCCGCTCTCGCTAAACAGGTGAAAATCTAGCTGCGTAGTTGAGCTGATTTTTTTTCGTCTTCGTTTCAAACGAAAGATTGCTCTTTAAGTGCCTTGACTGCAGATGCATACAACCTGAGAGGGTGGCGCGAGGCCATGTCTCGCAAGCGCAGCTCTTCGCCCCCGCTGGCGGGGAGAAGAAAAGCTGATGCGCCTGCGATGAGATGGAAATGCGCCTATTCGTCCCGGTATGCTAGCGCAGCGCAGCCGCGTCCGTTCACCGCGACGCCCTCCATGTCATCGACGAACGGCAGAGAATGATCATCGTCACTCTTGAATCGCTCGAAGTTGTAGCCGGTATTCGGCAGGATCGTCCACTGGTGTTCGCTGGCCAGTTCAATCAATGAAGCTTGATCGCGCGCAAGCAGCAGTCCCATCACACGGTTCGGCATAGCGTTCTCCTATCTTGAAAGGCGTCTCTGTTCCGGGGCAGTGGCACTACTGAAGCAAGCGAGATAGTCCACTTTCTTGCCGCTGGGTGAAAAGCAGGCAGGCCACCAGCTGAATTTATTCTTCATCGCCGAAACCTGAGCGGGATCGGCCGTCTTCCCGTTGGTCGATATCTGCGACCAGAATTTTTCGAACATTGCGTTTTCGATGTCTTCTCGCGTCGAAACGCCAGAGTCGATATTCATCGCTATCATGCTGTTGATGGCGATGCTTTTCTCGATCTGGGAATTGATGTATTCAGCGCAGGTTTCCTTGATTCCAATGCCTGCAGCAATCAGGGTTGCATCGACAGTTTTGCTCGAATTGGGGTCGAGCACTTTCATGCACAAGAATGCAAACTCGTCCTGGTTCATGTTCGCCATGACGATATTTTCGACCGACTTGGCAACGTCGCTGACCGCATCGCCATGCGCCCGATCAATACCGCCATCCGCTTTCGGCACCATCAGCGCTGTCGTGGTCGCAACCGGTATTCCGCCACTCGCCGCTGTGCCCTTGAGCGTGGCGTAGTGCGTCGCGCTGTTGGCGGTGTCTTTCTTGGCCGTGGCCAGGGCGCTGGTCGCCGTTTCGCAATTGGCGCGCTTGTCTTTCAGCTCCTGCGGAAGTGTGTCTTCTTCTTTTTTCGCGACCGCTTCCGCGATCTGCTCGCAGTGTTTCTTGTCGGTGGTGATCTCGTTGTATTCATTTTGTCTGGATTGCTGCGCCGCCGTCTTGGCCTGCAGGGCCTTGTAGGCATCGTCCAAGCGCACGGCCGCTTCCGCGCCCGAGGCGCCGCCGCTGGCGTTGGCATTCGCGCCGATCACCACGGGTTTGGGTGTCACCGCGCCGGTCAGCGATTCGATGGCGAGGATCGACACAATCAATCGCTGATCGCGCGCGGCCTGGATGGGCAGTTCCAGATCGCCGATGCCGCCATTGAGATAGCGCTCGCAGGTGCGGAACATCAGTTCGCGCAGCATGTTGACGGTCTAGGTGCGCGGAATGGTCGAGCCCTGTTCCGCCGAGCTGAACGCGGCGTTGAGCGTCAGTTCGACGCTTTTGGGGTCGGCGCTTTTGCCGAAGGTGCCGCCTGCGGACATCGCCTGCGCAATGACGGTGAACACATCGGGACTTGGTTCGCTGCAGAATTTCCGAACGTGCTCCGCGGCGTTTATTCCGTCCTTGGTGGGCTTGATTTCTTTGCCGCCGACCAGGATCGCGCGCTGTTTGGCATCGACAGTGATGATGCCCGATTGGGTTGGGTCGATCTTCTGGTATCGGAAGATCGAGTGATGATTGGCGCCGCAGGCGGCCAGCAGCAGCGTTGCGGCGGTCAGCGACAGCCCTTTGACAGCGATCCTGTCCATGATTTCAACCTGCTTTTTGGGTTTTCACCGCAAGCCAAACTAAAACAGATCGTCTCTGCCGCTGATAGCCGGTCAGTGGTATCAGTCAAGGATCATTTAGTGCGTTGTGTCCTGCGCTCAGTCGACACGATGGGCATGGACAATTTTCCTATGTATCCCTGCAAGCGCCGAAGACCGCCAATGACAGGGTGGTCGACGTGAATACGATTTAATCGGCGGCGCATGGGATGAATCCGTTGGTTTCGATCACGGTTCTTGCTGGACAGCTTGCGTAGGATTTCGCTCGCGCTGGCTGAACGACTCGACTCCCGGCGCCACGATCGTTGTCGAGCATCGCCATCACCACCCCGCACTGAATCCCGATGCGCTTGCGGATCGGAACGTACGCGTGCGGCTTGTCGGTGGTGGCGCCCATGGAGCTTATGAATAATGGAACCCACGATGAAATCCCAAGCACGTATTGTTTTTGCGTCGGCGTTGCTGACCGCTGCCTTTGCCACCAGCACTGCGCACGCTCAAACCTATTCACAGCTCGGTACGTTGCCCGGCACGATGGAAGGTATGCCGCTGGTCAACAGCAATAATCCCGAAAGCGTGAGTCGCGAAGGCCTGCTGCTGGCGAGTGAGCCGATGGTGTCGGCCGATGCCGGCAAGGTCAGCCGCACACTGTCCACCGGCACGCTGGATACGGTCTGCTCCAGCGGCGGCATGCGCGAGTTCGCGTTCTACATGCATCATCTGCTGGCGGCGCCCAGCGGGGGTGATGCCCAGGTCGACCGCGTTTACCTGCTGATCGAGCCTGCAGGCGCCAGCGCCACGTTCAACGCGTACGGTGCCGCGATTTCGCAGCGGGATATTACGGTGCCAGCGGGACAGAGCACGCTGGATCCGGGCAAAAGTCCGAGCTATTCGGTGTCGCTGGCGTCGCTGACCGGGACATTGCCCAGTTGGGTCACCAGCAGTGCAAATGGTTCCGCCTTCATCAATCTCAACGGTCAAGCGATCACCGGCGCTTTCCCGCTGGCTGTGCTGCGCGGCACCCAGGGCGCATCGCTGGATGCACGCATCAAGATCCGTGCGACCTCGGGCTGTGTGAAGGTGCGGGTTGTCGCGGCTTCGGCCAACAACAATACGGTCGCGCTCGCCGACAACCTCGGCAAGCGACTCTACGCGTGGGGTAACGTCGCTTCCACGTACAACACCTCGGGGCAGCAGCTGGTATTCGGCGGTGCGCCGTGTTCCAGCCGTCAGCCGGTCACCGGCAACGGCAGCTACAACTGGATCGGTTGGGGCCGTTCGGCGGGGATCTATCAGTACGAACGCTGGGCGGGGACGAACAATGTTTCTCTCACCGCTACCAGCCAGAATCTTGGTTTCAAGTTTCTGGCCGCGCCGTCGAATCTGATCAACACCGCCAGCACCAGCACCGCAACGCCCACCGGCGCCTGCAACCCGACCACTGCAGATCCGTCGCCGTCGAGCAATGCGCAGCGTTCGCCAGCGCTTCGCAGTTACACCACCAACAGCTCGAATGCGACCGGCGGCCGCGACAGCGACCTGTGGACCACTGCCAACTATGGCGCCGAATACCTGATGACCCATCGAGTGACCAACAACAGCGGCGCCTGCATCACCGCACGTCTGCAGATCACCATGTATCCGGCGCAACAGCAGTGCGCGACCTACAGCGCCGGTGCGGCCACCCGTCACTGGGATGGTGCGTTCAAAGTCACCCAGAACGGCGTGCTTCAGCCGATCGTGCGCAACTACGTGAAGTGCAACGAGTCGCCGGGCTCGACCAACCCGAACATTCCTGCGGCACGGGTGCCGGTCAGCACCATCGCTTCAAAGGTGATGCTGCCCAACGAACAGGTGACCTGGCTGGTGCAGGGTTTCGTGCCAGGTCTGATCTCCGCTCCCGGTGCGTTTCTGGTGAATTCGGCGCCGGCGACCTGCCCGTGATTCAGCCTTAGTCCAATTCAGGTTGCCCATTGGCGATGTCAAAAAAAAGACCCCGCAGTGATGCGGGGCCTTTTGTTTTTGCAGGGCGCGGGAGATGATCAAAGAGACACCCAGCCGTGAGATCGCACATGCCCGCAAGCAATGACGCCAAGTCCGATGTCCTGATCCTCGGCGGCGGCCACAATGGTCTGGTCTGTGCGGCGTATCTTGCCGCGGCTGGACTGAAAGTACGGGTGCTGGAGCGGCGCAGTATCGTCGGCGGCGCGGCGGTCACTGAGGAATTTCACCCCGGGTTCCGCAACTCCGTGGCGAGTTACACCGTGAGCCTGCTCAATCCGAAAGTGATCCGCGATCTGCGCCTGCAGGAGCACGGTTTGAGGGTGGTGGAGCGGCCCTATTCGAATTTTCTGCCGCTGGCCGATGGCCAATCGTTCCGGCTCGGCGGCGAGCACGGCGCGGCCGATATCGCGCGCTGGTCGAAGCGCGATGTCGAGCAACTGCCGAAGTATTACGCGATGCTGGACCGCGTGGTCATGGTGCTGCGCGAATTGATGCTACGCGCACCGCCGAATGTGTCCGACCGTTTCGTACTGGCCGATTGGCTGGCGTCGTTTTCGGCCGCGAAACAGCTGAAGACGTTGGATATGGCCGCGCGCCGCGACCTGCTGGATCTGTTCGCGAAATCCGCGGGCGATCTGCTCGACAGTTGGTTCGAGGGCGAGCCGCTGAAAGCCGCGCTGGGCTGGGATTCGGTAGTCGGCAATTTCGCCAGCCCGTACACGCCGGGCTCGGCGTATGTGCTGTTGCATCATGTGTTCGGCGAAGTGAACGGCAAGACCGGCGTGTGGGGCCATGCGATTGGCGGCATGGGCGCGATCACCCAGGCGATGGCGAAAGAATGTCTCGCACGCGGCGTGCGCATCGACACCGACGCCGAAGTCGCGCAGGTGCTGCTGAAAGACGGTCGAGCGGTAGGCGTGGCCTTGGCCGACGGCAGCGAGATTTCGGCATCGATGGTGGTGTCCAACGTCAATCCGAAATTGCTGTACCAGCATCTGGTGCCGCAGAACGCTTTGGACGAAGATACCAAAACACGCATCGCGCGCTATCGCTGCGGTTCGGCCACCTTCCGCATGAATGTCGCGCTGAGCGAGTTGCCGGACTTCGCCGCTGCGCCGGGTGCGCATCTGCAGCCGCATCATCAAAGCGGCATTCTGATCGGTTCATCGCTGCGCTATTTCGAGCAGGCGTATTTCGACGCCAAATCGAAGGAGCACAATGCCGGCTGGGCGCGCAAACCTATCGTCGAGCTGGTGATTTCCTCAACCCTGGACGACACACTCGCGCCGCCCGGACAGCACGTCGCCAGCCTGTTCTGCCAGCACGTGCATCCCGACGTCGACGGCGGCTGGGACGCGCACCGCGAAACCGTCGCGAATCTGATGATAGATACCGTCGACGCCTGGGCGCCGAATTTCCGGCGCAGCGTGCTGGGCTATCAGGCGCTGTCGCCGCTGGATCTGGAGCGTACGTTCGGCTTGATTGGCGGCGATATCTTCCACGGCGCGCTGGGGCCGGATCAGCTGTTCTCGGCGCGGCCGCTGTTGGGGCAGGGCAACTATCGCGGCGCGATTCCGGGCCTGTATCTGTGCGGCTCCGGCACCCATCCCGGTGGCGGTGTCACCGGGCTGCCGGGTCGCAACGCTGCACGCGAGATACTGCGCGATGCCGGCCGCGGGCCTCGGCCGGATTGACGGCCTGTTCAAAACGCTCATCAACAGCGAACGCAAAAACGATCTGTCATCCCGAACGCCCGCGCAGCGGGTGGAGGGATCTGCTGTTGTGACATCTCCGGTCTACAGGCAGATCCCTCCTTGAGCTTCGCCCCCGTTCGGGATGACAGCGTTTCCTAATCTACGAGATACGGCTTTCACAAGCCGTGATGCTTGCCCTGCCAAGGCCGGTAGCGTTCGCGCAGCTGCGCGATATCGGCCTGCATATCGTCGGTGGTGTTGAAGGCGGGCATCACGCCGATCACTTTGTCCGGGTAATGCAGGTACACCGGCACGATCGGCACGTCGGCTGCGCGTGCGATCTTCCAGAAGCCGATCCGCCAGCGAACCACTTGTTTACGCGTGCCTTCGGGTGCGATGCCGACCCAGCAGCGATCACGCCGCTGCAGCAGCCGAACCGTCTGATCGAACATGGTGTCGCCGACGGCGGCGACCGCCGGGATGCCGCCGTAGCGCCGCAGAATGACATTCAGCACCGGGATCTTGAACAGCACGGGTTTGCCCAGAATGCTGATATCCAACCCCATCGCCGTCGCTGCGAAATAGATCCAGATGCCGTCCCAGTTGGAGGAGTGCGGCGCGGCGATCAGCACCGCCTTCGGAAGATCCGGCAATGCGCCGCGCATCTGCCAGCCGCCGGCGCGCAGCACCCACGAAGCAACCCTGCGTTCCCAGGCGCGGGTTCTGGCGCGTGGCGCCTGTGGCGGCATCGGCAGGGTGATCCGCGCATCCGCGGATGTCTCGGGATGAGGTGCTTGTGTCAACAGCGGCTCCGGGGCATGCGTGGTGCAGGAAGCGACGGTACGGCATTGCGTTCGAGTAAATCGTCGGCCATCGCATAGGCTGTGAGTTGCACATTGAACGCAATCACCCGCTTTCCGCCAGTGGTCCCGGTTCGGACGATGACAAGGCATTTCCTGAACTCATGGGTTCTTTTTTGCAGTGCAGCGTGCTTTGACATAACGATTCCTTCACAGTGAATTTGCATCCCGACGTGGGGGAGGGAGCAAGCCCGTTACCGGTTCGACCGGGGCGGGCTTTTTTAATGCCCGGGCTTTTTTGAACGGGTCGAATGCGCATCGGGATGCCAGAATCGGCGCATGGATCATGCCGAAATACCGAAGACTGCGATCGTCGATCGCTCGCTCGCACGCTTGCGGGCAGCGCAGGCGGACTTGCCCGGAGGCGCAGACGTCGACGCCCGTATTCGCGCACTGGCGCTTGCCAGCGACTTCGCGATCGATGTCTGCCTGCGTCAGCCAGCACTCTTGCCCCGCCTGCTTCGCGATGACGGCGCACTGCCGCCGCCGCTGCCTGCACTGACCGCCGAACATCGCGCCGATTGGCCAACGCTGCTGCGTCGCTATCGCCAGGCCGAATCGGTGCGCCTGATCTGGCGCGATGTGCACAGGCTCGACACGCTGGACCATACGCTGGCCGCGACCACGCGTCTGGCTGAAGACTGTCTGCAGTGCGCGCTGTCCGCGCTTGAGGATGAATTTGCGCAGCGCTTCGGCAGCGTGTGTGACATGGATGCACGGCCGGTGCGGCTGGTGGTGTTCGCACTGGGCAAACTTGGCGGCGGCGAGCTGAATTTCAGCTCCGATGTCGATCTGGTCTACGCCTACGAGCACGACGGCGACAGCGATGGATCGCGTGCGCTGGCGGCGGAAGACTACTTCGCGCGGCTTGGACAACAGTTGGCGAAGCTGCTCGACGAAGTCACTGCCGAAGGCTTCTGCCATCGCGTCGATCTGCGTCTGCGTCCGTTCGGCACCGCCGGCCGCATCGCGCTGTCGTTCGCGGCGATGGAGCAGTATTTTCAGCGCGAAGGCCGCGACTGGGAGCGTTACGCCTGGCAGAAAGCGCGTGCGGTCGCCGGCGATATCGAAGCCGGTGCGCGGTTTCTCGATACGCTGCGGCCGTTCGTCTACCGTCGCTATCTCGATTACGGCGCGTTGGACGGTCTGCGCGAGATGAAGGCCACCATCGCCGCCGAGGTTGCACGCAAGGACATGGCCGACGACATCAAGCGCGGTCCGGGTGGAATTCGCGAAATCGAATTTCTCGCCCAGGCGCTGCAGCTGATCCGCGGTGGTCGCGAACCGGCGCTGCGCGAGCGGCGCCTGCAGCCTGCGCTGCATGCACTGTGCGATGCGCGGCATCTGACCGAAGACACCCGCGATGCCTTGATCGCGGCGTATCGTTTTTTGCGGCGGCTCGAAAACCGGCTGCAGATGCTGCGCGACGCGCAGACGCAGCAGCTGCCTGCCGACGCGCTGGAGCGTGAACGGCTTGCGCATGGGCTGGGCGAGCAGGATTGGGTTGCGCTGCTGCGTCGGCTGCAGGGGCATCGCGAGCGCGTGAGTCAGGAATTCGATGCGCTGCTGGCACCGCGTGAGCGCGCCGCACAGCCGGATGCGCTGGTGGCGTATTGGCGCCGGCTGCGCGACGACAGCGAACGCGAGCCGGGAGTTTCCAGTGCCTTGGTCGATGCCGGTTTCGCACAGGCCGTGCAAGTCGATCAAGCGCTGCATGATTTCGCCCGCGCGCCGGGCGTACGCGATCTGTCCGACACCGCACGCACGCGGCTCGACCGGCTGATGCCGGCGCTGCTGACGGCCGTGGCGGCTTCTGCTGAGCCGCTGCTGGCGCTGCGCCGTCTGCTGGCGGTGCTGCATGCGATTCTGCGTCGCGCCAGTTACCTTGCCCTGCTGGACGAACAGCCAGCGGCATTGTCGCGGTTGATCGATGTGCTCGCGCGCAGCGCGCGGCTGGGCGAACGCCTCGCGGCGCATCCCTTGCTGCTGGACGAGCTGCTGGACATGCGCGTCGCCGGGCCGCTGCCGCGCGGCGAAGAGTTCGCTGCCGCCTGCGATACCGCGCTGCTGCAGGACGATTCCGAAGCCGCGCTGCTGGCCCTCAACGAGGCGCGTCAGGCGCTGAGTTTCAGGATCGCGCTGGCCACGCTCGATCAACGCATCGAGGGCGTTGATACCGCGCGGCTGCTTGCCGCCTTGGCCGAAGCGATGCTGGCCGCGGTATATCGGCTGTCGGTGCGCGAAGTGGAGCACCAGCACGGCCGCATCGAAGGCTTCCGCTTCGCAGTGTTGGGCTATGGCAGCCTCGGCGGCCGCGAACTCGGGTTCGGTTCGGATCTCGATCTCGTATTTGTCTACGACGCTCCCCAGGGCGCGGTCTCCGAGGGCGCGGGCGCCAATGGAGCACGTGCACTGGACGCCTCGCGCTGGAGCGCGCGGCTGGCGCAGAAAGTGGTCGCGCTGCTGGGCGTACCCACCGCTGCAGGTCGGCTTTACGACGTGGATGTGCGCCTGCGCCCCGACGGCGCCAAGGGCCTGCTGGTGTCGACAATCGCCAATTTCGAGGACTACCAGCGCCATCGCGCGTGGACCTGGGAGCATCAGGCGCTGGTGCGCGCGCGTGCGATCACCGGCGATGCCGCGCTGTGTACCGAATGCGAGCGCATCCGCATGCAGACGCTGACCCAGCCGCGCGACTCGGCAAAACTGCGCGAGGATGTCGCTTCGATGCGCGCACGCATGCGCGCCGAACTGGACCGTTCTACCGCCGGGCGTTTCGATCTGAAACAGGGCGACGGTGGTCTGGTCGATCTGGAATTCCTGCTGCAGTTTCTGGTGCTGCGCGAATCCGCGGCGAGGCCCGCGCTGGTGTCGCCGCGGGAAACGCCTGTATTGATCGAAGCCCTGCATGCCGAACAGATGCTCGACGCCGACACCGCCGCGCGACTGCTCACCGCCCATGCCGTGCTGGTCAGCGCTGGGCTGGGCTGCACGCTCGACCGCAGGGCGCGGATCGTGGCGCTGCAGGCAGGGATCGAACATGCGCGCAGCGGCATATTGGCGGCGGCGCGCGGGTTCTTCATTTCGCCCGATTGATCCATATCCGTCATGCAGGATGCATAAGCAAGCTCTGTTTTGCCGAGTATTCTGTCTGCATCCTGCGCGGATGACGCTCAATTAAAGACAATCCCGTCGCGGATGGTGGTTTCTGTCATTTCGCGCGCTATGCTTTCGGCCGGGGGAATCTTGAAGTCAAACATTGTCAGCCATCCCAAACGCATCCTGAGGAGTGAATCATGTCGAAGATCAACATCTTGAATACTGACGAATTGGTGACCGACGCCAAAGTCGTGCTGGAAGACGTCGAAGCGCTGCTTGATGAAGCCGCCACCGCGACCGGCGAGCGTGCACAGGCACTGCGCGCCCGCGCCAGCGAAGCACTGGGCCGCGCCAAGCAGCGCCTGCACGATGCGCAGACGTCCGTTGCCACCAACACCCGCGCCGCGGCCCGCGCGACTGATGATTTTGTACACGACCATCCGTGGGGCGCGATTGGTGCGGCCGCCGGCGTTGGTTTCCTGATCGGTCTGCTGGTGTCGCGGCGCTGATCGGCGCTGATGTTCAGCATGATCTCGCCGTGACTTCGCCATGACTTCACCGCTTGATGCCGTGCGCCGCCTGTCGGGGGCCACGATCAACTTGCTGCTGTCGCGCGCCGAGTTCGCGTCGCTGGAACTCGCGCAAACCCGCGCCCAGCTCCTGCGCTGGGTGGCGCTGGCGCTGTTCGCGATGGTGTTGGTGCTGCTGGCTTTGATTGCCGGTTCGGCGCTGTTGACCGTCGCGCTGTGGCCGCGTTTTGGCTGGATCACGCTCGCTGTGCTGGTGGCTATGTACGCGCTTGGCGCGTTGGTCGTGTTCCGCAAACTCACCGCCGAAATGTCCGCTGCGCCGCCGGTGCTGTCGGAAACGCTGCGCGAGCTGTCCAATGATCGCGATGTATTTATTGCACGCGCACGCGCTGCGGCCGGTGACACCGATGGAGAGTCGTCATGAGCGACAAATCGCAGAATCGTGAATTGCGCATGGACATGCTGCGTATGCGCGCCTCGGTTGAACGTGCGGAGGTTGCGGCTTCACTGCGTGATTTTCGCGCCAGCACCGGCCGTTTGCGTAACTTCGCCTCCCTTGCTGGCGGCGTCAGTGCAGCGGTCGCCGGGCGCAGCGGCTGGATGGGTCTGCTGGCAAGCTCGGTGACTGGCCGTCCTTGGTTGGCTGCGCTCGCGCTGGGCGCTGTGCGCGCATTGAAACGCAAGCCGCTGTTGGCGGCGGTCGCGATTGGTGCTGTAACCATCGGCATGCGTGCCGTGAAAACCCACGCCGGATCGCGGACGCCTGAGGCCTAGCACAGCCGCTCCGACACCTGCGCCGAAACCCGCGCGGTCTCGCGCAGCGGCTCCACGTCGAAGCCAGCCAAGCGCGTATCCATTGCGCGAACGCGGCCGCGGCTGAGCAAGGCATCGAGAAATGCGCGTGGCCGACCGCGAACACGCGCGGGGTCGAATACAAACACAGGCACCCGCGTGGCGCAGGCTTCTGAAATCATATTGACCGAATCAGGCGAACAGACGATTCGGTCGGCCCAGGCGAGCAGGCCGGCGTAGGGATTCGGCCCGTCGTCCGCGCTGCGCCAGACCACGCCGGGAGTGTCGTCGTAGCGATGTTTCAAAGCATCGCGCAATTCTCCGGGCGTGCGCCGCGAGGTGGTGAGCAACACGCTGCCGCCTTCTGTGGCCAATACCACTTCCAACTTCGAAGCCATCACCTCAAAGCTCATGCGGTCAAAACGCGTATGTGCACTGGTGCCGCCGAGCAGCACCGCGGTGCGCGGCGAGGGCAGGGCGGCGAAGGCGGCGAACTCGATCCGCGCCTGCGCCAGCCATGCATCGTCTACGGGATGCAGGCTGCCGAGCATCGGAATGATGTTCGGCCCGCGCATTGGGTCGTGATCCGGCACGACGAGCAGATCCCAGTGTCTGGGGTCCAGCCGCGGGTCGAGGATCTGCACGGTCTTCGCGCCGCGTTCACGCAACAGGCGCGTGGCGAGGGCCGCCTGTCGTCCGCAGCCGATCGCGATGGCAGGCGGGGCATCAAGCAACGCGGCGAAGGGTTGGCCATAGCCGTGCGCGGCCCCGGGCCAGCGTCGCGGCGCAGCCCAGCGCCAGGGCGCACGCGGCGCCAGCGCCAGCGATGTGAACGCCCCGCCGAGCGCGCCGGCCAAGGCGTCTGCCTGACGCGCGTTACCGGCGCGGGCATCGCTAATCGCGCAAATTTGTTCTGAATTCGTATTATTCACGCTCATTGTTCTGAATTTAACTCGATTCGTTTCCGTCGTGCCGCTGCCTTCAGGCCGCGCGGACTCTACACTCCCGCTTCGCAACAATCTTCACACGCTTGGGATACCCACACTGATGCCTTCGACGCTCACCGATACCGCACTCGACCAACTCTTCCGCACTGCGCGCAGCTACAACGCCTTTTCAGGAGAGATCGACGACGCCATCCTTCACCGTCTTTATGACCTGCTGAAGTGGGGGCCGACCGCCGCCAACGCCTGTCCTGCGCGCTTCGTATTCCTGCGTTCGCCCGAGGCCAAGGCCCGGCTGGCGCCAACGCTGGATGCCGGCAATCGTGACAAGACCCTGGCTGCACCCGTGACGGTCATCGTCGCTTACGACATGGCCTTCTACGACAAATTGCCGATGCTGTTCCCGCATGTCGACGCGCGCGCATGGTTCGTCGGCAAATCCGAAGCGGCGCTGGAAACCGTGGCCCTGCGCAACGGCAGTCTGCAGGGCGCCTATTTGATGCTTGCCGCGCGCTCGCTGGGCCTCGACACCGGGCCGATGTCGGGTTTCGACAACGCCAAACTGGACGAGGCATTCTTTGCGGGCACCTCGATCCGCTCGAATTTTCTGGTCAATCTTGGTCAGGGCGATCCCGCTTCGATTTTTCCCCGCTCGCCGCGCCTGGGTTTCGACGAAGCCTGCCGCATCGAGTGATGTGCTGTCGCGTTGATGGCCTGTAACGATCATTGCCCGTAATGATCAATGCCAGTAATGATTCTTGCCCGCAACGATGATTCACTGCAACGATCTACGCCCGCGCCGCCTCTGTTGATCCAGTCGCCAACATCATCCACAACCAGGAGTATTCCGATGAAACGTCCATTGATCGCCGCCGCGCTCGCGCTGGCCTCCACCGTCGCCTTCGCCGCACCGCTGACCTACAAGATCGACGCCAACCACACCGATGTGGTCGCCAGCTGGAGCCATTTCGGCTTCTCCAACCCCATCGCGCATTTCGGCAGTGTCGACGGCCAGATCACCTACGATGCCGCCAATGTCGGCGCCTCGAAGGTCGAAGTCACCATTCCGCTGTCGGGCCTGAATTCGCACGTCGCGGATTTCGACGCCCACCTGCGCAGCGCCGATTTTTTCGACGCCGAAAAATTCCCCACCATCACCTTCAAAAGCACATCGGTGAAATCCGCAGGCAAAGGCAAGCTGAAAGTCATGGGCGACCTGACGATTAAAGGCATCACCAAGCCTGTGGTGCTGGATGTGACGATCAACAAAATTGGCGTTCAGCCGATGGCCAAGCGCGAAGCTGCGGGCTTCCAGGCAACCACCATGATCAAGCGCAGCGATTTCGACGTAGGCAAATACGCGCCGAACGTGAGCGATCAGGTGAAATTGACCATCACCACCGAAGCGATCGTGCCCAAGCCGGCCGAGTAATACTGCTGTCATCCGAAGCGCCCGCGTAAATTACTGTCATCCCGAACGCCGGCGAAAACTAGTGTCATCCCGAACACCGGCGCAGCCGGTGGAGGGATCTGCTTTTGTTTCGCTTTCGATCAAGCACCAGCAGATCCCTCACCCCGATGACGCCGGGGATTCGGGATGACAAAGGTTGTGACCGTCGTAGGTTGCTGTCCTCCAAAACCCGGCGCGCGTTGCTGTCATCCAAAACGCCGGTGAAACTTTCTGTCATCCCGAACACCGGCGCAGCCGGTGGAGGGAACTGCTTTTGCTTCGCTGCCGATCAAGCACCAGCAGATCCCTCACCCCGATGACGCCGGGGATTCGGGATGACAAGGATTTTGACCGACGCAGGTAGCTGTCATCCAAAAACCCGGCGCACGTTGCTGTTATCCAAAACGATGGCGAAAGTTGCTGTGATCCCGAACGCCGGCGAAACTACTGTCATCCCGAACACCGGCGCAGCCGGTGGAGGGAACTGCTTTTGCTTCGCTGCCGATCAAGCGCCAGCAGGTCCCTCACCCCGATGACGCCTGGATTCGGGATGACAATCGAAGATCACAGTGGAATTCGTTCGACCCTTGGCGCGCTGGGCTAAAATGCCGGCTCCGCGCAGGACGACCCACTATGACCACTTCCCAGCCCAGCCAAGCCAACGCCCAGCAGCGCTACGAGGTGCATCGCGCCGACCTGCCGCTCAGCTGTCCCAGCCCGTCGATGGCGCTGTGGAACTCGCATCCGCGCGTCTATCTGCCGATCGAGGCCGAAGCCGGTATCTCGACCTGCCCGTACTGCGGCGCGGTATACCACTTGATCGATTGATCTCGATTCTTTTCTCCTCGCTGTGAGTGCCGTGCCGATGACGCGCCGGCTGACCGTGGTGCAACTGCTGCCGGCGCTGCATTCGGGCGGCGTTGAACGGTCTACTTTGGAAGTCGCCGATGCCTTGGTGCGTGCCGGGCATCGCGCCATCGTGGTCTCCGCAGGCGGTCGTCTGGTGGCGCAGCTGGAAGCCAGCGGCGCCGAACACGTCACGCTTGAGATCGGCCGCAAATCCCCGCTGACATTTCTGCAGGCGCGGCGTCTGCGCAAACTGTTCGCACAGACCGGCGCCGATATCGTTCATGCGCGTTCACGGCTGCCGGCGTGGGTCGCTTGGCTCGCGCTGCGCGGCATGGCGGAGGCGCAGCGCCCTCGTTTCGTCACCACCGTGCATGGTCTGAATTCGCCCTCGCGCTACAGCGCGATCATGACCAGCGGCGAACGGGTGATCTGCGTCTCCGACACCGTTCGCGACTATGTGCTGAAGCATTATCCCAACACCGATGTCACAACGCTGCAGGTGATTCCGCGCGGCATCGATCCAGCCGCGTTTCCGCGCGCGTCATGGCCTGATCGCGATGCGCGGATGCGTGTCGCTGCGCTGCATCCAGTGCTGGGCGGTACTGGCCCGCTGCTGCTGTTGCCGGGGCGGGGCACGCGATTGAAAGGCCATGCCGATGCGCTGGCGCTGCTGGCTGCGCTGCGTACCGATGGTGTCGACGCGCGCCTGTGGATGCCAGGCGCGCGCGAGCCGGGGCGCGAGCAGTACATTCTTGATCTTGAAGCCGAAGCGATGCGCGGTGGCTTCGCCGATGCTTTGGCGATCACGCCACCCACCACTGAAATTCACGAAGCCTACGCCGCCAGCGATCTGGTGCTGCAAGTGTCGCGCAAGCCCGAATCGTTCGGCCGCACGGTCATCGAAGCGCTGTCGTGCGGGCGCCCGGTGGTGGGCTGGGCCCACGGCGGCGTCGGCGAACTGTTGCGCGAGCTGTTGCCGGCCGGCGCCGTCGTGCCGTTCGATGCCGAGGCCCTGCATCGTGCCGCGCGCGATCTGCTTGCGCAGGCGCCTGCGATGCTTTTCGACGGGCCGCCCGCTACGATGCCGGTCGCTACGATACCGTCTTTACTGCAGCGCTATTCGCTGGCGGCAATGCAGGCCGCCACATTGGACTGTTATCAAACATTGATTCGGGAACGCATTCCGCAATGACCCACGCCACGACGCGCCTCACGACTGCCGCAGACACAGCGTCTGTGTCCGCCGGCTGGCGCTGGGCGCCGTTCTGGGTGCTCGCGTTCGTCGCACTCTGGCCGATGCCCGGCATCGCTGAAGGCGTGATGGTGCTGGGCGCGCTGGCGGCGATCGGGCGGCTGCTGTTCGTGCGGTTTCGCGGCGGCGGCGCCTTGCTCAGCGCACAGGCGTGGGCGCTGACCAGTGTGCTGTTCTTCGCATACTGGCTGCCGGAATTGATCGCCTCGGTCGATGCGGTCGATCGCGCGCGGGCATTCCGCGAAGCCGCGGTGGATCTGCGCTATCTGCCGTTTTTGTGGCTGGCCGCGTCGGCGGTGGCCGATCCGCGCGGGCGCCGCATCACCTTCAGTGGCCTCGCGGTGATTGTCGGCGTGTGGACGCTGGATGCTGTGGCGCAGGCGGCCAGCGGCACCAGTCCGCTGTTCTTCGGCATTGATGCGGCCAAACTTGCGATCAGCGGTCATCGTCTGTGCGATGCCAACGACTACTTGCTGCTGGATCGGCTGGGCGGCGTGCTGGGTCCGTGCAATCTGAAACTCGGCGTGGTGCTCGCCAGTCTGTCGCCGTTCGCGCTGTACGCTGCCAGCCGACGATTCGGCGCATGGGGTTGGCTGCTTGCCGCGATCTCAGTGGGCAGCGTGATCCTGCTCGCAGGTTCGCGCGCTTCGTGGATCACCTTCGGCCTGGTGCTGTTGTTGTCGGGTTGGCGCACGCTCGGCTGGAAACGGCTGCTGGGCGTGTTCGCTTTTGGCGGCGTACTGCTGCTGGCGCTGACTTTCGTGTCGCCGCAGGTGAACGAACGCGTCCAGCGCACGCTGCATGCACTGACCGCGGATCAAGCCGGCGTCGACAGCGCGCTGTCGGGTCGCGGCAGGATCTGGAGCGCAGCGTGGTGCATGACCAGACAGCATCCGATCAACGGCGTCGGCCCGCGCGGTTTTCGCGAAGCCTTTCCGGCCTGCGATCCAGAACCTGACGTCATTGCTGAATGGGGTCTAGGCCCGGCGTTCCACGCGCATCAGCTGGTGCTGGAAATTCTCAGCGAAACCGGCGTGATCGGCCTGCTGCTGTGGCTCGCCGCCGCGGCGATGGCGCGGCGCGCATGGCGTTATGCCGACCACGGCGCCCGCGAGGCCGCATACCCGGCGATGCTGGCGCTGGCGGTGACGGTGTTCCCGTTCAACACCCACCTCGCGTTTTATTCCACGTTCTGGGGTGGTGTGACCCTGCTGCTGGCGGCGCTGTACGCGGGCAGTCTGTTGGCGCGCGACAGCATTGCGCCCGCTCAGTCGTAAACCGACATGCCATCTGGTCGCCGTTTGAAGCGGCGGTGGATCCACAGATATTGCTCCGGCGCATCGCGTGCCATGACTTCAATCGCCGCGATCACGCGTGCGGTGTCGGCGCCGGCATCATCCGATGGAAAGTCTTCGAACGCCGGCCAAAAGCGCAGCGTGTAGCCGCCGTCATCGCGTCGGGTGTGTTGGAACATCACCACCGCTGCGCCCGAGAGCCGCGCCAACTGATGGGTGGATTTGAGACTCTTCGCCGGCTGACCGAAGAACGGCACAAACACGCTGTCGCCCTTGCTGGGATCCTGATCCGGCGCGTACCACAG
Organism: Lysobacterales bacterium; assembly: GCA_031419075.1. Classification (GTDB taxonomy): domain Bacteria; phylum Pseudomonadota; class Gammaproteobacteria; order Xanthomonadales; family Xanthomonadaceae; genus Lysobacter_I. Next base: position 24,782 of record JANOKD010000046.1, read on the forward strand.
CAGCCCGCCGCGTTTGAGGTGCTTCACCACGCCACGCACATCGTCTTTGGCGAACATGCCGGCCGCGTAGCGCGAACGCCCGCGCAGCACTGCCCATTCCATCGCCGGCTGTGGATACCGGCGGTACATGCCGGCCAGCGGCACTGAATCGCAGGCCAGGCGGGCGCACATTTCCAGGGTGGTGAAGTGACCCGAGACCACGACCACGCCGCGGCCATTCGCACCCGCCGCGTCGAGATGCTCCAGCCCTTCGACGATCAATCCGCGTCGCTGTGGCGCGACCGATCCCCACCAGGCGCGGCCGAATTCGAATATTGCGATACCCAGTGCCGCGAAATGCTTGCGCAATATGTCAGCGCGGGCGCGTTCGTCGAGTTCCGGAAAGCACAGTGCGAGATTGCGTTCGGCGATCCTGCGGCGTTTGCTCAATGCATACCGCAGCAGCCCGCCGAGCACGCCACCGAGTGTCCGCTGCAGCGCCCAAGGCAAGCGCGCGAGCAGGGCGATCGCACCGATGCCGAACCAGGTCGGCCAATGTCGGGGCGAGCGCGGCGGTGGGGTGTTGAAAGCAAACGGCATGGGGCATTGTAAATGTGCAGCGGTAGACCGTGAGCGGTGAAACATCAACACGTGTCATTCCGAACCCCCGCGCTATCGGGCAGAGGACTCTGTTTTTGCTTGATCGGACGACAAGTCGAAAACAGATCCCTCCCCACGCGGCGCGCTTGTTCGGGATGACAGATGTTTTTTTCGCTGATTGCTCACCGCTCAACGCCCAGCCATTCGCCTTTATGATGGCGCGATGTGGGCCAATCGCTTCGAGCGCATGATCGAGCACACCCTGCGCGGCCTGTATTCGGCGGCGTTGTATCTGCTGCTGCCCGTCACCGTGTATCACCTGATCTGGCGCGGATTTCGTCAGCGCGCCTATCTGCTGCGCTGGGAAGAGCGGTACGCGCGGTATGGCGAGGCTGCTACTGGCCACGAGCATCTCTGGATCCATGCCGTCTCTGTCGGCGAAGTGAACGCCGTGGCGCCCTTGGTCAACGCGCTGTTGCGCGATTATCCGCAGCAGCGTGTGCTGATCACCACCATCACCCCGACCGGGTCCGAGCGCGTCGCGGCGCTGTGGGGTGATCGCGTCGCGCACGTCTATCTGCCCTACGACCTGACCGGTGCCGTCGCGCGGTTTCTGCGTCATTTCCGGCCGCGCATCGCATTGATCGTCGAAACCGAGCTGTGGCCGAATCTGCTGTTCGCCTGCCGCGATCATGGCGTACCTGCGTATCTGGTCAATGCGCGTTTATCCGAGCGCTCGCTGCGCGGTTACCGCGTACTGCGTCCGCTGGTGGGGCGCGCGCTGCGCACGATGCGCGCGATCGCCGCGCAGTCCGATGCCGATGGCGCACGCTTCCTGCGCTTGGGCGCGCATCAACACCAGGTTGTCGTCTGCGGCAATCTGAAATTCGACACCCGGGTCGATCCGGGTGTCGATGCATTTGCACATGAGTTCCGCTCGCGTGTCGCTGACCGGCCGGTGTGGATCGCCGCCAGCACCCATCCCGATGAAGAGGCCGCAGTCCTCGCGATCAATCGTCATCTGCGCGCGCGGTGGCCGGATCTGCTGATGCTGTGGGCGCCGCGTCATCCGGAGCGCTTCCGGCCGGCGACGCAGCTGGCGATCGACACCGGCCTACAGGTCGCCACGCGCAAACTCACGCGGCTTCCGGATCGCGACGATGCGGTGTTCGTGATCGATACGCTCGGCGAACTGATGAGTTTCTACGCCTGTGCCGATGTCGCGTTTGTGGGCGGCAGCCTGCAGCCCGTGGGCGGACACAACCTGCTTGAACCCGCCGCCGTCGGCACCGCCATCGTGACCGGCCCGTATCTGCACAATTTCAGCGATATAGCCGAACAGCTGGTGCGGGCCAACGCATTGAACGTCGCAGCGGATACTGCAGCTGTGGCTGCGGCGCTGGAAAGGCTGCTTGCGGATCCGTCCGAGCGCGAGCGGATGGTCGCTGCGGGGCGCTCGCTGGTCGAACAGGGGCGTGGCGCTTTGCTGCGTACGCTCACGCTTGTCGAGAATTCACTGTAGCCCGACAGTTGCGGAGCCTCGCGCAAGGTGCCGCCTATGCATAGCCGGTTCTCGATAGAAACGATTTTTCCGCATGCGCTGCGACTGTGACTCCGCGCGCATTCCAGCGATGTCTGGACGCATAGATTGCTCTTGCGCAGAAGCTGTTTCGCTGGCGTGGCATCGGCCGTCGTGCCTGTTCGTCGGGTGGCTTGGCGCATCCCGCACCTTACTTGGCGGTCGTATTTTTCGGGAGAAACAACATGCTAAAGATTGGCCTGAAAACATGCGTCGCGGTTGCAGTATTCGGTCTTGGCAACCTTGCCAATGGAGATGTTTTGGCTCAGCCGCCGTTCCCGGAGGCCGTATGCGGTGCCGAGAACGAAGGTGCATATGCAATGACGGCTGAGTATTCATCTGAATACGTCGAGCACGCGACTTATGTCTGTTCGGAGAACGCATGGGCATTGCTCGCCATCTCGCGCTGCTATTACAGCAACGGACGTTGCTCTCCGCCTTGAGCGGAAGTCAGTGCGCGCGTCATTTTCTTTAGATGGGCTGGTCTTCGCATGCCTGTCGTAAACATTTCAATTGGAGATTTATCATGAAGCATGATCTCGTGAAAGGTGTCGCTTTGGCCGCAATTTCGCTTGCAATCTCTATCGCGCAGCCAGTGGCTGCGCAATCCGCCAGTTTGCCTGCGTGTGACGAAGCTGCGGTCTGGACGGTTGCGGAGACATCCGTTACCGATCCCCTGGGGACGTTGTGGTCGATGTATCTGTGCACGCCGGAAGGGTGGCAGCTGGTCGGAGAGAGCTATTGCTCCACAGATGGCAGTTGCTCGTCGAACTGATCCGTACTCGCATCAACTCTGTATGGATGAAAATGACGATGGCCCGCATTGCGGGCCATCGTCGCGGAGCTGCATCAGCTCGGTCACGGCGCCGGTTTCGGCGTCGCATCCACGGTCAGGAGCCGGTTCACGTACTGCAGGTCTTCGATGTCGAGCGTGCCCGCAGCTTGTTCCAGCTGCAGGCGGTTCTGCAGGAAGTTGTAGCGGGACAGCGCGTATTCGCGTTCGGCGTTGAACAGGGTCTGCTGATTGTTCAGCACGTCCAGCACCGTGCGGGTGCCGACTTCAAGACCGACCTGCGAGGCGTCGTAGGCGCTGCGCGCCGAGAACACCGCAGCCTTGCGCGCTTCCACTTCGCTGATGCCGGCCACCAGGGTCTGGTAGGCATTGCGGGTGTTGCGCACCAGCGCGCGGCGCTGCTGGTCGAGCTGATCCTCGGTCACGTCGCGCTGGGCCAGCGCCTGGCGGACCCGCGACTGGGTTGCGCCGCCGGCGAAAATCGGGATATTGACGGTCAGGCCGACGCTGGAGGTGTCGGAGGAGTCGACGCCGGTTGGACCGATGTCGCCATCGAACATCGATCGATTGTTGCCGTAGCTTGCGCGCAGACCGACGGTGGGCAGATGGCCGGCGCGGGCGGTGTCGATATCGGACTCGGCCGAACGCAGCTCGAGTTCCTTGGCCTTCAGCGCGGGGTTGCTGTCGACTGCGGTCTGCACCCAGCCTTCCACATCAAGCGCCGAAGGCAGCTGCGGCTGGAAATCCTGCGGTAGCGCGTTGAGCGCGCGTATTTCCTTGCCGGTGATTTCCTCCAGCGCGCGATAAGCGTCTTCCAGCGCATTGCGGGTAACGATGGTGTTGGCGCGGGCGCGGTCGTACTGGGCGCGTGCCTCGTGAACGTCGGTGATCGGCGCCAGGCCTACTTCGAGGCGTTTGTCGGCGAAGTCGAACTGCTTCTTCAGCGCGGTTTCCTGCGCTTCGGCCGCCAACAGGGTTTCCATCGCCACCAGCACGTTGAAATAAGCGGCCGAGGTCCGCGTGATCAGCGAATCGCCAGCGGCCTCAAGCTGGAAATCCGCGGCCTGCGACAGCGAGCGCTGCGAGCGGTGGCGCGAGATATCGCCGAAGCTGAAGATCGACTGGTCCACCGAAAGACCATAGCTGCGTCCGCCGCCGCCATCGGAAACCTTGAAGCCGCTGCCCAGCTGCGATGTTGTGTCGGAATAATTCGCGCCCACCGATCCGCCGATCAGCGGCAGGAACGCCGCCCGCGACTGCACTTCACCTTCGCGGGTGATGAGCCGAATGGATTCGGCCGCTGCAAGCTGCGGGTCGCTGCTGCGCGCGAGTTCATAGGATTGCAGCAGATCCTCGGCCTGGGCGCCGATTGGCAGCAGCAGCAGGGCGAGGGCGATAGCGATCGGGCGGCGAGTCATGGTCATCCTTTTTTATCTGGGCAGTGCGCGTATCGGCGGAGCGCCGAACGGGCGTATTGCATTTTCAAACGACAGATGCAAACAGCAGTTGAAACTAAAATTGAAATTGAGGGATCGGTGCTGCGCCGACCAGATAGGTCAGCTCGGTTTCAAACAGCGACTGGATCTGGAAACCGGCGGCGTTGTCGGCATGGCGCACAAGCGCCGCCTGCATCGCAGGCGCTTTGCCATGAACCACGAACATGCGCCCGCCGGGGCGCAGCCATTGCAGCAATCGTGAGGGTATATTCGCAACCGCGGCGCCGACGCAAATGACATCGAAGCGGCGTTCGCTGTCCCAACCGAACAGATCGATGGTCTCGATACGGACGTTGCCGATGCCCTGTGCCTGCAGACGATCGCGCGCGCCCTGCGCAAGGTCCGCGTGGCGTTCCAGGCTGACCACATCCCGCGCAAGGCTGCCGAGGCAGGCCGACAGGTAGCCGCTGCCAGAGCCGATCTCAAGCACATCTTCGCCAGCGGTGATCGACAGCGCCTGCAGCACGCGACCTTCAATCACCGGCTTCATCATCGACTCGCCGTGGCCGATCGGCAGGGCGATATCGGAGTAGGCCAGTGCGCGGTGGGCCTCCACGACGAAGCGCTCGCGGGGCAGCCGCGCCAGCGTTTCAAGAACGCGCGGTTCGAACACTTCCCACGGACGAACCTGTTGTTCGACCATGGTTTCGCGGGCTTTGGCGTAGTCGATCGTCATGCTGGTGTCTCTTGCAGCGTCGCGTAATGAAGAGCGGTGGACATACTGAATTGTATCGCGGCGGTGCTGCTGCGGTGATGCGCAGGATCGCCGTAACGCATGGCTTTGGCTGAGTGCCGGAAGTCACCGGGACCGTGGCCACAGGCAGCGCGGCGCCTGTTCGAAGCGATATCAGCGGCGCTCACGCGTCGTGCTCCACGCCCGCGGCACTCCCGCCGTGGGCGCGCAGAAACAGGTCTACCGTAGCGGCGATGTGAGTATCGATGTCCTCGGACTGCGGCTGGCAACACATCCCGCAGAGCAGCTGCATGTGCATCTCGCCCTTCAGCAGGCAGAAAAACTGCGAGGCCGCACGTTGGATGTCGGGCACATGCAGTTCGCCGCGGGCCTCGCGTACGCGCAGAAATTCGCCGAACGCGTCCTTCAGCTGCTGCGGACCGGCCTGCCAGAACAGCTCCCGCACGTGGAAGTCGCCAGTGCCGGGCAGCATCATCATGCGATGCATTGCGATGGCTTCCTCATCGGTGACCAGCGCAAAGAAAGCGCGTGCGATGACGGTGAGCTGTTCTTTGAGATTGCCTTCAAGCCCCTGCAGAAACAGCGCTGACGGCATCTGTTCTTCGCATTTGGCGCGCACCGCAGAGCTGAACAGCGACTCCTTGTCGCCGAAATGGCTGTAGACGGTGAGTTTGGAGACTCCGGCCTCAGCAGCGATCTGATCCATGCTGACACCGTCGAACCCATGCTGGACGAATACCCGCTTGGCCACTTCGAGGATCGCGGCGCGCTTGCCCAGATCCTTCGGACGACCGGGACCGGCCGGTTTGACGGCTTCGTGCGGGGCGGCTGGGGAGCTTGGAGCTGACATGCTTTCAATACTAGACTAATTAGTATGTTATTTATACGATACCGATTAGTTCAATAATATCCCCGGGTCGATCCTGTCGTGTCCGGGCACCTTTCCAGATTGTATCGAGGCGGCCATGACAGCAAGCAAGACAGCAGCGGGTGTCAGGACGGCAGCCCTGATACTGATGGTGGTCGCTCTGGTGGCCTGCGGCAATGATGGCGACGCGGCACAGCCGCCGAGGCCGGTGCTGGTGGTGCGGGCAGATGCCGCCACCGGCCCTGCGGTGGAGGGGTTGAGCGCCTATGCTGGCGAAATCCGCGCCCGCGAAGAAACCGTGCTCTCGTTCCGGGTCGGCGGAAAGTTGACCCGACGTCTGGTGGATATCGGCGACCGGGTCCGCCGCGGCGATCTGCTTGCCGAGCTGGATCCGGGCGATCTGCAGCTGCAGGTCGAATCGCTGCAGGCACAGCGTACTGCCGCGGATGCTCAGCTTGCGCGCGCGCGTGCCGACCATGCGCGGCTTGCCAGCCTTGCGAAAGATCAACTGGTGAGTCGCTCCAGTCTCGATCAACAGACCGCTGCGCTGCGTGCGGCTGAAGGAGAGGCCCGCGCGGCGCGCGCCCAATTGGATCTTTCGCGCAACCAGGCTGGTTACAGCCAGCTGCGCGCACCGCAGGACGGCGTCATCGCCAGTCGGCAGATTGAAGCCGGCCAAGTCGTCGAGCCCGGAAAGGGTGCATTCACGCTGGCCGTCGACAGCGGACGCGAGGTTGCGTTCGCCCTGCCTGAAGCGAAGATCCGCGATTTCAGCATCGGCCAGCCGGTGGTGATCGAACTGTGGAGCGCGCAGGGCCAGCAGATTCCAGGCCGCATTCGCGAAATTGCACCGGCCGCCGACGCACAAACGCGCACCTACGCCGCGCGCGCGACGCTCGATCCCGGCACTGCGCAGCGCGTCGATCTGGGCCAGAGCGCGCGCGTTTATATTGCCGCGGCGCAAGCAGCCGCTGCGGTGCGTCTGCCGCTGTCGGCCGTACATCGTGGCGACAACGACACGACGGTGGTGTGGGTGATCGATCCGAAAACGCCGAAGGCCAGACGGGTGCCGGTGCGTGTCGGCCCTTACGCCGCAGCCGGGGTTGCCGTGCTTTCCGGGCTGAAGCCGACCGATTGGGTGGTGGTGGCCGGTGGTCACCTGCTGTATGAAGGCCAAGCGGTATTGCCGGTTGACCGCAGCAATCGACCGATCGCATCGAACGCGTCGAAGGCAGTGCCATGAACGCTGTCGACTGCGCGACGCCACCGCTGTCCCGCTTCGCCGGGATGCGCTGACCATGCGTAAATTCAATCTCTCCGAATGGGCGCTGGCGAACCGTTCGCTGGTGCTCTACATGATGCTGGTGCTGGCGATTGTCGGTGCCTGGTCGTACCGCAACCTTGGCCAATCCGAAGACCCGCCGTTTACGTTCAAGGCAATGGTGATACGCACCACATGGCCCGGCGCATCCGCCGACGAAGTCGCGCGCGAAGTGACAGATCGCATCGAAAAAAAGCTCATGGAGACAGGTCAATACGAGGAGATCAGCTCGTATTCGCGTCCGGGAATTTCGGAAGTGATCTTTATCGCCCGCGACGCCATGAACAGTCGCGAGCTGCCGGAACTCTGGTATCAGGTCCGCAAAAAAATCGGAGATATCAAGCTGCAGCTGCCGGACGGCACGCGCGGCCCATTCTTCAACGACGAGTTCGGCGACACTTACGGCAATATCTATGCGATCACCGGCGAAGGCTTCGACGATGCGCTGCTGAAGGATTACGCCGAGCGCATTGAACTGCAGCTGCAGCGGGTGCCCGAGGTGGCGAAGATCGAACTGCTCGGTTTGCAGGACGAGAAGATCTGGATTGAGCTGTCGAACACCAAGCTGGCCACGCTGGGGATCCCGCTGCCGGTGGTGCAGCAGGCGCTGGCCGAGCAGAACGCGGTGACGGCTTCGGGTTTTTTCGAGACCGCGACCGACCGCGTACGGCTGCGCGTGACCGGCGGCTTCAATTCGGTGGAGGAGATCCGTGCGTTTCCGATCCGGGCCGGCGACCGTACCGTAAGGCTTGGCGACATCGCGCAGATCAAACGTGGTTATGCCGATCCCGCTGCGCCGCGGATCCGTTACATGGGCAAAGATGCGGTCGGTATCGCGGTGTCGATGAAACCCGGCGGCAATATTCTGCAGCTCGGTGATGCGCTGGATGTCGAAATCAAACGACTGCAGAAAACCCTGCCGGTCGGAATGCAGCTGCGCCGTATCGCCGATCAGCCTGCGGCGGTGCGCGATTCGGTCGGCGAATTCGTGCGCGTGCTGGCCGAAGCGGTGATCATCGTGCTGCTGGTCAGTTTCTTTTCGCTTGGTTTCCGCACTGGCCTAGTGGTCGCGGTCAGCATCCCGCTGGTATTGGCGATGACGTTCACGGCGATGCATTATTTTGGCATCGGCCTGCACAAGATTTCGCTCGGGGCGCTGGTGCTGGCGCTCGGGCTGATGGTGGACGATGCGATCATTGCGGTGGAGATGATGGCGATCAAGATGGAGCAGGGCTATTCGCGTCTACGCGCAGCCGCGTTTGCTTACGAAAACACGGCATTTCCGATGCTGACCGGCACCCTGGTGACTGCAGCGGGTTTTCTGCCCATTGCGACCGCTGCATCAAGCGTCGGCGAGTACACGCGGTCATTGTTCCAGGTCGTGACGATCTCACTGTTGGTGTCCTGGGTCGTGGCGGTGTTGTTCATTCCATATCTTGGCGACAAGATGCTGCCCGATCCACATACCTTGCCCAAACCCGGTTCGTTCGAAGGCCGGATCCGCGCATTCCGCGAGCGTCTGGCCGACCGTTGGCCGCAATATGCAGGCCTGCTCGGGCCTGCAAACATTACGGTTGAAGGTGCGCATGCACTCGCTCACGATCCGTATCGCACCGCGTTTTATCAGCGTTTCCGCGCACTGGTGCGGTGGTGTATCCGCCGCCGCTGGGTGGTGATCGGTGCGACCGTACTGGCGTTCGTCGTGTCGATCGTCATGTTCCGCTTCGTGCCGCAGCAGTTTTTTCCGGATTCAACCCGGCTCGAACTGATGATCGACGTGGAGCTGGCCGAAGGCAGTTCGCTGAAATCCACGACAGCTGCGGCGCATCGTCTGGAAAAACTGCTGTCCACGCGCAAAGAAGTCGAAAACTACACCGCTTACATCGGCACGGGTTCGCCGCGGTTTTATCTGCCGCTTGACCAGCAGCTGCCGCAGACGAATTTCAGTCAGTTCGTGGTGCTTGCGAACGATATCGAGTCGCGCGAAACCCTGCGCGATTGGCTGATGGACGAGGTGCGTCAGCAGTTTCCGGAGCTGCAGCTACGCGTGACCCGGCTCGAAAACGGCCCGCCCGTGGGTTATCCGGTCCAGTATCACGTGTCCGGCGAACACGTCGAACGCGTGCGTGAGATCGCGTATCGGGTGATGGAAAAAGTGCGGGCAAACCCAAGCGTGATCAACGTCAATCTGGACTGGGATGAGCCTAGCAAAATCGTGCGTCTGGTCATCGATCAGGAGCGCGCGCGCGCGCTGGGTGTGAGTTCCGAACAGCTGGCGAATTTTCTCTCGAGTTCACTCTCCGGTTTACGCGTCAGTACCTATCGCGAAGACAATGAACTGATCGAAATCCTGCTGCGCGGGCCCGAGGAAGAGCGCGTACAGCTGGAGCTGCTGGGCAGCCTTGCCGTACCCACCGCCAGTGGAAAAACCGTGCCAGTCATGCAGATCGCGCGGCTGGAGTCAGCGTTCGAGGACGGCGTGATCTGGCATCGCAATCGGCTGCCGACCGTGACCGTGCGCGCCGACCTGGTCAATGGGCCGACGCCGGACACCGTGGTTGGGCAGCTTGATCCGACCCTTGATGAGATCCGCGCCGCCTTGCCCGCTGGTTATGAGTTGAGTACGGCCGGTTCGGTCGAGGATTCCACGCGCGGCCAGAACTCGATCAAGGCCGGCATGCCGCTGTTCGTGTTCGTTGTCATTACCTTGTTGATGCTGCAGCTGCGCAGTTTGTCCCGGGTCTTTCTGGTGATGTCCACTGCGCCGCTCGGCCTGATCGGCGTCACATTATTCCTGCTGGTGTTCCGGGTGCCGTTCGGCTTTGTGGCCATGCTGGGCACCATCGCGCTGTCGGGCATGATCATGCGCAACTCGGTGATTTTGATCGATCAGATCGAACAGGACATCGCCAGCGGCCATGACCGCTGGACTGCGATTATCGAATCGACCGTGCGCCGGTTCCGACCGATCGTGCTGACCGCGCTCGCCGCGATCCTGGCGATGGTGCCGCTGTCGCGCAGCGCGTTCTTCGGGCCGATGGCGGTTGCGATCATGGGTGGTTTAATCGTCGCGACCGCGTTGACGCTGCTGTTTCTTCCCGCGCTGTATGCGGCGTGGTTCCGCGTGCGCGCCAGCGAAGTGCGGCCTGCATCGGCGGCCGGCTGAGGCGCGCAACCCTTTCGCATCCGGGCCGTTCTGCGGCTCCCTCCCCCTCCCGCTGCGGGCGGCCCGGATTGCGATTCTGGTGTGTATTCGTGGCTGCCAATTCCGCAGGTTGGATCATTGTCCAACTCTCACTTTTCTGCCACCTCCAACATAGGGTGCGCCTTGGCGCACCGGCATTTCGCGGCGATCGCAGGCATCGGTGCGCCGAGGCGCACCCTATGAGCTGTTTCTTCAGCAGCGGCGCAGGGCCGAACTGACGCTGTCGATGCTGCCTCCGTAAACGTCGCAGGCCCTCACGTTAGACTCGCGTTTCGGAGCACGAGTCTTCACAGGGGATGGCATGGAGCGGCAGGTTTTTGTCAGTCACGCAAAGGACGATCCGGAATGGACGCCGGACAAGGTCGAAGCCGTGGCGTCGGCGATCCAACAGGCGGGCATCGGCGTCAGTCTCGATCATTGGCATCAACGCGACGCCAAACGTCACCTGTCCCTCAGCGAATGGCGGGATTGGATGGACGCGGCGATTCGCGGCTCCACCCACATCCTGTGCCTGACATCGCCGCATTATCTGCGGCTGTGGGAGCGCAGGCCCGAAGACGCCGGCGGCTTGGGCGTGGCCTTCGAGTCCATTCGCCTGATTCATGGCCTGTACCTGCTGAAGCAGCGTAGTCATGGCCGCATTCTTACGCTGCGCACTGAAGACAGCGATTACGACTGCATCCCGCCGGATCTGGCGCTGGATTGCCCGGCCTACCGCTGGGTAGCCGATCGCGACATGCTGATGTCGCATGTGGGCGAGGCGGAGATTCCGGTGTACGTCGCGTCGCCCAGCGTGGCGATGGCGCCAGTTCCACCTGTTGTTCCGGCCGCTGCACCACCGCCGGCGATACGGCCGCCAGCACAGGCCATGCCGCCGCCTATGCTGGCCGTACAGCCGCGCCCGTCTTGGGCCAGCGACAACGGCGAAGACACCTACGGCCGCTGGGCCGACCTCACTGTGAACGGAGCGACCCAGCGGATGCGCTGGATCCCGCCGACCGGGCCGGGGGGGTTCTGGATGGGGTCGCCGCTGGCGGAACGGGCTGCGATCAAGGACAAGGATGTTCGCGAGTGGGCCAACAAATACGAGCACGCACCTCGTCGGGAAATCGTTGACCAGGGCTTCTGGCTGGCCGACACGCCCTGCACTCAGGCGTTCTGGCGTGCGGTGGCCGATGTCGACCCCAGCCATTTCGGCGCTGGCCCCGAGGCGCTACAGCGGCCTGTGGAGAATGTGAGCTGGGACGCAGTGATGGACCAGTTCATTGCGCGTTTTGCGGCGCGGCCGGAGTGGGGCACAGGCAAAGGCCTGTGTCTGCCGACCGAGGTGGAGTGGGAATATGCGGCCCGCGCCGGCGCGCCCACGGCGTATTGGTGGGGCGATGCCTGGGATGCGGCGCATGGCAACGCTAACAAAGAATTCGAGTTCACGACCTCAGTCAAACGCTACAAGCCCAACCCTTGGGGCCTGTACGACGTGCATGGCAATGTTTGGGAATGGTGCGCGGATGTGTGGCGGGATCGTCGGGACGCGCCGGAGGCGCGGCCAGACGAGACGCTCCGCGTGGTGCGCGGCGGTTCGTGGCTCGACCACCCCGGCATCGCCCGCGCGGCCTCCCGCAGCAGGTGGCCCCGCGGGCACGCCAACCGGCTCCGGGGCTTCCGCTTTGCCCTGAGGTCTCCCAGCGGGCCGGAGGCCCGGGGCGGCGGGGCTGGCCGGTAGGCCAGACCAGCGGTGGGAGGGGCCAGGCCGGATGGCCTGGCAGGCGCGGGCGCCGGAGGCGGCCGCGCCGCACGGATCTGTAGGGCTGCCTTGGCCAGCGATGCGGCTATTGAAGTCAGGCCTAATGTTTTTAGCCATCAATCAGGCATGAAATCAATGAGTTGCGTGGCTGTGGACAACACGATGTTTCAATCATGTTTGTTTCAGACGGTGTGCGTTTCGATGGCGTCGTGGTGATGCGCGCGGGTGCCAGCGTGTGATGGTGCGCGGGTAAGGCATGGCACCTTTTTCGCGCTGGGGCGCGAGTGACTTTCTTTTTGAAAAGAAAGTCACCAAAGAAAACACTCAAGTCCAATTCGAAACTGCCGACTGAAACCGGGCCGGGATTTTTCGATGAGGCATCCTGCCTCGTCGAAAAACGATGCACATCCTGTGCTTCGCCCTCCGGGTCTCCGATCAGGGGTTAGTGTGCCGCGTTTGCAAGTTCATCGGGACGTTACCCTCTGCAGTCATCCAAACAATAGTTCTGTCGCTTTCGTAGCCTTTCGAGCATCACAGCTGCAGCATGTCGTGCGGCTCACTGTTTGTTGTCAAAAAAACACGAAATCTACATCCTCCCATCGATATCCAGACTTTGGCTTCGTCTGAC
>JANOKD010000047.1:0-13588 GCA_031419075.1 Lysobacterales bacterium
GGAAGGAATCACTCGAAAAGCGTTGGTTTCTGGCTAAAAAATGATCACTTTCGCTCTCGCGGCTGGGAATGCATGAATTCAAGCCGCGAAGTGAAGGGCGAACACTTTGAAACGGTAGGTATTTCAGCAGCCTGCTAGGCCTGTTTCGCCGAATCGGCTTTGTATTGCTACGTTTTTCAGACGTCGAAACATAGGCTGTTCAACGTACTTCAGCAGCCTGTTAATTGCCTGTATAGCTCATCGTGAGTTTGTTGATATTGCCGTTGAATTTCAAATGCACCATTGCTGTTTTCGATGAAACATTGCGGAACAATGCCACGTTGTCAGCAGGCAATTTGAGTTTCATCGATGCGCCTGGGGCGAGCGTGGCGACAGAGTGTTCCTTGCCGCTTTTCAGCAGCAGGATTTCGACAGGCACTTCGCCGTCGTTCCGGGCAGAGACCGCAAGGGTCATGCGCTGTTCGCCGCCGAAGACAAAGGTTTGCCCGGCCTCAATCGAGGTATTGCTTGTGTTGGCGAGCAAAGACATTGGATTGAGCGTCAGCACAGCAAGCAGCAGGGCAGCGATGCCGGCTGTCAGGGAAGTGTAGAATTTTGTCATGACGGTCTCCGAAATAAGTTGAGTAGACGCAGGGCTGCCCGGGTGTTTCAAACCCGGCTCGCTCTCTACGCTATCAATTACGGAAATGCTCAGTGCCCAGATGCAGGGTTACTATCGTGCATGGTATCTCCGATTGAAACCATTCCAATGCACACTACCGACATGACGCTCATCGATTCCCATACCCAGCCCGAACCCCTCGTCATCGCCATCTCCTCCCGTGCCCTCTTCGATCTGGAGGAGAGCCATACGTTGTTCGAACGTGAGGGCGTGGATGCCTTCGCCGCTTATCAGCGCAGTCGCGAGGACGACCTGCTGCCACCCGGCATCGCCTTTCCGCTGGTGCGCAAGCTGTTGGCGCTGAATGCGGACGCGCCGGCGGAGGTGCCGCGTGTGGAAGTGATTTTGCTGTCGCGCAATTCATCGGATACCGGTCTGCGCGTATTCAATTCGATCCAGCATCACGGACTGTCGATCACTCGTGCAACTTTCACCTCGGGTGCGCCGACCTGGCCGTACATCAAACCCTTCGGCGCGCATCTGTTTCTGTCGGCCGATGCTGAATCTGTGCGCCGTGCCTTGGAGCACGGCATCGCCGCGGCGACGCTGCTGCCGTCGCAGGCTGTGCAGCCGGTCGACGGTGGCGTGGCGCGCGAGCAGATCAGGATCGCCTTCGACGGCGACGCGGTGCTGTTCGGCGATGAAGGTGAACGTATTTCGCGCGAGGGCGGACTGGATGCATTTTCGCGTCATGAGCGCGAGCGTGCGCACGAGCCGCTGCCGGGCGGGCCGTTCCGTGTTTTTCTCAGTGCACTGCATCGGCTGCAGGCGGCGTACCCGATCGAACAGTGCCCGATCCGCACAGCGCTGGTCACTGCGCGCTCGGCGCCTGCGCATGAGCGCGTGATCCGCACGCTGCGCGAGTGGGGCATCCGTCTGGATGAAGCCCTATTCCTCGGTGGCCGTGCTAAAGGTCCATTTTTACAGGCCTTCGGCGCAGATATTTTCTTCGATGACTCCCAGCACAATATCGATTCCGCGCGCGAACATGTGGCTGCCGGGCATGTGCCGCATGGGGTTGCCAACGATTGACCCGCCGCCTGCGTCAGGCGGCTTGTGCCACTGGCAATACGAAGCTGACGCTTGTGCCTTCACCGATCCGGCTGGCGGCCTGTATCGCGCTACCGTGCATGTGCAGGATCCGGTCGGCGATCAATAAACCCAGTCCGCCGCCGCGCTGCGTGGCCAGCTTGCGAATCGGCGAGCCGCGCACCAGTAAGCCGGGCAGCTGTTCTGCAGAAATGCCGTGCCCGGTGTCGTCGATTCGCACTTCGATGCCGCGTGGGCGGCCGTGCGCGACCAGATAGATGTCGCCGCCTTCAGGCGTATGCCGGATCGCGTTGTCGACAAGGTTGCTGATAACGCGTTCGATCATGCCGATATCACCCTGCACCGACAGCGGATCCGCATCGATTTCGGTGTGCAGACGGATTGTTTTGCGCTGGGCGACCAATGCGAACTTCTGCGCGATGTCGTGGACCAGTTCCGAGACCGAGAACAGCTCCGGCTGTGGCTGGGTTTCTTCGCATTCGAGACGTGCGAGTTCAAATAATTGCTGCGCCAGCCGCGAGACGCGATGGCTCTGGCGTACTGCGACGTCCAGATAGCGTTTGCGCTCGGAGGCATCCATCCCGTCGTCCATGCGCGCCATCGCTTCCAGATAGCCCTGCATCGAAGTCAACGGGGTGCGCAGATCGTGCGAGACGTTGGCCACCAGCTCGCGGCGCAGTTCGTCCTGGCGCTTCAGTTCGGCCATCTGCGCATTGAGCCGCTCGCGCAGACTTGCGAATGCGGTCCGCAGCCGATCAATCTCGTCGCCGCGGCGAGTTTTTGTCAGAAGCGATGGCGTGGTGGGCGATTCGTCCGAAAGATTCGCGAAAGTTTCAACATCCCGGATCGTCCGTTCGAGGCGACGGGTAATCACCGCAAACGCAGCAAGCCCGGTGATGATCGCGACCAGCATCGCAAGCACCGCAACCTTGGCGCCGTTGCGCAACGCGTACCCCTGCCACGCATCGGCCACCATCGTGCGGTACATATCGTTGAGCAGCACGATATAGACATAGCCGGCATTGCCTTCTGTAGTTTCGATCGCTGCGACGCTGAAAATCTCGCGGCCTTCACGATGTCGCGGATTGTCGCCAGTGACCGGCAGCGTCCCGCCCGCAAGCAGACGCCGCACGGGTTCCAGCGACACCTGCTGCCGTGGCAGGGCCGCCTGTTGGGGAGACGGTTGTAGCACGTTGCCCTGAGGATCCAGCAGATAGACTTCGATATTCGGATTCACCGCCGTCAAGTGGTCGAACAGGCGCTGGGTGCTCTGCGGATCCGTTACCAGCGCGGGTTGTTGTGCGATGTGCTGCGCCAGCCCCAGATTCACCCGCTGCAGCACTTCATGCTGATGCTCTTTTGCGGCGCCGTAACCAAGCCAGCCTAACGTCGCACCCAGTGCAAGCACGATGACGGCAAAGACCAGTGCGATGCGTGCGTACAGCGATTGCGTGGTCATGCACTGCTCCTGGCGGGTTCGCCCGGCACTGCGAATTTGTAGCCCACGCCCCAGATGGTGAGGATGTAGTTTGGATTCGCCGGGTCGTTTTCGATCTTTGCCCGCAGCCGGTTGATATGCGAATTGACCGTATGTTCGTAACCGTCGTGGCTGTGGCCCCACACGTGGTCCAACAGCTCCATCCGCCGGTATGCGCGGCCGGCGTTACGCGCGAAGAATGCGAGCAAATCGAACTCTTTGCTGGTCAGCACAACTTCGCGTCCATCCAGCCGGACCTCGCGCGCGACCGGATCGATGCTGAGCGGGCCGTGGTGGATCACGCCCGCACGGCTTTCGCCCAATGCCTCTGCCGCCTTCATGCGCCGCAGCACCGCGTGGATGCGTGCGACGAGTTCAGCGGTGGAAAAGGGTTTGGTGAGGTAATCATCCGCACCCAGCTCCAGCCCCAGCACGCGCTGTGTCTCGCTGGATTTGGCGCTGAGAATGATGATGGGGATGTACGTTGCGCGTTCGCGCACTTTGCGACACACCTGCAGGCCGTCGATGCCGGGCAGCATGAGATCCAGCACCAGCAGCAATGGCTGCTCGCGCTGCAGCCACTGCAGACCGGCCTCGCCGCTGGCCTCAACGACAACCTCAAAGCCTTCGACACGCAGATTCAGCGCCAGCATCGCGCCGATGTCCGGGTCGTCTTCGATCACCAGAATGCGGGTGCGATCGGTTGTCATCGGGAAAGGCTCTGGCTGCGGACGTAGCGCCTATCTCCCGCCCGCACAGCGCCGATGTCAAGTCACTTTTTTTTTAACTTTGCGTGAGGACTTCGTGAGCGGCGAACGTCGAAGCTGCATTCACCCGCCATCGGATGCGGGTTCCCCCGAACCATCGCAATGGAGATCCAGCATGAATCGCATCGTTCGCAAGATCATTTCCCGCAGTCGCAATGCTCACAATCACAATGCTCAAAATAGCAGTTCACGTCTGCCGCTCGCGCTTTTCGCCGCATTGGGCGCCGCCGCACTTGCAGTGCCGGTCGTCGGTGCGACGGTGGGCGGTGTCGACGGCGCCGTGTTTACGCTGACCAACAATATTGCCGGCAATGAAGTGGTGGTGTTTGATCGTTTCGCCGACGGAAGCCTTGGCGCGCAGCGCAGCTACAGCACGCGCGGCACCGGCACCGGCGGCGGTCTTGGCAATCAGGGCGCGCTGGCGCTCAGCGATTCCGGGCGCTGGCTGTTGGCGGTGAATCCCGGCAGCAACAGCGTGTCGGTGTTTCTGGCTGTTGGCAGCTATCTGTACCGCACCGACACCGAGGCTTCCGGCGGTACTACTCCGGTGAGCGTCACGATTGAAGATGACGTGGTCTATGTGCTCAACGCAGGCAGCGACAACGTGCAGGGCTTCCGGATGAGTATTTACGGCACGCTGACGCCGCTTGCCGGTTCGCGCCGTGCGCTGAGCGGAACGGGCACAGGTGCGGCGCAGGTCGAATTCAACCGCGATGGCGATCTGCTGGCAGTGACTGAGAAGGCGACCAATCGGGTGTTGACGTTTTCGGTCGACGGCGATGGGCTGTTGAGCCAGGCCAGGATCCAGGACTCAGCTTCGCCGACGCCGTTCGGCTTCGCTTTCGGTCGCCGCGATCAGTTGCTGGTCTCCGAAGCGGTGGGCGGAGCGGCGGGCGCCAGCACGCTGTCGTCCTATCGCCTTAACGGCGATGCCAGCGTCGATATCGTTTCCGCAGCCGTTCCCAGCGGGCAGAGCGCAGCCTGCTGGGTGGTGATCACCCGCGATGGGCGTTACGCCTATGTCAGCAACACCGCCAGCGGCAATCTGTCGACCTATGCGGTCGGCAATGGTGCGGCTACCTTGAGCACGGCCATCTCCGCGACGACCGGTGCTGGCAGTGGGCCGACCGATATGGCGCTGGATCGCAACAGCCGTTTTCTGTATGTGCTGAACAACACGACCATCGGTGCGTTCCGCGTGGGTGCCAACGGTGCATTGACGCGCATTGAGGATCAAGCGCTGTCGGGTGTGCCGGCCTTCGCCACCGGGATGGTGGCGCGCTGATTTATTTCCTGACGTACGCATCAACGACAAGGGGCCTCGCGGCCCCTTGTCGGTTTCAAACAATGAAACAAAAACTCAGCGTGCGATACCCGCACGTTCACGGCTTTCCAGCGGCGCCATGCGCGACTGGTCGTTGAGTTTCAGCTCACGTACTTCAAACGGTGCGCCATAGCCCTGCGGCAGATGGGCACGATCGAACTGCAGCACCAGCATGCCGTTGCCGCGTTTCATCCACGCCGCACTGTGCGCTTCGGACACCGGCGCCATCGTGCCGTTGGGTGACGTTGCGAACAGCGTGCCGCGGGCTTCGTAACGGCCGACAGAACCGGTCTGCACCGGCAGCGCCATGCGCATGGTTTTGGCGTTGAACGCGAACACGCCGTTGAAGCGGGCGGTCGGTGCGGCCACCGCAAACGCGGTACGCGCGTCGCGCTGGATGCCATCGGCGTTGGCGAACACCTGCAGCTCCCACAGACCCGGCGTGTTGCCGACGTTGGTCGGCAGCTTCACGTTGGCCGCAAGGCCACCGTTGTCGCTGGCGCCCATCGCGACCGGCCAGCTGCGGCCGTCGGGTGCCACCAGCATGGCGTCGGCCTGCACCGACGACGCCAACTTGCCTGCACGGCTGAAGTCGACATCGAAGCGCAGGCTGGAGCCGGCGAGGGCGTGGTCGCGATCGGTGCCTGCGCGCAGCACATCCGAGCTTTGCGGCTCGAACACATGCACCAGGTACTGACCTTCGGCTTTCTGTACGCGAATGGTGTAATTGCCGGCGCCTTCCTGATCGCCCAACTTGGCGATCACGGTGCCGTTCTGCACATCCATGCCGGCGTCGGTGAGCTGCTTGGCCGAGGCGATGTTCTCGATCTTCGCAGCGCCCTGGCTGTTGCTGATCTGCAGTTCGTCGCTGCGCAGTGCGCGGGCGCCCTGTGCGGGGCTGATGCGGATCAAGCTGCCGGGGGCCGACATTTTCAGCTGCACGCCGCGATCAAGTGCGGCGGCGTCAACGGTTTCCCAATATTCGCGGCTTTGCGCGACGTGGGGCTGTGACGCGCGGAGTGCTTGGCTGGGATCCAGCTTCCAGGAGAACGACACCGGCGCGCGTTCGATCTGGGCCGAAGGCGTCGCAAGCGAGACAAGACGGGAGGGGGCCTGATCCTTGGCGCCGGTGGGCAGCATCGGCTGCGCAGCGGTGGCGGAAAAGGAGACCAGCGCGAGAGTGATGGCGATAGAAAGTCTCATGGCGTTGTCCTCACTGGCCCGCATCGGTGCGGAGAATGGTGTTCAGGCCGAAACAGGCCCGACGGCTCTGGTTGTGCGACAGCGGTTCACCGCCTGCCATGCGCGATGTGTCGTAGAACCACACCGAACCGGCACCGGATTGGCTGCTGCAGTTGAGGAAGCCGTCAGAACAGCCGTCCAACCAGTTTTTGGTGATTTCCAGGCCGACGTTGAGGCTGTAGCCACCGCAGTAACTGTCGCCATCGAACGGCGAAGAGTCCACATCGGTGCCGACCACACTGCGGAAGGTTTTCGGCAGCGCGGGACGGCCGCTGGTGCCGTACAGATAGTTGCCGTTGTAGAACACCATCCAGCTTTGCTGCTGCTGGCGGACGCCATCGTTCTGATAGCCCAGCAGCCAGCCCAGCGCCGCTTCGAATACCGTGCCGTTGGTGACGGCATCGGCCAGCGGAGTGCCGGTGGAGGAGGGCGCCAGCGCATTGACGCGTGCGACCTTGCTGATGATGTTCGGATAACGACTGTCCCATGTCGGGTTCGACATGATCCAACGCATGACGTTGCCGCCGTTGGAGTGCGTGATCACGATCAGCTTGGTGATGCCCTTGGTGTTGATGAAGGTCGTCAGCTGGCCTGCCAGGCAGCCCGCAGCGCGGCTGTCCCACCAATACTGGCCGAAGTCGCAGTTGATGACGGTGTAATTGGCCGGATTGGGCAGACCGCCGCGTACGGAGTCCACCATCTCCGGCTGCCAATAGTCGTTGTAAGCATTGGTTTGAGCACCGGTGCCGTGGACGAATGCCACCCCGGTGTTTGCGAGCGCGCAGGGCGCCGCCAGAGCGAGCAACAGCCCGCAGAGGTATTTACGCACGTTGTGTATCCCTCGTGTTTCCTACTTCCATGAAGACGCGGCAGAACGCCGCGCTGATCCTTTGATGGTCTGCCACTCTCCCCAGACATGGCATCAGAACCGAGAATACGGAGGCGTACTGACAGTGTCATGACGCGATGCGGCAAAGCGAGACGGGATTCGCAGCTCAATGCACCTCAATGACGAACGACAGCGTCGCCTTTGATGTTTTCCTTCTTCTCGCGGGCGGGGAGAAGGTGCCGAAGAGCCTGCCTCGTACTTGATACGGGGGTGGATGAGGGGCTAAAGCTGCGGTCACGCTTTCCGAAGAGCGCCCCTCCACCCGGTCTTCCGCAACCCTCTGTCCGCGCTGTGCGCGGGGATGACGATCTTCTCCCCGCAGGCGTGGAGAAGGACAGCAGACAGGACCATCGTCGAAGCCCTGAGCTGCGGTGTCGAGGCAACAAGCCTCAGCGTTGGTGCTCGGCAGCTCCGTTCGCGAGGCGCTGAGCCGCATCAATGGTGAAATGTTCATCATCGTTGGAGCTTGGGCGCTGCGGTGTCGGAGCAAACCGCCTCGGCGTTGGTGTTCGACAGCTCCGCACGCGAGGCTTTGAGCTGCGCCGATGGTGAAATTTTCACCATCGGCGCAGTGCTGGTGCTGCAGCGGCGCAGCGTGGGGCTGCGTCGCAGGCGTTCAGAGCACCGGCGGAGGCGATGCAATACGGACGCAGGACGGGTGCGTTGGGCGTGAATGAAACAGAATGAAATGAAAATGTATGTTTCAGAGTTGAGGTAAGTAATTGAAAATATTGGCGACTTTGCGTCATGCAGGCGACGCAATGGCGCCGATGTGTAGGCGGTCCTTCAGGCGTGAGATGGGAGCCGGATGGGGCTCGCGGCTGAAGCCGCTCCTACGAACAGCCAGAGCGGATCCTTGCGTGGGTTGCGTCTGTGTTGGCGTGGCGGTGTGTTCTATGCATCGCGACCTGCGCTGATCCTGCAGCGGCTTCGGCGTGCGTCGCTTTAGTAGGAGCGACGCAAGTCGCGAAGCCGGCCCGCTTGCAGCAATGGCTTCAATCGCGATCCCGTTGCCCTTTGTCGCGGGCATTTTTCTGATTGCGAAGATCACCGGCAATCATCCGCTGCGGGCTTCGCGACTTGCGTCGCTCCTACAAAAGCTGTGCAGAGCATAGCTGTAGTGGCAGCGATGGATGCTGCGAAGCAATCGTGCAGGCAACAAAAAAGCCGAAGCATGCGCGTCGGCTTTTCTTTCATCGAATGGTGGAG
Source organism: Lysobacterales bacterium (assembly GCA_031419075.1). Lineage (GTDB taxonomy): Bacteria > Pseudomonadota > Gammaproteobacteria > Xanthomonadales > Xanthomonadaceae > Lysobacter_I. The sequence goes on from JANOKD010000047.1 coordinate 8,620, forward strand.
CGGAAACCGCACTACGCAAATTTTTCTCTGCAATTAAAGGGGGGCAGGGCGGAATAGGTTGGTTGGGTTGCCATAGAGGGAGCGGAAACGGCCCCGCTGGGCCTGGATAGGGCGCGCCCACAGGGCCGTCGTAGCGCGTCACCGCCGCCCAAGAGGTAGACACCTGCCTGTTTGGCTGCAGGTCGACAAGCGGTTCGCAAAAGTATATATTCAAGTATATATACCAGCACTCAGATAGGAGGCGCCACGTGATCGTGACCAGGATTGCCAAGCTGTTCAAGAACGGCGCCAGCCAAGCGGTGCGCCTGCCAGCGGAGTTCCGCTTTGAAGGCGAAGAGGTGTATGTCACGCGCGACGATGCGACCGGCGATGTCGTGCTCTCCACTCGGCCAGGCGCGAAAACGTGGGGCGACTTCTTCGAGTTGCTGCGCTCCGTCGAGGTGCCCGCCGACTTCCTGGTCGAACGCCCCTTGAACGTGGCTCCCCGTGAGCGTGGCGTGTTTGACGACGATCTGCCCTCGAACGACCGCGGGAGTCGGTGACCATGTTGCACCTGCTGGACACCGACACGGCTAGCTATTTGATCAAAGCCAAGTCGCCCGCGATCGAGGCCAAGCTGGCAGCACTCGTACCGGCGATGGTCTGTATCTCGGTGATGACGCGTGCCGAATTGTTGTATGGCCTGAAACGATTGCCGCCCGATCACCACCTGCATCTGGCGGTGCGGCAGTTCCTCAAGATCGTCCGCACCTTGCCGTGGGAAGCCGATGCGGCCGACTGGTACGCCGAGATCCGGCACCAGTTGGTCAGCACCGGACAACCGATTGGCGAGATGGACATGATGATTGCCGCGCATGCGCTGTCAGCCGGGGCTGTGCTGGTCACCAACAACAGCCGCCATTACGAACGGATCGCAGCGCCTCTGATCCTGGCGAACTGGGCCTAGCGCTACGACCAAAAGCGATCGCCGGTGACGATCACACGCATCGTCGACTGCCGAACCCTGCTTGTTGAATCAGATGACCGTTGTGCTGCTGCTGTTCACGCTTGTTGCAATTTTGATCGTTCGTATCATCCATCGCTCACCGCCTGCAGAGAGGTCTGAAATTCGCAGGTGCGCCAAACACGCAACGCAATCCGTGTCGACGCACACCAGCAGTGCGCGCCACTACCGCGCCAAGCCCATCGAGGTGCGCGAGGGACTGTTTCGGATTGCGCTGGAAGCGCCTGGTGCCAGTTGCCGCACGATCACGGATCGGTTCAATCGCGATCATGCCGGGCAGGGGTGGTCAGTCGGCAAGACCTACGTTGCGGAGTTCCTGCGCGATTTCAAACAATGGCGCTCCGCACCAAGGCGGTATGCGCACTCCATCGACAGCGCCTGCGCGGTGAATCGTGTCTGGGCGATCGATCTGACCGAGCATCGCATCGAACCGCAGACGCCGCGGCCGTTGCTGGGCATTCTCGATCACGGCAGCCGGCGAATGCTGATGTTTCGCGCGCTGCGTGATCGCTCATCCATCACCATTCTGCGATTGCTGTTGAATGCCATCGAACATGTCGGCAAGCCGAAGGCGATCCGCACCGACAACGAAGCAGCCTTCACTTCTTGGGCCTTTGCCTTCGCGTTGCAATGGCTTGGCATACGTCATGAACGCACGCTGCCGCACTGTCCGTGGATGAACGGTCGAATCGAACGGGTCTGGTCCGCGTTCAAGCAGGCATTGCGGATGTGCCACATTCCGGACGATGTCGATTTGCAGGCCACACTGAACATGCTTCGCGATGTCTACAACCAGCGGCGACCGCATCAATCGCTCAGCGGTCACACGCCCGATGAGACGTGGCGGATTCTGATAGAGCGGAAGCGAAAACCGAAGCCACATGATCGAACGCGACGGCGATAGTTGGGGGCGACAACGTGGTGGACATGATCGGACAGGCACTGTCCTCGATCACGCACGGATTCACGGCCGGAAATGGCCAAAAAGATCGCCATTTCCGTTTAGCCTCGGCGGTGACTCAATGGTCGACAGGCTGTCAAAGAGCAGATTTGCGGGGTGAAATCTAAATTTTGCAGCTCCCGCAAGGTTTGGGGGCGCCTTGCGGACAGCGGACAATTCACCGCATAACATCAACCAACAGATGAGCCAGAATACTCATCCGTTTTAACCCTGCATATGTCTCAAATCATTTGACGACAGCCAGCTACACTTGATAGCTTACAAATGTTTGAAATTGTAACTACCTTGGGATGACGACTAAGTCGCATTTCACTTATTTTTTCAGGGGCCGGGCAATTTGAGCGCTATTTTCATCAGCCATTCGAGCAAGAACGCAGCTACAGCAATTGAGATGCGCCTGAAGCTGTTAGACGCCGGGTGGACTGAATCTCAAATTTTCCTAGACCTTGAGGATATCAAGAACGGCCAGAATTGGCGGCAAATCCTTAACGTAAGGATGAGGGATGCGGTTGCTGTTGTAGCCTGCATCACGGACGAGTGGCTTGAATCACACGAATGCGTTCGCGAGTTCACTCAGGCAGAAACACTGGGAAAGCCAGTGTTTATCGCGATATTCGCGCCAATATCAAATCCTCTGCCAAGATTCATTTCAGATATTCAGTACACCGATTTATGTGATGAAGCGACGCGGCCACAGTCTATGCAAGCGTTGGTCGAAAGTCTCTTGGCAGCAAGGATCGAGCCGGAAGGATTCCCATTTCCGCCCCCTGATCAGCCAAGGCGAAGCCCATACCGTGGTCTGGCAGTCATGGACGCTGAAGACGCAGGGGTTTTCTTCGGTCGCGACCCAGAAATCAAGCGCGCTTTGCAATTGATCCGCCGGATGCGCGAGACAGGCGCTGAACAGGTGATGTTGATTGGAGGGGCATCGGGCACAGGTAAGTCTAGTTTCCTTCGGGCGGGAATTTTGCCTCGTTTGGCTCGTGACAAACAGTTTATGGTCTTTCCTGTAGTTCGACCAGGTCGAAACCCGCTAAGTGGGCAAAATGGAATTGGAACTTCGCTAGGTCAAGAAAATGCGACTGTATTACGGCTAAACGATAGATTGGCGTCCTTAGTTGCAAACGGCGATTATCAAGATAACGGTAGAACACTTGTGATCCCGGTTGACCAAGCTGAAGAGCTGCTGAACCCCGAAATCCCTGAGGCCACTGAAGCACTCAAGTGGCTTAGAACCGCCTTGGCGACCCACTCAAATGTGTTGGTGCTGATGACCGTACGCACTGATGCGGTCGATGCGCTTAACCATCAACTCACAAGTGACGGTGCCGTCGCAGCCGCTTTCACGTTGCCCCGGATGCCAACCCTCGGCTGGAAAAGTGTGATCGAAGGACCAGGTGCGCGACTCAATGTGCCGATTCGCTTCGAGTCAGAGCTATTAGACATACTCGGCTCGGAGTTGGCAGGGCCAGATACGCTACCGCTACTTTCACTTTCACTGCACCAAACGATTGCGAAAGCTCAAAATCCAAGCTGGGTCACCGTCCATGATTTTACCGACGTTGTAGGCGGAGTCGCTGGCGCGATCCAAATCGCCGTGGACGCGGCACTAGCTTCTGCTTCTTCCGATGAGCGGATTGGTGCTGTAGGCGTCGACCTGCTCGGGATCTGCAAGGACCTATTTATACCAGCGTTGGTCTTAATTCGACCGAAATCTTCTTCTCCAGAAGCTGCAGTTGCTACTTTGAATCAACTAAGTCCGAAATCTCAGTTCTTAGTTGAGCACTTTGTTGCTAATCGACTGCTTGTATTAGATGGTCAAGGAGATAAAGCGACCATCCAGGTAGCGCATGAAGTCATATTTCGCGCATGGCCGATTCTAAACAAGTGGATTTCGGACGAAAAATCAGAAATCGAAGAAGTTACTCAGATAGCGGAGTATGCCACAGCCTGGTCAAATGACAAATCACGTATCTATCTTTTAATGCTAGACAGGCCCATGTTGGAGTTAGCAAAAAAACAGATAAAATTGCGTGAGAGAAATTTAAAAGGAAATTTAATCCGGCGAGAAAAGACAGATGATTACTTTAATGCGTGTGTTTCGCTATATAAATTCAATAGAGGTTCTTATTTTCATTGGCCTGGTTTGTTTGCAGGTCCAATAGCAATATTTACTATTCATGTAATAATTGTTCAAATTTTTGGATTAATAGAACCGATATTTAGCAAAAGCCTGTCACAAGGAATTGGTACTGCGTATACAATGTTTGGTTTGTTAACATTTGGCTGCTCTCCATTCTTAGCGGGGGCGATATTTGGATGGAGAAATGATCTCCAATTGGTAGATATTCAAACAAAAAATGGCATAGATAGCGGTAAATTAAGTATACTTGTATCTATTCACAAATTCATTTGTGTCGGTTTTGTTATCTCAATATTATTTACGACATTGTTCTCTGCAATATTTTTTTTAGAAAAGTCCGCAGTGAAAGAAATTTTTGATAGAATCTCTGCGCATATTGATGTCGGCAATGCACTATTGTACGGACTGACATTATGTTTCTTTGCGAACTTGACCACTTCTTTTTTTGCATGGATTAACTCTGTATTTCTAAGAGTTCAATTATCTCGTAATAACCGGAGGTCCGGACTAAAGGAGACGAGAGCACTCGTTTTGAGGGGCGTACTTATCGCAAAATCAAGTTTGCTATTTTTTTTGTATTTTGTATTTGCGCTGATCGGCACCTCAGTGATCTTTGGATTTGTTAAAGCCGGCGTAGGGGAACTCTTGGATTCTGGCGCAATCAAGATAAATTGAGGCTATGTGGGTCTTGTCCGGTCTTAGCGAGTTTGGCCGTTTGAGACCTAGGGCAACGCTGCAAAAGTACCAGCAGATCTGATCTTGCGGTAAATTTCATGCATGGCTAAACAGCAGACCCTCGCGATGGCAGAAGATCAAGGTTCCGGCTTCGCGCGTTACGCGAAGCCGACACGGCGGGATGAGT
>JANOKD010000048.1:0-72890 GCA_031419075.1 Lysobacterales bacterium
TCGCCTTTGAGTTGGTACGCCGGACGCGGCGGCTTCGAGCAGGTCTATTGGCTGATGCAGCACGGCGCCGATCCAACTAAAAAAATTACCGGTACCGTCGCGGCCCCCACGGATGCTAAAGGCACGCCGCTGCCGCAGGCGCATATTCCCGAAAAAGGATTTGCCTGGGTGAAGTACGGCGAAGACGGCAAACCTGTTTACGTCGATGCGATGCCCATCGTGGAAGACATCTACTGGCACCCCGGAAGTCCCGCAACGCAGGAATGGCAGCGTCGCTGCCAGCATTGGCTGCGCGACAAGGGCATCGCGCGCCCGCCAATGCCGGAATCAATCCGCAAGATGCGCAAGGCGTTCAAATTCCCCCACGAAGAAAAAGATATTCCGCTGCTTTGAACGGCTGCGCAGCGCTGCAGTCGTACACGCATCAACGCCGCATTCCAAACCCCATCGCATATGCATCGCACGTGTCCACCCGATTTACCGCCGCTGCCGCTGACGCGCGATGTTCCGCAGCGCAACGTCGTCGCGCCATGGCAGCGCCGCAGCGCGCTGCATCACGTCGCAGCCGCCATCATCCACCTCGTCTGCGCCGTGTTCGCGCTGCAGTGGCTGACGGATGACTGGAAGACACAGTGGGGCGATGAGACTTTCATCAATGCCGCGTATCTGTCCTACGGCGGCACGCTGATCGGTGCGTTCGGCAAGTGGCTACTGATGGCGGTGCTGTTTATTTGCCTGGCTTTCGCTGCCGCACAGTTCGCGCTGGCCGCAGCGGTGTTCCGCTACTCCGCGCAGCGCAGCGCGCTGATGGTGTTCGCATGGCTCAGCATCCTCACGCCGCCGCTGGGGACGGTGATCGGTCTTTATGCATTTCGCAGCCTCAAGGTTGCCGAAAAAACGTCGACCGAGCCAGTTCATCGCAGATAGGCGTAAACAGCGTCTGAAAAATGCGGGAATACGTTTTCACAACACCCGCATTGCCTTGTGGCAAGCGGAGATATGGACCAGAGTGCAGCGCGGCCAAATCTCCCGTGTTTTGCAGGGCTTTTTGCTGCACTGCACAATGCCGCACTGCACAATCGATTGTGATCTCCACATCTGCGATGAGCCTCGGAGGCCAGGATGCGCACGTTCTCACCACGCAACAGCAATCTGCTGTCGGCGATTTTTGTTTTTTTCCTGACTCTGCTGCTCGCCGCCTGCGATCTGCCGCTGCGCGGCGATGCGTCGCTGGCGGCTGCAGACCCGGCCATCGTACTGGACGACAGCGTGGCTGCCAGCAATAGCGGCGGCGCCACCAGCGGCATCTGCGATGCAATCACCGCAAGCACAGTGCTGACGCCGATACCCAATCCGCCGCGCGACGGCGCGCCGATCGATGTGCGCATCCGCTACAACCGTCCCGACGGTAATTACGCCGATTGGGGTCTGCATCTGTGGCAGGTCAACGACGCCGGCCAGTACATCGCCGATTATCCCGGCGTGTCTTGGCCTTCGCCGCTGGTGCGCTCGGGTGTGGACGATTACGGCGCGTATTTCGACATCCGCGCAGCGCAGTTCACCAATCCCGCTGCGGCCGGCTTTGGTTTCATCGTGCATCCGCCCGGCCAGAATGGTGACCCAAGCGTTGATCGCGTGCTGAAATTCAACGAAGGCAGCGAATTCTGGCTGCGCTCCGGCGACGCCACCGTGTATCGCAGCAATCCGCTGGGCAGCACGCCGGACATCGACACCGTGCGCGTGCACTACAAGCGCTTCGACAACGTGTACAACCAGTGGGGCCTGCATCTGTGGCCGACCAGCGGCATCGATCCGGGCCGTCTGTCGGGTTTGACGCTGGACGATTACGGCAATCCGGTGCCGTTGGCGTCGATGCCGAATTACGCCGCAGGCAGCGGTGAAGTGACATTCGATCTGCCGGTGCTCAATCCGCAGGGCGACGCGAATCGCAGCGCGGTGGAATTCATCATCCACGGCATGCCCAGCAATCCGAACGGCGGTGTCAACAATAAGGACGGTTGGAACGACAACATCCGCGTCAATTACGCGTCGCTGTCGATCAGCAACCGTGTCGGCCAGATCTGGCTGGTGCAGGGCACGCCGACCGTGTTCACCTCGCCGCCGAACACCCGTCGCGTCTCCACCACCGACGCGCGCGCAGTGTGGCTCACCCGAAACCTGCTGAAGTGGCCGCAGGCCGATGATGTGGGCACGTTCAAGCTGTATCACTCGGCAAGCGGGCAGATCATTGCGCCGCGCGGCAAGCCCGTTACTGGCGCCGACGGTGCACTGACCCTGCAGCTGGGCGGCAGCGTGCCCGCTGCGGCAGCCGAACGCTTCAAATATGTCGATGCCGGCGTGGTGCTGGCGGTGAGCGCGGCCGATGAAGCCGGTCTGGGCGATGTGCTGAAGCACCAAGTGGTGCTGGTGCAGCAAGACGCCGACGGCAAGGTGTTGGCAGCGACCACCACGCAGGCTGCGGGCCTGTTCGACGAACGCTATGCCGCCGCTGAAGCCATTGATGATCTCGGCGTGTCGCTGCATCACGGCCGCGCGAAGTTCAAGCTGTGGGCACCGACCGCACGCAAGGTCACGCTCTGCACTTACGGCGCGCAGGGCGTGGCGCACAGCGAAGACGCGATGACCTTCGACGCTGCCACCGGCGTATGGAATCTCGCACAGCGCGGCGCGCGTCACGGCCGCTATTACAAGTACGCGGTGGAAGTGTTCGTGCGCGGCGTCGGCGTGGTCCGCAATCTGGTCACGGATCCGTATTCGATCAGCCTCAACGCGAACTCGCAGCGCAGCTACATCGCCGATCTGGATTCGCCGTGGCTGATGCCACCGGGCTGGCGCTTCTATCCGTCGCCAACGCCCGTGCGCGCGCAGGAGGACATGTCGATCTACGAACTGCACGTGCGCGATTTCTCCGCCAGCGACACCAGCGTCAGCGCCCGCAATCGCGGCAAGTATCTGGCCTTCACCGAGTGGAACTCCAACGGTATGCGCCACCTGCGCGGACTCGCACAGGCCGGCGTGACCGACGTGCATCTGCTGCCGGTGTTCGATTTCGCCAGCACCCCGGAAATCGGCTGCGTCACGCCAATTATTCCGAATGCGGCTGCGGATTCGGACGCGCAGCAGGCGGCCGCTGGCCTCACCCGCGGCACCGACTGCTTCAACTGGGGCTACGATCCGTGGCACTTCAACGCCGCGGAGGGCAGCTTCTCCAGCAACGCCGACGACGGTGCCGCGCGCATCCGCGAACTGCGCGCGATGGTGATGGCGCTGAACTTCAGCGGCCTGCGCGTGGGCATGGACGTGGTCTACAACCACACCAGCGCCTCCGGTCAGAACGACAAGTCGGTGCTCGACCGCGTGGTGCCCGGCTACTACCACCGCCTCAACGCCGCTGGCGACATCGAGCGCTCGACCTGCTGCGAGAACACCGCCACCGAAAACCGGATGATGGGCAAGTTGATGATCGATTCGGCCAAACTGTGGGCCACCCAGTACCGGATCGATTCGTTCCGCTTCGACCTGATGGGTCACCAGCCGCGCGCCGTGATGGAGCAATTGCGCGATGAGGTGTCCGCCGCGGCGGGCCGCCCGATCCAGCTGATCGGCGAAGGCTGGAATTTCGGCGAAGTCGCCAACGGTGCGCGCTTCGTGCAGGCCTCGCAGCTGTCGCTCAACGGCAGCGGCATCGGCACCTTCAGCGACCGCGCCCGCGACCACATCCGCGGCGGCTCGGGCTTCGACAGCGGCGTGTCGCTGCTTCGCAACCAGGGCTATATCAACGGCATGCATTACGACGACAACGGCAGCGGCGGCAACAAGAGCCGCAACGACCTGATGTGGTCGGCCGACGTCATCAAAGTGGGCCTGGCCGGTTCGCTCCGCGACTACGTGATGACCACGCACTGGAACGCCACGCTGCGCCTGGATCAGATCGACTACAACGGCCAGCCGGCCGGTTATGTGGTCGATCCGCAGGAGGTGGTGAACTATGTCGAAAACCACGACAACTGGACGCTGTTCGACAACAACGCGTTCAAGCTGCCTACCGGCACGAGTCGCGAAGACCGCGCCCGCGTGCAGATTCTCGGCGCCGCGATCAACAGCTTCAGCCAAGGCGTGTCGTACTTCCACGCCGGCGTGGACACGCTGCGCAGCAAGTCGCTGGACCGCAACAGCTACGACAGCGGCGACTGGTTCAACCGCATCGACTGGAGCTACAAAGACAACGGCTATGCCGCCGGTCTGCCGCCGCAGGGCGACAACGGCGACAACTGGTCGGTGATGGGCCCGCTGCTGGCCAATGCGCAGATCAAACCGACCGAAACCGAGACCCGCTGGACGCGCAATGCGTTCCGCGATTTGATGAAAATCCGCGCCAGCTCGCGCCTGTTCCGCATGCGCACTTCAGATGAGATCAAACAGCGTCTGGCATTCCGCAACACCGGCAGTGGTCAGGTGGCATCGGTGCTGGCGGCGCATCTGGACGGCCGCAACTACAGCGGCGCCGGCTTCCGCGACGTGCTGTATTTCGTCAACGTCGACAAGGTCGGGCAGACGCTGACCATTCCGGAAGAAGCCGGCAAGCAGTATCGCCTGCATCCGGTGCACACCGCCTACGACGCAGCGGACCGCCGTGCTGGTGCCGCGACCTACGACAGCGCCAGCGGCCGCTTCACGCTGCCGCCGCGTACGGCGGTGGTGTTTGTGGTTCGATAACTCGAAGCCATACCGCTTCAACAGAAACGGCGGCCGCGAGGTCGCCGTTTCTGTTGGCGACAGCACCATGAATTGCAGGAACTGAACAATTTCATGTCGAAAAGCGAACGATGCCAAGCCTGGATCTATTTGAATCTAATGGCTGTTTTTTGCTTAGGATTCGTCTGTGATTGAGGAACGTATTACACAGACGCTGCAGCATCAGCTGTTCAACACACTCACCCCATTTTAGGGCCACGTCCCGGTTCGTTCGGGCCCGGGTCCAGCGTCTGCTGCGGTGGTGTTGCGCTCAGTGCGATGAACTGCGACCGCTGCAGCACGTCGTACACCTGCTGCGAGGCCACCGGCAACGAGGTTGCATTGTCTTGCTCTGCCGGCAAATACGCGTGTCTTGAAGTGGGGTTTCCAATCTCGCCCTGCCCTGCAATCAGGCCACTGTGATCTTTGTTGAACACCGCGTAGTCGATCTGTCCCAAACGCTCGTTGCTGCCAGCGTTGTTGGGCCGGTCTTCGCCCGCTACGCTGACCGCCGTAAGATTGGCCGCCGACTGCTGCAGGCGTTCGCCGGTAAACGTGCCCTGCGGAATATTCCGCGACTGCTCGATGGCATCAACCGCCTGTCGATACATCCGGTGGCCCGGATGGTCCGCGTGGGTGATGTCCTGGCTGATCGCGGCGGGTGCGATCGCAGCGTGGCCCGGTGCGCGCTGCGCATCGTCGTCTTGGCGCGTGTTAGCGGGGCTGGTCATCGACGGATACTTCTGCCGAAGTTCGGTCTCAAACGTCTCCAGCTTCGCTTCAATACTGGGCACGCCGGTATCGTTGAGATGCCGCTGAAAACCTTCCAGACCCGCAGGCATCAACAGGCTGCCGGCAGCCGCTGTCTTCGCGACCTCATTCGCATTGTCGTGCGCCTGCAGCGCGTTGGTTTTCAGCGCAGCGCCCGCAAACGCTACCGCACCTGCTGCCGGCGCATAGTCGCTGGCCTGCGCCAGCTTGTTGCTTGCAATGTCCAGCACCTCATGCAGCGACTTGCCCGCATACGCAATCGCATCGTGCTGATTGCGGCTGCCTGTCACCGTCACGGTCTCCAGTGTCTGGGCGGCCGTCTGTGAGTGCTCGCGAATCGCTGCGGACTGCAGGCCCGCACCGTGCAGCGCATCGCCGGCCTGTTCAACCGTGTACTGGCGTGCGGTTTGGCCCGCCTGCTGCAATGTCTCGGCCCCACGGCTTGCCCATCGCTGCACACCGTCGGGCAGCACATCCATCTCACCGATATTGCGCAGCAGCCCCGCGCCCGCCGATGCGCCGCGCGCCTGCAGTTCGCCTTGGGCCATCTCCACCGTCGCTCCGATTACGCCGGCCACGGTGCGCATGTCGGCCGACGCCTCACCGCCGGCACGCAGACCGCCCGCAGCGGTTTTACCGATGGCCTGTGTCGCATCGCGCTGCAGATCTGCGGCCACCGCTGCAGCCGCGTGTGCGGCATTGCCGGTGGTGTTGATGGACCGGGCCTGCAACTTGCCGCCAGCCTCGACCCACTCGCCCACTTCACTGCCTGCCCGCGCGGCGTGCGCCTCGCGCTGCGCAAGCTCCAGCAGCGGGCCGGCAAAATTGGACACGCCCGCCAAAGTTGGAATATTCGGCCGGGGCTCGAACGGACTGTTCGGGTCGTCCGGGTCGCTGCGCCGCATCGCGGGTATCGGCACCACGCGGCCCGCCACTGGCGGCATGTCGCGCAGCAGCGCATCGGTGTCGCCCGTCGCCAGCCGGTCCACAAACGCACCGAACGATGCCCGCGCATGCTCCGGCATGGTCTGGCCCATGCGGTCCTTCAGCTCCTCACGCACCTCGTCGGGCACATTCTGCAGAATGGTCGAACCGTGCCGGAACACATCCGCCAGCTGCTTGTTCTGAAACGTATCCAGCCGGTCGATGTTGTGCACCACGCCGTTGCTGAGAATCTCGCCCTGCACTTGGTAGGCGGTGATGAGGTTGTCGGTGTTGTAGACCTGCGCGCCGGGATTTTCGCGTACAAAACGGCGTGCTGTTTCTGGATGTAGCGGTGCTGCGTTCAGTGTGAGTGCGCGTTCGCCGCTCACGGCGGCGGCGGCTGAAGCCATGCCACCGCCTAGCGAATGGCCGGTGTAATCCAAATCAATACCCAGTCGTTTGAAATCCGCAGCTATTTTCATTGCACGATCGTAGAAATCGGTTTTCAAACCGATTGTCTGCGGTCCGTTGGTGCCAGCAAAATCTTCGGCAACGGTCTCGCGTCTCTGGCCATCCGCCATCATGATCGGGCCTGACGAACCTTTGAACGCCACTGTTGGCTTGTATCCGGGTCCGAGGATCTCTGGATCAGGAAGATAAATTTCGGCTCGAAAGCCTGATTTATCTGGCTTGAGATAATCCAGAATCTTGGTGTCAGACATTCCGGCAAGCTCAGGTATCTGTCGTTTCAACTCGCTCAAATTCTCACTACCGCGCAACCAGCCAGTAGGGGGCACACCACGTTCTGCCGCTGATTGATAAGAATCCGCACCCAGCTGCAATTGTTCGGAAGCATGCTGCAACTTCTGTAGCTGCTCAAGATCAACTAATGCCTGAGGTGTGTCAGAAGCACGTAGCTCTTCCCGCATCACATGGCGTTCCTGTAGTTCAATAAGCTTAGTCATGGCGATACTTCCTTGCTGATATCCGGGAGAGGGACATTCTTCTCATCGGTTGTAAAGCCAAAATCTATACGCATTTCACGAAAGACATCGGATAGTGGTGGACGCTTGTACCCGTTCTTTAGCAACCAAATTTGGCACTTTTGCTGCCACTCACCGTAACCCGGCTTGACCGGATACCAGAAAATAGAATTGATCGTGTAGGAATCCGGCCTGCTGGCGAAAGGTGGTTCAGCCAAATCTCCAAAATATGTCAGGCCTGGATCAGCACCATGCTCTAATAGCCAATATATTTTTGAAAAACCAGCAAAACCTGCGTAAAGCTCAATGATAGGCCCCGAAATTCCTCCTGAATTTGGCTCATTAACCTTAGCTCCGCGCTCTACCAACAATTGAACATTCTGCCACTGGTTCTGCCAGATATAAGCTTGGAACAACAAGGTTTCCCCGTTTGAATTTCGGGTATTCGGGTTTCCACCCTTATCTAATAACAAGTTCAGATAGGCTGTATCGCCTTCTTTCGCTGCCCACACCATTGCATTGTTCTCATAACGTCCTTTGAATCGTTCCGTGTTTTGTGCAGGATGCAGCACGGCCGCATTCGGATCAGCCCCATTCTCCAACATCGCCTTCAGACCCGCCGGGTTCTTCGTATAGATCGGCCACGCCACCAGCGGCATGCCTTCGGGCGAAAAATGTTTGTCCGGATCAACGCCCTGATCTTTCATCAGCCGGCGCACTTCGGCGACATCGCCCAGCTCGGCGGCTACCGCAAGCGCCTGCGCGCCAGGATCGGGAAACCAGCGTTCCAGGCTGCGGGTGTGCTTTGATTCCTGCGCGGGCGATGCCTGCAGACAGCCGGTCAAAGTCAGAAACAGCAGCGGTAAAAAAATACGAACAATCAATGTCGACATGAGTGATCCTTCAGCGGGCATGCCGCAGCTATCAATTGATAAAACACAAAATGGCTTTACAAGTCACGATACCAGTAGGCCTACATTTTTCAGCTAGTGCATCAGCAATAAAGTATCAGCAAAGCACATATCAGTCCCCGACACATCCCGCAGATCATATTCAGCGCGTCATCTGTATACATCCACAGCACTTTTCCGGCATACAGCCGGATCTCATCATCCGACCCCATTCATGCCGCTGCGCGGCTGGACACCGACTGATTGGCTTGTCGCAGCCACGTTGCGAACGGCATGGGCGGCACGCGCTTGCCTTGTTGCGTCAGCTGACGTAGGTAAAGCTCTTCGCGCAGGATGGTGATGGACTGCGGCGCAACGATACCCACACGCACCTGACGCTTGAGCGGGTTGCCGGTGCCGAGATACGACGGGTTGAAGTTGACGCTGATCTGAGTGTCGCCGATGTTGAACCCGTCCATCGTCAGCAGCGAGATCAAGTAGAAGCGCTCCCCGCCCGGCAGTATGGCGGGGCGCAGCCGCGTATCGCCGTACTGCACGTTGATGGTGGCGGGGGCAATCACGCCCATGCTGACGTGGTAGCGCAGCTTGTCATAGACGGTCACGCAGATATCGTCGCCGATGTAGATGGTTTCGCCGATGCGACGGGTCAGGATGAGCATGCGGTATCTCCTTATCTGGAATGCAGCAGCGGCACAACGCGGGTCGCGTGCAGCTTGGGCCGGGTCTTGGGCCGGGGCCTGGGTTCGCGCACGATTGTTTGATGCATAGGCGCATCGATCCACAGCGCCACATCGCGCAGCGCGGTTGCGCCCGGAAGGTCAAGACGCTTGTCCTCGAAACGCAGTGAAATCTGCCCCAGCGTGAAGCCCTGCCCGTCGCACAGGGCGAAGACGTGGCTCACGACCCGCCCACACGCATCCGGGGCGCTTGCATGAAACCCGTCCACTGCATCCAGCCACTGCGATGCAGGCGCATCCACGAACAGATACAGCGTGTCATCGATGCGGCCCGTGAGCTGGATACAGGTGTCTTTGCCGATCCAGAACGCTTCGCCCACCCTGCACTGCACCTGCTGCATATCTCCGCCCCTGACTGAAAGGAATCCCTGGATGCCTATGCGTGCAGCGTCATCGACACCCCACACGATGCCGACGCCGCCGTAAACCGACCGGCTTCAGCCCGCAGCCCAAACAATGGGGAGGGACAGGGCGAGTCGAGGCGCTTGGGAGATATAAATATAGCATTGCAAATTTTTAATCAACACGTTTAGACTGGAATCTCTAAAAAATTCCTATTCCAGCTAAGATGCCGCCATGAACCAGTACACAGAAGCGTTTGCACAGGCGATGCAGCTCACCGGCACCCGCAACACCTCCGTGGTGTCGCACTTGGGGAACCGTGTTTCGCCAACCGATGTCTCCAACTGGCGCGTGGGCCGGCGGCCAATTCCGCCCGAACACGCACCCGCAGTCGCGGCGCTGTTGAACATTGAGCCGGCCAGCATCAGCGCTGCCTACGAACGCATGGTGTTGGCGGGCCTGTCGACCTCTTTACAAAGTTCCAGGACGGTGGCGGGGCACATACCACTGGAACGCCTTGAAGACTTTGGCCACCTGGAAGGCACTGCGCGCATCGTATTGCCCGAATTTCTGGTCCGGCCCAGGATCGGAATGACGCCGATTACGAGTATCCGCTGGACGCTGCAGCCTTCGTTGGCAATGGAACCCGAGATCAAACGTAACGCCCTCATCCTGTTAGATGTGACAGCTTCGCAGCAGGCACACGTTGTTGATGGTGGAACCTATGCTTATACGCTCTGGGGGCGACCTGATATCCGCCGCATCCTGATTCGACGAGACGCTTGGTTACTGGCTCGGTTCGGTAACGACTCCGACCATACCCTTGTCCCCGAAGCGGACTTGGAGCATTTGCGAATCCTAGGATCGGCCGTCGGCTGGATTAACTCGCCATGATCTGCCTAGAATGACCACAGCGCACAAGGCTGTGTAACCGTCGCTTAAGAAGAACCCATGAACACAGAACGGACCTAGCGCAAGCCAAGGAAAAGAGGGGGAGCAATGGAAAATGCGAAGTGGCGCGGCATCGCCAAGGGGCTTGGATTCAGCCTGCTGTACTGCGTTGCATATCGAGCTGCATGGTTCAATTCGCTGGACCAGTGGTTCCTGCCTGCAGGCATCCGTGTCGCAGGCATGCTCTTTCTGCCGTTCCGTTACTGGCCTTACCTCTTTCTTGGGGATGCGGCTGCCGTGCTATCCATTCGCGCCCCAAAAGCTGAGCAGTACGGTGAGCTCTGGGCATATCTGAGTCCTTTCCTGTTAGCGCCAATGATCTCCTTGGCTCCGCTACTCTTTCGGACTCAATTGAAAAAAATTCATGAGAATGTCGCTTGGCTCCCGGTAGTCGCACTCTCAATTGCAGCATGGGCATCATTTTGCAAATTGGCGCTTAACCACATGCTTTCCGGGCCTTCTGCATCTGATGTTCCTGATAAATTCTTTCAATATGTGACTGGTGATTGTCTTGGGATATTGATATTAGTTCCTTCCATCATGGTCTGGCTTCGGCGAAAATCTGATGCGTTTTTACCGCGAAAATTTATACTGGACACATTGATTGCTGTCAGTATGATTTTTGTCATGTATTTGGCGGTCCTATCGCCAGAATTAAATTCATCACTCCGTCAAATAATTCTTGTAATGATGATATTGCCTGCCGCCGGACTTACAGTGTTACATGGTTGGCGAGGAGCTGCGATCGGTATCACAGCCACTAATGCAGCTATCGGCTTGGCATTGCCAGAATTCAATACGGCTGATGCGCACGATCAAAATTCCTATGTCGCGCAACAGGTGCTCGTTGTCGCGGCAAGTATTCTCATGATGCTCGGATCGATGATATCTAAACTTTTCGACAACGCCAGAAAAGTTGGGATATCTGAACTTCATGCTCTTGAATTGGCACAATCCAGTTTTCTTTCGACAGAGCGAAATTTGCGTGAAAAGTTCTTATATATGGCACAAATGCAGCTTGGCTTCGATGACTATCGTAAGAAGCTAGTTGTACGCCTGAAAGCTCATGGACATCACGAAGCAGCGATGGACCTGAACACTGAGGGCGTGGAACAGATGGAATGGTTTGACCGCCATGCCATTGCCCTCTATCCAATCCAGATTGAAAAAGATGGCCTCTTTGCAGCGCTTCATGCCGATGCTTTTACGCGTTTCTGGGCAGGCGGTGCAGAAGTGATGTACTTGGTCAAGGGGCACCCGAAGGGATTGTCTCTAGGCCTTCAGCTCGCTGCATATCGATGTACCTGCAATGCGTTTGCCCTGTTGTCAGAGTACACGCCTGACTATTACGAAGTCAGAGCCCGTGCATGGCAATACGGCGGGCGACGCGGCGTTTCGTTCCGCGTAACGATAAAACCAACTGCACCGCCAGAATCAAGCAGTGCGGGCACTCTGGCCGCCCTTGAACTGGAAGGACGAGTCAAAGCATATGGCGGCGCCGTCAGGCGCCGCCATGAGCATCAAATCATTTTTTTACTATCTGAGAACATTGGCGATGCTACGCATCATCTGCATTCGGCCAAACACTTTCCCCTCTTGCATCATTGAGCTGGGCGCAGCGCACGGACAAGCCAACGATCACCAGTGCCGTCTTGATACAGAAGAACTTCTACTTCGCTCGAGCGATATAGCGTCTTGACTTGTCCGGTTGGTACATTATCTGCCTGTACCGAGACACGGCTCGCATCATCCCCAATGGGCAGAACCCAAAACGTACCTCCGATCCTGCCCACTGCGGTACGCACTCTGCCGTAGTGATCGTTGACTTGAATATAGCGGATACCGTCACGCTCAAACTCGTACACTTGCCAATCACTATCAGCGGCTAAATCAACAGTGGCCGGAAAAGATTCACCAAGCCCTGACGCTGCTTTTGGCGAGCCATTTCCGTCATTTGGACAACAAGTAGCACTGGCAATCGGGCTCACCACGGCGGCGCAGACTGCCAGTGTGACAGACCCTAATATGCGGAAAGACGAATACTTCAACATTGAATTTCTCCTTGTAAATGCCCAGTTACAGTGGCGTTAACACTGCAATTTAATTTTTCGTGTTGCATTGCTAACAGTTTGATGCCCGCTGATTGATTTCCATGCAGGCGATCCGACGTTATCACCGGAATTCACACGTTCGACCCGATCAGTTGCCCGTATCGGGTTTCAGAATCACAGGAGAGATTGTCAGCAACAGCCGGGTCAGTATTTCGGCTGCAAGCGCCGTCACAGTCGGGACCAATGCCTCGGCGGGTTGTTCTGAATAAACGCAAAGCCGGGTGATGGCCAACGCCGCCGGTCAGAACGACAAGTCGGTGCTCAACCGCGTCGTGCCCGGCTACTACCACCGCCTCCAGGTGGCATCGGTACTGGCGGCGCATCTGGACGGCCGCAACTACAGCGGCGCCGGCTTCCGCGACGTGCTGTACTTCGTCAACGTCGACAAGGTCGGGCAGACGCTGACCATTCCGGAAGAAGCCGGGAAGCAGTATCGCCTGCATCCGGTGCACACCGCCTACGACGCAGCGGACCGCCGCGCAGGCAGCGCAACCTACGACAGCGCCAGTGGCCGCTTCACGCTGCCGCCGCGCACGGCAGTGGTGTTTGTGGTGCGGTAATTCGACGCCATATGGTTGCAACAGAAACGGCGGCCGCGAGGTCGCCGTTTCTGTTTGCATCAATGTACTTGCTACGCGTTAGAACCTGTTCAAAATGTTCCTCAATCGCAAATGCCAATCCTTCTGTCATCCCGAACGCCCGCGCAGCGGGTGGAGGGACCTGCTGTTGTGCGCACCGGCCGCAAGCAGGTCCCTCCTCGGGCTTCGCCCTCGTTCGGGATGACATCGCTTTTATCGCTTTTGCAGATCAGAGGTTTTGAACACGTTCTCAGAACATCGCCTCGATAGATCAACAACGTCCTCACCCTAATGCAGTAAGGCGCATAAGCCGAAGGCGTCATGCGCCATAAAACCGCTCCGCCTTATCTTCATCAAAGAAAGTGCATGACGCTTCGCTTATGCATCATACGGCCTCACTCCACGATGGTGGCCGCAGGAACCGCCGCCGCACCGCCGAATGCGGTGCCGTTCACATCTTCATCCCGCCAGCCGCGATCGGTATCGATACCGGTGGTCCACCACGTATGCGCATCGATCCGCAGCGGGCCGCGCACGCGTTCGTGGAAACGCACCGGCAGCAGATAACCGGCGATATCGCGGTATTCCAGGAAGGTGGTGTCGACGTGCGCGCCGACCGTGGTCTCGAAGCCGTTGAGGCTCATGTGGATGCGAAACAGGCGCCCAGTCTCGCGATCAATCCACAGCACGACTTCGTCCTCTTTCGATTCACCGAAACCCGGACGTACAGTGGTGCGCAATCGATAATAGTTGCGACTTTTCTCATCGGCATCCGCAAGCCGAATCCATGTGGATGCACGATCAATAAAAAACGTCGGCCCATAGTGGAACATGCGGAACGCATCATTGGTCATTGCGGTTGCGCGCAGTTTCACCGGATCGGTCTCGCGCACGCCGTTGTAGGACACCGCCAGCCCATCGCGACTGCGCACGACATGTTTGTTGCCTTCCGGCCCGGTGTGGTGGACGGCATACAGACCGTCGCGCGGGCGATAGCGTTCTTCGGAGCGGATGCGGAAACCGCTGTCGGTGACCACCGGCTGGATCTTCTGGATCAGTGCGAACCATTGGCCGTCGGTGGAAAGATTGATGTCGCCGGGATATCGACGCAGATCGCCGCCGTGGGCGGCGAGCGTGCGCGCGAAAATCGCATCGCCGCTCAGGCCGTCGGCGAATGCGGCTGCGGGAGGATCGGGCGGAAAACGGACGCTGGCGCAACCGACGATCATCAGGCAGGTCGACAAAAGCGCAAACATGGGAAATAACCGGAACGCATGCATCGGAGAAACCCTCGGAAATCGGCGAACAGCCGCCAACATACGAATAAAAGAGGGCATCGGATGCATTCTGTGCGGTCGTGTAAAGTGCATGCATCTGCCCTCACCGGAGCCATCATGCGCCGACTGTCGTGCCTTCTGGGTCTGTTGTGCGCCTTCGCCGCACAAGCCGCCGAACCCGACCGCCGCATCACCGTCACTATCGACGATTTGCCGTGGCAGCGCGTGGGCATTGCTTCACCGCAGATGGTGCACGCACGTCACGACGCACTGCTCGAACAGCTGCGGCTGGGCGGTGTGCCGGTGATCGGCTTCGTCAATGAGGACAAACTGGAGCGCGACGGTGTACTGCTGCCCGAGCGCGTGGCGATGCTGGAAGCCTGGCTGGATGACGGCCATGAACTCGGTAACCATACGTACGGTCACGTCGATCTGCATGTGGTGGGCATTCCCGCATTCAATGACGCGATTGTGCGCGGTGAGCGCGTGCTGCGGCCGATGTTGGCCAAGCGCGGGCAGGTTCCGCGCTGGTTCCGTCATCCGTATCTGCGCGCCGGTCGCACCGCCGAAGACAAGGCGGCCGTATCCAATTTCCTTGCGGAGCACGGCTATCGCGTTGCGCCCGTGACGATCGACAACGGGGAATGGGTGTGGGCATTCGCGTATGCACGCGTGCTGGACGGCGAGGTGGACATCCCCGAGCGCGCGGCGATGCTGGAACGCCTGCGACTTGGCTACGTGCCGTACATGCTCAACAAGCTCGACTACTACGAACGCCAGTCGCAGTCGCTGTTGGGCTACACGCTGCCGCAGACGTTGCTGCTGCATGCGAACGCACTGAATGCCGATGCCTATGCCGAACTGATCGCCGGCATCAAACGTCGCGGCTACCGCTTCGTCACCCTCGACGATGCCATGCGCGACCCCGCCTACGCCCGCGAAGACGGCTACCACGGCCGCTATGGCCCAAGCTGGCTGCATCGTTGGGCGATGGCGGAAAAAAGACCGAAAGATTTTTATGCCGGCGAACCGGAGGTGCCGAAGTGGGTGCTGGATCTGGCGGGCGTGGACAGCGAATAAGCTGACATTCGTGACCACTGCCTTCGGCCCCTGGAGCACTACCCTCGCCATCGGCGCGGGCTTCGGCATCGCGGTCGCAGTGCTGCTTGCCTTCACCCGGAGCAACGCATCGGCCAACCGGCTGCTGGCGCTGCTGTTGGTCGTATTCGTGATGAAGCTGATGCCGTACATGCTTGGCTTCGCGGGTTATTACGATGCGTATCCGTGGCTGTCGTTCGCGCCGTTTGGACTGGGCTTGGCGATCGGTCCGCTGCTGTATCTGCACGTCTGCCGGCTGACCCGCGCAGGCCTGCCGCGCGGCTGGTACTGGCATCTGCTTCCGGGTGCGCTGCAGTTCGGCTATCGCGCGGTGATGTTCGTACAGCCGCAGGCCATGAAGGACGCATGGAACGACCGCGTGCATCGCGACTGGATTGATCCGTCGGAGACGTTCCTCGAACTGCTGTCGTTCGCGATCTATCTGTGGCTGGCGCTGCGCGCGTATCGCGCCTACCAGTGCTGGCTCGACGCGCATCTGAGCAACCGCGAGGAGTTCCGCATCGTTTGGTTGCGCAACGTGCTGGTCGCGTTCGCGCTGGTCTGGCCGCTGTGGGCGCTGTACGAAACCCTGAGCTACACCATCGACTTCAATTATTTCCAGCGCTTCCCGCTGTACGTGTGTTTCACACTGCTGGTGTTTTATCTGGGTATGGAAGGATGGCGGCATGCCGGCACCGCGTATCCACAGCCATCCACGACAACGGCCGAGCCGGAAGCGACGACGCCTGAAACGATACGGCGCGCCGAGCCCACCGGCCGCGACTGGGCTGCGCAGGGCCGGCAGTGGCTGGCGCGCACCGAAACCGCAGGCTGGTGGCGCGACCCCCAGCTGAGTCTCGAACGCCTCGCACGCCATCTGGGCACCAACACCGCGTATCTGTCGCGCGCGCTCAACGAAGGCCTGGACCTGAGCTTCAACGAGGCGATCAACCGGCTGCGGGTGGCGGAAGTCTGTCGTCAGTTGACGCATGATGCAGGCGGCGGCGACCTGCTGGACATCGCCTTCGCCGCGGGCTTCAGCTCGAAAACCAGTTTCAACCGCAGCTTCAAGAACCAGATCGGACAAACCCCGTCCCAATTCCGCGCATCGGCCGTTGAGCCGCGTGCCAAACCATAAAAACCCCGGTGCTTTCAGGGCTGGGACGACCGCAACGCAACATTCCGGCATGGTGGCGACCTGTCCAACGCCCGGAAGCCACCATGCTCCGCTCCGCTCGATTGTCCCGGTTCGCCCTCGTCGCCTGCCTCGCGCTGTGTCCACTTGTCCATGCTGACGACACTCCGCAGCCGCTTACCGCACAGCAGGCCCAGCGCGAGCTGCGGATCCTCAAGCGCGGCCTGACCGATCTGCATGCCGGCCTCTATCGCTACCAGACCCCCGAACAATTCGAGGCCGTATTCAGCGATGCCGAAGCACAGGTCGCCGACGGCAGCGACGCGACGGAGATGTATCTCATCGGCACCCGGATCACCGCGGCGGTGCGCTGCGGCCACACCTGGACCAATCCCCTCAACCAGGGCCCGGCGATGCAGCGCACGCTTGCGGCGCTGCCGGCACTGCCGCTGCGCGTGCGCCTGCTGGAGCAACGCCTGCTGGTGACCGCCAGCGCCGATCCGCAGGTGCCGGTGAACGCCGAACTCTTGAGTATCGACGGCCGGTCGCCGGCCGCACTGATCGCGGGTTTCATGCCGTATCTGCGCGCCGACGGCAGCAGCGACGGCAAACGCCTGAGCCAGCTCGACAGCAACGGCAACGGCGGCGCGATGGATCGTCTGCTGCCGCTGCTGTACCCGCCCGGCGCGAATGGCTACGCGCTG
The DNA here is from genome assembly GCA_031419075.1 of Lysobacterales bacterium. Lineage (GTDB taxonomy): Bacteria > Pseudomonadota > Gammaproteobacteria > Xanthomonadales > Xanthomonadaceae > Lysobacter_I. The sequence continues at coordinate 17,278 of JANOKD010000048.1, forward strand.
CGGTTTCGCCCCCGCGGCGGCACGGTGCGCGAGATCGCGGTGGCAGCGATGACTGCCCGCGAACGCGAGCGTCTGCTCATCGCCGCGGCAACGCCTGCAGAAGACACCGAATGGCGCTTCAACATCGACGGCGACACCGCCACGCTCACACTGCCGACGTTCGCGTTCTGGAACGGCGGCTTCGACTGGAACGGTTTTCTGATCCGCAGTTTCGCGACACTTGAAGAACGGAACATTCCGCATCTCATTCTCGATCTGCGTCAGAACGAAGGCGGCGACGACGCGATCGGCCGTGCGCTGATGGCGCACGTGATCGCCGCGCCGCTCACCATACCGGCCACGCGCGCCGAATCCGCCTACGAACGCGTGCCCTACGATCTGGCGCGTTATCTCGACACGTGGGATTTCTCGTTCTTCGACCGCACCGGACAAGTCGTGCGCAGCGAAGGCCGCAACTGGCGGCTGCGCGAACAGGCCGACGATCGCGTCATCGCACCCGTGGCGCATCCGTATCGCGGCAGGGTCGTGCTGCTGACCGGCCCACGCATGAGCTCCGCCGGGTACATCATCGCCCGCGACTTCAAAGCCAGCGGCGCGGCCACGCTGATCGGCCGCGAAACCGGCGGCAACCTGCGCGGCCTCAACGGCGGCCAGCTCGCCTGGATGGTGCTGCCAACTTCTGGCGTAAGCATCGATATCCCGCTGATCTCCGGCTTCGCAAAAACCGCGCAGCCGGATCGCGGCGTGTTGCCCGACATCGCGGTGCGCACTCGGCTGGAGGATGTGGTGTCGGGTGTTGATCCGGATGTGGTCGCGGCGAAGCGCTGGTTGATCAAGCAGAGGGCTAACCACTGACAGGCTGCTGAAATACCTGTGCAAGCAGATTTTCAGCAGCCCGCCAAACCTTCACCCTCATCGCAGCCGGGTCGTTCGCTGCGAGACCGCGGGTATCGCGCGACGCTACTTCGCCGATCCCGCTTGCCGGTCCGCAAACGTGCGCTCTCTATTGGCTCAGATTCAAACGAGCGGCACACGATGGACGGTACAACAGGCGCGGCCTGCAGCACGATTCGCAATGATGTCCACAGCGGTCTGAATCCATCGCAGCACGCGCGCGTCTACGTACCGCAAGACGCAGCACACATCGCCGAGATCCTGCTGGCAGCCGCCAAAGTGGGACAACACGTTGCGATCGCCGGCGCGCAGCACGCGATGGGCGGACAACAGTTCGCCGAAGGTGGCTGGTTGGTCGATACGCGGGCGCTGGACGGCATCATCGACTTCGATGCCGGCACCGGGCGCATATGCATCGGTGCCGGGACGCGCTGGCCAACGCTGCAGCGCTTCCTGGAGGCGCAGCGCGATTCGCAGGGCCGCGGTTGGGCGATCCGCCAGAAGCAGACCGGCGCCGACGACTTCAGTCTGGGCGGCGCGCTCGCCGCCAACATCCACGGACGCGGTCTCGATCGGCCACCGTTCGTCGACGACATCGAATCCTTCACCCTGGTGACCCCGGATGGCGGGATCGTCGACGTCGACCGGCAGCAACAGCCCGAACTGTTCTCGCTGGTCGTCGGCGGCTACGGCCTGTTCGGCGTGGTCAGCGCGCTGACACTCCGTCTTGCGCCGCGGCGGATGATGCAGCGACGTGTGTGTCTGCTGCGTCGCGCCGAGCTGGCTGCAGCCTTTGCGCAGGCGCGCGCGGAGGGGGCGTGCTACGGCGATTTTCAGTTCGCGATCGATCCGCGCAGCGGAGATTTTCTCGACCTCGGCGTGTTCGCCTGCTATGTCGCAGTGGACGGACGCATGAATGGGGAAACCGCTGCGGATGCGGCCGCACATTCGCAGGCGCTTCAGTTGTCGTCCGATGACTGGCGCGAACTGCTGATGCTCGCGCACATCGACAAATCCGAGGCCTTCCGTCGCTACAGTGCCTTCTACCTCGCCAGCGACGGCCAGCTTTACGGCAGCGACGATCACCAGTTCGGCGTGTATCTGGATGGTTATCATCGGGCGATCGACGCTGCGCTCGGTCATGTCGGTTCGGAGCTCATCACCGAACTGTATGTGCCGCTCGGCAATCTGGATGCCTTCCTCGGTCTGATCGGCGACGACTGTCGACGCCACCATGTCGACCTGATCTACGGCACCGTCCGCGTGATCGAACAGGATCGCGAAACCGTACTAGCCTGGGCGCGCGAGTCATGGGCCTGCGTCGTGCTGAATCTGCATGTGCGCCACGACGCGGAGGGCAAAGCCCGCATGCGCCGCGATATGCGCCGACTGATCGACCGCGCGCTGCAGTTCGGCGGGAGCTTCTATCTCACCTACCATCGCGCCGCGCGCGCGGACCAACTGCGCGCGGCCTACCCGCGTCTGGACGAATGGCTTGGCGCAAAGCGGCGCATCGATCCAGGCGGCGTGCTCGCCAGCGACTGGTACCGCGCGCTTTTGTCGACGCTGGGCACACCGTCGGATTCGCGATGATCGCCGGCCGTCCCAGCGCCACCGCACTGTTGGTCGCGTTGTCGGTGCTGCGCTGCGGCCGGCGATACGGGCTGCCCGATGTGTCGCTGCAGGTCGCGGACGATGCCCTGCGCGTGGTCGGTGGACACTGGGGTTTGTTCCGACGCTTCGCGCACAGTTCACTCGGTCGCAGTGCGTTGAATGTGGTCGAAGCGCTGTCGTTGCCGGGCCTTGCGGCGCACCACTGCGCACGCAAGCGCTGGCTGTTCGAGCGAATGCAGACGTTTGCGCCCGGTCTGCGTCCGATCTGGATGGGCATCGGCTTCGATGCGCTTGGGCTTGCGCTGCTCGAACGCGCCCATGCGCTCTGCGTAGTGGAACTCGATCACCCGGACAGCCTGCGCCTGCGCGAGGCCATCGTGCCGTCGTCTTCGCGCATCGTACGCAATGCGCTGTCTCTGCCCGAAGATGGCGAACGTCTGCTGGCGCTTTGTAGCGAGCGACCGAGCGCTTTGATCGTCGAAGGCGTGGCGATGTATCTGCCGCCACGCCCGCTGCTACACCTGCTGCGGCGATTGGCGGCGCTGCCGGTGCCGCCACGACTGTTGTTCAGCGCGCTTTCGCCCGTCGGCGTCGGTGGTCGCGGTTTCGCTGAGGAGCGCGGCAGCACACGACGCTGGCTGGCACGACAGGGCGAACCCTTTCGCTGGCGCTGCACGGCTCAACGTCTGGTCGTCCTGTTGCGACGACATGGCTACGAAGCGAACGCTATTTGGGACGGTGCCGGTTTCGGCGAATACGCAATCGATGCGACATTGATGAGAACCCGCTGAAATGCGGTATCGCGCGCAAACGGATCAAGCCAACACAGTCACCGCATCGCCGACCCGCAGCGTGCCGGCACCGCGCGGAATCAGATTCATGCCAAACGTGATGCCGGCCGATGTGCGCCGATAGTCTTTCAGGATGTTCAGCGGCTCGCCGTCATCGCGACGCTTGCCGGTGATTGGATCGACCGAGGTGAACACGCAGCGCGTGCAGACTTTGACCGCATCGAATATGACCTCACCGATGCGCACGCGTTTCCAGCCGTCTTCGGCATGCGCGGCGGCATCGCTGATGACCAGATTCGGTCGGAACTGCGCCATCATCACCGGCATGCGGCCAGCGTCGGCAAGACGCAGATTCAACGCCTCCAGAGCGGCCTGCGAAATCACCAGCAGCGGGTAGCCGTCGGCGAAACTCACTTCATCGCCAAGCTGCGCATAGTCGGCATCAACCGCGCGCCGGGCGTGATCGTCCATGACCACAAGACGCGTCGGCTGCTGCAGAAACACGCTGAGCCAGGCATCGGCGGCGGGATCCACGTGCAGCGCATCCACCGTGTCTTTCCAGATCGAGACGGGCAGACGTGCGGCCTCCGGTATCGGCGGCACTACATTCAGATCAGGCATGCCCGGCGCGGAAAGATGCAGCTGATTGCCCCGCACTTCAGCGCGGATCAACACCATCTCTGGAACCTGTCGCGCGGTGATGAAGCGGCCGTCGGCATCGACCGCCAACCAACGCCGGTCGTGACGCGGCCCGCGCGACTGGATGTCGAGCGTTTCAACGGTGACGCCCGCTGCGGATTTCAGCGGATACAGATGCAGCGAGGAGAGATGCATGGCGACAGTCTCGACAAGAAACGCATTGTGACGCATCCGCCAGGGTGATGACCGGGCGTCCGTCTCACCCGGTGAGACGCCGCCGATGTCAGAATGCACACATGCAGCTCACCCAGAAACTCGCAATCCTGGCCGATGCGGCCAAGTACGACGCCTCGTGCGCTTCCAGCGGCGGCGGCAAGCGCGATTCCCGCAAATCCGGCGGGATCGGCAGCACCGAAGGCATGGGCATTTGCCATTCCTACACGCCCGACGGCCGCTGCGTGTCGCTGCTTAAAATCCTGCTGACCAACTTTTGCATCTACGACTGCGTCTACTGCGTCAACCGCGTGTCCAGCAACGTGAGGCGCGCGCGCTTCACCACCGAGGAAGTGGTGCAGCTGACCCTGGATTTCTACAAGCGCAACTATATCGAAGGACTGTTCCTCTCCAGCGGCATCATCCGCAGCGGCGATTACACGATGGAGGAAATGGTCGAAGTGGCGCGCAGTCTGCGCGAAGACCATCGCTTCGGCGGTTACATCCATCTGAAGACCATTCCCGAAGCCTCACCGGAACTGCTCGCCCTCGCCGGCCGTTACGCGGACCGGCTCAGCATCAACGTCGAATTGCCGACCGCAGAGGGACTGGCGAAACTGGCGCCGGAAAAAACCATGACCGGCATCCACGCCGCGATGGGCGAGCTGCGCTGGCGCATCGACGAAAGCAAAGAAGCGCGCGCCTTGAAACCGGGTGCGATCAAACCCGCACGACGCGCAAAACCGCCGCGCTTCGCGCCGGCCGGGCAAAGTACGCAGATGATCGTGGGCGCCGACGATGCCGACGACCGCAGCATCCTGCATACCTCGCACGGGCTGTACAGCGATTACCGCATGCGTCGCGTTTACTATTCCGGATTCAGCCCGATTCCTGACGCATCGTCAAAGCTGCCGATCAAACCGCCGCCGCTGCTGCGCGAACATCGGCTGTATCAAGCGGACTGGCTGCTGAGGTTCTACGATTTCAAAGTCGAAGAGATCGCGCCAGACAGCGTGCAGGGCGGCAGCGGCATGCTCGATCTCGACATCGACCCAAAATTGGCGTGGGCGCTGCGACATCCGGAACAATTTCCGGTGAACATCAATACTGCGCCGCGCGAAACGCTGCTGCGCGTACCCGGGCTGGGCACGCGCAACGTCGAACGCATCGTATTGGCGCGGCGCTACGGAAAATTGCGCATCGCAGACCTTGCGCGGCTGCGCGCGCCGCTGCAGAAAATGCTGCCCTTCGTGCAACTGCTGGATCACCATCCGCGCAAGCGTCTGGATGACCCCGACGCGCTGCGTGCGCAGCTGGCGCCGAAACCGCAGCAACAGGATTTATTCGCGATCTAATGAGTGTGGAAACTTACAGCGCATCGGTTGACCCGGCGTGGGATCTGCATGCCTGGCGCACGGCCGCGCGCACTGCGCTGTGCGCGAATATCGCACCCGAAGACATTGCGTGGGGCGGCGACGCGCAGGCGAGTCTGCTTGCGGGCATCGCGCTTTCAAGCGTGGCGCCGGTGCGCACGACGCCGCATGTGCCTGCGCAGTTATTCGAACTGGCCAACGCCGCGCTGTGCCATCGCGATCCGCAGCGGCACGCGCTGCTGTATCGAATCGCCTGGCGAATCGCGCAGGGCGAACCGCATCTGCTGTCGCGCGTCACCGACCCCGACACCCGACGCGCGGCAGAACTTGCGAAAGCGGTCGGCCGCGACACGCACAAAATGAAAGCCTTCGTGCGTTTCCGCGAAGTACCGGGCGAAGTAGATGCGTTCATCGCATGGTTCGAGCCGGACCACTGGATTCTCGATCGCGTCGCGCCGTTCTTCGCGCGCCGCTTCGTGGGGATGCGCTGGGCGATTCTCACCCCGTACCGCAGCGTCGCATGGGACGGCGCGGCCATCGCATTCGGCCCGGGCGCACAGCGCAGCGATGCGCCGCCGGACGATGCGCGCGAAGATTTGTGGCGGACTTATTACGCGAATATTTTCAACCCTGCGCGGCTCAATCCGCGGATGATGCGTCAAGAGATGCCGCAGAAATACTGGAAGCATCTGCCGGAAGCGCAGCTGCTGCCGTCATTGATTCAGGGCGCCGGTCAGCGCGTACGCGATATGGCGGAACGTGAGGCGCAGGCGCCGAAGCGCAGGATTCCGAAGCGTCGTGGGGATGATGGGACTGGGCAGTTGTAGCGCGAGCCTGCGCGTGTCGGTCGCCATGCTGACTGGCTTTCTTCCTGCTTACTTTGCGTTTTTTGTCTTTCGGATTCAGGACAGGCTTGTCGTTCCATGCTTCCGATGTTCATTTCAATGCCGCACATACATAGTTCGCGTGTGAAGCCTAGAGTCTTTTTCGCGCTGGTGCGCGAGTTACTTTCTTTGGCGCAAAGAAAGTAACCAAAGAAGACACTTCACGTCCAATTCAAACCTGCCGGCTGAGGCGAAGCCGGGATTTTTCGATGAAACATCCTTGTCTCATCGAAAAACGATGCACATCCTGTGCATCGCCCTCCGGGTCTCCAGCCATGTGATAGCGCAATGCGTCTGCAAGACTGTGGGGGCGATGGCTATCTAATAGCGTGCGGGCGATTGCTCTGCTTTTTTTCGGACTATTGTTGATCACGCGGGGCATTAACCTACAGTGCAATCACGTTTATTCCATGTATTTTGAATCTCTTTTCGTCCCATCGATATCAAAGCCGCCGCACAGTCGGACCAAGATCGTAGACCCGGAGGGCGATGCACAGGATGTGCATCGTTTTTCGACGAGACATGGATGTCTCATCGAAAAATCCCGGCTTCGCCTCAGACGGCAGGTTTGAATTGGACGTGGAATGTTTTCTTTGGTTACTTTCTTTGCGCCAAAGAAAGTAACTCGCGCACCAGCGCGAAAAAGATCCAAGGCTTCGACCAAACACCATAAAACATCGACATCGACATCGACATCGACAGCGCCAAGAATACTTCAACGAAGTCATACGAAATCAACAGTCACGACGCACTTATTCTTGTCAGATCCACGAGATTCCAACCGCACGCATCAAACGTAAATCACAGGACCTACGCCAGATAACCTCCATCCACCGCAAGACAAGTACCCGTGACATAACCCGCCGCCGGCGAACACAGAAACAGCACCGCCGGCGCGATCTCATCCGGCTGCGCGCTGCGGCCCATCGGGATGAGCTGCGACATCATGCCCATCAGTTTCGGATTGGTGGTGATAGCCGAGGCGAATTTGGTATCGGTCAGTCCAGGCAAGACTGCGTTAATGCGGATACCGTGGGCCGCGAGTTCTTTGGCGAAGCCTTCAGTCATGTTGACGATGCCGGCCTTGGTCATCGAATACACGCCCTGCCCGGCCGCGGGCCGCTTCGCGTTGACCGAGGCGATGTTGACGATGCTGCCGCCGCCCTTGGTTTTCATCCGTCGCGCGGCTTGCACCGTGGCCCAGAAATAGCCGCGCAGATTCACGTCGACGGTTTTCTGGTAGCTGCCCAGATCCATGTCGAGCATCGGGCCGAAATAAGGATTGGCCGCAGCGTTGTTGATCAGGATATCGGGCGCCTTGCCGGCCGCATCCAACGCCTTGAACAGCGCTTCGATGGCGTCGGGATCGCCAACATGCAGGGCATGCGCCTCGGCGGAGCCGCCGGCTGCGTGGATCGCGTCCGCAACCGCTGTGCAGGCCTCGACATTGCGCGATGTGCACACCACGTGCGCACCGTGCGCGGCGAGCAGATGGGCGATGGCCTCGCCGATGCCGCGCGATGCGCCGCTGACGAGTGCGATTTTGCCAGTGAGATCAAACAGGGGGTCGGGTGTCGACATGATGAGGCCATTGAATTCAGTTGAGAAACGCCGCGAATAAACCGGGCCGCACACGCAGCGGCTTGCTATGCTGCTGAGACTATCACAGCACACGAATCGCACTGATGGAAACGAATCGACGACGCGTATTGATCACCGGGGCCGGCAGCGGGCTGGGCTTGGCGCTGGCGCACCGCTATGCGCGCAGCGGTGCGCGCGTTGCCTGCGTCGATGTGATCGCCGACCGCGCCCAAGCCGCAACCGCGGAGTTGTCCGGCACCGGCCACCTCGCGCATGCGGCGGATGTCGGCGACGATGCCTCGATGCAGACGCTGCATGACCGGATTCAAAAAGAATGGGGCGGCGTTGACGTATTGATCAACAACGCGGGTATCGCCTCCGTCGGCGCAATGGTCAACACCACGATGGAAGAGTGGCGACAGGTGTTGGAGATCGATCTGCTGGGCGTTGTGCGCGGCTGCCGGCTGTTTCTGCCCGCGATGTTGACCGCGCGCAGCGGACAGATCCTCAACACTGCAAGCTTCGCAGGCCTGGCGGGCGCGCCGGGCATGATGACCTACGGCGTGGCCAAGGCCGCCGTGGTCGCGCTGTCGGAACAGCTGCGCGGAGAAGTGCAGCACAAAGGCGTTCGCGTCGGGGTGATCTGCCCGGCGTTTTTCCGCACCAATCTGATTGACACCGCGATCGGCAGCGACCGCGGCAAAGCGACTGCGCTGAAACTAATGGAGACCTCGCCGGATACGCTGGATGGCGTTGCCGATAAAGTGTTCGCGGCCGCCGAACGCGGCGAGTTCATGATTATTCCGACCAAACGCGAGCCGATGCAGTGGCGTTTGAAACGCTGGTTGCCCGGGGTGTATTTCAACAGGCTGAAAAGAAAGTCCCGCAAGGCATGACGCTTTTTTCGTGCTGGAATTTTTCGATCAGCGATAGCTGAAAGACGAGTCAATTCACGGCAACACGGCCCAGAGTGCGTCGAAACGATCGGCGAACTCCCCTGCCAGCGCCGGGCTGTCCAACTGCACACTGACTTCATGTGTCCGCGCAATTGATGACGTGGTGAGGTTGTGACTGCCGACGATCACGCTGGTCTGATCGGCGACCGTGAATTTCGAATGCAGCAGCACTTCGCGCTGATCCTGCTTTACGCTGATACCCGCCGCGCGCAGGCGCTGGATCACGGGCCGGTTGATTTGCGCGCTGTGATAGGGATCTTCAGGCCGATCGCGGTCAACAATCACCTGCACCGCGACACCGGCCGCAGCGCGCGCTTCCAGTGCTTCGATGATATCGCGCGAGCCGATGCCGCCGTTGTCCTGGCTGCTTGCGGTTGCGACGAAATACATCAAGCGCAGGCGATTTCCGGCCGCTGCGATCATCGCCAACATGGCTGTGCGATAGCCTTCGTTGACCGCTATCGCGCCGTCGACGACGGTGAGCGCATCCAGATAACGGCTGCGCAGGGCCTGACGTGACAGCATGCGTACGGCCTGCGTCGCCAACGCAGCGCCGAGCGGTGAGCTGCGACGAACGGCTTCGTCGTGGGCCAAATCGAGCAAGCGCTGGAAACGCGACAAAGTGCTGCCGCCGATGGGTGGTTTGTTAGCAAGACGGTTGGCGTCGCCATGAAACAATTCGATGTCGCTACGTTCAAGTAAAGAAAGATAGTTGGCGACTGTCGGCGCGGCGCAAAACGCCAGCAGCGATGGCGATGCGAGTACGGTGGACGGGCGGTCGAGATAAGCGAGCGATTTGAAGCGATTCAACATCGCGGGCCCGACGCCATCGACATGGTCGAGATCATCGATTCTGCCGATGCCTGCATGCAAAGCAAGTGCGCGCGCGATCGCAACCGCACGTTCGCGGCCGACGCCTTCGATGGCGTCGAGTTCATCGAGGCTGGCGCTGCTCAGGCCGAGCGCGGGCTGTCCCTGCGGCGTACGCGCTCGCAGGCCTAGCGGCAGCGACATGCGCATGCCGGCAGCGGCGCGGATCAACCAATCTTCGACGGCAGTCTGCGTACGCAGCAGCAGAAATTGCTGCGTCTTGGCATCATCGAACGGTGCATCGACGAGCAGATGCGGCGTGACCGCGGCGGAGATTGCGATCAGCTTGTCGCCGATCGCATCGCGCTCCGCCGGTGCCCAGCGCGGTTGACAGGCATCGCCCCAGCCATCGACCAGCGCGATCGTCGTTTCTTTAAGCAGGCTCATAAGCGGGCAATCCTCTTCCCAGCGGCCACAACCGTGTGAGTTCCGCTTCCAAGGGGTCCAACGCGGCACCGCGCAGCAGCACCGCATCCTCGATGTTGTCGTTGAAGGCGTCGTCGGTCCAGTTCTGGCTGCCGACGATGCCGAGATCGTCGATCAAGGCGAATTTGGCATGACTTCCGCTTCGGCTTGCATCGATATCGAACAGCCGGCGATGCGGCACGCCATAGCTTTCGAGCAGGATGCCGGTGGCGACATTGGCTACGCCGAGCGCCGGAGTTTCGACTTGGCCGGTCAGCAGAATGCGCACGTCGACACCAAGCCGTCGCCGCTCGGCCAGCGCGATGGCCAGGTCAAGCACTTGGCCGCGCGGATCGCGCACCGGCCGCGCATCGAACAAAAACACCGTCGCATGAATGCGGCGGCGCGCCGTGGTCACGCACGCCATCAACAGTTCGTAATAATCGCGCTCGGCAATCCGCGCCGCCGCTGCCCCCGCAAAACGTGTCATGGCTGCTCCGGGATGTCCTGAAGTTCGTGCAGGCGGCGGCGGACCTGCTCGCGTCGCTCGGCGTATATCGCATCAGTATGTATGGCCAAAGCCTCGCGGCGACCGATCTGCGCAAGCACTATCAAGCGCTGCGGGTCGGGGCGTGCAGCGGCACTCAAATGTCGTCGCACCTGCTGGATCGCAGCGATCTGCGCGCGCGCGGTGGCGCGATAGGCGTCGTAAAGCCGGATGAGATCGCGTGAAGCATGCGCGGCACGCACGGTTTCGTCGTCGATACGCATCAGAATGTCCCGTGTATTCCGAAAATGAAACCGTCGTCTGGGAACTCCAGATACGGATACCAGTCCGGCACTTCGAAGTCGAGAGGATCTGGAGCAGGATCCGGCGGCTCGTCCCAGAAATCATCCGGCACCTGGCCGTCGAGATAGTCGGCCGGCAGGTTGAGATCGATCATCGGAGCTCCGCTGCACATGTCGCACGTCAGCTGACTTGCCCAATCGCCGAGATTGAACGACATGGTCAGCCCCGCAATCCGAGCGTATCGAAACTGTTGAGCATCAGCTTTTCCAGTTCGTCGCGGCTGTATACCTGCGCATACAGGCGCTGCAGTCGCTGGTGCTCGCTCGGCGCTTCGTCGACGCGACGCGCGAGTACCGCAGTGGCGGCGGCGCGCGCCGCTTGCTGACGGCCGCCAGCGGCGGCGATCTTGGCGGCGAACTCGCGTCCGAGTACGGCTGCGCTCCCCTCATCCTGCGGTAGCGGCGAGAGATTGAGACTCTCTTTGAAGTTCAGCGCCATCTTGCGATCCTTTTGCAGGAGTGGTTCACGCCGCGATTCGTCGGGCGATGTGTCGTCGGATCCGATCAGAGCGAAGCTCGTCGGGCCGGCGCAATGCCGGCCGAACTGCACATTCTGATACGAAGTGTCTGTTCTGATGTTGTCTGTTTCTGGATTACGCTGAGCGCGCCACAGAGCGGACAAACCGCCGACCGACGGCACGATCACGATGCATCGGCATGGCTCGCTGCAAAACGCGACTCAGTGTTCATGCGGCCAAGCGCAGGCAGAAGCGCGGCATATTTTCAGCCAAAAATGATTGGCAGCTTGGCGATACTACCTCGGCGCAGCAATGCGCTTTCAGCGCCGCTCTTTCATCGCCATCACCACGCCAAGCCCCGCGAGCAGCGACACTGCCGCAGTGCCGCCGTAGCTCAGCAGCGGCATCGGTACGCCGACCACCGGCAGCAGACCGGAGATCATGCTGGCGTTGACGATCACGTAGACCGAGAACGCGAGACCAAGCGCACCAGCAAGCAGACGCGAATAGGTGTCGCGGGCCTCGCTGGCGATCCACAGACAGCGGCCGACGACAAACGTGTACAGCGCAAGCACGGTCGCGACACCGGCCCAGCCGAATTCTTCGGACAACACCGCGAAGATGAAGTCGGTGGTGTGTTCGGGCAGATAGTCCAGATGCGACTGCGAGCCCTGGCCCCAGCCCTGGCCGGTCCAACTGCCGGAGCCAATCGCGATTTTCGACTGGATGATGTTCCAGCCGGTGCCGAGCGGGTCGGATTCCGGATTGAGAAACGTGCGGATGCGGTCCTGCTGATACGGCCGCAGCAGCCAGAACCATGCAACCGGCGCGGCGGCGGCGACGCTGGCGCCTGCGGCAGCGAACCAGCGCCACGGAAGGCCGGCGAGGAACAGCGCAAACGCGCCGCTGGCGGCGACCAGCATGGCGGTGCCGAAATCCGGCTGCAGCAGAATCAGCAGCGTGGGCCCGGCGATGATGGCGCCGGCGGTCAGCACGGTGAGCACGCGCGGCGGCAGGCGTTCGCGATGCAGAAACCACGCGACCATCATCGGCAGGCTGAGTTTCAGCAGTTCGGCCGGCTGAAAATAAAAGACACCGAGATTGATCCAGTGATTGCCGTGTTTGCCCTCGCCGACGAACAGCACCGCCACCAGCGGCAGCAGCGAGCCCGCGAACGCAAGCGGCGTCACGCTGCGCAGCTGCGCCGTGGGCACCCGCGACAGCAGCCACATCGCGCCCAAACCCACGCCGTAGCGCGCGCCCTGCGCCATCACCAGTCGCGGGCTTTCGTTGCCAGCGCTGTACAGCACCGCGAGGCCAACGCCCATCAGCGCCAGCAGCGCCAGCAGCAGCGGCCAGTCGAGCGTGCGGGTGAAGCGCAGGAACAGATCCAGCAGCCAGCGGACGAACGTCGTCATGGTGCGGGCTCCGTCGCGACGGGCTGAAATGCGGGCTGCGCTGCGCCTGTCGGGGCTGCGGGCGATGTCGTGGTCGCGCCGGCCACGACGTTCGCGAATGGATTCAGAGCAAGTTCGGCGGCCAGCGCTGCGGGATCCGGCTCCGGCATTTTGCCCAGCAGCCAGGCGTCGAAAATCTTGCGCGCGATCGGCGCGGCGGTGCTGGCGCCATAACCGCCGCCCTCCACGACCACCGCAAGCGCGATGGTCGGATTTTCAGCCGGCGCATAGCCGATGAACAGCGCGCGGTGGCGCAGGTGCATCGGCAGATTGCGCGGGTTGATGCTGACGTTGCCGCGACGGCTGACCACCTGCGCGGTGCCGGTCTTGCCGGCGATCCGATACGGCAGGCCAACGCTGATGACGCGCGCAGTGCCACCGGGGCCGTGCACCGTGCGGATCATGCCGTCGCGCACCACCTGCAGATTCGCTGCGCTGGGACTGATCGCACGCGGTGCCGGCTGTACCACCATCGCCCACGGTTGATCGAAATCGTCGCGACGCGCACTGACCAGATGCGGGCGCCTCAACAAACCGTTGTTCGCGAGTGCGGCGGTGCTCTGGGCCAACTGCAGCGGCGTGGCTTTCCAGAAGCCCTGGCCGATGCTGGAAATCACCGTGTCGCCGGCATACCACGGGCCCTGTTTCCTGGCGTTTTTTTCCTTCCAGGCCGGCGACGGCAGGATGCCTTCGGTTTCACCGGCAAGATCGATGCCGGTCGGCGCGCCGAAGCCGTACAGCGACAGGTATTCGTCGAATTTGCCGATACCCATATCCAGCGACAGCCGGTAGTAATACGTATTGACCGAATCGCCGATCGCTTTGCGCGCATCGGTCCAGCCGTGGCCGCCGCTGTGCGAATCGCGATAACCGCGCTTTTGTCCGCCGATGCGGAACTCTCCGGTCGACAGCACTTTGTCCTCGGGCGTACGCAGCCCGCTGTCCAGGCCGGCCAGCGTAATCAGCGGCTTGAGCGTGGAGCCGGGCGCAACGCCGCCCAGCACGTTGCGATTGAACAGCGGTCGCGCCGGATCGTCCATGAATCTGCGGTAGTCGGTGTGCGAAATACCGTTGACGAACAGATTGGGGTCGTAGGTCGGCAGACTGGTCATGGCCAACACTTCGCCGCTGTGCGGATCGATGGCCACCGCCGACCCGGTAAGCTCGCCGAACGCGATGGTCGCGGCGCGCTGCAGGTCGGCATCGATGCTCAGACGCAGATCAACGCCGGGCTTGGCGGGAATGCGGCCGAGGCTGCCGATGATCCGGCCTTCGACATTGGTTTCGATCTGTTCGTAGCCGATCTCGCCGCGCAGTTGCGCGTCGTAAAAGCGTTCGATCCCCGATTTGCCGGTATGACTGAACGCGGCGGTGCCCTGACCGAGTTTTTCGAGATCCTGCTTGTCGACGCGGCCGACATAGCCGATCACATGTCCGAACAGATCGGCATAGGGATAGCGACGGGTGAGATACGGCACCAGCTCGACGCCGGGATAACGCCAGCGGTCGACCGCGAAACGCGCGGCCTCTTCATCGGTGATGCGCAGCCGCAGCGTCACCGCCAGAAAACTGCGGGTGACCCGCCGGGTGTCGTGGAAGCGCGCGATGTCCTCGGGCGTGAGCGCGATGATCTTCGACAGCGACGCGACCAGCGCGTCCATGTCTCCGGCTTCGCCAGGCACCACGTCGAGGCGATATGCGGGCACGTTGTCGGCGATGACCCGGCCCTTGCGGTCGTAGATCAATCCGCGCGCGGGCACTTCCGGCCGCTGTTTGACCCGGTTGGCCTCGGAGCGCTTGGCGTAATCGGTGTGCTCCAGTACCTGCAGCTTGAAGTACCACAGCGCCAGTCCGGCCAGCGCCAAAGCCACCGACAGGAAACCGATCGCCGCGCGGACGCGGAACTGTTCGGCTTCCTGTGCGGAATTCTTGATATACCGGCGGCGCATCGTGTCCTGCCTATTTTTTCCGGCCCACGCGCAGGCCATCCAGCAGCACGAACAGCGGCGGCCACAGCGCCGCGCCGATCAGCGGCGCCCACGCATGCGCCCAACCGCGGATCGGCTGGACGAACACAACGTGCACCGCGGTGAGGATGATCAGATCGTTGAGCAGCAGTCCGCCGATCGCCAGCGCCTGCTGCGCCATCGGGAAAAACCGCAGCTGCGGCCGGAACCGCTGCAGGATAAAGGTCATCACCGTCAGCCGCAGCGCTTGCTCCCCGAGCAGGCTGCCAAAGGCAATATCGGCAAGCAGCCCGATGCTGAAGGCCAGCCCCAGACCGACCCGTTCGTGATCTTCCAGCAGCCAGTACGCCAGGACCAGCGCAAGCCAATACGGGCGCAGCGGCTGCAGCATCGCCGGTAGCGGCAGCAAACCCAGCAGCAGCGCGACGAACAGGCTCGCCGGAAACAGCCAGGGACGCCGGGCGCGGCTCATCGGGACGGCTCCGCCGCCGCGGCCGGCGTGGCTGCGGGCGCCTTGTTGCCAGCGGCTGCGGCTGCGGCTGGAGTTGGTGTTGGCATTGGCGTTGCGCCGGGAACCGAGGCGCCGGCGGCTGACGCTGGCACGGGCAGCGCGCGAATGGGGCGCAGCAGCAGCACATCGCGGCCACGGTCGAGCTGTGCGGCCGGCTTCAGGTCGCCGACCAGGAATGCGCGGCTTTCATCGCGACGCAGCGCGGTGATCGTACCGACCGGAAACCCGGGCGGAAAGCGCCCGCCGAGGCCGGAGGTGACGATGCGGTCGCCGACTTTCACATCGCTGGAGGTGGGGACGTTGGCCAGCTCCAGACGGTCGCCGCGGCCGTAGGCGACCAGCCGGATCCCGTTGCGCGATACCGCCACCGGCACCGCATGGTCGGGATCGGTCAGCAGCAGCACGGTTGCGGTGGACGGACGCACTTCGATCACCTGTCCGATCAGCCCGTCGGCATCGATCGCCGCCTGTCCCAAGGTCACGCCCTGATCCGCACCGATGTCGAGGATGACGCGCTGGCGGCTGGGATCCAGCGCGATATCGAGGATCGGCGCCAGCTGCACATCCAGTCCACCCTGCTCCGCGGCGCCGAGCAGGCCGCGCAGCCGCGCGTTCTCCGCAGCCGCGGTCTGCAGCCGGGCGATCCGCGCGCCGCTGATCAGCAGCGCATTGCGCAGGGTTGCGTTGTCTTTGGCCAAACGGGCGCGGGTGGAGGCGTCGTCGCGCACCGTGTCGCCGAGCTTCGCCGGCAGGCCCGCCAGCCGCCACAGCGGCTGCACCACCACTTCAATCTGGCCGCGGATCGTGGTCAGCCAGCCTCCGCGATGGTCCAGCACCATCAGCGTGATCGCCAATGCCAGGGCGACCAGCAGCCGCAGCGTGCCGGCGATCTCGTCGGAGCGGTGTGCGGATGGGCCGGCGTAGGAAGGCACGTCAGAGAATCGGTCTGGAGTTCGCGAAAGACATCAGGAGGAGCGAGGGTCCAGTCCAGCTAAGAACCGGCTCAAGCGGTCAACGACCGCTTGCGGAACGCGGCAAAACCCGGGGGGTTTTGCCTTCAACTTCCGGACCTGCACACTGTGGTCATGTCCGGACACACCTTGGTTCAACACATCGATCCGTGTTGAGCACATCGATTATTCAGCAGAAAAAAACTCATTGCCGTGCATATCGACCAACTCCAGCGCACGGCCGCCGCCGCGGGCGACACACGTCAGCGGGTCGTCCGCAATCTGCACATACAGGCCGGTTTCCTCGCTGATGAGTTTGTCGATGTCGCGCATCAGGGCGCCGCCGCCGGTCAACACAATGCCGCGTTCGGCGACGTCGGCGCACAGTTCCGGCGGGGTTTGCTCCAGCGCCAGCTTGACCGCGCTGACGATGCCGCCCAGCGGCTCGCGCAGCGCGTCCAGGACTTCGTTGGAGTTGAGCTTGATCATGCGCGGCACGCCTTCGGCCAGGTTGCGGCCGGAGACTTCCATTTCCAGCACGGTCGCCTGCGGATAGGCACAGCCGATCGTCAGCTTGATGCGCTCGGCGGTGGCTTCGCCGATCAAGGTGCCGTGGGCACGACGCACATAGTTGATGATCGCCTCGTCGAAGCGGTCGCCGCCGATACGTACCGACTGTGCGTAAACGATGCCGTTTAGCGCGATGACCGCGATCTCGGTGGTGCCGCCGCCGACATCGATGACCATCGATCCGCGGGCCTCCGCGACGGGCAGGCCGGCGCCAATCGCGGCGGCCATCGGCTCTTCGATCAGGAACACTTCGCGCGCACCGGCTTCTTCCGCCGATTCCTTGATCGCACGCTTTTCGACATTGGTCGAACCGCAGGGCACGCAGATCAGCACCCGTGGGCTGGGCTTGAGGAAGCGCGATTTGTGGACCTTGCGGATGAAGTGCTTGAGCATTTCCTCGGTGTAGGTGAAGTCGGCGATCACGCCGTCCTTCATCGGACGCACCGTGGTGATGTGGCCGGGGGTGCGGCCGAGCATCTGCTTGGCCTCGCTGCCGACCGCCGCAACCGAGCGGTTGCCGCCGCCGACGCGATCATGACGCACCGCGACCACCGAGGGCTCATTCAGCACGATGCCTTGGCCGCGCACAAAAATGAGAGTGTTGGCCGTGCCCAGATCAATGGACAGGTCGTTGGAGAACATGCCGCGAAACTTTTTGAACATCGGGATAGCGTGCCGGTGGGGGAGCGTACGGAAAAGGTGCCGGATGGCTGCGGGGCGCGGAGCCGTCGAAAACTGTCGGAACATCGCAGCGCCTGTCCTTGAATCCGCGCGTAGTTTCAGCAGCCCGTAAGGGTAACAAAAAACAGGTTCCACGGCGGGATTCACGCGCAGTGGAAGAGCTCGATTCACACGTTTCGCCGATGCTCAGGCCGGTTCCCGGCTCGTCGGGTGACGCTGGTCGCGCTGCGGGCCAACCGCTACCCTATACGGCCGGTTTTCAAGGACCGGCCCCACTCACTCCAAGCGAAGACACGACACGATGGCTGCCCTGATCTGCGGGTCCCTGGCCTACGACACCATCATGGTGTTCCCGGACCAGTTCAAGAATCACATCCTGCCGGACAAGGTTCACATCCTGAACGTCTCGTTCCTGGTGCCGCGGATGCGCCGCGAGTTCGGCGGCTGCGCCGGCAACATCGCCTACAACCTGAAGCTGCTGGGCGGCGATCCGATCCCGATGGCCACCGTCGGTCAGGATTTCGGTCCTTACCGCGACTGGTTCGTCGAGATGGGCATTCCGCTGGACCGCGTGAAGGAAATTCCGGAGCTGTTCACGCCCCAGGCCTTCATCACCACCGATCTGGACAACAACCAGATCACCGCGTTCCATCCCGGCGCGATGATGCGGTCGTACGAGAACCACGTGCGCGACGTGCCGGATGTCACCTTCGGTATCGTCAGCCCGGACGGCCGCGACGGGATGCTGCAGAACGCGAAACAATTCGCCGAAAGCGGCATCCCCTTCATTTTCGATCCAGGCCAGGCGATGCCGCTGTTCAACGGCGAGGAACTGCGCGCCTTCATCGAACAGGCCGACTACGTCACCGTCAACGACTACGAGTCCAGCCTGCTGCAGGAGCGCACCGGCTGGAACGAAGACACCATTGCCGGCAAGGTCAAGGCCTATATCGCCACCCAGGGCCCGCGCGGCGCGCGGATCTTTGCCGACGGCAAGGTCCATGACATCCCGCCCGCCCACGAACGCAGAGTCACTGATCCCACCGGCTGCGGCGACGCCTTCCGTGCCGGCCTGATCTTCGGCATCGAGAAAGGCTATGACTGGCCAACCATCGGCCGCATCGGCAATCTGATGGGCGCGCTGAAGGTCGAGCACCCCGGCACTCAGAACCAGCGCTTCGATTACGCGGAGTTCGCGGAACAGTTCAGCCAGCAATTCGGTTACGCGCTTTAAGAGCGCCCTCACCCACCCTGTCGGGCACCCTCTCCCGCATGCGGGAGAGGGAAGAGCGAGCGCAGCGAGCGAGGGTGAGGGGCTCTGCATCCGCTAACCTGCAGGCTCCGATCAATCGAGCCCTTTCATGACCATCGCCTACTGGTGCATTTTCATCGCAGCCCTGCTGCCCTATCTCTGGATCGGCATCGGTAAATCCGCCGCCAAGGGTTACAACAACCGAGACCCGCGCGGCTGGCTAGCCAAGCAGACGCATCCCCGGGTCCAGCGCGGCAACGCGGCGCACCTCAATGCTTTCGAGGCGTTCGCGCCTTTCGCCGCATCAGTGCTGATGGCGCAGGCCGCCGGCGTCGATCCGGGCAGGATCACCACACTCGCGGTGGTGTTTATCGTGTGCCGCGTGCTTCACGGCGTGTTCTATCTCTCCAACACGCACGCATTGCGTTCACTGGCGTGGATGGTAGGCATTGGCTGTGTGGCGGCGCTGATGGTGCAGGCTGCCCTGCGGGTGGCTTGATGGACTGCCGTCGGTAAAGCGGGCTTCAGCCCGCTCTGCCGAGTCCGCCGATTCCGCTCTACCAGCGCTCCTGCTTTCTCGGACGCAAAAAAAAGCGCGCACATATAGTGCGCGCTTCCGGAGAAGATCATCCTGACGTCACCCGTGCAGGTGCGTTCCCCCCCTTGCAACCTCCGTATTGCAGCCAGCGTCCGTACCGGCTGGAAGGAGAATACCGATGTGATTTCTGCTGTGAAGGTGGGGGGTATGCAAAAAGCGGCCAATCCCGGTGAGCGGACTTCAGGAAAATGCGCTATCTGACTGATTCGCATGCTAACAATGGTGGCATGCTACCAAAAGCGCACAGTGTTGGGCTAACATTGGTAGCAACGTGAGCATTGGTGGCAAATGTCATTTCTTTGACGAACATGTTTCCATCTGACTCAACCCAGCCCATTCAGTGAACTGAATCACAGAAAAATGAACTCTCAGGATCGGATCCGACTGGCACGAAGACACGCCAGCATGTCGCAGGCAAAATTGGCCGAAGCTATTGGCGTACAACGCAGTGCAGTCAGCCACTGGGAGTCGCCTCAAGGCAAGAATCCCAGCGTCGATCATCTGCGGTCTCTGGCGGTGGTTGCGGGGGTCACTTTCGAGTGGTTGGCCACTGGGCGCGGCAAGATGCAGCTGTCCGAGGATGCGATGCTGGACTCGGTCTCGGCGGCCGACGCGATCCTGGTCGAGGACATGCTCGAGCTGCGGCTGGTACAGGCATTCCGCGACGCCTCGCCGCGCACCCGCATCGCACTGGTTGAAATCGTCGAAGAACTCACCGCGAAGCGTATCGGCCGCACCCGGTCCAAGCCTTCTCGTTGAGGGATGCGTCATGCGGGCCGGACTCTCCCGGCCATTCTGCGCCCGGCAAGGCGTTGCAAGCAGCGGGAACGGATCGTTGCGGAGGCTGTCGTAGCTTTCACCGTGTCCCTACACTGGCCCGCTGCGGCAACTCCCGCAGCCACTCGCGCCCCGGACTGATCTGATGCCATCACTCACCCAACGCCTCATCCGCAGCTTGGCGTTCCTTGTGTTGTTCGCCGCACTGCCCGCACTGGCGATCGACGAATCCGATCTGCTGCCGGTGGATCAGGCCTTTGCGCTCAGCGTGGAGGCGACCGCGCCGGACGCGGTGCGCATCCGCTGGAAGATCGCCGACGGCTATTACCTGTATCGCCACCGCACCAGCGTGCAGGTCGCAACCCCATCGGCACGCAGCGGTGCGCTGCGGCTGCCGAAAGGCGAGCCGCACGATGACGAATTCTTCGGCAAGACCGAAACCTATCGCGATGAATTGATCGCCACGCTGCCGGGCATCGCCGGTGCGGGCGGCACGTTGTCGGTGAAGATCAAATATCAGGGCTGCGCCGATCTGGGCATCTGCTATCCGCCGCAGACACGCACGCTGTCGGTGCGTCTGCCCGGCGCCGCTGCAGCGGACAACGGAAGCTTCAATCCGCTCGCGCCGCGCTCCGCCCCCAGCACCAATCCGCTGGGCGGCGTGTTCGGCAATGCCGGCAAAGGCGCACCGCTGCCGGAAGAACAGGCTTTCGGCTTCGACGCCATCGCTACCGACGGCAATCGCCTGCTGCTGCGCTTCACGCCGGCGCCGGGCTATTACCTGTATCGCGACCGCAATACCTTCAAGCTCGACGCCGACGGCATCGTGGCGGGCAAGCCGCAGTGGCCGAAGGGCGTCACCCACCGCGACGAGCACTTCGGCGATGTGATCGTCTATTTCGATCAGGTCGAAGTGCCGCTGCCGCTGCAGCGCAGCCGCGCGGATGCGCAGACGGTGACGCTGCGCGCGACCTTCCAGGGCTGCCAGAACGACGGCATCTGTTATCCGCCGATGACCCGCACGGTACGGATCGCAGTGCCGCGCGGCGAAGTGGCCGTGGCACCTATTGTCGACAGCGCTACGGCCGCGGCGCCGGACAGCACCGAAGTCACCCCTGCCGTCTCCGCTGGCAATGCAACGGACATCAGTGCAGCCGCGACGACGGAGGCAGCGCCCGTCATCGATCCGGACACCGCCACGCCCGCAATCGTCGAAACCGCTACCCCAGACCTGCGCGTGTTCGGCTTGAAGAGCAATCTGCTGCTCGCCTTCGTCGCGGCGTTGCTCGGCGGCCTGATCCTGAATCTGATGCCCTGCGTGCTGCCGGTGCTGTCGATCAAGGTGCTTGGCCTGATCGAAAGCAACGACACCCGCGAGCGCGCCCGTGCGCATGCGCTGTGGTACACCGCCGGCGTGCTGGTGAGTTTCGTGGCGTTGGGCGCCATCGTCCTGGCGCTGCGCGACGCAGGCAAGGCGTTGGGCTGGGGCTTCCAGATGCAGCAGCCGGGCGTGGTCGCGGTGCTGGGGCTGATCATTTTCCTGTTCGGTCTGAGCCTGTCGGGCGTGTGGACGCTGAGCGGGCGCTGGGTGGGCATGGGCCAGACGCTCGCCAACCGCAGCGGCGCATCCGGGGATTTCTTCACCGGCGTGCTGGCCGTGGTGGTGGCTGCGCCCTGCACCGCGCCGATGATGTTCCAGGCGCTGGCGTGGGCCTTCAGCGCCTCCACCGCATCGGCGCTGCTGGTGTTTTTCGGACTGGGGCTTGGGTTGGCGGCGCCGTTTCTGCTGATCGCCTATATCCCGGCACTGGCGCGCATGCTGCCCAAACCGGGCGCGTGGATGGAGACCTTCAAACAGCTGCTCGCGTTTCCGCTGTATTTCACTGCGGTCTGGCTGGTGTGGGTGCTGGCCAAGCAGCGCGGTGCCGATGCCGTGGCGCTGTGGGCGGTGTCGGCGGTGCTGATGGCGTTCGCGGCATGGGCATGGACGCATGCGCAGATGCGCAGCGCGCTATGGGCCCGGTACGCGGCCGTCATCGCGATGCTGGCGGCGCTGTGGCCGGTCTGGTCCATTGCGACACTGCCGTCGATCAATACCGCGCAAACCGCAGCGAAGCCCGCCGATGCGCTGGCGGAACCGTTCTCGCAACAGCGCCTCGCCGAGCTGCGCACGGCCAATCGGGTGGTGCTGGTGAACATGACCGCAGACTGGTGCGTGAGCTGCAAAGTCAATGAGAAGGCGGTGTTCGCGCGTGACGGTTTCCGCGAGGCGCTGGACGCCGCCAACGCGGTGTACTTGGTTGGCGACTGGACCGATATCGACCCGGCGATTACCGACTATCTGCAGCGTTACAACGCCGTCGGCGTGCCGCTGTACGTGGTCTATCCGCGCGGCAGCGGCGCAGGCAGGGTGCTGCCGACGATACTCACGCCCACCCTCGTGCGCGAGGCGCTGGCACAGGCGGCGCAGCCATGATCGATCGCGAACACAGCCCGGTCGGCTGGGCGTTGCTGATGTACGAACTGGACGACGCGCACGAGCATCTGGGCAATCTGATCAAGCACATGCAGGAGCGCTCCGATTTCGATGAAATCGAATTTCAAATCGAGCTGGCCCACGTGTATGCGCACCTCAACCGTGCGTGGTTCCGTCGGAATGTGCATGAGGATTTCGCAGCCTCCGAATACGATGCCGCATCGGAGATAGCCACGCGATTCCCGACCGATCTCGAACCGATCGGCTGACCCCCAACATTGCCGCCGACCCGAAACGCCATTCGACACCTCGCCATGAACACCCGCATCGTGCTGATCGTTGCCGTGCTTGCCGCATCACTGGGCGCCATCGCCGGCCTGCTGGTGTCCGGCCCGGGCCCGCTGTGGCGCAGCGCGCTGGGGCAGCGCGTGCTGCAGGGCACGATGGACGCACAGGCGCCACCGCCGCCCACGGGCGTGGTGGTCGCCAAACCCGGCGTACCGATCCCGCCGCTGCGCCTGCAGGATCTGCAGGGCCGCACGGTCGCCATGCACGAGGCGTGGGCGGGACGGCCGCTGCTGATCAACCTGTGGGCCAGCTGGTGCGCGCCCTGTATCGAGGAAATGCCGGAACTGCAGCGCTTCAGCACGCAGCAGGGGCCGCGCGGTGTCCAGGTCGTCGGGATTGCGCTGGATACGCCCGATGCCGTGCGCGACTTCCTGACCCGGGTACCGGTGCAGTACCCGATCCTGCTCGACGCACCGGGCCCGGCCGACGCCGGCGTGCGCCTTGGCAACCTCAAGGGCGTGCTGCCCTACTCGGTGCTGATCGACGCCGACGGCCGGCTGCTGAAACAGCGGATCGGCCCCTTCGCAGCGGGCGAACTGGACACGTTCGCCGCCGACGCAGCGCGCTGAACGCCGAACGGGCTGGCAGCGAATACGCCGCCAACCTCGGCAAATCCGGGGCATTCTGCGCAACGAACAGAAACGACACACTGCGGCACCCGCTTGACCCGGAGCGACAGGTCGTGGTGGGCATACCGTGACAGCTGCCTTATCCCGGCCGCACGCCCAAGCCCCGCCTGTGCCCGGCTTGAGCCATGTTTTTGCGAAGCATTCGCAATTCCAGACCTTCACAGCCAAACCAACCGGGCATCCACCGCGCACTTGGCACGAAGAATGCTTGTGCTTTGCACTGCAAGCGTCGCATACCGCGGCGCGCTCAAGGCCCCGGACGTGGCACCACGTCCGCCCCGCCACCCAGGTCTGTTCCCATGTCCGCCAATACCGTGCCATTCCCCGTGCAAAGCCGGCTGTTCGGAAAGTACTTCGAGTACAGCCGATACAACGACGTGGTCCGCACCATGCACGGCATGCTGGCCGGTATTCCCGATGGACAGGCCTGCGTCCTTTCGAACCTGGAAGGCCACCACCTGGCCCATGCGGCCGCACCGATGCTGGATGCGCCGCGGCTGGCCGCAGTGGCCAGCTCGCTGTCGAACATGGCTGAAACCCTGACCCGCGACCTCGGTCAGCACGGTTTCATCGACATGATCGTGCAGACCGACGGCGGTATCGCGGTGATTCAGCGCGTGCCGCGGCCGGGCCAACAGATGGTGATGCTGACCGCGACCGGCCACGAAACCAACCCCGGCCTGCTCGCAAGCCTCACCCGGCACTGCGCGACCACCATCGCCACGCTGTGCCTGGGCTCTCGGGACCGCTGACCGGACGCACCTTCTCACCTCATCCCGCGGCACGGACGCTGTAGCGCCCGCACCGCACGTCGCCGCCGGCATCGCGCCGGGCCGTCGACACACCGTACAACCCGTGCAGGGCGACGGCCCCAGGCAGCAATGCCGGGGCCGTAACTTTTTCAGGCCCAGCCGCAGCGCCTGTGTCCCACTGCCAATGCAGCCAGATTTCAAGCAAACGCTTGAAAAGGCGCGAACGTCGCCGATCTGGACACTACTCCGCGTTTACAGCAGACTGGCCGCCCACTCGACGGATCGACTTCATGGCGCGTCTGCTCGTACTGCACGGCCCGAATCTGAATCTGCTCGGCACCCGCGAACCCGGTATCTACGGGCATACGTCGCTGGCGGTGATCGATGCGGATCTGGCTGAACGTGCCGCCGCCGCCGGACACGCGCTTGAAAGCTTCCAGTCGAACGCCGAACACGCGCTGGTTGAGCGCGTTCAGGCCGCGCGCGGCAGCGTCGACTTCATCCTGATCAATCCGGCCGCCTTCACCCATACCTCGGTCGCGATCCGCGATGCCCTGGCCGCGGTCGCCATTCCGTTCATCGAAGTGCATCTGTCCAATCCGCACGCGCGCGAACCCTTCCGCCATACCAGTTACTTCACCGACCTCGCGGTCGGCATTGTTGCCGGCTTCGGCCCACTGGGCTACGGCTTGGCACTGGCCGCCGCGATTCGCCGCCTCGACACGTCATCACCATCCCCCTGAACCGTCCCCCTGACCCCTCCCTGACACCGATGCCCGCGCTGAAGCGTCAGGGCAGCGAGCGAGAACATTCCTCATGGATCTGCGCAAAATCAAGAAACTGATCGACCTGCTCGAAGAGTCGAACCTCACCGAAATCGAGATCAAGGAAGGCGAAGAATCCGTCCGCCTCGCACGCATGCCCAGAGGCGGCGTGGCCATGAGCGTGCCCGCGCCGCTGCATCTGGAGCACGCACCGCGCACCGCGCAGCCCGCGGCGATGCCGATGCACTCGCCGGTGGAGGCTGCGACCGGCGGCCGCAGCGGCAACGAACTGCCAGACGGTCACGTAGTGCGCTCACCGATGGTCGGGACGTACTACGCCTCACCGGCGCCGGATAAACCGGTCTTCGTGAAAATCGGTCAGGCCGTCAAACAGGGCGAAACGCTCGGCGTCATCGAAGCTATGAAAATGTTCAACCCGATCGAAGCCGATATCTCCGGCACGGTACTGGCGATTCTGGTCGACACAGGACAGCCGGTCGAATTCGACCAGCCGCTGTTCGTGATCGGCTGAGGACGCACCCGTGCCGGATAAACCCATGCTGGATAAAGTCGTCATCGCCAACCGCGGCGAGATCGCGCTGCGCATCCTGCGCGCGTGTCACGCGCTGGGCATCAAGACGGTCGCGGTGCATTCCACCGTCGATCGCAATCTCAAACACGTGGCGATGGCCGACGAGTCGGTGTGCATCGGCCCGGCCGCATCCAAAGACAGCTACCTCAACATGCCGGCGATCATCGCCGCAGCCGAAGTTACCGACGCGCAGGCGATCCATCCGGGCTACGGTTTTCTCAGCGAAAATGCCGACTTCGCCGAGCGCGTCGAATCCTCGGGCTTCATCTTCATCGGCCCACGCGCCGAAACCATCCGCATGATGGGCGACAAGGTCGAAGCGATCCGCGCGATGAAAGCCGCGGGCGTGCCCTGCGTACCCGGCAGCGGCGGTCCGCTGGGCGACGATGAGAAAGAAAACATCCGCATCGCCAGAGAGATCGGCTACCCGGTCATCATCAAGGCCGCGGGCGGCGGCGGCGGGCGCGGCATGCGCGTGGTCCACACCGAAGCGACCCTGCACAGCGCGGTGCAGACCACGCAAACCGAGGCGAAGGCCGCGTTCGGCAACGAACAGGTCTACATGGAAAAGTTTCTGGAGAATCCGCGCCACGTCGAGATCCAGGTCTTGGCCGACGGTCAGGGCAACGCGATCCATCTGGGCGAGCGCGATTGTTCGATGCAGCGGCGCCATCAGAAAGTGGTCGAAGAAGCGCCGGCACCGGGCATCACGCCCGAGCAGCGCGCCGAAATCGGCCAGGTCTGCACCGATGCCTGCGTGCGCATCGGCTACCGCGGCGCCGGTACCTTCGAATTCCTGTACGAAGACGGCCGCTTCTACTTCATCGAGATGAACACCCGCATTCAGGTAGAGCATCCGGTGACCGAGCTCATCACCGGGATCGATCTGGTCAAAGAGCAGCTGTTGGTGGCTTCAGGCCGCATGCTGTCGATCAAACAGAGCGACATCGTGCTCAACGGCCACGCCATCGAGTGCCGCATCAACGCCGAAGACCCGGACACGTTCATGCCCTCGCCCGGCCTGATCAAACATTTCCATGCGCCCGGCGGCCCCGGGGTGCGCGTGGATTCGCATATCTACGAAGGCTATCGGGTGCCGTCGAACTACGACTCGATGATCGGCAAGTTGATCGTGCATGGCCCCGACCGCGCCACCGCGATCGCACGCATGCGCGTCGCGCTGGGCGAGATGATCGTCGACGGCATCAAAACCAATATCGCGCTACAGCAGCGGATCATGGCCGACGTCGGTTTCCAGGCCGGCGGCAAGAACATCCACTACCTCGAAAAACGGCTGGCTGAGCGCAAGGACAAGACGCTGTCGATTTTGTGAGCCGGGCGGGCGAAACGCTGCTGTTCGCCCACGCATGGACCGCGACCACGTTCATCTGTCATCCCGAATCCCCGGCGTTATCGGGGTGAGGGACCTGTTTTTTCGCTTCTCAAACGACCAGCAGGTCCCTCCTACCGCTGCGCGCTCGTTCGGGATGACAGGTGTTTTGCACTTGGCCACTTCACCAAGCAACGCTGCGCTGAATGCGCAGCAAAAATCACCTCAGACACCCGCACGCACCTTTCCAGTGACGGTGTCCACGATCACATCGGGGCACTGCGGGTTGCCGCCGAACACGAACGACGCGTTCGCCCAGGTCACGCCCTGCGGCACGCGCAGTGCGACGCTGGCGTACGGGTCGCCGTAGCCGAACTGTTCTTTGAGCCGGTCGGCATCCGGCAAATCCATCTCAATGGGCCATGTCACCGGCGCACTGGCGGTGGGTGCTTCGACATCCAGTTCGACCGCGCTGCCGAATTCGCCGTAGCCGGTTTCTTCGACCAGCAACATCGTATCGCCACGCCTGAACACCACATGCAGGTGGTCGATCGCAGAGGGGTGCTCGATCAGCCCAGCCGACGCTTTGCCTACGGCTTCCAGCAGACGGGCATCCGGAAATTTCAAGCGCAGGCGCTCGATCGCGATCTCCACGCGGCCGTTGAAACTCAGCATCGCCATCATCGAATCCCTTACTGTTCAGTGGGCATGTGCAGGCTGCCGCGCGGGTGCACGACGCAGGAGAGCGCTCGAAAGCAGACGCGACGGCGGAACGCCCATATCGCGGGAAGCCCATTACCACGTGCCCTGGGCCGTGATACCCGGATTGAACCACAGACCGGCCGCCATACTCCAAAAACGCCAAACCACCGGGGCCATACGTTCAGCCGATGCCGTCGATGCGCAGACGCGGGCTATCATCGGCCTTCTTGAGATTGCGATACGACGAGGCAGGGACGTGAATCCACCGCAAAGCGGCGCAGGCCGGTCCGGCGACGATCTGCAGAGCGTGGAAGCCGAGCTGCAGGCCTTCGCCAAAAGCATCGACCGGACGCTGCGCTGGCACTACGCAACGCACGGCATGCGCCGTCTGCTGGCGCGCCCCAGGTATGCCCGCGACCACGGCAGGCAGGTGTTGATGAGGATGCCTTCGGTGTGGCTGATGCTGATCTGCGCACTGTTGATGGCTGCAGCCCTCGGCACCGCGTACCTGCCCCAGCTCAGGGCCTGGCTGCCTTTTTTACCGTCGCTGCCACCGGGCCTGCAGATCTCGGCATGGACGGCCGCCAGCGCGATCGTCGCGCTGATCGTCATCGAACGTCTGATCGTGCCGCGGCTGGCGCTGATGCGCTACCGCTTCCGGCTGATGCGGCTGGAACACACCGAAGGCGAATTCAGTTTTCCATTCGTGTACATGACCGCACGCACCTTCGACACCGCCACTGGTTTCAGCTGGGAAGGATGGCGCGGCGCACGCGGCATCGCGCCGGGCGACATTGTGATCGCGATCAGCGACGCGCATGGCCGCGGCCGCGGCATCATTCCGCTGCGCACCGTCGGACGTTTGCCGGCGCTTGTCTGGGATCGCGATCTGCTGCAGCACGACGCCTTTCCGCCGCTGCCGCAGGCGGTGCGCGTGCTGGCGCTCGCTTTCGACCAAGCCTGTGACCGTAATGCCAAACACGCCAACCGGATCGAGCGCAGCCGGGCGCTACGCTCTGGATCCGCTCAAGGGCAGCAGAAACCTGCGGTCGATCCCGCCCAGGCCTGGGCAAGCGTGGCGCTGGATGTAAAAGTCAAAGCCCAGCTGATCTCGCTGGCCAGCCATTTCGCCAGCGGCAGCGCTTCAGCCACCCGCGGACTGCTGCTGTACGGGCCTCCGGGCACCGGCAAGACCCTGATCGCGCGCACCTTCGCCGACAGCATGGGCTGCGCGTTCTTCCCGCTGTCGCTGACCGATCTGAAATCCGGCTACATCGGCCATAGCGGCGAGAAAGTAAAAGAGCTGTGGAACAAGGCCCGCGCGGAGCCGCGCGCAGTGATTTTCGTCGACGAATGCGAAGGCGTGTTCGGTCGGCGCGGCGGCGCAAACACTGACAGCTTCGTCGAGGAGATCGTCACCGCGTTCCTCGCGCAGTGGGATGGTTTCGACCGCCAGTCGAGCGTCTGGGTGGTAGGCGCGACCAATCGCCGCGACATGATCGATGCGGCGATGATGTCGCGCTTCGAGGACCAGCTGGAAATCGGCCTGCCCAACGGGCAACAGCGGCTGGAGATTCTGGCCAAGGAATTCGCGCGGCTGGGCATCCCGCCGCCGCTGCCGGCGCAGACCGAAGCGCTGACCCTGGGGATGTCGGGACGCGACCTGAGCACGCTTGCAAAACGCACTGCGCGCGAGCACGGCACCAAAACTCCGATCAACGACGACGCGCTGTCCGCGTTCACCATCGCGATGCGCAAACAGGGCTCCACCGCCACCGATGCAAAAGCGCGTTGGGAGACGCTGATCCTGTCCGAAGCGACGATGAAAGAACTGAAGACCACTGCAGGCCTGCTGCAGCACGCCGAAACCTTCCGCAAGCGCGGGATCGGCGTGCCGCGCGGGCTGCTGCTGTACGGCCCGCCCGGCACCGGCAAAACCCAGATCGCGCGCACCCTCGCCAACGAGACCGGGCTGCGCTTCATCGCCGCGTCCACCGCTGACATCAAACAGGGCTTCATCGGCCAAAGCGGACAGAAAGTGCGCGAACTGTTCGAGCGCGCGCGCGAATCAGCGCCGTCGCTGCTGTTCATCGATGAGATCGACATCATTGCCGCAGCGCGCGGCGGGCAGTCCGACCCGATGCTCACCGAAATCGTCGGCCAGCTGCTGCAGGAAATGGACGGCATCGCCGCGCAGACCCAGCCGGTGTTTGTGCTGGCCGCGACCAACCGCCGCGATCAGATCGATGCTGCGCTGCTGTCGCGCCTGCCGAAGCAGATTGAAATCCCGCTGCCCGACCGCGATGGCGTACGCCAACTGCTGGCGGTGATGTTGGCCGAAAAACCGCTCGCGTTCGATCTGGCCGATGGCGCGACACAGCTCGCATCGCGCGCCGATGGCAAAAGCGGCCGCGACATCCGCAGCTGGGTCGAAGCCGCCGAACACAGCGCGGTCGCACGCGCGATCGACGCGGGCGATCCGGACGCGATCGTGATCGCGCTGCACGACTTCGACGATTGATACGGCCGGACAGATCTGGCCCCGGTTCTTTCATGCGCTCAGGCAGCATTGATGGATTTGGCTGCGATACAGCCGAATAATCGCAGCCAGTGACGATGTGAAGCGGCTGTTTCGACTATGCTTTTATTCGTTCATATCAACTCTTTTTGGTTGCCAAGCGCATGACATGTCCGCAACTGGATGCGTGCATCCCCGATCCTGCTGTCGAAGACTGGGGGAAACCCGATGTCGTCTATCTGTGGGTGGACGGCAACGATCCGGCATGGCAGGCGCAGCGCCGGAGTCATGCCCTGCTGCACCCAGATACCGTCAAGTTCGGATATTCGAATGTCGATGGCCGATTTCGCGACATCGGTGAGCTCAAATACAGCCTGCGCTCACTCACCCGCCATCTCGACCGCATCGGCATGATCTATCTGGTCACCGACGACCAACGGCCTTCTTGGCTGGCAGATCATCCTCAGCTGCAGCTGGTGTCGCATCGCGAGGTAAGGACGGAAACCGGCCCGACTTTTTCTTCGATATGCCTGGAATCGTCGCTGCATCGGATCCCGAAACTGTCGGAGCATTTCATCTATCTCAACGATGATTTGTTTTTGGGCGAGACGTTTTCCATCCGCCATCTGTTATCCGGCGATGGGCGTTTCAAACTGTATTTCGATGACAACAATGGACAATCGATCAGCGAAGATCCCTACGAATGGCACTGCATCCATGCGGCCACCAGCAAATCCATTCTTTCCAAAGTCGTCGATGATTACGCCCATTACGATGCGGGCTTCGCGCATACGCCAAGAGCATTCTCGACATCGGCGATCAAACAGTTCGAGCAGCTGTTCCCGGATGCGTATGCGTCCGCCCGCGCTGAAGTGTTCCGCGCATCAAATACGCCTTCCGTACTGGTCGACATGCATCAACGCTGGCTCCACGCCACTGGAGCAGCATTGATCGCAAGCGCGCCGCTTCGATTGATCCATTCCGATGCTGCAGACCTTCAACACCGGCTCGACGACCTTGTCGCCGCATCACCGCAGCTGGCTTTCTTCTGCATCAACGATACGCTGGACAATGCGCCGAACGACCATCCGGCTTTTGCGAAAATACAGCAGACACTGGAGACCTTGTTTCCGACGCCATCGCCCTTCGAGATTGCTGAATAGGCCGGCTGCAGCGAGAAACGGCAAGTCGGTTACGACACCAGTTTTCCGATCACCCTCGATCACCACAGCATGCTTTGTCAGAGCGATATGCACCGAACTGCGTCAACGAATTGACCCTCTAACTGAACCGTTCCCGAAAGTTCCCATACCGGCCAGTTCATTATTAAGGTTTCGTTATGCGGCAATCCTGAGAATGCGCCTCACCGACGCGGAAACCTTGATCGTTCCCCCGCCCGCTTCGGCCCAATAACAACCAAGAGGTCATCGTCCATGAAGCGTTCTCTCCTTGCCCTGAGCCTGATCGCCGCCCTCCCGTTCGCCGCCACTGCGGCTGAAGGCGTTTCGTACAACTATGTTCAGGGCGGCTACGTCGCCACCAACGGCGACGGCAATGCCGATGCCGACGGCTTCGGCATCGACGGCTCGGCGGCGGTGCATCCGAATTTCCACGTTTTCGGCGGCTACAACACCCAGGACATCGACAACACCAATATCGATGTCGACCAGTGGAAGCTGGGCGTCGGCTACAACTACGAAATCGCACCGAAGGCCGATCTGGTGACGCGCATCGCTTACGAGAAGTTCGACGCCGGGAGCGGCTTCGATGTTGACGGCTACAGCGCTGAAGCGGGCGTGCGCGGCGCGCTGGCCTCCAAAGTCGAAGGGTATGCGATGGCCGGTTATGAAGATTTCGAGCAGTTCGACGGCGATTTCTACGGCCGCGTTGGCGCCCAGGTGAAGTTCAACCAGAACTGGGGCGTGAGCGGCGACGTCAAATTCGCCGACGGCGACACCCAGTGGTTCGTCGGCCCTCGCGTTACTTGGTAACCAGTGATACCCCAGTCACCCGTGCGGGACTGGCGTACGCCCTGAAGTACGCCGCTCGCGATCCACGCCCCTCCGTGGCGCGACCTGAAAGCCCGACATCTGTCGGGCTTTCTTGTGTCCGTGCCTCAGTCATCCAGCAAATCCGGGCAAGCTTGGGTAAACTCTCCGGGCCGCGCCCGACGCGGACACGACAACATTCACCGCATCCAGAGCACTGGGGAGATACATGAAGAAGCAACTTGCGGCCGCATTGATGCTGGTCTGCGCGCCGTTCGCGGCATCGGCCCGCGACAGTCTGGGCAGTTTCACCTACGTCGAAGCCGGCGTTCAGCGCCTCAGCGTTGATTTCGATATTCCGGGCGGCGACGCAATCGACTTCGACGGCATCGGCCTGCGCGGCTCGCTTGAGCTGAGCGACAGCTTTTATCTTTACGGCGGCCTCGGCTGGGCGCGCAACGACGACTTCACCACCGATATCGACGCCTATCAGGCGCAGGGCGGTCTGGGCTACCGCTACACCGTATTCGACAACGCCGACCTCACCGCCGAACTCGGCTTCCAGCACACCGAGTTGGATGCCGGCAGCGTCAGCGACAACCTCGACGCCATCCGTGCGTCAGTCGGCGTGCGCGGCGCGCTCAGCAACAGCATCGAAGGCTGGGTGAAAGCCAATTACGTCGACGGCAGCGACTACGACGGCGAATTCAGCGGCACGCTGGGCGCGCAGTTCATCATCAGCGAGACTTGGGGCATCGTCGGTGAAATCGAAGCCGGCGACCTGACATCCCAGTACATGCTGGGCGTACGCGCAAGTTTTTGATCGACCGCACAGCGTCGCAAAAAAAGCCCGGCAATGCCGGGCTTTTTTCTGCTGATATTCGGGATAGATACCGTGTGAAATCAATTACCGAAGAGCCCATGCGGGGTTTCCGGTTTCCGGTCAGATGCTTCATCAAATCAATAATGCGTATGTCCAAAAAAGTTGTGGCCCAAAAAGGGCCACAACTGTTCAACATCTCACGTAGATCAACGGTCTGATCAGAACTTCTGGGTGTACTTCATGTAGATGAAACGGCCGATATCGAAACCACCGTAATATGACACGTTGGCGCTCGGCTGGGTGTAGAGGACCGGGCCGTAGTGCTCGAACACATTGTTGGCGCCGACCGAAATCGTGGCGTCCCAAGGCGCATTCCAGCGCACCTGCACATCATGGAAGGTATTGGAGCCGCTGCGGTTGCGCCTGGTCAACTGACTCGTTGTGCCCGTCAACGCCCCGGTTGGAGCGAAACCAATCTCGTTGCACTCAAGATTTGCAGTGGTAGAGCCTGGGATGAAGTAAGTACAGCCTTCTTTGATAGAAGAGTAATAGCGCGAATTGAAGCTCACGCCAAAATCACCTTTCTGCCAACCAAGATTCAAGTTGGAACGGACACGGAATGTGCTTCCAATACCGACGGACGAAAGCGCCAGACGCTCATCGTTTGTGCTGAGGAAGTAATCCTTCGCGGTGTAGGTCGTGGTCGAGGAGACCCGGAAATCACCCCAGTTCTCGGTCTTCAGGCGGTAGGACGCTTCAAAGTCGTAGCCCTCGATCTTGCGGAAACCCGCGTTGGAGCCGGCCAACAGCATGTTGTTGACATACCCGGTGACGTCGCGGGTGAACAGACAGCGACTTGCAATGCCTTGGACATAACAGTCGTTGAGCTGTTGAGTCGCGGTGTCGGTCACGATGGTTTCATCGATGCGGATCTTCCACCAGTCCAGCGAGAGATACAGGCCATCGACGAAGGTCGGGTTCCATGCAGCGCCGATCGTCTGCGAGACTGATTTCTCCGGCTGCAGATTCGGGTTAGAGCCGTTGGTGAACGGGACTGGCGTCTGTGAATTCGGGTTGGCGACCGGAATAAAGCCCTGTCCAAGCTGGCGATACGTGTTGGCCAGAGCACCGAGCGCACCTACACCACCAACACCGTTGATGCAATTCTGGCGTGTGGTCGCATTGGTTCGTGAGCTGCCAAAATTTGTGTCACATGGATCGGTGAAGAATGCAAAATTCTGGGACCCGCCGCCGAACAAGTCATTGATTGTCGGGGCGCGGAAACCATCGGCAAACGTGGCGCGCAGCAACAGTGAGTCGATCGGCTTCCACTTCAGGCCGAATTTGTTGTTGGTGGTCTTGCCGAAGGTGTCGTAGTCGGAGTAACGAGAGGCTACGTCGAAAGTCAGATTCTTGGCCAGGAAGACATCGGCAAG
Source organism: Lysobacterales bacterium (assembly GCA_031419075.1). Lineage (GTDB taxonomy): Bacteria > Pseudomonadota > Gammaproteobacteria > Xanthomonadales > Xanthomonadaceae > Lysobacter_I. Next base: position 51,926 of record JANOKD010000048.1, read on the forward strand.
AATCGGAATCTGGACTTCGGCATAGAACTCGTCAACCGAGTATTCGCCACGGGTCGGGCCCGACGCGAGATTGGTCGAACCACCGGTGACCGACAGCGCATCGGGAACGAACTTGCCTTCTTCCTTGCGGTTTTCGTAGCCGACTGCGAAATTCAGATCGCCTGCAGGCAGGCTGAAAATAGTGCCTGTCAGGTTCGCGCTGATCGACGTAGTAGAGGTGTCGCCAGTCGCATGTTCTTCCTGGAAAAGGTAGTTCTGCAGATCTGCGTTGTTGGTCAAACCGCCTTGTGCGATTGTGCCAAACGGTACGAAGGGATTGAAGGGAACGCACTCGGAGAACGCGATCGGCGCTGCAGCAGTACCGCACTGCACGCGACCTTGCGCATTGAGGAACGATGGTCCTACCGCAGTGCGGACGCGGGCCAGATTGAGGTTGCCGATCGTGTCCTGCTGCAGTTTGTTGGTGTTTCTCAGATAGCCCACATCCCAATCGAAGATGCGGCCAGCGAGATTGAACGAGCCTTCGAACGCACCGGAAAAACGATAGGTGGTGAGATTGCTGGTCGACACGCGCGGCACTTCCCAAGTGCGGCGCCACCAGTTGGTGATCGCAGTACCCGGTGTGGGGGTGAAGTAGCTGGTCGCCGACAGCGGGGTATTGAAAGCAGCGGACTGCATCGGGAAGCCGGCAACCTGGCGGACTACCTCACGATTGGCGTAGAGCAGATTGGTGCGGAACCGGACGTTGTCGGTGATGTCGTAAATACCATCGACATACAGATTCTTGCGCTCCAGCGGCGTGCGCAGATCGGTCTGCTCGTTGGTGTTGCTCTTGTCGAGCGTGGAACCTGGTGTGCAGCCGGTGGCTTCGGTGGCGCCGGCGCAGGTTCCCGTGTTGATGTTTTGCGGGATGAAATCTGCCGGATTGCGCGAATCACCGCCTGGACGCAGAACGACTCGGGTGCCGGCGCGAACATAGCCACCAAACTGGCCGACCGTGGTCCAGCCATCGGTGGGATGGAGACTGGAGCGCGGGAAAGCGCTGAACGGTCGGTCGCTGGCGGCAACGCGATCTTCTTCACCCCATTCCGCGCCGATCGTCAGCGCGCCTTTGTCGCCGGTGAATCCCATGGCGAATTCACCTGTGGTGATGCCGCCATCGCCCTGTCCATACTGGCCGTAATACACAGAACCGACCGCACCATCGAAATTGGTCCGGGTGATGATGTTGACCACGCCGCCGATGGCGTCGGAACCATAGATGGAGGAGGCGCCGTCCTTCAGGATTTCGATACGCTCCACGGCTACTGCAGGAATCGTCGAAGTATCGGCAAGCCCAGAGGTAGTGACGCCCAAGCGGCGACCGTTGAGCAGTACGAGGGTGCGCTGCGCACCGAGATTACGCAGGCTGATGAACGTGCCGCCTGCGGCTTCGCCAGCCGAGAGCGGCTGTGCGCGCGTCAACGGGGGGGCGCCCATCGCGGAAATGTTCTGGAGGATGTCCGATACCGACTGGAAGCCCTGCTTCTCGATTTCGGCTCGGGTGATGGTGACGACCGGTGCCGCGGTTTCGGCATCGACCTGTCGGATACGCGAACCTGTGATTTCGATACGGTCCAGCTGCTCGGTGGCTTCATCGCCATCATTGCTGTCCTGGGCGAAAGCATTGCCGGCGCCTGCCGCGGCAACGATGCTCACGGTCAGCGCGAAAGTGATCGCATCACGCAGCCTGTTTGTTTTCAATGTCATTTTTTGCCCTCCGGCATTATTTATTTAGATGTGCACCCATAAGGCCCGATCAACGAAGGAACAATCTGACGTGTCGAAAGAGCAAGGCAGGCAACTCCGGAATCCTAGATTGCCGGCGGCAATAATTAAAGAGTCATTAAGTCATTTTTTTGTGACCCGTGCCCGCTTTTGACTTGATCGCTGTTTTCATGAGGCCGTGGGACACGTCAAGTCAGGCGCATCGTCGTAAGCACAGGGCCGCAACCCGTCAATCCTGAATTGCAAGCCAGGCTTCAGCCCCCGAACAAACCCTGCGGGTATTCCGGTTTCTGTTCGCGCGCCATCAGCCGTTTCAAGCCTTCGGCTGGGGTGATGCTGCCGTGGAGCACGTCGCGGACGTTGCTGGAGATCGGCAGCTCGATGCCGTGACGCCCGGCCTGGCGCATGACTTCTTCGGCGGTCTGCAGCGATTCCACCACTTGGCCGATCTCGCGGACGGCCTCGGCGATGGACTGGCCGCGGCCAAGAGCAAGGCCCAGGCGCCGGTTGCGCGACAGGTCGCCGGTGCAGGTCAGCACCAAATCGCCCAGGCCGGCGAGGCCCATCAGGGTTTCCGCTTTGCCGCCGATGGCGACGTTGAGCCGCAGCATTTCGTTGAGGCCGCGGGTAATCAGGCCGGCACGGGCGTTGAGGCCGAGGTTCATGCCGTCGGCGACGCCGGTGGCGACTGCCAGCACGTTTTTCATCGCGCCGCCCAGTTCGGCGCCCAGCATGTCGTCGCCGGTGTAGGCGCGGAACGCCGGGCCGTGCAGGGCGTCGGCGACCTGTTGGGCGAATTCGGGGGTGTCGGAATGCACCGTCAGCGCGGTGGGCAGGCCGGCGGCGACTTCCTTTGCGAATGAGGGGCCGGTGACTACGGCCAGCGGCACGTCGGCAGGCAGGATCTCGCCCGCGACTTCATGCAGAAACCGGCCGGAGCCGGGCTCGAAGCCCTTGGTCGCCCAAGCCACGCCCGCATGCGCGGGACGGTGCGGCGCCAGCGCGCGCAGGGTGTCGGCAAAGGCGTGCGAGGGCACCACCACCAGCACCAGATCGCAGCCGGCGAGCACGGCGGCGAGGTCGGGGGTGGCGCGCAGGGTATCGGGAAGCGGAATCCCCGGCAGATACCGGGGATTCTCATGGCGGCGATCAATGGCTGCGAGAGTCTCTACATCACGCCCCCACAGCACCGTGGGATGGCCATGCCGGGCAATCAGCGCCGCCAGCGCGGTGCCCCAGGAGCCGGCGCCGAGGACGGCGACGGCAGGTCTGGACATGTCGCCCACAGGATCGGACGACATGCGCGGCTCGGATGTCATCAGGTCAGTCTGTGCGGATCAGGCGTTGCCGGCAGTCTCGGCCCCGGCCAAGCCGGTGCCCTGCTGGGCGCGCTGACGCAGGCCTTCGGAGTACAGGCCTTCGAAGTTGATCGGCTGCAGCAGGAACGGCGGGAAGCCGCCGGCCGTGATGAGGTCGCTGACCGTCTGGCGGGCGTACGGATACAGGATGTTCGGGCAGTGCACGCCAAGCATCGCGTCGAGAGTCTGCTCGTCGAAACCGCCCAGACCGAACAGGCCAGCCTGACGCACTTCGGCCAGATACACGGTCTTGTCTTCAAGTTTGCAGGTCAGGGTCACGCCCAGTTCGACTTCAAACAGGTTGTCGGCAACCCGCTGCACGCGCTGGTTGAGGTTCATTTCAAGCGCGGGCTGGCCCTGCTCGCTGAACACCTGCGGCGCTCCGGGGGCCTCGAACGAGACATCCTTGACGTAGATCTTCTCGACCGAGAAGGTCGGGCCGTTGGCTTCGGCGGCGGCGCCGTTGGCGACGGGTTCGGACATGGCAGAGCTCCTGAAAGGAAAGCGGAAAAGAGGGCGATTATTGCATGGGCGCCGGGTCGGGCATTGCTTGGATAGTGTCGATGCGACCTCGTCGCCAAGAGTCTTGGGGGCCGGCCTGTGCGATTACAACGCCACGAGCGCGATGCGGCGCAATGAATGCTCAGCCCTTCTTGCCTTTGACCAGCGGCAGCTCCGCCTGTTGCCACGCAGCGATCCCGCCCTCAAGGATATGGACGCGCTCGAAGCCGGCTTTTTTCAGGCGTTTGGCGGCGGCGGTGACGGTGACTCCGTTTTCGCAGACCAGCACGATCGGCAGTGCCTTGGCCGGCGCGAGCTGCTTGCTCTCCGGGTCGAACTGGCTCATCAGCACGTTCTTGGCGCCGGCAATATGGCCTTTCTGGTAATCGGCGGACGCGCGCAGATCGACCACCAGCGCGTTTTCCTGATTGATGAGCTGGGTCACTTCAGCCGGCCGCAGTGCTTTGTACCCGCGGAAAAACCGCGACAGCTCGTTGCCGATGATGGCGACCGTCAGGACGATGAACGCCACGGCGTAGACAAGGTTACGGCCGGCAAAGGCCAGCAATTCTTCGAAGTTCACAGGGTTGGGATCCGGGAGCGGCGCGATTTGAGCGCGATGGGGCCGGAATTGTCGCCTGCATGGGCCCCGCTGGCAAAACCAGTCTGCCGGCGTTGCTTATTTTCCCTGCCAGAAATCCGGCAATCCGCCGACCCACCAGGCTTTGGCCTCGGCATCGTAGCGCCAGACCTCGGTATAGCGGACGCGGCGCTGGCGGAGAGTATTGCGATTGACCACTTCGATCTGGATCTCGCGCATCTGGGTGCCGTCGGGGCCGGGCATGGTGGCAATATCACGATAACCGGTGACCTGGATCTGCTCGAAACGCGAGAAGTCGACATCGGTCATCGGCTTGGCTTTGCGCACCGCGGGGTCGACCATCGTCCAGGCGCCCTCGAAGTCGCCCCAGCGGATCGCCGCGGAATACGCATATTGGTCCCGGTCAAGTCCACCGCGCTTCTTGGCTGCAACCGCGGCGCCGGTCATCGACAGCAACAGCAGCGCAATCAACAGTTTGGCCATGAGACGCATGGGCGAGGCGATCATCGTGGGCATCGGGAGTCCGGGGCGGCAGAGCGGAGCAGCGGTCATGCTACCCCCTCATCTTCGCGGCGTAACGCGACAGACTTTCAGTGGCCGCCCCTCCTTCAGGTAAACCGACCTCCGCACGCACTGAAAGCCTGGCCCGGCCGCGGTTGCGCAGGGTGGAAAGAAACAGGTCCCAGGACTCGCCTTCGGCCAGCTGCGCAGTCGCTTCCAGATCCGCATACAGCGGCGCGCGATAGCGGATCTCGCTGTCGGCCACGAACACATCCGCATCCATCCCGGCTTCGGCCAGTCGCAGCACGATCAAGCCCCAGCCGGCCAGGGTCATCAGCGAGGTCAAGCTGCCGCCGAAGGCGCAGCCCTTGTCGTTCACGTTGGCGGTCAACGGCGCATGCAGGCGCAGGTGATCGCTGCTGGCCTCGGCAATCCGCAGGCCCAGCGCCGCGACCGGCGGCATTGCCAGAAGCTCGGCTTCAAGTGCGCGCAACGGCGAAAGTCTGATGACGTTTGGCAGCGGCGACAGGGTGGACGGCAATATCTCGGTCATCGACAACACTCAGGGGGAGATCAGGAGAGAGGGCTGGCTTGCGGGTACTGCGGTGAATAGCCAAGCTGCGGCGATGGGCGGAACAATTTCAGCATCCCAACACGAGCAGGCGCCACACCAGCAGCGCGAATACGACACTGCGCCGATGGTAGTTTCGCTGCGGCCCGTGAACGACCACAGCGCGATGCGCCGCGCCGCTGCCGTGCATGGGCTGCGCGTGCTTGCGCTGTCGCCGTGGCGGATCGCAGTACGCGACGACATCGCCACCCGCAACGTCTTGGATCTGGCGCTGACGGCGAGCATCGTGATCGTCACCAGCCCGGCGGCGGCCCGCGCCGCAGCCACGCTGGCAACACTGCAGACACTGCACGGGCAGGTGTTTTACGCGATCGGCACCACCACCGCTACTACACTGCGGCGTATGGATGTTGTCGACGTGCTGTCGCCTGCGCGCATGGACAGCGAAGGCCTGCTGGCATTGCCGACATTGCGCGATATCCGCGGCCGCGAGATCGGTCTGCTCACTGCGCCCGGCGGCCGCAACATGATCGCGTCCACGCTGCGCGAACGCGGCGCGCAGGTGCATCGTGCCGATGTCTATGCCCGCGAGATCATCGCGCTGTCGCCGTCCTCACTGGCGCGGCTGCGCGCGTTCGACGGCCCGCTGCTGTTGCCGGTGAGCAGCGGCGAAGCGCTGCAGTACGTCCTTGACCAAGCCCCGGCTGACATCGGCGCACGGCTGCGCGACGCGCGCGTGATCACCGCCAGCGCGCGTCTGGCCGCATTGGCGCACGGTCTTGGCTGCGGCGACGTGCAAATTGCGGCAGGCCCGCGGCCAGCGCAGTTGCTCGCTGCCGCGACGGCGCGATCCGGATAACATGCCGTCAGCGCTGCAGCCAATGCAGCTGGCCAGCCCCCATGACCGAAAGCGACACGCCTTCCACCGTCACTGCATCCAGCCCGCCTGCCGCACCGCGCACGCCGCGTCGCGGTGGCGCCGTGTGGCTGCTGCTGTTGCTCCTGCTTGTCGCCGTCGGTGGCGGACTTTGGTACAGCGACCAGCAGCACACGAAACGCGAACGCGCATCCGACATCGAATCCGCACAGCGGCTGGACGCCTTGGAATCGCGCCTCGACCGCCTGCGCGGCGACGTGCGCGGCCACAGCCAGCGGCTGCAGCAGGCCGATGCCACCAATCGCGTGCTGCGTGATGAGCTGCTGGGCATGGGCCAACGCGCCGCACTGCTGGAGGACAACGTCGCCAAGCTGGCCGATGCCAACCGCCAAGGCGCGCAGGCACTGCGCCTGGACGAAGCCGAACTGCTGCTCACCCTCGGCCAGCAGCGCCTGCAGCTGGCTGCGGATCTGGACGGCGCGCGCCGCGCCTACGCACTCGCTGCGGGTGTGCTGGACGGCGTCGACAGCCCCGGCTTTTTGAATCTGCGTCAGACTTTGGCCCAGGAACGCGCGGCGCTGGATGCGCTGAACGCCGATCCGCGCCGCACCGCCCTGCAGCGGCTCAATGCGCTGGCCGCAAAACTGCCCGACCCTGCCGTGCTGCCGCGCGCGCCGGCGCCGTCGGCGAACGCGCCGTGGTGGGATCGAGTGCTGGCGCGATTGGTCAGCGTGCGTCGCACCGATGCGCCGACCGCGTTGGCCAGCGACGACCGCAGCGCCGGCGATATCGGGCTGCAGCTGGAACTCAGCCTCGCACGCACCGCGATCGAACGTCGCGACGCTACCGCACTGCGCGCCGCGCTGGAACGCGTCGACGCCTGGCTGCTGCGACTGTGGCCCGCCTCATCGCAGCGTCGCGCGCTGCAGAGCGAACTGAAAACGCTGCGCGATGCGCGGCTGGTGCTGGACATTCCCACCCTCGGCAGCACGCTCGAACAGATGCGCGCGCAGCGGGGGCCGTGATGCGATACCTATCGATCAAAACGCCAGTGCGCGCTTCGATCACGACAGGGCGCATGACCGCGTGAATCTCTTCCGCCATCTGCTGTTCTGGATCTTGCTTGCGCTGGCGGGCGCGCTGATTGCGCAGGCGCTGATCCAGGATCCCGGATTTGTGCTGGTGCGTTATCTCGGCCTCAGTATCGAAGCGACGCTGGTCGGTGCGCTGCTGATGCTGGGCGCCGCGCTGTTCGCGCTGTGGCTGCTGTGGAAACTGCTCAGTCTGCCGTTCCAGCTGTGGCGACGGCGGCGCGAACGCACTGCGCGGACGCGGCTGGGCGATGGCTTCGATGCGCTGCATCAGGGCCGCTACGCGCAGGCCGAAACCCTGCTGACGCAGGCCGCGCAGGATCCGCGGTTCGAGGCGCCGGCACGGGTGGCCGCCGCGCACGCAGCGTTGGCACGCGGCGATGTCGCGGCCGCGACCGCGCATCTGGATGCCTTGCCGGCGAAACACGCAGCAGCGCGTGCGGTGGTGCTGGCCGACATCGCGCTCGCCGACGACCGCATCGTGGATGCGGTCACTGCACTGGACAGCATTGTCGATCAAGCGCTGCCGCCGCGAGGACTGGCCCTGCGCGCGGATGCGCTGGCCGCCAGCGGAGACAGCGCGCAGGCCTACGGCATGCTCGGTGCACTGCGCCAACAGCAGGCACTGTCGGTGTCGCAGCTGATGCAGCGCGAACGCAGCTGGGCCGAAGGCGCGCTGCACGAAGCCGCCGACGCCAATGCCTTGGCAGATCATTGGGACGCACTGCCAGCGACGCTGCGTAATGTGCCCGCAGTGGTGCGCGCCTACGCAGACCGCGCCGCAGCACTGCGCTGGGACGATGCCGCCGCAAACAGCCTCGAACACGCGATCGACGCGCAGTGGGACGACGCGCTGGCCGCGCATTACGCCACGCTGCCGGCCGAACGTCTCGATGCTGCCGCACTCGAACGCCGCCGCGCGCACGCCGAACGCTGGCTGCAGGCGCATCCCGCCAGTCCGGGCGCGCTGCTCGGCGTCGCACGGCTGGCGCAGGCGCAGGGACAATGGTCACAGGCCGAACACACGCTGCATCGCGCCATCGCCCAGGGCGGCGGCAGCGACGCATGGGAAGCCCTTGGCCACGGCTTCACACAGGCCGGCGACGATGCCCGCGCCCGCCTGTGCTATCTCAACGCACTGCGCGCCGCGCGCGGCGACAGCGCCGAACCGCTACCAGGCCGCGATCTGAAACAACAGATCCACGACGAAGCCATCGAATCTGCTGAACAACGATGACACCGCCCAGCCACGCCGTTCCCAGCATCGAGATCGATCCAAGCGACGCGGCGAGCGTGCGCCTGCTCGGCGAATGGACCCTGCATCACGCCGATGCCATCGGCGCGGCGCTGCGCGACGTGCCCGAACAGGCGCGTCACCTCGACGCCTCCGGAGTCATGCGCCTCGATTCGCTCGGCGTGCTGCAGCTGCTGCGTCATGCTGCGCGTCGCGGGCTCGACGACGATGCGCTGCAGTTCCGCGAGGACCACCGCGCGCTGGTGCAGGTCATCGAAGATGTGCAGGACGGCCGTCCAAAAGCGAAGAAGCCTTATGGCTTTGTGGCCGCGCTGGAGCGACTCGGCCGCGCCGTGCACGACAACGCGCGCGAAGTGGTCGCGCTGGTGAGTTTTCTTGGCGAAACGCTGACCAAGCTGGCGCGCATCGTGACCCAGCCGCGCCGTCTGCGCCTGATCGCCACGGTTTTTCATATGGAACAGGTGGGCTTGGACGCGGTGCCGCTGGTGATGCTGCTGTCGTTTCTGGTCGGCGCTGTTATTGCCTTTCTGGGCTCGAATATCCTGGCCGATTTTGGCGCATCGATTTACGTCGTGGAGTTGGTCAGCATCTCGTTTCTGCGCGAGTTCGCAGTGCTGCTGACCGCAATCATTCTCGCCGGCCGCACTGCCAGCGCGTTCACCGCGCAGATCGGCTCGATGGTCAGCCGCGAAGAGGTCGACGCCATCCGCACCCTCGGCCTGGACCCGGTCGAACTGCTGGTGATCCCGCGCCTGCTCGCATTGGTCGTGATGCTGCCACTGCTGACTTTCATCGCGATGCTCGCCGGCCTGCTCGGCGGCATGGTGGTGGGCATGACCAGCCTCAATATCCCGATCCAGGCGTACTACGGCCGTCTGCAGGAAACCATAGAACTGCGACATTTTATGGTAGGTATGGCGAAAGCGCCGGTCTTCGCGATGGTGATCGGCCTGATCGGCTGCCTCGAAGGCCTGCAGGTCACCGGCACCGCGCAGTCGGTCGGTGAACGCACCACATCCAGCGTCGTGCAGAGCATTTCACTGGTGATCGTATTGGATGCGTTCGCCGCAATCTGGTTCATGCAGGTGGGGTGGTGATGAATCACATCGATTTTCCAGACACTGCTCTTCATAGGGTGCGCCTGGGCGCACCGATTTCAAAGAATCGATTCAGACCGCAGGTATTTTTCGACCGAACGATGATTGAGACTGTATCGATGGCAACATCGGCAAAAAACAAAAACCGGTGCGCCGAGGCGCACCCTATGACAAACACTCATTGTTTGTGATGCACGCAATGCCTGCCACCGAAGAACCCATCATCAAAGTCCGTGGGCTGCGCAATCAGTTCGGCGCACAGGTGGTGCATGAGAATCTTGATCTTGACGTGCGTCGCGGCGAGATCATCGGCGTGGTCGGCGGTTCTGGCAGCGGCAAGTCGGTGCTGATGCGTTCGATCATCGGCCTGCGCGAACCCGACGAGGGCGAAATCGAAATACTTGGCGTCGACGGCCGTTCGCGCGACGCGGAAGACCGGCTGCATATCGAACGCAGCAGCGGCGTGCTGTTCCAGGACGGGGCGCTGTTTTCATCGCTGACCGTCGGCGAAAACGTGCAGGTGCCGCTGAAGGAGCATCATCCCGAGCTGCCAGAATCGCTGCTGTATGAGCTGGCTTTGCTGAAAGTAAAACTCGCCGGACTGCCGGCGGATGCGCTGGACAAACTTCCGTCGCAGTTGTCGGGCGGCATGCGCAAACGCGCCGGGCTGGCGCGCGCGCTGGCGCTGGATCCACCGCTGCTGTTTCTGGACGAACCCACCGCCGGCCTCGACCCGATCGGCGCAGCGGCGTTCGACCATCTCACCCGCACGCTGCAGCAGGCTTTGGGCCTCACCGTCTTTCTGATCACCCACGATCTCGACACCCTGTACGCGATCTGCGACCGTGTCGCGGTGCTGGCTGAAAAGCGCGTGATCGCGGTAGCGCCTTTAGCGGAGATCGAGCGTTTCGATCACCCCTGGGTTCAGGAATATTTCAACGGCCCGCGCGGACGTGCGGCGCGCGACAGCCAACGCAGTTTTGCCAAGAGCATTTGATATGGAAACCCGCGCCAATTATGTCCTCATCGGTGCCTTCACCCTTGCCGCCGCTGCCTTCCTGCTGGTGTTCGGGTTGTGGGCCGCGAAATACACCTCCGACAAGGACTGGCGTTATTACAACGTGGTCTTCGATGAAGCGGTGACCGGCCTGACCGAGGGCGGCAGCGTGCAGTACAACGGCATCAGCGTCGGCACCGTCGATACGCTGAGTCTGGCGCCTGACGATCCGCGCAAAGTGATTGCACGGGTGAAACTGCGCGCGACCACGCCGGTGAAGGTCGACACACGCGCAAAACTTTCGTTTACCGGCCTCACCGGCACCGCATTCATTCAGCTCACCGGCGGCAGTCCAAAAGCAAAACCGCTGGTGCCGCATAAAGGCGACACCGTACCGAGAATTCTGACCGAGGCCTCGGCGCTGCAGAACATCTCCGAAACCGCGAATAAACTGGTCGCGCGGATGGATAAAGTCCTCAGCGATGAGAATATCGCCAACATCACCCGGACGCTCAACAACATCGAAAACGCAACCGGCGTGCTCTCCGACCAGCGCGAAGATCTGGGCACACTGATTGCCAATGCACGGATCTCCAGCGAAAAACTCTCCAGCACGCTCGACACCACCAATCGCGCGGTCACCAATGTCGACCGCGAACTGGTGCAGAAACTGCCGCAGCTCATCGCAAAACTCGACAGTACGCTCAATCGGCTCAATGAGGCCGCCGGCAATGCCGATGGATTGCTCAGCGAAAATCGCGGCGCGATCAACAGCTTTACCCAAGACGGCCTGAGTCAGCTTGGCCCGACAATGGAAGAACTGCGGGCACTGGTGCGCGACCTGCGCAAGATTTCTTCTCGCCTCGAAGACAACCCGGCCGGCTATGTGCTTGGCCGACAGAAACCCAAGGAGTTCGAGCCCTGATGAATCGACAACTTCCCGCGCGCTCTGTAACTGGCATCCGTATCGCTGCGCTGCTGCTCGCAACGGCATCGCTCGCCGGCTGCGGCATTCTGCCGAAGCAGGAAACCCTGGCGCTATACGACCCCACTCCTCAGCAGATGACATTTGAACACACGGCTGATTCCGCATGGCCGCAAGTCAACTGGCAGCTGCAGATCTCGCGCCCCTACGCGGACACCATGCACGACTCCGCGCGCATTCTCGTGCGCGCGCAGCCCGGCGAACTGCAGGTCTACAAAGGCGCGGCGTGGACGCAGCCGGCGCCGGACATCGTGTTGGACACACTCGTGCGCGCCTTTGCCGACAGCGGCCGTCTCGCCGGCGTCGCACGGCGCGGCGAAGGCGTGAGCGCGCAGTACGAACTCCTGCTCGACCTGCGTCGCTTCGAATCGGACTACGATGGCAACGCGATGCCGAGTGCACGGATCGAAATCGGCGCCCGCCTCGTCCATAACGCTGATAACCGCGTCGTCGCCAGCGAAGTATTCGACGCGAGCACACCCGCCGAAGGCGTCGGCGTCGCGCAGATCAGCCGCGCCTTCGAACAGAGCCTCGGCGATGCCACCGGGCGGCTGATCGGCTGGACGTTGAGCGAAGGACAGCGGGATTCAAAAACCAAGCGCTAATATGCTGAAGCAGGAACTCGCCTCAGCGCTTGACCAGCCGCACAAAGCGCGTGCTCAGGTCGCCTTTGCTGCTGTGCAAACGAAAGTCCATGCTGCGTGGGTAAGCAGCTGATTTCGGCATATGCTCTAAGTGAAACGTCACTGTTTTCCACCGCCCGCTGCCGCGCCCAACGATTATGGGACTTACAATTTCGACCGTAGAAGCTCGAGTGCGGTAGCGCAGGGTCCATTCGGCAGCATTATCCAAATAGGTTACTTTCAAAGCTGTTTTTTGCCTGACGGTTCCCGCGAACCCATCATTGATCTGAAAATAGATCGAATCATTGCCGGTAGCAACATCGGTTCGAATCGCGTCAAAGCTTGGGCCGTTGTTGCGATCCGTACCGGCGGTTCGCAGGTTTTTGTGCGTGGGCGTGGTGCGCCCGCCTGGGGAAACTTCGCGCTGGATTAAAAAGCGCTCCCAATTGCGAAATTCGCCTTTGGCGCGACGAATGAATGCCTGCGCTTTTGGCATTCCGGGGATGGTGTCGCCACTGCCGACATAAACGCTGTCGTGAAATGATCGAAGCGCCACCCAGGCGTCGGGTGAATTCGCAGCCGTTCTACCGAGTACTTTGCGTGAATACTGCAATACATCAGGATTGAGCGCATAGCCATAATGCTGAATGTTCAACCAGTTCATGCCGAGCTGTAGACTCTTCAGCGTGACCATTTTGACGTAGTAAGCATCCGAAGTATCGCGAAGCATATTAGGATCCCCAAAGGCCTCGTTCTCAGATCCAATCACGCGCCGCAGGTCTTTTCTAAGCGGGTTGTTCATGTCGATGATCTGATAGTTCAGCCCGCTATCGGTCACAAACGGCGCCCCCCATGCAGGCATCACGTTGAACTGGTTGAACCATTCCAAATCGCCCACTCGAACGCCCATCCCAGCGCGCACCGCGTAGTCGGTCATGCGATTAAGCCCGGTTTCCAAATCGTTGATGCGAAACACAAACTTTTGGTTGCCTTCAGCGACGTCTACTCGACCGTATCCGGTGAAAACCATTTTGTGCACGTGCGCGCCACCCGCTGCAGCGTAAGCGTCTATCAACTGTTCGAACCATCGCACGTATGCATCTGGCGTAATGCCCTGCTGCTCCATTTCGCGGACAAAACCCGTCACCCATTCATTCCAACGCCAAGCGCCCGGCACATACATAAATGCAAGCTTTGGATTGGCTAAGAACTGGCGCTTTCCAAATTCGTCCAAGAATCGCAAAAACTCTTTGTTTACGCCTGCATGCCACGGCGCGATGAAAAAACCGAAACTATTGTTACCCAGCAGATCCGGGTAAGTCAGTCCCTCATGGATGCTGTGATGCATGCGTGGGGCATCAGGGTACTTCTTCAGCACCCAAGCAGGTACATGCAGTTTATCGGTGGAATACAGGCGTAGCCAAATGCGAAATTTCTGCGCCAGTGCCAGATCCATTCTTGAAAAATCATAGACTCCTTCGCGCGGGTTCAGTTCCTTCCAGGTCAAAATCAAGGTTCGGATATCTTCGTTCTGTAATTCAGGTGGTGAATCGTAATAACCGGTGTTTGGCAAAGGCCGCACCGACGGCAAGCTCCAATCATCCCCTTCGACGGTCTGTTGCACAATAATTTGCTCGGAGCGCTTCGGCGCCGCTGCCATTGCGCTGGTGAGCAAGCAAAGAAACAGCGCGCAAAAGCTGAGAATGTAGTGCAGTGCTGTGCGCGGTGGGTGTTTTTTAATTGTTGGCGTCGTTTTCATACCACTCCGTCGAGCTGGATTTGTCTAGGAGACGGCTGAAAGATCAATCACTTCACCACACCACTCTTTTGATCGATACCCGGTCAACTGCCGCATGCACCAGGGGAAGGTGTGGATTTCTAGCGCTCGCAATCGACATAAGCGGCAAGCAGCGGGATCAGCGCCAAGGCGCCGCGAACCCCACCATCGCGATACGCAACTTCTGCAGCATGGTTGTCGCCCACTGGAACAGGGTCGATCCCGGGCGGAAATACAGCAACATGGCGAGGAAAGACAGCACCGCGAGCATGCCAGCAAGGACTGATCTGCCAACGCGCTGTTCGATTGCTGCATGCGTCGTCACGCTGCCGCTGTTTCGGTTCGATACGGGTGCCGCAACAACAGCCCGCTGCGAACGGAAATCCATCGCCGCGGCTGTCTGCACGAGACTCGGCGCGATCGCTTCCGCCGCTGCCGCCGAACTTTGTCCCAGCGATTGGTCTGCCATTACCGAACGCACTTCCGGACCTTCAAGAATCCGATCGTAGATACGAATGTCGTCCAGGTCGCCCAGCCACGAGGTATCGCCGCCGTTCCAATACCCGCTACGCCCCAGGTTATGCACCGGAGTAGTTAGATCGACGTTTTCGACGGTCGTTTGGCCACTCCTGCTGAGAACGCCGTCGATCCATATACTGATCGCATTGTTGCTTCGCCGACTCATGGCCACATGATGCCACTGTCCATCAATGACGGACGTGGCGCTAAACACTTCGCCTTCATCGCCTACCCTGACTCCGATCTTGCCGTCGCTGCCAACGATTCCGAACCTCGAGTATTGGCCCAATACCACCATCTTTTCATAGCCCGTCGGCAGCGTTGAGCTGCGTATCCAGACCGTCACGGTAACGTTGTTTTTGTCCAGGTATCGAGCAAGATTCAGCGGCACGCTTGCGAACTGACGGGCGGCCGTAGCCCGCATGGCGCCGCCCTTCTGGCCGACGATGCGTTGCGCGCCCCCGATTATTTCGCCGTGATTACCTTGACCGCTGCTGTCGACGATGACCGCATTCTTGGTTTCATCAAACGCCCATCGCCCCACTAGACCGGTGGTCGCGGTTGCAGCGGCAACCGGGCTATTCCCAGGCCCCTCCGTGCCGTTGAGGTTGGCGCTGACCCGGTAATACCAGGTCGCGCCTGCGTTCAGACCGCGGTCGAGCGCAGTCGTGTCCGTCGTCATTAATTGCAGCGGCACGAACGGCCCGTTCGCCGACACCGCGCGGTGAAGGTTGTAGCTGGTCGCACCGGGCACGACACTCCAGGTCACTTGGATACTGCGGGTTCCCGCGACTGCCGTGCACTGTGCGGGCGCCGCTACCGCCGCGGTCGCGAAACGATAGACCGACCAGTTATTGTTCGGCCAGATCATCGCCCCGACAGCAGCCATCCCGTTGCTGATGGGCTCATCCACGCGGTGGACCGTCCGCGCTTTGAGCAACGTACCCAGATAATCTTCGGCCACGTTGCGCTCGAACGCCTCACCTTGATCTGTACCCAGTACATAATTCGGCACCGGCATGAGATTACCGTCGTGCCCCTTGGCGAGGGCCCATTGCGCCGGTGTGTAGCGCGCATTCTTCTCCGTCAATGCATGCAACAGCGCCTGCGCCACGGGTTTCGATTGCGGCACCTTGCGCCAGTAGTCGGCGCTCCAATCCATCAAGACCACAGGGCTGGTGGTGAGGTCCCAGCCATCGCCGCCGGGATTGCCGTCACCCGAATATTCAGGGCCGGTGCCGCTGTCGTGCTGCTGCATGCTCACCATCGCGAAGATCGCTCTGCGCACCGGCTCGCCCTCGCCGCTTGCGCGCTGCAGGTCCCCAAAGAAGCCCGCCATATATCCCCAGTCGATGACACGATGACCGCCTGAGCTGCGGCCTCCATTGCCGGCATTCAGCTGCAATGACAACTCATACCACGCGTTACTCAGATATGGGAATGCGATGCCGGGCGTCTGCGGATCGCCGACGAGCGTCGTCGACGGTGGAATGCCCAGCAGGAAGGGCGACGTATCGAAGACGAAGCGGTTCGAGTACCACAACCGTTCGGGGCCTATCACGCCGTAAGCCTTACGGCCGCGGCCCTCCAGCCCGAACTCCTGCATGATTTCCCACATCTTGGTGACGCCCAGCAGCGCCGCGCTGTAGGTACGATTGGCCTCGACTGCAGTCATGGGATTGCTGGCAGAAGGAATGACAGCGCGCTTCAGATCGCCGATTGCGCTTCCATAGCCATCGAACAGAAACGACCGCCCGGGGCCATCGGAACTCTTGTAGAAAAATGCTTCGCCGTCTGACGCCGAGAGCTTTTGTCGCAGAAGCTCGTACTGCTGCTTGGCTGCCGATGTGTTGAAATCGAAATTCGGAACGTCCAGCGGATGCACGCGCGGCAGCCAGTGATTCCAATCCAACAGCTGCAGCGCCTTGGGCAATTCGTGGATGGGGATATCGACGATGCGCCCATCGGTATCGATCAGCGCGCGCACGCCGAGCCTCGCGAACCGGCCGCCCAGAGGCGCTGCAAGCGCATCGACGCTGCTGGCCGACACCGGGCCGCTGCCGGCCGTCTTAGGAGACATGCCGCTTGCAATTAGCCAACGCTTGTCATCGTTACCGCCGTCATGGACATGCGTGTCTGCGGGCGGGCCGGCAATGGAAGTGGTGTCGCTGCGCTGGGCACTACCTTGGATCGCCAAGCGTAGACGGGCACTGATGAAAGGAAGCGCAGGCACCCCTTCAGCATCCTCGGCCAGCACCGCGTCGATGCCAGCCCCGGCCGCCCATTCGGACACGGGCCGCGTATCCAGCTCAGGCCCGGGCTGATAGGGCGGGTTCCAAGGACGCCCATAGACCGAGGCGCCCGGCAGACTGCGGATATAGCTGGCGATCTGCTGCCCCTGCAGCGTGCTCAGGCCATGAAAGACGCTGCGCTGCACGATCGAATGGTTGGAGAAATTGAAATACGCCAGATCGTGGCCGCTCTGCGCATGACAATCGCTGCAGCGGGCGCGGATGGGCGGGCCTCCGGGACTGTCGATGATGGTCGCACTCCGCCACAGGGTTTCGCCCGCCGTGCGATCGGCGGCGCTGGGCAGCGGCGCGCTCCAGGTGGCGGGATTCTCGTTGATGAAATCGCGCGCGGGCACCGCAGGCTGTCCGCTGGCGTCGAGTAGATTCAGGCGCAGCACGCGAAAACCGATGGTGATGTTGTCGCCGATCGCAAAACGGAACGCGATGAAGTGCCGGCCGGCCGGCAACGCAGGCGCTGCCAGCGGCACGCGCATATCCAGCGTGGTGAATGCGCCGCCGATGCCGCCGTAGCGACGGGCAAGCCCGGACACCGTAGCGGTGGTGTTCGTGAGCGGGATCCACGCCCGGTCATCGACCTTGACCTCGATCATCCGCGCATGCGCCACGCCGTGCAGGCGCAGCGACAGCGTATTGGTGGCGCTGACGGTATCGACCGTCACGGTGCGGGTTGTGCCGACCGGGCCCAGCACCTCCACCGGCAGCACGATGGGCGGCGCAGCTACGGCGATCGCGCTGGCGGTTGCTAACGCCGAAATCAATACTGCTGCGATCGGTAGATGACGCAGCATGCGCAGACAAACCAGATCAGGCGTTTTCATGGACTCAGCCTATCTCATGACATATTTTTTCGATGATCCGGTCGCGAATAGCAGAGTCGCGGCGACTTCTTTAGCCGCGACGCGCGGCACGCCTTCTCGATCTCACATCGCGCGCACGCTCTGCTTCTGTTCCAGCTCCTGCGCGACGACATCGCGGGTCTGCGTCTGCTGCGGCTGCGACCGAGTCATTTGCTCAGACACTTTGTTGAAATCGCCGGGTTCGGCCTGGGGGACCAGCATGTTGACGCCAGCAGGGCCTTGGCCCTGAGACACGATCAGCCCCTTATTGCCCTGAATGACGCTGATGTCCTGGCCTTCCTTGAACCCCGGCGCTTGGCTGATCGTCTGCACCGCTAACGCTGCAGCGTCGAGTTTGTTGGGAGCGTTGGTATTCTCGATTCCCGCTATCGCTTGTTTGAACAGTTTGTTGATCGCTTCATTGCCTTCGATGAGCGTCGGCGAAGGCGTAGTGGTTGCGGCCGCCTGCAGATTCTGCCTGTCGAATTGGAACGGTGCGCCGTCGTTCTTGTAGATGTCGTTTTTGTTGATGGTGTCATTCGGTTTTGAAACCGACGATGCGTCGACGATGGGCTTAGTCGCGAGGCTATCGACGGACGTCGGCGAAGGCGTCGTGGTAACCGCTTTGTCGCGCTGGACAAGGTTATCGTCTTTTGCGTTTGCGACACCATTCCCAGATGCAATTGGCTGCAACCCGGCGTCATCGGACGACGAACGCCGACCAAAACCATGCCTCAAAAACATTTTGTCGTTCAGACTATTCAACTGTTCATTTTTTTCGCTACTGAAAGTGTATCCCGGCGTGCGATCGAAATTCTTTTTGTAGTAATCGAAAGCAACAGTATCTTCTACTTTTACAACGGCTCCATTGTAGGGAACTCTTGCGCCACCGGTACCGCCGATACCTTCAGTCCATGCTGCGGCCGCTTTCATGTACTCCTTCCCTCGATCCTGGTCGAAGCTTTTCTGCAGATTTCCCAGGAAATTCTTATCCGAAAAAATTCTGTTCGCCTCTGCGCCTGACTGCAGCTCCAATTTGACACCGCCAGTACCAGCCTCCGTCTTTCCAGACCCGGTCAATTTGTCAACCCTGAAGTTGTTGAACCCCTGACTTGCCAGATAATCAGTGAGTCTATTCTCGGCCCTGGTCAGATAGTCTTCTTTCTTCTGCTGGTCAACCGCCGCAAAAGGCATTTCATTCGGCCTTCCCGTTGGGCTTAAGGGCAGTTCAATTTTGAGCGTGCTCCCCTGCAACGTGATCTTGAGATCTATGTCCATCGCTTGTAGAGATGTTGCTTTGAAGTCTTTATCCGACATGTTGGACTCCTGATGCGCTGAGCTCGGTGAAAAATCCGGTTGCTTGATCTCGTGCCCGGTGGGCGCTGGCGCCCCATCACGTTGCGGCCCATGGCGCCATTCGCCTCACGACACGAGCACGCATGGCGTTCCGAGCAAGCAGTTCTTTTTCGCCCTCAATACCGACCGCCGTCCTCTCGATTCGGTTCTCGGAAATCTCTCGGTTTTATTTTTTTCTTCAGAATCAAACAATTACCGGCCGACAGTGCCATCGCCGATGCGTGCGGCAATGTCGCGTCATGGCGTGATGATCTCCACAGGGGCAACGGCAGCCGCAGTTCAGCACGCGAGCAAGCGCTTGCCGAGACGGGCCATCTGCGATGCGGCAACGCCGAGCAGGCGACGCTGGCCTACCCGCCCGCAGCCTCGCGTGCCACCCGCTGCTCGAACAACTCCTCCGGCGCCCACGGCGGCAGCACCGGGCCGCAATCGTCGCGCCCGGATGCGGCGCACAGCCGCCAGCGCAGCAGATGCACGCCGGTGCGCAGGGTCGGACCGGCGCCATCGCGGGCGGCGATCTGCTCGACGATGCCCAGCGCACGCTGCAGACGCTCACGGTCGGCGCCGGGCATCGACGTGGCATAGCGTGCCAGCAGGGCGAGCGACTCGGCTTCCTGCCGGGTCAGTTCGGGCGTGGCCAGCAGCGTATCGATGCGCGGCAGCAACGTAGGCCACGCGCGTCGGGGTTCGCCGGCAAGCTGATACAGCCGGGCCTGGCCGAGCATTCCGAAATCACCGCGGGTTGCCTGGGATGCGCGGTCGTAGGGCGTCGCCTGACACAGCTTGAGCATAAGCTGGGCGCGATCAGGCAGCTGCGCTTCGGCAAACAGCCACACCAGCAGGCAGGGATTGGCTTCCTTCAGATCGAAGTTCTCGCGTTCCATCGCATCCACATCGGCCACTGCCGCATGCAGTTCGTCGCGGGCGAAATGCGATTCAACGCGCAGGGTCAGGTTCCACAGCTGCGCCTGCGCCTGCGTCGCTCCGGCGCGTTCCAGAGCGGCGACGCCGGCAAGCGTTTCCCTGTAGTGCAGACCAAACCGAATCTCGTTGAGCACGACTTGGGTGTCCTGAACGCCCATGACCGGGGTGTACGCTGTCTCGATGAGTGTGCGTGTGCGCTGCAGGTGCGAACGCCATGCCTGCGGATAGTCGCGGTCGAGCGTGGCCAGCATATGCAGCGTGGCGATCTCGCCGCGCACACTGCCAGCCGCACGCGCACGATCCACAAGCGCCTGCAGCATCTTGCGGCGCTCGGCGGTCGCGGCACCGGGTGCGACTTGCACAAGCCGCAGCACATAGGTGCGATGATCGATCGCCAGACGGATACTACCCAGCGCTTCCACCGCATCGGCGGTGGCCATGCCCATCTTCACCCCATCCTCGACGCGGCCCTCGCGCATCGCAATGGTTGTGCGCTGCGCCTGGAAGTTCATTCTTGAAAGTTCCCAACCGGCGTCTGCCATGATCCGCTGGGCTTGGACGATCCGGTCTTCCGCTTCGGCAATTTCGCCAAGACGCATGTGCGCACGGATGGCGAGGATTTCGTCGAAGCTCCACTCCCGCGCGCCCTTGGAGCGGCGCTGATCTGCCGTAATTTCGCGTAGCAGCTCGCGCATCTCCAAACGCTTGAAACGGGATAGACGGCTGGCGCGAACGCACAACGGCGGCTTGAGCGTGTCGGGCGCAAGTTGCACCAACAGGAACTGCATCTCGCAGCGCTCCATGACGTTCAGCACGGCATCCGTGGGCACGCGCTCGAGCAGCGCCAAAGCCTCGCGGCCCCTGCCTTGGTCGTACAGCGATACCGCCATCGGGATCATCACTGCCGCACTCGCCGGATCACGGGCAAGTGCACGCCGGAATTCAACCAGCGCACGCTGATAATCGAACAGCAGATTGGCGGTCAACGCCGAGATCAGCGCATCTTCGGCGCGCGTC
>JANOKD010000049.1:0-19192 GCA_031419075.1 Lysobacterales bacterium
ACCGAAGCACGCGCCGATCTCGATTGACGGCCCGCCGGGCAGTATCGCATCCAGTATTGCCGGCAAACCCGGCAACAGCAGGCGTACATCGGCACCGGCGGCGGCCAGCGCGGGCGGCAGCGCGGCGACCACATCGGCCAAACCACCGGTTTTCACCAGTGGAAACACTTCCGCCGCGACATGCAGCACCTTCATGCCGGAACGTCGGCGCGCATGTCGTCGCGGCTCTGCGCCACCGCAGCGGCCAGCATCGCCGAAGTGACCAGGGTGATGCCGTTTTCGCTGCGCAGGAAGCGGCGCGCATCGGCCTCGGCGTCTTCGCCGATCACCATGCCGTCGGGAATATGGCAGCCACGGTCGATCACCACGCGGTTGAGCCGCGCGCCGCGCCCCACGGTGACGTTGGGCAGCAGCACGCTCCAGTTCACAGTCGAATACGAATGCACGCGCACCTGCGAGAACAGCACGCTGCGGAAGATCGATCCCGACACGATGCATCCGCCGGAGACCAGCGACTCGATCGCCATGCCGCGCCGGTCGTCCCGATTGTGTACGAACTTCGCCGGCGCCAGCTGCGGCTGATAGGTCGAGATCGGCCAGCGCCGGTCGTACATATCCAGCACCGGATCGGTGGCGGTGAGGTCGATGTTCGCATCCCAATACGCATCGATCGTACCCACATCGCGCCAATACGGCTCGGCGCCCTTGCGGTTGCCCACGCAGCTGAGTTCGAACGGATGCGCCGCCGCCTGGCCCAGCGTGACCGCGCGCGGAATGATGTCCTTGCCGAAGTCGTGGCTGGACGACGGATCGGCCATATCGCGTTCCAGCTCGTCGTACAGAAAGCGCGCGTTGAAAATATAGATGCCCATGCTGGCCAGCGATCTGCCGGGCTTGCCGGGCAGCTCCGGCGGATCGTCGGGCTTCTCCACGAACGCGGTGATATTGCGGTCCGCATCGATCGCCATCACCCCGAAAGACTTGGCCTCTTCACGATCCACTTCGATGCAGCCCACCGTGCATTCGCGGCCCAGCGCCACATGGTCGGCCAGCATCACCGCATAGTTCATCTTGTAAATGTGGTCGCCGGCCAGCACCACCACGTAGTCCGCGCCGTAGTCTTCCAGAATGTCGTGATTCTGATAGACCGCATCGGCCGTGCCGCGATACCAGGACTCTTCGTCCTTGCGCTGCTGCGCCGGCAGCAGGTCGACAAACTCGTTCATCTCAGGCCGCAGAAAAGCCCACCCGCGCTGCAGGTGGCGCAGCAGACTGTGGCTCTTGTACTGGGTAATCACACCGATCCGCCGGATGCCCGAATTGAGGCAGTTCGACAATGCGAAATCGATGATCCGGAACTTGCCGCCGAAATACACCGCCGGCTTGGCGCGGGTATCGGTCAGACTCTTCAGCCGGCTGCCGCGCCCCCCCGCGAGCACCAGCGCGATCGCCCGCTTGGGCAACTCCAGACTCTGGGCCAGTTCGTACGGCGTCATTGGGGACTCCCTGTGATGTGAAGTGGTGATGTGAATTAGTGATGTGAAGTAGTGATATGAATCGCGCTGCCTCAAGGATGCCCGAATTCCGCGCCCTGCGGTTTGAATACGGCCGTGTCCCCACACCAAGGGCTCGCGTCCCTCCCGCAGCAAACCAGACCATATTTGCGATGCGCGCGCAGCCGCAGGCGGGAGCAGCGCGGCGGAGCAGTGCAGCGAAGTACAGCGACGGGCGCCGCTTGCATTCCAGCGCATCGACTGCGCCTGCGGGCCGCCAACGCCACCGCCGCAACATACGCCCGAACGCGCACGATGACGATCACGTGCCCGGGCGTATTGCCCGGGCTCTCCGCGCGTGTCGGTGCTGCGGCCTATACTCGGGACACCTTCATGCACAGGCATGAGTCATGGCACTGCACATCGTTTGTAACGTCGACGACCTGCCGGTAGGCAAAATGAAAGCCTTCACCGTCGCCGGCGAAAACATCGCCCTCTACCACCTCAAAGACGGCTTCTTCGCCACCCAGTCGAAATGCACCCACATGTTCGGCCCGCTGGCGATGGGCAAAATCCTCGACGGCTGCAAAGTGCAGTGCCCGTTGCACCACGCCCGCTTTGACATCAAAACCGGCGAAGTCATCGACTGGGCCAACTTCCCGCCCGGCATCCAACTGCTCAACATCGTCCGCGGCGAAAAAGCCCTGAAGACCTACCCCGTCAGCATCAAAGGCGACGCAGTCCGCGTAAACATCGCCTGATATTTTTTGTAGGAGGGGCTTCAGCCCCGATGCCGTTGCCTTTGTAGGAGCGACGCAAACCGCGATGCCTTTGCTTGTTCTTCGCGCGACCACCACCACCCGACATTGACCAACGCATCTATCGAAGACCCCATCCATCGGCCCGATCAATCGAAACCCGGATATCCATCATCGCAGCGCACGATGGGAGCGATGCTTTTTGTAGGAGCGGCGGGAGCCGCGACAGGGGTTTGGAGTTGAGGTTGGGCTGGACGTGTTCAGGAGTGTTTGATGTGGGTGGTTAATTTCGACTCAAGCAGGGATTGCAAAATTTAACCAGACCCCGTTTGTAAGGATGAGGGCAGCATCGCGCTGGGTTAGTATCTACCCAAAGGAAACAGGGGATGTGGCATGACCGATGAAGAAATACCGCCCGATGTCAAAGACCCGCGCGCCGCGATCTGGCTAGACGACGTGCTTGAACGTCGCGGATTCGCAGACTTTTTGACCAAGGCGCTGACGGAGCAAGCCCGCGCCGTGTCCGAACGCCAGCAGCGAGGCCTCACTGTCGCGCTTGATGCAGGTTGGGGTACTGGAAAAACGTTCTTTGTAAAACACTGGGCCGAAGATCTCAAACAACGCGGCCACCCGGTCGTCATCTTCGATGCTTGGGAAAACGACTTGGGCGAAGAAGCCGCGATCTCGCTGATGGCAGCGATCAAGAAAATGATCGATGAATGGGTTGCACAGATGCCGACAAAGCAAGGACTTGCTGTGCGTACAAGAGAAATGCTGCGCGATGGCGTGAAGGAATTGCGCCGTGCTGTGCTGCCTGCATCGAAAGTGGTTGCGACCGCGATGCTGAAGAAATTTACTGGTGTCGTCTACACGGAGTTTATGGATGCGGTTGATGGCGATGATGTGCTCTCAGTCGAGCCGCAAGAAACGCTATCGAGCGAGAAGATAGAGGCTGGACTAGATAAGATTTTCGAAAGCGCACTCGGAGAGCAGACAAAGCGTAGTGATGCTATCAGGAATTTCAAGATGTCAATGTCAAAAGCACTGGAATTGATCGATCAGAACACTGAAGCAACTTTACCGGCCTTTGTTTTTGTTGATGAGCTTGATCGCTGTCGGCCGCCGTATGCTATAAGCTTGCTTGAAGAAATAAAGCATATTTTTGGAATGCCGGGTGTCTGTTTCATTGTTTCTACTAATCTTCAGCAGCTGAGCCATTCGATTTGTGGCGTGTACGGCGCTGGCTTCAATGGTAGCGGATACCTAAAACGCTTTTTCGATCATGAGTTCACGCTGCTCGCACCGGATAATGCGAATCACGCAAAGCTTCTTTTTCAAGAGGCTTCTATTTTGTCGACAAGAAAATTGGTTTTAGGACTTCCGGATAATCTCATGTACCCAAAAAAAGCAACGCGAGAAGATGCAGTGGCTTTGATATTTGATGCATTTGATCTTGATTTAAGATCACAGAAACAAGTATTTATGATCGCAGATCTTGCTGCTGCTTCAATCGAAGAAAAAAATAGTATTTTTTTGTTGTGGTTGTTTTTTCTGAGTGCATTAATTCATCGGAGGGCTGACCTTTTTTCTGAGTTGATTAACAATCCAGGCAATAATGTTTCACTTAATGCAATATTTTCATCTCAACTTTATAAAGAGACCGGTATCTCTTTTTTTGTTACTGATGATTTTGGGAGAAAAAATAAAAGCATCATCGTTGATCTGAAAGCAGTAATAAGTCAGTATTTTACGTGGTCAAGTCAGGATTTAGAGAAAATCTTAGAGAGGGGCCATTCAGATTATTATCCACAAACAAACAGTAATGACTTTCGCGCTGAGATGCCGAACCCCAGCTATATAAATAAAAAATATTTTCCATCAATCGCTAACTACTTCAGGCTTGTGAAGTATGCTGGATATGTTAAGGAAGAAAAAGTTGACTAATTGAGCGAGGAAATAGGGCGAGTTTAATCAACACGTCAACATTGATTAAAAGTAGGCTGGGCTGAAAAGCCCAGCACCCTCATCATTATCGACAGCCCTGCTGGGCTTTTCAGCCCAGCCTACGCGTGCTGGGTCTGCGCGTTTCGGGGAAATGCGGTCAGGTCCACTTCCAACGCTTGCAACTTTACGAAAGCCACCTTCGCCACCAACCTCACACCTGCAGCAATCCCGAGTTTCGCCGGTGGCGAGACCCGGGATACGAAAAGCCAAAGGTTCATCAGTAGGTTTTATAACCACATCGAAATTGGTTGCCGACAACCTGCCCCTCATCCGGCCTTTGGCTACCTTCTCCCCGCGTGCGGGGAGAAGGGAAAGGCCACGTGTGGAGAAGGAAAAGTAAAAATTAGCTTACCGCCTTACCCAACATCACGCCAAAAAAACCGCACCAAGTCAGCACCGAATGCACGACAAACAGCGCTTGGCGACCATCAACGCCTCAGCTGCTTTCAACCACCCGTCGCACCACCAACCAGTCAAAGTGCATATTGCGCGGCGTCACCGCATCGATCCGCTGCAGCAATTCGCGTCTGCGTTCGGCAGACAGCGGCGCATAGCGGTGGCCGATCTCATGCTGCCACGCAGTGAGGGCATGCAGCGCTTCGTTCGCATGCGCACCGTGGTCGATCATATCGAGCAGGCAATCCAGCGCGTCCCAGCGTCCGAGTTTGCGGGTGGCCTCGACGATGCGTTGGCGGGTGATCGAATTCGCGGCGGTGATGAAGGCGTTGGTCAGGGTTTCGCGGGTCATGAATGCGGGTACGGTGACGCCAAGTTTCAGTGCGAGCCCGACGACTTTGCCGGAGGGTGATCTGAGCGCATCGCGTAACTGGTCGGCGGGGTCGTCGATGCCCGCGCGCAGTGCAGCGCGCAGTGCGGCGCAGCGCAGTTCGCCGGTGTAATGCTGCAGCCACGGTGCGATGCGGGTCAGGTCCTGGTGTTCTGCGCAGTCGCTGAGGGCGAGCAGCGCATGGCGGTTCTGCGGTTGGATGTCGCGGTCGATCGCATCGCGCCAGACAGCGCGCGGATCGAGTCCCGCATGGCGGACGGCATAGGCCGCGACATGACGTACCGATGCCGCGGCATCGAGCAGCGATTCGCGCAGAAGAATGCGGAATGCGTCGTCGTCATTGCGCGCACGGGCGCGTAGGGCGTGCGCGCGCACCGACGCATGCGTATGGTGCAACGCGTGTGCGATGACGTCGTCACTGACTTCCATACCTGCCAGCCGCGGCAGCTCGCGCAGCCCCCAGCAGGCGATGACCGGGTCGCGGTCCCGCACTGCGCGCAGCGCCAGCGCATTGGCCTGCGTTGGGTCGGCGCGCAATATCAGCCCGTATACGAACAGGCGCGCACGTCCGCGGCTGCTGTCGAGCGCAGCCCAGCGCTGTGCATGGTGCGATGGATGCAGCAGCGCTGGTTCGATCTGTTCGCGCCAGGCGCCCTCGCGGATGCGGCTGCGTTCGCGCAGTATCAGCAGCGTACGCAAGGTCGCTTCGGCGCAGTCGCGGACCGGCGCCACCCAGTCGTCGCAGCGCAGCAGGGCGAGCGCGGTGGCGAGCCGCCCATGGCGTCCGCGCATCAGCCGCAGCGCGCGTTCGCGGATGCGGCCGTCGTGGTGGCAGCCCGCGCAGAACAGCTGGGCATCAATGGCCTGTTCGTCCGGCGGTGCGCGCATCGGCCATGCAAAGCCGGGGAAATCGGCATGCCAATACTGGCGACGAATCGCTTCTTCCAATGCCGGCAGGCGGTTGCCGGGCACAGCTTGCAGCGCCTGCGGTACTTGTCCGGCGCTGTATGCGCAGTCGAGCGTGTGCTGCAGCGCAACTATCACGGCTTCGCGCCAGCCGGGAGATGGATTGAACATACGTGCGTCCGAAAGATGTTCCCGATCTTCGCTCGGAAACATGCGCCGCAGCAACCGGCATTGATCGTGCCGGTATGCTCAGGCCAACAGCTCACCGCGCTGCGCTGGCGGCTCGCCGTACTCGCCCTGCGCATCGTCGACCAGCCTCAGCGCGCGTTCGGCCGGGCGATATTCGCGCACCACGCGGCCATTCGCCATCACCAGTACGCGTTCGGCGCTGACGATGGTTTCCGGACGATGCGCGATCAAAATTTTGGTCAGCTTCAACTGACGCACCGCTTCGTTGACGGCGCGCTCCGAGTCCACGTCGAGATGACTGGTCGCTTCGTCCAGAAACAGAATGCTGGGCTGTTTATAGAGTGCGCGCGCCAAAATCACGCGCTGTTTCTGGCCGCCCGACAGCGCTGCGCCCATGTCGCCGATCAAGGTCTGATAACCCATCGGCATGCGCATCACGTCGTCGTGGACCGAGGCCGACATCGCCGCTTGTTCGATTCTTTCGACATCGAGATCTTCGCTGCCGAATGCGATGTTATCGGCGATCGATCCGGCGAACAGCTGGTCGTCCTGCATGACCGCCGCCACCGCATTGCGATAGCGGCGCAGGCCGATGTCTGCAATGTCGCGACCTTCGACCAGAATGCAGCCAGCCTGCGGTTTGAGCAGGCCCAGCATCAGCTTCATCAGCGTAGTTTTGCCGCAGCCGGACGGGCCAACCAATGCGATGGTTTCGCCGGGCGTGATCGTAAAGCCGCAGTCGTCGATCACCAGCGGGTCGGAGTCGCTGAAGCGATATCTCAGTCCGCGCACTTCCAGCCCGAGCGGGCGATCCTGTGGCAGCGACGCGCCAGCCGGTGCGATGGTTTCTTCAGGCTCAGTCAGCACGATGTCCGCAAGGCGCTCTGCCTGAACGCGCAGGGTGCGAAATGACATCCACGTGTCGATCAAACGGCTGATGCCGCCAGTGAACATATCTTTGTAAGACAGATACGCTACCAGCATGCCGACGCTCATATGGCCTTGCATCACCAGCATTGCGGCCAGCCCCACCACCACCACGCGCTCCACGCCGAACAGCATCTGATTGGCGAAACCGAAGCGCAGCATGAAGCGCTGCATGTCCAGACCGATGTTCGCCGCATCCGCCATCAAGGTATCGAAGGTCGCGCGGCGCATGGATTCGGCCGCGTTGAGTTTCAGCGCCTGGATGCCGCGGATCGATTCCAGCAGATGCGTATTCTGTTTTGCTGATGCCGTCAGCTGCTGTTCGGAAAGACGTTTGATGGTGGGGAACGTCGCCCAGCGGATCGCCAGATAAATGCTGACGGCAATCACGCTGATGACCAGAAGCTTCCAGCTGTAGGACGCCATCACCGCCACTGCGATCACCACCATCAATCCATCCAGAAGCGCTTCGATAAAGCTTGAGCTGAGCGTGTTCTGGATTGTATGCACTGATTCCATCCGCGAGACCACATCGCCGAGGTGACGTTTCTGGAAGTAATCCATCGGCAGACGCAGCAGATGCGCCAGGATGCTGCCGAACCACTGCATCCCGATGCGCGTGGAGAGATAAGCCAGGCACCAGCTGCGCAGCCAGGCGATGGCCGACGTGATCAGCATCGACACGACAAAGCCGACGCTGATTAGCCACAAAAAACCTTTGTCCTGCGTGACCAGCACGTCGTCTAGCACCCACTGCATATAGAACGGCGTGAGCAATCCGAACAGCTGAAGGATCAACGATAGCGACAGAATCTGCGCGGCGGAGCGCTTGAGACCTGAGACTTGGCCGACCAGATGGCGCAGCGAAATGCCGTCATCGATGGTTCGCTTCACGAACGTCGTGGTTGGCGACAGCTCCAGCGCGACGCCGGTGAAATGTACCGATGCCTCGCTCATGCGCAGCTTGTGCACGCCCGTCGCCGGGTCGTGGATCACGATCTCTTTTGCAGAGGCCTTCGCCAGCACCACAAAATGATCCATGTCCCAATGCAGGATGCAGGGGGTTTCGAGCTGAGGCAATTCTTCCAGCTCGATCCGCAGCGCCCGGCACTGCAGCCCGGAGGTGTGCGCGTCATCGATCAGATTAGCCAGCGTGACACCGCGCATGGACGACGGAAACTCGCGCTGCAGCGACAGGCTGTTCATCT
This sequence comes from Lysobacterales bacterium, assembly GCA_031419075.1. Classification (GTDB taxonomy): domain Bacteria; phylum Pseudomonadota; class Gammaproteobacteria; order Xanthomonadales; family Xanthomonadaceae; genus Lysobacter_I. The sequence goes on from JANOKD010000049.1 coordinate 8,273, forward strand.
GCCGGCCGTGGTAATCCATCACCATCGCCAGACAGGTGTGCGCACATTGCGCGGCTTCGGCTTGCAGCAGGCTTTTGATTGCGGGCATGACGGATCCGTTCGATGAGTCGGTAGAACTTCCCCGCGTGATGAGTGAATATCCCGCAGGTATAACGATGGTAGAGATAGCGATGGCCGCTGGCAGTAAAGCTGCCAGCGGCTTCCTGCTTATCGATCAGTCTGCGGGATATATGCAGACGTCACGACGCGTACCCGAAGAAGCGCAGTCAAGAAGAACGTTGGTTGGTGTTGGGTCTGGTGTAATGTCACTGCCGGTGCCACATAGGGCTGTGTCCAACTGCGGGCCGCTGTCGTCACACGTGTTGCTATCGTAAGTAATGTTCGTTACATCACTTTCGGGATCGGTCTCAAAGCCGATGCTTCTTGCGCCGCTGACATGCCTTGTTTCTTCGACGGCCAGGACGCGGCCGAGCACGCGGTTTTTTTCGTTTTTCATGTTGAATCCCTTCTTTAGGTTGTTGAGTGAATGCTGGTGCCATCAGTCGCCTCCGGTCAGCATCAGCAGTGGAGAGACGGCGATCGAAACCGCCGCAAGAACGCCTCTTTACTATCCATGCGCACTGCGAAAGTCGAAACCATCCGCCAGGTGCGAACTACCGTCGTCACGATCCGGAGGAACGAAAGACCGGACACCCAGGCAACCGGGTGTCCGGCGGGTCAAACGCGCCGAATACAGAGATCCACATCCCTATCGGCGTCGATCAGCTTCCGGAACGGTTTGGGCTGATGATGATGTCGATCAGGGTGTTGGTGCTGTCGACCTGATACGCGCCGGTGTCCGTGGACTTCGCGGTGTCGCCAGCGCTTCCGAGCGTCCAGCCACCAGAGACGTCTTTGGTTTCTTCGACGGCCAGGATGCGGCCGAGTACGCGCTTTTCGTTCTGTTTCATGTGGGATACTCCATGAGTGATGATGAAGACCGAAAGGGTCTTCGTGGGTGCCGGATGAGCGGCTTCTTCAGAGCGTCTTGGCGTGGAACGAAGACATCGTGACGTCCTGCGCGTCGACCGGAATGATGTCGTAGACATAGCCGGTGTCTTTCGGCGGAAAGGTGCCGTTGTCGGCGGATGGTGATGTCGGTCGAGCGCCAGATACGGCATGAATCTCTTCTACGGCCAGCACGCGGCCAAGTACGCGGTTTTTTTCGTTGTTCATCGTTGTTCTCGCAAATATGAGGTTGATTTGAAGTTGGGCATTGGTCGCCCGCCTTCGGTGCATGCATTCGCCGAAATGCATGCACCGAAAACGGCCATCGATTGATCGTCATTGATGCGATTGGAGTGCTGCGCGCGCCGGAGGCCTCCATCGTGCGCAGCGATGCGCAGTGGATAAGGTGCCGTTGATTTGATTCAGGATCGTGCTGGTGTTGTTGCCGGCTGGCGTCCGAACGCATTCAGCATGTCGGGACGAGTCAAGACAGTAGCGGGTGATGTTGTCGTGGGTTGGCAAGGTCGCTTTTGCGCCGGATACGGAATGAAGTTCTTCGACCACCAGAATGTGGCCCAGCATGCGTTTGTTATTGGCGTCCATTGGTGTTGATCCTTGTGAGTGAACTTCCGGATGGAATGCTCGTGCTACGGGCCGATGCTGTTTCGGGCGCTGACTTCGCCGCAACAGCGACCGCTGTCCGCGCGTCCGCGGATGCGCATGGGAGTTAAGCAGCCTCTGCCTGCGTATCGGGAGAAGGTTCTCTGCGCAGTCTGTCCTGCTCTCCGACCGCGTTGGGCTGGGTGGCTTCGATCAGATCGGCGAGACGCTGCGGGTCGGATGGTTTGCGGTATTGAAACGCCGGGTCGCTGCTTTCCACGAACTGGCATAAGGCATCGAACAAGGTCAGTTCGTCGCACCACTGTTCGACGAAAATGAACTGGCCGGCTTCGTTGACTTCGAGATAAATCCACTCGTCGTCCGGAGTCACGATGAAGTCGAATGCGCCGGCGACCAGTCCCAGACTGCGGAGCTGCTTCAGACATGCCTGGTAGACGTGATCGGGCAGGGCGACGCTGCCATCGATCATGTCGCCATGCTGGTGCAGGCGCCAGTCCATCTCGCCGTATTCGATCCGCGATGAGTCGATCTTCAGCGCAAAATAGCTCTCACCGAAAAATTGCGCTCTGATCTCGAACTGCTTCTTGACCTGCGCTTGAAAAATACCCGGCGCAGCGCGCAGCAGCGCATCGCCCGGCAGATCTTCCGGGCGAACGCGTGCGGTATACGTGGACAAGGTCTTGTCGTTCTCTTCCCACGCTGCGCCGATCAAGGGTTTATGAATGACGCTTGGGTGGCTGTCGATGAAGCGACGGATCGCCTCTGGACGATTGCTGATCAGCGTCTCTGGAATCTTCAGCCCATTGCGCAGCGCAAGCTGCAGCTGCTTCGGTTTATGGTCAGCATTACGCGCGGCATCGTAGGGGTTGATCCAGAATGCATCGCGCAGCAGGCTGCGCAGCGATGCATCGCCGAATCGTATCTGCTGCGATACATACTCGCGATCGCGCGGGTCGACGTTCGGCGGCACTTTCGGCGCCAGCATGCGACGGTTCCAGACCACATCGAATTCGGACAGCGCATAGCTGCCGTCGATCGTATGCAGATGCAGCGTGTCGCCGTTTTTACCGTATGCAAATTCGATCTCGGCCGTTTCCGAAAAGTCCGTGCCGAAATAGCGCAGGACGCGATGGCCGCGCCGTTTGAGCGCTTCTTCAGCCAGAATGGCGTGCCAGTCGTCGGGCATGGTGTAGATAAAAACGGTTTTGGATGAGTCTGCCATGTGTATTTTCCGTGTCGGAGACATTGAGCGAGTGGTAGCGGGTTATCCGCCGATGCGGTCGCGCAGACGCGCGAATGGTTGGAGCAGCCATTCGTAGAGACGGCGCTTTTCGAGGACGATGTCGGCCTGTACACGCAGGCCCGGGCGCAGTGCTTTGGGCGTCCCGCTGTCGCTGCGAACGGTCTGTTGTTCCAGCGTTACTACAGCGCGATAGATCGGATTCGTATTGGTCTGCTTGTCGGCAGACTTAGCCGTTGCCGGCGTTTGCATGGGGCTTCCGGCGATACGCGCGATGCGGCCGCGATATTGCCCATAGCGCTGATGTGGGAAAGCCTGATAACGCAGCAGGACTTCGCTCCCGACCGCGCTCGATTCCAGCAATCGATCCGGCAGATAGAGTTCGGCTTCGAGCACTGCGTCGCCGGGCAGCAGCGCCAGCAACGGTTGAGCCGTCGTGATGTGTTCGCCAGCGTGCGCCATGCGTGCGGTCACGTGGCCCGCGTTGGGTGCACGCAGCTGCAGCATGCGCACCGAACGATCCGCCTGTACGACGCGGACTTCACCGACGATCGCGTTACGCTCCACGCGATCACCTTCCTGATATCGCAGCGAGACGAGTACGCCTTCGGTCGGTGCTGTGATTTCGATCAGGCCGGGGTTGGCGACAAGCTGCCCCTCGACCCTGACTTTCTGCGCATATTCGCCAATCGACAGAAAAACGATCACAACACCGACAGTCGCGATGGCGCACCACGTCAACACCCAATGCGACAGGGGTTGACGCAGAATCAGCTGGCCCAGCCAGCGGTTGCGCTTGGCTTCGACCACCTCCGTGCGGTAGAGGGGCGTGTGTCCCACTACGCTGTCTCCACGGGCTGCTGATCCGGGCCATCGGGCAAACAATGCACAGATGTGCAGCGTGGCCGGACTGGCGCGGTTGTGTGATGAATGCTGTGTTTGCGGTTAAAAAAAGACATCGGATTCTGTTTTTTTCCGTTTGTTCGTTCGCATCCGTTCGCATCCGGTCTGGCATTGCGAAGCGCATCCAGTGCATCGATTTGTGCTTTACTCAACTTGTATTCGTAACAAGAGATTGGTTCCGGACATGGACAAGCCGATGGGCATGCACGATGTCGGTTCCCCCGCCGAATCGTTCGACTCCGTCACGGAATTGCTGGCCGATGCGCAAGCTGGTCACAGTCATGCGTGGGATCGCATCTACGCGGTGCTGTATGACGATCTGCATCGCATCGCGCATTCGCAGATCCGACAGCGGACCCTTGGGCGCATGTCGGCCACGTCGCTGGTCAGCGAGGGGTGGCTGCGTCTGGTCGGTGCCCGGTTCAGCGTCGAGAACCGCAGACACTTCACGGCGCTGGTGGCGCGCGCCATGCGCTTCGTACTGATGGATGAAGCGCGCAGGGACCTGTCGGAGAAGCGGGGCGACGGCCAGCGCGTGCTGTCGCTGGATGAAGGATTCGATCCCGGCGAGGACAATACGCTGGCGGAGATGGTGGCATTGGACGCTGCGCTCACGCGGTTGTCATCGCTTGATGCGCGTTTGGCGCAACTGGTGGAAATGCGCTATTTCGGCGGAATGGACGAGACTGAAATCGCGGCGGCGCTGGGCGTCACCGACCGCACCCTGCGCCGCGACTGGCGACGTGCGCGCGCGTTTTTGCTGACGCAACTTGGAGATACCGACTGGGCAGCGTCGCAGAGCACGTCGCAGAGCACGTCGCAGTGCGCGCCGGTGTTGAATGCGAAAGAATCGTGACGGCTATCCATCAATCCAGGCATGTCCAAATCAACCATGTCCTCGATGACCGCCGATTTTCGACGACGTTCTGGGTGGGTTGGTCCGGACGATTGATTGACCGTCACCGCAGCAGATCTGGGCGCCGATGATGCATCAAAACGAAGAGATCACGATCAGAGCACTGGAGTTGTTTGATCGCTATGCGGATATGCCCCAGAAGCAGTTGAACGAAGCGCTGGAAAACCTGAAGCGACACGACCCTGCCGTGCACGGAACGCTGTTGTCGTTTCTGGATGCGGACGCCACCCAATACACGTTCTCATCGCCGTTGGAGTGGCTTGCAAGCCGGGCATCGAAAACACAAATATCGCGCAGCGTCGCGTGTGGTGATGGCGGCCTGGTCTGGCGCAGCGGGACGCGGCTCGGTGCATGGTGCCTGGACAGTGTCATCGGCATCGGTGGAATGGGCGTGGTTTACGCCGCGCATCGCGCCGACGGATTGTACGAGCAGGATATCGCGCTCAAAGCGATCCGTTCGGAACTGATATCGCCCGCGCTGCTGGTGGCGTTCGGTCATGAGCGCAGTAATCTGGCTCGTCTCCAACACCCCGCTATCGTGTCATTGCTGGATGCAGGTATTGGTGACGATGGCCAACCGTGGCTGGCGATGCAGCGTGTGCATGGCGAGCCTATCGATCATTGGTGCGATCAACAGCGCGCGAGTCTGCGGGTCAGAGTCGAACGCATGGTCGAGACCTGCGATGCCGTCCATTATGCCCATGCGCATGGTGTCTTACATCAGGATGTGAAGCCCAACAATATTCTGGTGACACGCCAAGGCAGCGTGAAGCTTCTCGATTTCGGGCTGTCGGTGCTGTTCTCGCCGCACGAAGAAAGAAAAGGCGAGCGCATCGGCATCAGTGCTGCGTATGCAGCACCGGAAGTGTTTCGTGGCGCCGCGCCCAGCATTTCCATCGATGTATACGCATTGGGCGTCATTCTGTACCGTTTGCTATGCAGCGAGTGGCCGATGAGCCCAGCATCACTGGCGGCGTTGCCGACGGTCGTCGAATACGCGCCGCGTACTCCCGGAGCGCTTGCGCTCGAATCCACGCAGGAGGTCGCAGGGCTTCGCGGCGTTCGCGATGCGCGCGCATTATCCCGCGCGCTTGATGGCGATCTGAATGCGATCGCCATGCGCTGCGTGCGTGAGAATCCGGAGGACCGCTACGCGAACGTGGCAGATTTGCAGGCCGATCTCCAGGCATGGCTGGATGGAATGCCGGTATTGGTGCGCGGTAACGGGATGGTCTATCGCATACGCCATGCCGTTCGCCGTCATTTGCTCGCGATGGTGGTGACAATAGGCTGTGTGGTCTCGGTGATCGCGGCGGCATCGGTATTCCAGCAGCATCATCGTGCGCAGATGGAGGCAGAAAACACGGAGGTATTGGGCGAATTGTTTGAGCAGTCGCTGGGTGTTGCGGCGTTGACATCGCTGGGCAGTGCGCCACTGAGTTCGCAGGCGCTGCTGGACGACGCGGAACGCAGATTGCGCGCCGCCGCTGCCGTCGGCGACAGGCCGCAGTTTCTGACCCGCGGTCTGATTGCATTGGCCCGGGCGCGGCTGGCCAGGGCCGAATACGCCAATGCCGAGGGTTTGTTGATGGAAGCCAAGGCGCTGGGTGGGGACAATCGACTGCAATTGGCAAGAATTAATGCAGTGCTGGCGCAGTTGCTCAATCTGCAGGCGAACTCGGTCATTGCCGAACGCCTGGTTCGAGAAGGGCTGCAGGCATTGCCTGCGCTGCAGGGATTTGACGACGATCTGGTCGGGCTTGACCTGCGCATGCAGCTTTCCCGCGCGCGCTGGAACAACGCGGATCCGTACGGCTCGCTCGCCATACTGGATGCTGCCGTTAAAAAGGCTGAAGCCATCGGCGATGCCGGTGTGCCGGCACTGTCCGAACTGCTGGGTCAACGCGGCTATGTCAATGCGCATTTGTTCCGGAATGCCGCGGCTGAGCGGGATCTGCGGCGTGCACGGGAATTGATTGGCGAGCGTAGTCCCGCAGTGCGCAGTACGGTCACGCTGCACCTGGCGAACGCGCTCATTTCGTCAGGAGATTTTGCCGAGGCGCATCGTCTTGCTACTGGTCTGCTGATCGACAGCATCAAGCTCTACGGTCCCAATCATCCTGAAACAGGCCGGGTCTGGGTGGTTGCCGGGAAAACCTGGTTCTATGCGAATGACATCAGGCGGTCGCGCATTGCATTGCGTGAGGGCGAAGCGATCCTGCGCCGTCATGTCGACCGCTATCACTCCGAAATGAGCTCGGTGGCGCTGTTCAAAGGGGCTCTGGATTTCGCGCGCGGCGATCTTGAGCGCACCTCCGCACAATCGCAGCTGGCCCTAGATATCGCGGAGCATGCCTATGGGCCGCGCCATGAATTGACGCTGCGGCGCAAGGTCAACGCGGCGACCGATATGATATTTCGTGCGCAACAGCTGCAGCGCCCACTGCAGGATGCGCTGTATCGCAAAGCCGAAAAACAGCTGTCGGAGGTGCTGCGCATGGGTCAACAGCAGAACCTGCCGGTGTGGTACGCGCGCGATAAATATGTGATGGTTGCGCTGCATCTGGGGCGGATCGACGAGGCCGAGCGCGAGGCCCTGAACGTGGTGAAGGAAATCGAAAGTCTGTTCGACAAGGGCAGTGATTTCGCCATCATCGCGAAGATCGGGCTGATCAAAGTACGTATCGCGCAACATCGTCACGACGATGCCGCCACTTTGTGCGCCGTACTGTTGACAGCGGCGGAGGCTGACGGTCTGACCGATTACGCCGACTATCTGATTCTGGAGCTGATCCTCGACAACGCAATTTCGCGCGGCGACGCTGCCGGGATCCGTCGGGAGTATCGGCGCCTGCGCGAGTTCTCGCAGCGGAACGGATTCATGACCCAGCTTGAGGCCAAATCCGTTCCGGAGATCGATACCTCATCCGACTGACGAGATCGTCTGTGAGGCCGAAGCGATTGCGCAGTATCGGACTGCATGGAAAGGGCTTGCCATGTGCCTTCGGCATGGTGCGTGCGCTGCGAGAATGTCCCAACTGATGCCAGGGTGCATAAGCGAAGCGCCATGCACCTTGCCTGTCGCGCGACGGCGTATGACGCCTTCGGCTCATACGCCTTACCAGACTTTCGATACGTGCGGCTTGGCGCTCAGCCTTCCGCATCCCGCAGCCACTCTGGCCCCGGCAGTTCGCGGACGCCGCGCCGCAGGGTTTCGTTCCATTCGCGGCGGATGGTCTGCAGATAGGGGTCGTCTTCGGCCAGACGCTGGCGCAGGTTGGCGGTGAAGCTGTCGCGGCGGTACAGCAGCAGGTCCAGCGGTGGGCCGACCGAAAGGTTTGAGCGCATGGTCGAGTCGAATGACACCAGCACGCATTTGCAGGCTTCGCTCAGCGAGGTGTGCGGGGTGATGACGCGGTCGAGGATGGGTTTGCCGAATTTGCTTTCGCCGGTCTGGAAGTAGGGCATCTCCGGCGAGCTTTCGATGAAGTTTCCTTCCGAATACACCAGGAACAATCGCGGCGGTTCGCCGCGGATCTGGCCGCCGATGATGAAGCTGCCGCTGGGGTCGATGCCGCTGTCGCGCAGATACGCTTCATCGCGTTTGCGGATCTCGCGCAGCGCGTCGCCGACCAGCTGCGCGACTTCGAACATTGAGGTGGACTTGCCGATGCCTGGCCGCCCGCCGTCCAGCGTGGAGCGCTGTTCGATGAGATTGAGTGCATTCTGAGTCAGCGACAGGTTGCCGGCCGACAGCGCAGCGACCACGTATTCGCCTTCAGAGACGAACAGCCGCATTTTGCCGGTGCGGCGGATGTCGTCGACGCCCGCATTGGTGCGCGAGTCGGAGGCCAGAACCAGGCCGTGGTCGAGATTCAAGCCGATGCAATACGTCATTGAGGTAACAGTGCCCGCAGGATGCAGCGCCGATAGTGACCGGACCGGCGCAGTGGTGTGAAGCGGATCAGGCCAAGGTCTGCGCCTGGAATTGTGGTTGCGACGATGCTTTGAGGATTATCTTCGGCGCCAGCTGCACTGTGGTGGTATCTGCGGCGGTCATGAACTGCCGATGGATCGCGTTGCCCAGGCGGTCCAATCGCTCCATCGCGTTCTGCAGCCAAGGCTCGAGGCCATCGGCGAGGATTTCGTCGATCCGAGCATAGCGCGTGTGCGCGGACAGCGCGCCAGCTTTGCGCACCACCTCCAGCGTCTGTCCGCCGGCCAGGGTTTGCAGCACCTGATGCAGTTGGTGCGTGCAGGTCTGCAGCGATCGCGGGTTGGCATCGTGCAGCAGCATCACTTCCGCAACGCCAGCTGGCGTCACCGAATGCCGGTGCAGTCGGCGGTAGGTTTCAAATGCCGATAACGACTGCAGCAGCGCACTCCACTGAAAATATTCGATGGTGTTGCGCGCTTCGCCGCATTCGGGTAGATCGCCGTCGCTGCCGACCACATCGAGCAGACGGACCGCCCATTCGGCGCGCTCGATGAACACGCCCAGTTGCATGAACTGATAGCCCTCGCCGCGTCCCAGTGTGCCGATGGTGACGCCGCGAAACGACGCCGAGCGGCTCTTCACCCGTTCCAGGATACTGCTGAGCCCTTCATGGCCAATGCTGGCGCTGTCCAGTCCGCGTATTTCCAGCCACGACGTATTGAGGTCTTCGTACATTTCCGAGGTGATCGCGACCCGCTGCGCACGCGCGGATTCGCGCGCCGCGCGCAGGCAGCTGAGGATCGACGAAGGATTGTCCGCTGACAGCAGCAGGTGATCCAGCACGGTGTCGGCGTCGATACTGCCGTAGCGTTTCAGGCATGTATCGACCGCGCCCAGCGAGTCCAGCGCGCGTCGCCACGGTGCGGCCAAGGCTTTGCCCCGATCCAGCCGCTCCGGCAGCATCGCGATGCGGGTGGTGATGTCGATCAGGCGCGCGGTGTTCTCCGCGCGCTCCATGTGTCGCGACACCCAGTACAGATCGTTGGCGGTTCGGCACAGCATGCGTCAGCTCTCCAGTACCCAGGTGTCTTTGGTGCCGCCGCCCTGCGACGAATTCACCACCAGCGAGCCCTCGCGCAGTGCGACCCGCGTGAGCCCGCCCGGCATCGCTTGGATGCGTTTGCCCGACAGGACATAAGGACGAAGATCGATATGCCGCGGCGCCAGCCCGCTTTCGACGAAGGTGGGGCAGGTCGACAGCGACAGCGTCGGCTGTGCGATGTAGTTCGAAGGGTCGGCGAGAATGCGCTGGCGAAATTCTTCGATCTCCGCTTTGGTCGACGCGGGCCCGACCAGCATCCCGTAGCCGCCAGCGCCGTGCACTTCCTTCACCACCAGCTCCGGCAGATGGTCCAGCGCATAGCGCAGGTCGTCATCTTTACGCAGCTGCCACGTCGGCACGTTGTGCAGGATGGGCTCTTCGCTGAGATAGAAACGGATCATTTCCGGCACGTACGGATACACCGACTTGTCGTCGCCGACACCGGTGCCCGGCGCGTTCGCCAAGGTCACGCGGCCGGCGCAATACGCGCCGAACAGGCCGGGCACACCCAGCATCGATTCCGGGCGGAATACGTTCGGGTCGAGATAGTCGTCGTTGATCCGCCGGTAGATCACGTGCACGCGCTGCGGGCCGCGCGTGGTGCGCGCGTAGACGGTGTCGTCGCGCACGAAGAGGTCAGCGCCTTCCACCAGCTCCACCCCCATCTGCTGAGCGAGGAACGCATGCTCGAAATACGCGGAATTAGCCGAGCCCGGCGTCAGCACCGCGACCACGGGGTCGTCGATGCCTTCGGGTGCGGCTTCGCGCAGCGTGCTGAGCAGGGCATCGGGATATCGCTCGACCGGCGCGATCTGCTGACGTGCGAAAAGCTCGGGAATCAGCCGCGCCATCATCCGCCGGTTTTCAAGCATGTACGACACGCCGGACGGCACGCGCAGATTGTCTTCCAACACGTAGTACTCGCCGTCGCCGGCGCGGACCAGATCGATGCCGGAGATGTGCGAATACACGCCGCCCGGCACGCGCAGGCCGCGCATTTCGTTGCGGTATTCACTATTGCCCAGCACCAGATCGGTGGGCACGCGGCCGTCATGCAGGATCCGCTGCTCGCCGTAGACATCGCCCAGAAACAGATTCAACGCATGCACGCGCTGGCGCAGCCCGGCCTCCAGCATCCGCCATTCCGCGGCGGGCACGATCCGCGGCACCATATCGAAGGGAATCAAACGCTCGTTGCCGGCGTCCTCGCCGTA
>JANOKD010000050.1:0-5465 GCA_031419075.1 Lysobacterales bacterium
GCTGCGTAGCGGTTGGCTTCGCGCAGATGCACTGCGAATGCCGCGCCCGGACGCAGTGCGAGCGCCGCGGCCAGTGCGCCGTTGAAGGCGTCGCCGGCGCCGGTGGTGTCGACCGGGTTGGCGGGCTCCGCCGACAGCCGATACCAGGCGCTGTCGTCGCCGCGGGTGGCGTTGTCGGGGTGCGACACGAAGCAGCCTGCGGCACCCAGGGTGACCACGACGGTGCCGCCGGGCAGCAGGTCGCGGCACAGGGCGTGCAGGCGCGGGGAATCGAGGCTGGCGATGGCTTCGCCGTCGATGCGTTCGCCGAGGTGACGGGCGAACAGGCCGGCGCATTCGGTTTCGTTCGGGGTGAGGATGTCGGCCAACGCCAGCAGTTCGCGCGGCACCGCCACGTTCACCGGCGCGGGGTTGAGTATTGCGATCCCGCCGGCGTCGCGGGCGATGTGCAGTGCCGCAGCCACGGCGTCCAGCGGTGATTCCAGCTGCGCCAGCGTTACCGCGGAGGCGGCGATGACCGCAGTCTGTGCTTCGATGAAGTCTGCGGAGAGCACCGCGTTGGCGCCAGCGCCGACGACGATGCTGTTGCGGCCTTGGGCATCGACGAAAATGCCTGCGCTGCCGGTGGGGACATCGGCAGTCTGGTCGCGCAGATCGATGCTGTCCGCGGTGGCCAGCGTGCGCGCGTGATGACCGCCGAGGTCGTCGCCCAGCGCGCAGACGAAGGCCGTTTGTGCGCCGCTGCGCGCGGATGCGGTGGCCTGATTGAAGCCTTTGCCGCCGGGGCCGCTGGCGTACTCGCCGCTGTGGGTGGCGCCGGGCGCAGGCAGAGATTCGCAGCGCCAGACGTGATCGACATTGAATGATCCGACCACGACAACGCGCGGTGCGGTGCTGCTTGATGATGCTGTGGACATTTTATATACGCTCTGAAAACAACACCCCCGGATTGCTCCGGAGGTGTGGGTGGAACAGGGATGTCGGTTCGGCCTGCGCGGTCGCCCGAGATCGCCCGGGAGCCGTCGGGCCCGCTTACATCGGGATGTGCGGGATATTACGCAAATGGATCAGCACACCGGCAATGGTGGCGGTCATCAGCGTGGCGATGGAGCCGCCCAGCACTGCGCGCATGCCGAAGCGCGCGAGGTCGCCGCGGCGCTCCGGCGCGAGGCTGCCGATGCCGCCGATCTGGATCGCGATCGAGGCGAAGTTGGCGAAGCCGCACAGCGCGTAGGTCAGGATCAGTCGCGTGTTTTCGCTGATCGCGCCGGGGCCGTCGCCCACCGGCGTCTGCGACAGCTGCAGATAGGCGATGAATTCGTTCAACACCACTTTCTGGCCGATCAGGCCGCCGGCGATTACCGCATCGTTCCATTCGATGCCGATCACCCACGCAATCGGCGCCAGCACGTAGCCGAGGATCAGGCCGAGATTCAGCCGCACCTTGTGCTGTGCCGCGTCGGCAACACCGTCGTTGAGCAGCATGTTGAGGCTCTGATAGCTGCTCAGATGCAGGTCGCCGACCCAACCGATGATGTAGTTGACCATCGCGATCAGCGCAACAAACGCCAGCAGCATCGCGGCGATATTGATCGCCAATTTCATGCCGTCGGATGCGCCCGCAGCGGCGGCGTCGATGAGGTTTTTGCTTTCCTTCTCCACATGCACCGTGACGTTGCCGCCGGTGAGCGGCACGCCGGTTTCGGGGATCAGAATCTTGGCGATCAGCAGGGTGGCCGGTGCGGCCATGATCGATGCGGCCAGGAAGTGTTTGGCGTACATCTGCTGCAGTTCACCGTCGGTGCCCGCCAGCATGCCGATATAGATCGCCATCACCCCGCCTGCGATATGCGCCATGCCGCCGATCATCATCGTCAGCAGCTCGGATTCGGTCATCTTGTTGATGTACGGACGCACCGTCAGCGGCGCCTCGGTCTGGCCGATGAACACGCTGGCACAGACGCTGGTGGTTTCTGCGCCGGAGACCTTCATCACTTTGGTGATGGCCATCGCCATGATCCGCACGATCCACTGCATCACCCCGAGGTGATACAGAACGGCCATGAACGAAGCGAAGAAAATCACGGTCGGCAGCGCATGGAAGATGAAGACGAAACCGTATTTGTCCTGATCGGCGAAACCGCCGAGGATCATCTTCGAGCCTTCGGTTGTGAAACCGATCAGGGTGACGAACACCTTGCCCAGACCTTCGAAGATCGCGCCGCCCCAGGTGGTCATCAATACGAACGCCGCGAAGGCGATCTGCAGCGCGACGCCGGTGCCGACCAGCTTCCAGTCCACCGATTTCTTGTTGTTCGAGAACGTCCATGCGATGCCGATCAGCACCGCCAAGCCGAACAGGCCGAAGCCGATCCGTGTCAAAGCTTCCATCGTCTACTCCCCAGGCCATCGGCCGAACTGGGGCAGGGTAGGCCAGCGGGGCCGGGTGGGGCAACTGTCAGTGAGACGGTAGAGCGGCGTAGGTCGGGCCCTCGCCCGACATTGCGATGCCGGCCACACTCGGGCCAATCATCGAAACCACCTCGATGACTGTTCGATGCGACCGCAAAGACGGTAATGTCGGGCCAGAGCCCGACCTACACGTCGCGCGCGACCACCCGGTTGCAGCCTTCCTGCTTGGCCACCTGCAGGCGTCGGTCGGCGCTGCGCAGCATCGACGACACGTCGCTGCCGTCGCTGGGATACGCCGCCAGACCGCCGCTGAAGGTGATCTTCAGCGGGTCGCCGCCGCGTTCTGGCAGGAAGGGGCGCTCGGCCATCAGATGCCGCAGCCGGTCCAGCCGTTCCCAGGCGTTGCCGATCGGGCAGCGCAGCAGCAGCACGAACTCTTGGCCGCCGATGCGCACCAGTCGCTCCTTCGGATGCAGGATCTCGCGCATCGAGCCGGCGATGTGGCGGATGGCGCGGTCGCCGGCCAGATGTCCGAAGTCGACATTGATACGTTTGAAGTCGTCCAGATCCAGCAGCGCCAACGTCAGCGATTCGCCCTCTTCGCGCACCGACTCCAGAATCATCGGCATCCGCTGGATCAGCCAGGCCCGGTTCGGCAGGCCGGTCAGGCCGTCGCTGCCAGAGGATTCGATCAATCGCTGCATCCGATAAACAATGGTCGAGGTCAACAGCGTCATCACCAGCATCAGCACCAGCCGTTCGACTTGGCCCCCGATCGAGACGGTGCCGTAGTCGATCGACACCAGTTCTTCCGCCGAGCCTGCGTGCACCAACAGCATGCCCACCATCACGCCGTACTGCAGCATCGCCATCGCACCCGCATACAGGGTCAGCCGGCCGTCGTTGCGCAGCGCGGTCATGCCGATGGCGAACAGATAAAAGCACCACACCACCATGCTGTTGAACGGCGCCACCGGGTCGCTGAAATGCAGCAACCCCACCACCAGCGTGGTGGTGGTGACGTCGTAAGTGGTGGTGGCGTAAGGCAGCCAGCCGTGCCGCCGGCGATGGCCGGCCAGCGCCAGCCAGATCTGCGCGCAGATGTTGATGAAGATCGCGGCACCCAGGCCGATCATCAGCTCGGTGGTGCTGTCGGCGCCAAGATTGCCGATTAGCGCCACCGGCGGCAGCAGCAGGGCCAGCGCCGACAGCAGCGCGCGGACCCGGGCCACCATCAGTTCGCCGCCGGCGCCCAGATCCAGCATGACTTCGTCCGGCCGCGAAAACAGCGTCCGCAGCAAGTCACGCTTAAAGTCGCCGGTGATGCTCATGACGTGCCGCGTGCCTCCTGTCGGTCGGCGCACAGCATACCGGTGGCGCCGTCCGCGCAGGCGGTATCGGTCGACACGCCGCGGACCGCGACCCACGCCGCCAGCGCCAGAAACAGCGCCGCTGCAGCCATGCGTGCGGCCTTCAGCGGCAGCTTCGCGGCGAAGCGGCTGCCCAGCAGTACCACCGGCACATTCGCCAACAGCATGCCGAGCGTCGTGCCCAGCACCACTGGCCACAGCAGCGGTGCTTTCGCTGCCAGCACCATCGTGGCGATCTGGGTCTTGTCGCCCATTTCGGCCAGAAAAAACGCGATCACCGTCGCGATGAACGCGCCGCGCGCGGGCAGGCGTTCGCTGTTCTCGTCCAGCGTGTCGGGTTTCAGCGTCCACAGACCGATAGCGGCAAAGCTGCCTGCGACGATCCAGCGCAGCACATCCGGGGTCAGATAGCTGGCAGCCACTGCGCCGAGCCAGCCGGCCAGCGCGTGGTTGAGCACGGTGGCGACAAAGATGCCGGCGATGATCGGCCACGGCCTGCGGAAGCGCGCGGCCAGCAGCAGGGCGAGCAGCTGCGTCTTGTCGCCGATTTCGGCGATCGCAACGACGAACGTCGAGATGAGGAAGCTTTCCATTCAGATCGAGCACCGGATGTTTCAGCGGTGCACAGTGTATCCGCGCGATATGCAACGGCCTTGTGCTGCCGCCGGTACACTGCCGTCTGCCACCTTCATTTCAAATCGGGATTCGCCATGCATTACCGTCGTCTCGGCTCCACTGGTCTGCAGGTTTCTGCGCTGTCGTTCGGCGCATGGATCACGTTTGGACAACAGATCGGCCGCGGCGGTGCGCGCGATCTGATCGCCGCCGCCTGGGACAATGGAGTCAATTTCTTCGACAACGCCGAGGTCTACGCCAATGGCGAAGCGGAGCGGGTGATGGGCGACGTGATCGCCGATCTGCGCCTGCCGCGCGACGGCTACGCGGTGTCGAGCAAGGTGATGTTCGGTTCGGCGAAAGATCCGCAGCCGATGCAGAAAGGCCTGTCGCGCAAGCATGTGCGCGATGCCTGCGACAGTGCGCTGCGTCGTCTGCGGGTGGACTACCTCGATCTGTATTTCTGTCATCGCCCCGACCCCGACACGTCCATCGAGGAAACCGTGTGGGCGATGGACGGCCTGATTCGTCAGGGCAAAGTGCTGTACTGGGGCACGTCGGAGTGGTCGGCGGCGCAGATCCGCGAAGCGACCAAAATCGCGCGTGCGCAGCATCTGCACGCGCCGTCGATGGAACAGCCGCAGTACAACCTGCTGCATCGCGAACGGGTCGAGCTGGAATACGCGCCGCTGTATGCAGAACTCGGGCTGGGCACCACCATCTGGTCGCCGCTCTGCTCCGGCCTGCTCACCGGCAAATACAACGAAACCGTCCCCGACGATGCCCGCCTGGGACTGGAAGATCACGCGTGGCTGCAGCGGATGATCCTGGGCGACAGTCAGGCGGGGCGTCTGCAGCGCGCGCGTAAATTCACCGCGCTTGCCGCCGAATTGGGGCTGCCGCCGGCGCCGCTGGCGATCGCCTGGTGCCTGCGCAACCCGCATGTGTCCACCGTGATTCTCGGCGCCAGCCGGGTCGAACAGCTGCTGCAGAATCTTGAAGCGCTGACCCTGGCCGACACGGTTGAAGACGCGGTCTGGCGTCGGGTGGAGGCGGTGACGGCTTGAG
>JANOKD010000051.1:0-74347 GCA_031419075.1 Lysobacterales bacterium
GGGGTTCTGTGGGGGTGGTGTTGCTATACAGAAAAAAAACCCAAACTCCCCCCGCGCCCTGCTGGGCGCCCCGCGACCCCCTTTTTCAAAGGGGGTAAGCAACCCGCCCGCTTCCATTCTGAATTCTTTCAGGCGTATCGCTTCGGATCGTTTCGCTTCGGATCATTTGCTTCCGAATCAACGCGCTACCAAAACACTGCACCTGTATTCGATGTCTTCGCCTTTCCCCCCTTTGAAAAAGGGGGGCAGGGGGGATTTGCTTTTCAGGCCTCTGCGCTATGGATAACGCCCCACGCGCAGTCCTCTCGTCTACCGAACGTCCGTGGAAACAAGCCGCCGCGTGGCTCGCCTTCCTCGCCCCGTTCTTCTATCTCAGCTACGGCTTCGCGAACCATCTCGCGTCGCAGCGCGGCGATGTCGGCGCGGTGGTGTTCGACTGGGAGCACAGCGTTCCGTTCATCGCGTGGACGATCATTCCGTATTGGTCGATCAATCTGTTTTACGGGCTGTCGCTGTTTGCATGCCGCACGCGCGACGAACTGCATGCGCACGGCCGCCGCCTGCTCACCGCGCAGGTGGTCGCGGTCAGCTGTTTCCTGCTGTTGCCGCTGGGGTTTACGTTCGTGCGGCCGGACAGCGACGGCATCCCCGGGATGTTCTTCGCCGCGCTGACCAGTTTCGACAAGCCGTTCAATCAGGCGCCGTCGCTGCATATCGCGCTGCTGGTGATTCTGTGGGATCTGTATCGTCGCCTGCTGCCGCAGCGTCTGCACTGGCTGCTGCACGGCTGGTCGGCGTTGATCGCGGTGTCGGTGCTCACGACGTATCAACATCACTTCATTGATATTCCAACCGGCGCGCTGCTCGGCCTGTTGTGTTTGTGGCTGTGGCCGTTGGACGCATCAAGCCCGCTGCGCACCGCACGCATCACGGACGATTCAAAGCGCAGACGGCTGGCGCTGTTCTACATCATCGGCTCGTCTGCCTGTTTCGCAGCGGCCGCGTTCGGCGGCATCGCGCTATGGCTGTGCTGGCCGGGCGTCGCGCTGCTGATGGTGGCGCTGCACTACGCCGTGTCCGGCGTCGACGGCTTTCAGAAAAACAGCGATGGGCGCATCGCGCACGGTGCACGCTGGCTGCTGCTCCCTTACCGGCTTGGCGCATGGATCAATTCTCGGCTGTGGACCGCGCGTGAAGCGCATGCGGTGAACATCGCACATCGCGTCTGGCTGGGGCGGATGCCAACCGCCGCGCAGGCGCGTGCGCTGGGCATTGCGCGCATTGTCGATGTCAGCGCCGAATTGTCAGCGCCGGCAGGTATTCCGGTGCGCTGTGTGCCGATGCTGGATCTGATCGCGCCGACGCCCATACAGCTTGAACAAGCGGCCGAAGCGATCGAAGCACAGCTGCGCGAGGACGGCGATGTGCTGGTGTGCTGCGCGCTGGGCTATTCGCGCAGTGCGGCGGCGGTTGCGGCGTGGCTGCTGCACACCGGCCGCGCCGATCACGTTGACGAAGCGATCCACCGCATTCAACGCCAACGCCCGCAGCTGGTGCTGCACGACGCGCACCGAGCGGCGCTGTCGCAGCTGGCGCTGCGCGCATGAGTACGGTCTATGTATTGCATGCCGAAGACCGCGCGCGCTGCGCCACGATGTCGCGCTGGCTTGCGGCGGCATCCGTCACCGGCGCACTGGCGCTGTGCTGTGCGGTGGTCATCGCACTTGGATACATGGCGCAGGCCTGGCGCGACGAAGCGATGGGTTTTGCGCTGCTGGTGTTGGTGCTGACCCCGCTGGAGCGCTACTTCGCGCTGCGGCTGCGCTTCGACGCGGGACTGTTCGCGGATCTGGCCAGTGGACGCATCGCCGATGTCACTGTCCTTGACGCGGGCTTGGCGACACTGGGCATACGCAAAGCGCCGCAATCGTCACGAACGCTCGACGAAAGACTCAAGGGCAGCCGTCGTTTGTGGCGGTTCCATGCGACGGTCGTCGTCCTGATCGCAGCCTGCACCGTGATCGCGGTTGTGTTTGGCTGATTCGCGGATAACATCAGTCGCTCGCACCCAACACAGGATCCACCCAGCCGATGTTGGAAAGACTGGTCGCCGCACTCATCATCGGCTTCGTGCGCCTGCTCACCGGCGCACAGGCATTCTGGCGCGGCGGTCGCCCCAACGCCGCGCAGCGGATTTTTTTCGCGAACCACGCCAGCCACGGCGACTTCGTGCTGCTGTGGGCGTCGCTGCCCACGTGGCTGCGCCGCCGCACGCGCCCGGTGGCCGGGGCCGATTACTGGAACAAAAGCGCACTGCGCAGCTTCATCGGCGGCCGGGTGTTCCGCGCGGTGTTGATCGATCGCGAACGCAAGGCAGAGAGTCCGGACCCCATCGAGCAGATGGTCGCGGCGCTGGCCGGCGGCGATTCGTTGATCCTGTTTCCGGAAGGCACCCGCAACACCACCGACGCGGTGCTGCTGCCGTTCAAGAGCGGCCTGTTCCATCTGGCGACGCAGTACCCGCGCGCCGAACTGGTGCCGGTGTGGATCAACAATCTCGCGCGGGTGATGCCCAAAGGCCAACTGCTGCCGATCCCGCTGCTGTGCACGGTGACGTTCGGCGTATCGCTGCCGCGTATCGACGGCGAGGACAAGGCCATGTTTCTCGCCCGTGCGCGTGAGGCGATGCTCGCACTGCGTCCAGACATGCACGACGACGCACCTGACAACACCGCAACATCCGAGCTTCCGGAGTCCCGCTAGTGGAAAACCCCATCCCTTCGATGTACGCGCTGCCGATTTTCATGGGTGCGGTCGCGGTGCTGATCATCGCGTCGATGATCGGCTGGGTGCTGAAGCTGCGCTTCGCGCCGGAACAGCCGCACGCGGTGATCGACAACCTCAACAGCCGCATCCGCGCGTGGTGGTGGATGGTGGGCGTGCTGGCCGCCGCATTCTGGTTCGACAAACAGGGCGTCATCATCCTGTTCGCGCTGCTGTCGTTCTTCGCGCTGCGCGAATACATCACCCTGTGCTACACGCGTCGCGGCGATCATCTGGTGCTGCTGCTGGCGTTTTTCATCGCGCTGCCGGTGCAGTACGCGCTGATCTGGATCGACTGGTACGGGCTGTATTCGATCTTCATCCCGGTCTACGCTTTTCTGCTGCTGCCGATCTTCGCCGCGCTGGGCGCGGACACCACGCGTTTTCTCGAACGCGCCTCTAAAGTGCAGTGGGGCTTGATGATCTGCGTGTTCTGCCTGTCGCACGTGCCTGCGCTGATGACGCTGAGCATCCCCGGCTACGAAGGCCGCAACCTGCTGCTGATCGCCTTCCTGGTGCTGGTGGTGCAGGGCAGCGACGTGCTGCAGTACATCTGGGGCAAGCTGCTGGGCAAACATAAAGTCGCGCCCGAACTGTCGCCGTCGAAAACATGGGAAGGCCTGATCGGCGGCGTGGTCAGCGCCACCGTCCTCGGCGCCGCGCTGCACGGCATCACTCCGTTCACCGCGCTGGAGGCTGCGCTGGTCGCACTGGTCATTTGCCTGATGGGCTTCTTCGGCGGCCTGGTGATGTCCGCAATCAAACGGGACAGAGGCGTGAAAGACTGGGGCAGCATGATCGAAGGCCACGGCGGAATTCTCGACCGCGTGGACTCTGTCGTGTTCGCCGCGCCGATCTTTTTTCACCTTGTGCGATATGGGTGGATCTGAAGCACCGTCACCCGAGCGCAAGTAAAGCCAAACGATGTTCCCTCTCCCTGTGCCCCTCACGGGGAGAGGGTGGCCGAAGGCCGGGGGGGCGCTCTTCGGAACGTATTGCGGCCGCGTTGGCCCCTCATCCGGCGCTGCGCGCCACCTTCTCCCCGCGCGCAGGGAGAAGGAAAACTAGCGTGATTCGCCTGCTTCTCCGGTTGCTGCGCGAGCGCAGGTTTATTTCAGGGTGCGCTCGAACAGTTCATAGATCCGGCGGTACTCGTCGTACCACGCGTCCGCATGGGTGAAACTGTGGCGCTCCAGCGGATAGCTGGCCAGTTCCCATTTGTCTTTTCGCAGTTCGATCAGCTTCTGGGTCAGCATCACCGAGTCTTTGTAGAAGACGTTGTCGTCGATCATGCCGTGGCAGATCAGCAGGTCATCGCGCAGGCCGGCCGCAAATTCAATTGGGGACGAACGCGCGTAGGCCTCGGGGTCCAGCTCGGGCGTGTTGAGAATATTGCTGGTGTATTCGTGGTTGTACTGCGACCAGTCGGTGACCGGGCGCAGCGCGGCGCCGGCCTTGAATACGCCGGGCTGCTTGAACAGCGCCATGAAGCTCATGAAGCCGCCGTAGCTGCCGCCGTAAATACCGACGCGATCGCGGTTGCCCTGTTTATTGGCAACGATCCAATCGATGCCGTCCAGATAATCCTGCAGCTCGGGTTCGCCCATGTGCCGGTAGATCGCGGTGCGCCAGTCGCGGCCGTAGCCCTCTGACGCACGAAAATCCAGATCCAGCACGATGTAGCCCTGCTGCACCAGCAGATTGTGGAACATCTGTTCGCGGAAGTAGTTCGGATATCTGTCGCTGACGTTCTGCAGATAACCGGCGCCGTGTACGAACAGCACCACTGGATAGTTTTTTCCTGACTCAAGCGTCTTCGGTCCGTAATACTTGCCCCAGATGGTGCCCGCACCGTGTTTCGAAGGCACTTTGACGTATTCGGGCGCAAGCCAATCGTGCGCCTTGAATGCGGCGGTGCGCGTATCGGTCAGCGTGCGCGCGTCGCCGCCGGTCGCATCGATCACCGCGAGCTGCGGCGGAAGATAGCTGTCGGAGTGACGCACCAGCAGCTTCGCGCCGTCGGGCGATGCGACGAAATCCTCGACGCCGTCCAATGCGGTGAGTTCGCGCACCGCGCCGCCGCCGACCGGCACATCGCAGACTTCGTAATCGCCGGGCCACGCGCGGTTGCACAGAAACTGGAAGCGACTGCCGTCGGCGTTGAGCTTCGGCGATGACGCTTCCCACTTGCCGGACGTCAGCGCACGCGACTTTCCGCCGTCGTTGCCGACGTTATTGAGGTAAAGATGCGAGTAGCCGCTTTCTTCGGAGAGATACCACAGCGTTTTGCCGTCCGGCAGCCAGCCGAAGTCGTTGAAGTTCCAGTTGATCCAGGCCGCGTCGGTCAGCCGATGCCGCGACTGCAGTGTCTTGCCTGTGAGGTCGACGGTTGCCAGCCAGCGGTCTTTGTTGTCGATCGCACGGATCAACAGCGCGACGTTGCGGCCGTCGTCGCTCCAGTGAATGGCCGGGCCGTTGCCGTCGCCGTCGGTTTCGATCCGTACGGCGCGGTTGCCTTTCAGTGCGTCCTGCTTCGCGGCCTTGCGCAGCGCAGCCAGCGGATCCGCGCCGATGCCCGGCAGCGTGTCGAACTTCAGTTCGGTCGCTTTGGCGCCCGCGACATCGATCAACCACAGCGTGTGCGGCAGCGGCGCGCCGCGGCCGACGCGGGTGCGCACTTCATCGAATTCCTCGTAGCCGGATTCAGTGACGTATTTCGGCATCTTGCCGGCCTGACCGGCGTCCGCGCCTTTCACGGTGGTGACGACCAGCAGCCAGCGGCCGTCGGGCGAGAGTGCACTGTTGGCAATCTCGACCGATTTGCCCAGATACACCGGCGCCGGCGCGCGGGTGCCGTCGGCGCGACGCCATTGTTGTTCCTGCACACGCGCGGCCTCACGGCGGTCGCGGTCGTTTTTCAGCGTGTCGATCAGACGCAGCTGCCGGTCGCGCAGATCGTCGGCGACCGGCGCTTTGCCCGGGTCGTCGGCGGCCTGCACATTCGCCGCCTGCGTCACGCCGTTGGCCGCGGTCCAGCGGAACCAGTCGTTGTCGGCCCGCCACACCAGCCCACCGTCGCGGCTCCACTGCGGACGCGATTCCTGCGCTTCGCTGCGGCTGAGCTGGGTCAACGCGCCGTTGCGCAGATCGCGCACGAAGATATCGCCGCTGCGCGCGAACGCCATCCGCGTGCGGGTGGCGTCGAACACCGGCTGCGCGGCGTCGAGCGTGGCGCGATCCGCATCGATGATATTGACTGGCACGCCATCGGCGACGGTGACACGCCACAGGTCGCGGATCGTCGCGCCGTCGCGCTTGCGCAGATACAGCGCCTGGGTGCTGTCCCACGACCACCAGGCCTGCTCTACGCCGCCGCCGATCCAGTCGGGGTCGGCCATGATCTGGGTCATGGTCAGGGGCTGTGCCGGCTGCGCAAGCACCGCTGCGGCGGGCAGCGCCATTGCCGCAATGATCGTGGCGCGCAATACGAAGGAAAAACGAAGGAAGTCGGTGGTCATGTGCGGCCGGAGGCGGGCGGAATATTTCGCAGCTTACCGGCGCGCAGCCCGGATGACAGCGGGCAGGACACCCTCTCCCGCATGCGGGAGAGGGAAGAGCGAGCGCAGCGAGCGAGGGTGAGGGTAAGGAGCGCCAAAGCCCTAGCCCCAAACCGTGCTTTGCCGCACAATTCGTCCACAATCCCCACGATATCCGGCAGTTGGGCGATACTTGGATGCATCCGCCGCAAGTCACGCACGCAAGTGCCTGATTTGACAGGGGCGGCCCTGTGAAGGGCCGTGGCGCCGAGTTCCCCGTATCCGCCTCACGGCGGCTGCGCCGGGCTTTTCCACCCTGTCTGCAGAGGCATCCTCCGTTCCGGCCATGCAAGCCTACGCCTACAAGTGCCAACGGAAGGCCGACACCTATCTTTACTTGGCCGCGCGCGATGATTTCGCGTGTCTGCCCGCCCCCCTGCGCGCCCAGCTCGGGCCGCTGCAGTTTGTGCTTGAAGTCGCGCTGACTCCGGAACGCACGCTGGCCCGGGTCGATCCCGCCGTGGTCCGCGCCAATCTGGGCGCGCAGCGTTTCCACGTGCAGTTTCCGCCGACCATGCCCGATCCGATGACCGAGGACTGGGGCACGGATGTCTGACGGCGACGTGATCAACACCGCGCCGCCGCGGGCGGTGTTCGCCCCGGTGCCGCTGCTGGCCGGGCTGGCGCTGACTGCGCTGGCGGGGATGGGCGGTGCACTGCTGGGCGGGGTTGGCGGCAGCGTGTTGGCGGTGATCGCCGGCCTGCTCGCGCAGCCGGCGTTTGCGCTGGCCGCGCGCGGCGGCCGCTTCGTGCCGCGCGATGCCGGGCGCGATGCGCTGCCGATCACCGCGCTGTGGGCGTTGGCGCTGCTGGCCTGTTTCGCACTGATGACCTGGCCGCTGTCGGCGCTGCTGCAGGGCCGCACGCTGGGCGCTGCGCTGGCGGTCAGCGCGGTGGTCGGCGGCGCGCTGATCGGGCTCTGGCGCACGTGGCCGCTGTGGCGCTGGCAGCAGGGCGACGGGGGCGATCTGCGCGAACACTGGCGTGCGCTGGGCGAGATCGACACCCGCGCGTGGCGTGGTCTGGGCGTCGCGCTGCTGCTTGCGCTGCCGCTGGCCGGCACGCTGCTGCTGGCGTGGCCTGAATTGATGTCGTCCTCTTTGCGCTGGGCCACCGCAGGCGTGTGCGCACTGGCGTGGCCGTTCGCGCACCGCGCGCTGCTGCGTATCCCGTCGCCTTCCATCATTACCGACGATGCGCTGCTGCAGGCCGCCATCGACGATGAAGACGCCGAAGCGTCGGCGCTCGACGCTGCAGTCGCCTTCGGTGATACCGATCTGGAGGTGGCGCTGTACGACGCCGCGCGTCAGGGCCGGGCCGAACGCGCGCTGACCCTGCTCGACGCCGGCGCGGATCCGCATGCGCTGCCGCCGGCCGACGCCCGCGATCAGCGCACCCTGCCGATGCTGGCCGCCGTGCTGCCGGATCTGCGTCTGCTGCGCAGCCTGATCGCGCACGGCATCGACCTCAACGCCGCACACGCCGGAATGACGCCGCTGGTCGCCGCCACGCGCGACAGCTGGCACGGCCGCCCCGAAGCGGTGATGACCCTGCTGACCAACGGCGCGGACCCGCGCACCGCCGACGGTGAAGGCAACACGCCGCTGCATCACGCCGCGCGCAGCTCCGACCCCGGCGTGGCCGCGCTGCTGCGCGATGCCGGCGCCGACATCGACCCGCTCAATCGTGATCACGCCAGTCCGCTGGCGTTGGCGTGCACCGCCGGCAACTGGCGGCTTGCGCGGTTTCTGCTCGAACGCGGCGCCAAGCCCGAACTGCCCGGCGCACTGCCGGCGCTGCATGCGGCGGCCGGCAGCGACGAAGACGACCCGGCCGGCGTGCAGCTGCTGCTCAAACATCGGGCCAAGGCCGATGCGCGCGACCCGCGCGGGCGCAGCGCGCTGCATGAAGCCGCCTACGCCGGAAACCCCGAAATCATTGGCATCCTGCTGGGCGCCGGTGCCGATATTCACGCCCGCGACGGCGACCAGCGCACTCCTTTTCTCGAAGCCGCGCGCGGCGGCCGCATGCCGGCGCTGCTGGCGCTGATCGACGCCCGCCCCGATGTGCACGCCGTCGATGCCCGCGGCCGTCATGCGCTGAGCCTGGCGTGTCTGGCCGATGCGCCGTCGCCGGCGCTGATCCGCGCGCTGCTGGATCTGGGCATCGACACCGCGCACGCCGATCAGGACGGCAAGCGCGCCATCGACCATGCCGCCGCCGCCGGCCGCTGGGCGCTGGTGTCGGCGATCGATCCGCACTACCTGCTGCCGGCCAGCGTCGGCGCCGATGCCGATGCGCCGCTGCCCGACCGCTCGCCGATCTCGCTGCTGCGCGATGCGCTGTACGCGCGCCACGACCCGCGCGATCAACAGGACCAACTGCAGCGCCTGCTGCCGCTGGTGTCGGCGCAGGAGCTGGGCGACCTGCTGCGCGACGGCGGTTCGCCAGCGGCACCCGCGCAGATCGACTGGCTGCTGCACCACGGCGCGCATGCGGAAGTGCGCGACAGCGCGGGCGATACGCCGCTGTTCGCGTGGCTGGCGCAGGGCCCGGCTGCCGCGCCATCCATCCAGGCATTGCTGCGTCACGGCGTGTCGCCAGCGGGCGCCGGTGGTCTGTCGCGCTTTCTCGCCGCCTGCGTGGCTGCGGACCGCGCCGACCGCGGACTTGAAAAACTAGCGCTGGAGCTGCTCGAACGCGGCGCCGACCCGTTCGCGCCCACGCCCGCCGGCGATCCGCCGCTGACGCTTGCGGTGCGCCTGGGCTGGACCCAGGTCATCGCGCGGCTGATCGACACCGGCATCGCCTTGGACGTCCGCGATCAGCACGGCATGACCGCGCTGCATCTGGCGGCCGCGCTGCGCCGCGAACCGATTCTCAAACAGCTGATCCTGCACGGCGCGTCGCCCAACGTGCGCGCCGCCGATGGCCAGACTCCGCTGGGCGTGGCGCTGTCCAGCGGCCGTCGCGATCTGGCCGACTGGCTGGACTGGCGGCAGTGGTCATTGCCGGGCCGCGCGCTGCGGCCGTCCGATCTGCCGCAGGCCGCGGTGTCCGGCGACGTGGACGCGGTGCGCCGCCTGATCGATCTGGGCATGCCCATCAACAGCGCCGACGTGCAGGGCTGCACCGCGCTGCTGCGTGCTGCCGGCGGCGGGCATCGCGCGGTGGTCGAGCTGCTGCTGACCCGCGGCGCGGACCCGAAACTCGCCGCACGCACCGGCGCCACGGCGCTGTCGGCCGCGGTCAGCATGCGTCAGGTCGAGATTGTCGACCGCCTGCTGGCGGCCGGCGCCACCCTGGAACAGCGCCTGCCCGGCGACGTGACCGTGTTGATGCTGGCCGCCGCATTGGGCCTGCCGGATGTCTGCACGCGGCTGCTGGCGGCCGGCGCCAACATCAACGCCACCGACGCCCAGGGCCTCACCCCGCTGCACTGCGCCGCATTGTTCGGCTTCACCACCCGCGACCGCCGGCGGCTGGTGGCGCTGCTCGACGCACTTCTATTGGCCGGCGCCGACCCCGACGTGCAGGCCGCCGGCGGCGTGACCCCGCTGCTGCTGCTGCTGGGCGCGCGCGCCGAACCCGGCACCGCCTGCGTCGAAGAAGTGGTGCTGGCCGGTTTGGCGCGGCTGCTGGACGAAAGCGCCAGCCTCAACGTCCGCGACCCGCGCGGCTTCGGCCCGCTGCACCTCGCCGCGCTGCACGGCCTGCTGCAGGTGACGCAGCAGCTGCTGCACGACGGCGCTGAACCCGACAGCCGCGACGCGCTCAACCGCACCCCGCGCGAGATCGCGGTGATGCGTGGGTTTGTGGATGTCGCGGCCCAGTTCATGCCGCAGCCGGGCAATCTGTCGATGGCGCGGTTTTTGAGGAATCGGGAGAGCTGAGGGAGCTGCAGATATTTGTTGTCATCCCGAGCGCAGTGAGGGGCCTGCTTTTCGAGCGGACGCTGCCTGAGTAAGGCTCGGAATTTTTTTCGCGCTGGTGCGCGAGTAACTTTTTTGGCGCACTGCGCCGCTTGCGGCGCGAACGGCGAAGCCGGCTCGAAGGGCTTGCCCCAAGCTACAGCAGAGCTTTCGTGCTTCGCGCGAGTTACTTTCTTTGGCGCAAAGAAAGTAACCAAAGAAAACATTTCACGTCCAATTCAAACCTGCCGTCTGGGGCGAAGTCGGGATTTTTCGATGAGACATCCCTGTCTCATCGAAAATCGGCGCACATCCTGTGCGCCGCCCTACGGGTCTCCAGATAAATCCGGCTACACCGTTATTTTAGTGCTGGTGGGACGATAAGCTGTGCACTTTGAACGGACAGACAAGTTGAAGGCAGGGGAAACTCAACCTGACCCTTGTTTTGCGCCTTACGGCCTTGGGGTCAATCAACATGCCCCAATTTTTCCGGCAGCAAGTAGGCTGGGCTGAAAAGCCCAGCATGATGCTTGACGAAGATGCTGGGCTTTTCAGCCCAGCCTACTTCACTGGGGTCAATCAACATGACCCAATTTTTCTCTTCGTTTGCAGTCTTCCGCTTCGTTTTTGGCGGGTCAAGACCCGCTCTACAACGACGGCCATTTGTAGGGCGGGTTTTAACCCGCCTTACGGGTTGCTGGCCAGCTTGAACGTATTGTTAGCGCTTATGTTATGAGGGCCTTGGCGAATGCCGCCAACATGTCCGCTCTCTCAGTCACAAACTCATTGTACTTATCAGCAAACAAGCTTGGAGGGACGAATGCGGATGACAGGATCTCATCTTTATTTGCAGCCATTTTCGCTTTGTACTGGCTAGGTGGCGAACCACCAAGATGCTTGTTCTCAGAGCGAGATAGAAAGGCATAGTTAGCTAATGCGGAAATTGGGTGCTCTATTTCAGTCTGAGTTTTAAGAAATGCTCGCGGCATTAAATGGTGAAACTCCGTATTGTTATACTCCTTAAGCTTTGCGTTCAAGTCCACCGCAATCCCAGAAACGAAGCTTAGTGGGTTATTTCTAGCTAGCAGCATGACTAATGTTTTTGTATTAACGTTTCGAATTCCGAACTCATTCAAAAGGAAAAAATCTTTCTCTACACTTGCATTGAAGTTGCCTAGGTTGGAGGCTTGTCCTCCCTTGAGTTGCAACATACCTTTAATATCTTCTTCGAGGTGTCGAATTACTCCACTGCTATAGCGCCTAGAAAAACAAACTCTCCAGAACCACCGCGTTAGAGTTCCGAGCTGTACTTGGTCAACAACAATCTGCTTATTGCCCGTTGTTGCAAAAAAGACTGATAGAGGAACCAGGATTGTTTGATAAGGGAGGTTGTCGATCCTCCGCAGGTTAAAATTCATCTGAAGGTAGTCAAGAGCACCCAATACTCCGTTTATTACTTCATCGAAACGGGTTCGAATTTGTTCGCCTGTCAGAGAAACAATTGCTTCTGGTCGCGGATCGGCAACCAAAATAGCGGCGGCGCATCTGAGTAGAAGGTTCTCGTCCAAAAGAGAAGCATGGAAGCCTTTCGATTCAAGCTCTTCAATAAGGTCTTCAAATTGGGCTTGGAGTTGGAAATCTTCACTCCATGTCCAAGCGGAGAGGAGTTGCAAGGTATCCAGTGGAACACCTTGCCGATTTATGCGTTCAAAGATAACCGCAACTGTGCCCTTGTTTTCTGTTCGAAATGTTTGATAGGGAAGGCGAGATTCTTTGAATCGCGCTTGCATCGAATCAAGCTTTTCGGCCAGATTATCGTCGAATAGTTTCGTGGCCCTTCTATAAGCTGTAGTGTCAAATAGCGCGCTTAACGGAAAATGTTTTGTCTGATCTACTTCGTCGGGGCTCAGTGCAAAAAATTGTGGCTCCTGTACCTCTGGTGCTATTGAATAATCAAAATAGAGTTC
Organism: Lysobacterales bacterium; assembly: GCA_031419075.1. Lineage (GTDB taxonomy): Bacteria > Pseudomonadota > Gammaproteobacteria > Xanthomonadales > Xanthomonadaceae > Lysobacter_I. The sequence goes on from JANOKD010000051.1 coordinate 12,298, forward strand.
CTTCCAGCCGGTTTCGGGCGGAATTTTGGTGGCTGACTGGAAAGCCGCATAGACAGAAGTGATGCGTTGTTGTCCGTCAAGAACGTAGTCAATCGGAAAGTCAACTTTAGGAGTGGGAAGCTTGAACGGCCCTAAGTCTCGCTCAACTTTTAGCTTTTCACTGGTGCGCCAAAAGAGTAGCGCCCCAAATGGATAGCCCTTATAGAGAGAGTCAATAAACTGAGCAACACGCTCCGGTTCCCAAACAAAACCTCGCTGAAACGCAGGTATGCGTATCTGTCCTGACTCAGCCTGTTCAATGATTTCTCTGACGGTCAAACTATCCATTTAACGCTCCTTAGCACTAACACCTAGTTTAAGCCGCTCATGTCAGGGCGGCGGACGCGTGCTAGCGTAGCGCAGACACGTGGCCGACACCACGATGCGCGGTCGGCTTGAACAAATTGTTAGCCATTTCCTAGCTGCCAGCGAGCGCGTATCTCCTCGCATGCTGCAGCGATATCATTCATGTTTTTCTTATGCGATTTCGGCGCGCAAGTGGTTGTCTGTGTCGATACGTCGACTACATAACATTTTTTGTGGTCAACGAACTTCGCTCCTTGCTCTTCCGACAGAAAAACCTTCAGCGTGGTTGCAACATACTTTGAAGATGTACCATTAAGTGGGGTTGTTTTGGGAAAATGAAGCTTAATTGCACCAACTATGTCGCCTGTTATTGAATTTCTTAGATAAGCGTCAGGCCTAACCGATACTCTAACGCCTGCCACATGCATAGACGCCGTTGAAGTGCTATCAGCGGGTACGACAGTGAGATCCTCAATCTCGATCTGATCTGAAGCCTCTAAGAAATTATCGATGGCGTCGGCAGAGGCGATACGATCTTGACGTGCGTAGTCACTTCCGCTCGCATCAGATCTGAGCTTTTTTGCGATAGAAAGCAGTTGCTCCTCTTCGGACATGCCAGAGGCAATGAACTCGACTATTGCGTTACGAGCGTCACTGTATCTCGCGGCGATGAAGGCTTTAGGATCTTGCTGGTCTTGCACGATCCGGCGTCGCCGCGATGGGGTAGCGGTAAGATACTCACCAAGCTTATTGAGGCTGATCTTTGGGTCTGTCATGCAGATCTCCGTAAATGGCTAACGCCTGAGTTAGCCGCCCCACAGCGGAGCGACGGACGCGTGCTAGCGTAGCGTATGCACATGGCCGACATCACGATGTGGGGTCGGCTTGAACGAATTGTTAGATCACACCCAGCAGCCTAAGCACGCCTGCGCTCGCAAGGATTACGCCGATAACACTATAAAGCCAGTGCTCCTTAACAAGCTCTACGAGCACGGATGGGTGGAAGTACAAACGATCTTGCCAAGGGGCCTGAGTTTCAACTGTACGGCTGTGGGCTCGGCCGGCAAGATTGGCCATAACGTCTACTTTGCGAAGAGTGGATTGATGGAGCCTTACGAATTCACGATTCTCCCAAGCGGCGGCCTCTGCTTTGCCCGATAGAAAGTCTTGGTGCGTGATCCGGTTGAGCTTCATGATTGATTCGAGCCGCGGATGCCCGGCGTAGCGAACACCGTAAATCGAGATTAGGAGTCTGGAGAGATCTATTTTTTTATCGTCTTTGACCTCGTAAGGCGTGCCGCCCAGTACACGATGGCGATGCTCTAGCGCCTGGAACCCATAATTTATATCTCGCATGTTCCAGTGCAGCCATGTGCAGTGAGTATGTGTCGCGGCGAATGAGAAAAACTCGTCGAGCATCTCGCGCTCAAGGCGGTCATAGTGCTTCTCAATGTCACCAAGGTCTACCTTCTGGATTTCAGCGATCTTGTGGATTGAGAAAGACCGCGTCTGGCCCGAATCCAGCTGCCGTGCGGCGATGCTGGTGATTCGGGCGGTACGACCGTCTACGCGATCGTAGAAGCTCTCGCACGAGTAGTGGGTCACCAAGCAGTGGTGAGCGTTCTTAAAGAGAGCGTCTAAAGACTCGGACGCCTTCTTCCTCTGCTTGTAAAGATCGAGGTACTTTCCCATGTGTGATCTAACTACCAATAGACCCCGGATATGAGGTATGTGACCAAGACTGTCATTGCAACGTCGAATGAGTCAATCGAGCCCGCCTGTAAGAAATGACAGGTACGCTGTTTGGGCTCCGTCATCAAAGCGTAAAGCACCCCGGCACAGCTTCACGACTTGCCTACGATCTCGGTCTGATTCGGAACTAGGTGGCATCCCTTGCGGGTGCGCGGCGAAGTGAGCGGCACAGTGGAAAAGGGTTCGGGTTCATTTCGGCATAGTGCTCTCCGATTCGAAAGCAGCCGTCTAAACCAAACCCATTTCCCCACACCCTGGCTTAACCTCAAGTCGACGTCGGGCAATGGGTGATCGGTCGCGCGAAGCGCGAAGGCGCTCGTTGATCGGTGCAAGGAAAAAATGAGCCGACGCCCGCCACACACGGGACGCACACGAACTCCCCCTCAAGCCTTCCGAATAGGCAACGCCTGATCAAACCTCAGCCCACTGGCAGCCCCACCGCGGCCGGGCGAACGACGGACGCGGGTCCAGACGACGGTGACGCCGTCGCTGCCTCGCGCGTAGACATTTTCGATGCGCAGGCTCACGCCGTCGCGGCCCACTTCCTCGTCGCACACCGCTGCGCCTTCCGGCAGTAATCGGGTCAGCAGCGTATCGGTGGCGGCGTTGCGTTCTCGCACCAACCGGCGGCCGTCGGCACCGACCTGCAGCGACAGCGGCACCCAGCCGGATGGCGCATCGTTGGCCATTCGATAGCGGTAATCGGCATCGTCTTCGGCGCTTGTCGCCGTGGTGGTGTCGGGTGAGGCGTTCACGGCGGGCGCGCGGCTGCGGCCGTCTTCGCCTTCGAGCAGACGCGCGATGGCCCAGACCCGGTTGGCCATTTCGTCGCGGGCGAGCAGGGCGTCGTCGACCGCGTCGCCGATCAGCGGGGCGGACAGTGCGGGTGGGAAGAACAGCCAGGGCATCGGTGCACCCGCGCACTGTGGTGCCCACAGCGCCCAGCCGCGACCCGGCCCGGGGCCGGTGCGCGTCGCTGCGTTCAATGCGGTCGGGCCGAGCACATCGCCGAAGGTGTCGGACACGCTGAAGGCGGTGACGCCGGCCAGCGCGCCCAGCGGCACGTTCGCGGGCGCCAGGAAGACGTCGTTGCCGTAGACCATCGCCATCTGCAGCATCGCGGTGCGGCCCAGTTCGGCGGCGGGTGCGTCCACCGCGCCCAGATCGATGGTGGCGTCTTCGCATTCCCAATAGCGCGCCTGCGGCATGCCGCGAAAACGCAGTGCGGTCGGCGTGCGCTGCATGGTGACGGTGTTCGGCGGCGGCGCGGTGGGCGCCTTGGTCATGTCGACCGACGCCCAGCGCAGGCCGTCGCCGTGATGCTCCGCGAGCCGCAGCGGCGAACCCAGCCCGTCGCAGTCGATCTCCGCCGCGTACTCCAGACGCTCGGGCTGCCAGGCTTCGACGGCGGGCGGCTCGATCATCCCGGTCACGAGTGCGTTCCAAGCGGCGATTTCCGCTTCGATGTCGGGCGAGCGCAGCGCACCGGGCAATGCGCCCGCGAGCAGCGCCTCGCGCACCGCTTCGCCGTCCGCCACACGGCCGCGCGTCAATGCGGCCAAGCGTGCGGCGGGCGTGTCGTCCTTGTCGTCGGGATCGGTGTCCTTGCCCAGCGAAAATGCATCGAGCAGCGATCGCGCCGCATCGTTGTAGCCCGCATCGCACAGCAATTGCGCCAGCAGCGCGCCGGTTTCGACGCGCCGCTGCAGGGTCCAGTGCTTGCGGCCCGAGGGCAGCGATTCGATCGCGCGTTCGAGCGGCGTTCCCAGATTGTCGACCTTGATGTCGACGTTGCCGGCGCGGACCCGGCTGATCGGATAGTGGCCCAGCGTGTAGTCGACCGACACCGGCGTGCCGGCGTCCTCGCCGTCGAATTCGCCGAGCATCCACTGCCGGCCGAGCAGCCACAGCGGGTCGAGCAGCCGCGCCGCAAGACCGGGGCGAAGATCTTCGGCGCGCTGGATGGGCTCGATGCGTGCGATGAGGTCGGTCATAGCGTCGCTCATGTCGGTGATTCCTCGGTCGCGACGTGGCCGAAGCTGGTCTGGTAGCGGCGGTTGTCGATCAGCGAGAGCGGCGCGAACTGGGCGATGGCGTCGAGGTTGGCGGGCGTCACGGTGCGCATTTTCGCCAGCGCCAGCGCTTCGAGGATGTGCTCCAGCACCAGCGCTTCGGACCAGCGCTCCAGATTCTGCGGCGGCACGCACAGCAGGATCGCGTTGGGCGCGGTGGTGGACGGTGCGTCGGTGTGGAACGCGATGGCGGCGTCGGCCTCGGCGGCGGGCACCAGCTCGCTCCAGCGGTCGAGGATCAGCGCGCAGACGCTCTGCGCCGGATCGTCCAGCGCGCCGCCTTTCGCCAGCCGCCAGGCGACGAACGAGGTGCGCCCACGGCGCGGCGTCTTGGGGCTGCCGACCCAGGCTTCGCCCGCGTCGCGCGGGGTCTGCGAGACCACGAGGCGATGCATCGTGGTGGGGTCGTCCGCGCGCAGCACCAGCGCGTCCAGTGCGGTCATTGCCGCCAGCGCGGGGCGGACCCGTGAGGCTTTCGCGATGAAGCCGCGCAGTTCGACCGGCGCGACTTTGAGGTCGCCCGCGAAGCCCTTGATCAATGCGGTGTCGACGCCGGTCAGGCGCGGCACGACCGGCTGGCTGTCGAACAGCACTGTGATCCGTTCGCGCAATGGCAGCGCGGTGTCGGCGGCGGCGGTGATACGCCGGTTGAGCTCATCGCGCGCGGTGCGGCAGGCATCGGCGGTGGCGGTGTCGGCCAGTGCCGGCAGGCCGAAGGCGGCGGCCCAGCGTCGCGCGGACGGGCGTTCTTCAGCGCTGCCGACCGCCTTGTCCAGCTGCTTGTGCGCGATGGTCGCGGCCTCCGACACGGCCTGCAGCCGTGCAGTGAGGTCGTTGGCATCGATCGCGACCGTGCCGGGCACATCGTCCGGCTGCAGCGGCCGGGCATTGCCCAGCATCGCGCGCGCCGCGCCTGCGATCGTGGTGACCTCCGCGATCGAATAGGCGGTCGACGGCCAGTCGCGTTCGCGATCCCAGGCGAAGGGCATCCCAGTGGCGCCGGTCAGCGCTTCACAGGCGGCGGCCAGTCGCGCTTCGAGCGCGCTGCGCGCCACCGCGCCGGGCTCGATCACATCGAAGGCGAGATCCAGCGCGCCAAGCGGCGGATCGCGCTCGGGCCAGACGTCGAGCAGATCGCGCAGCGAGACGACTTTGGCGGTGCTGCCATCGGTGCCCAGCAGCCGGATCAGGATGTTCTCCGGCGCGGGCAGCAGCCGGTTCAGCCAGCTGTCGAGATCGGGATCGGCCAGGCTGCGCGGCGACCCCGACGGCCAGCCTTCGCGCAGCGTACGGCCTTGGTCGAAGGCCAGCAGCACCCGGTGGTTTACCGCGATCCCGCGTTCCGGGGGCTGCAGCATGTCCAGCCGGTCCGGCGGCGGCACCGCGCCGCTGAGAATGTCGGTCGCGCCCGAGGCGCGGCTCGGGTTGCCGCTGGCGAGGTGGTAGACGCTCTCGGCCAGCAGCAGGTCGGAGACTGCGTCCACCACGTCGCGCAGCGCGACCAGCGCATCGATCAGCGTGCCTGTCTGCGCGCTGTCGAGCGGCGCCGGCTGCTGCAGGTCGCTGCCCAGCCGGTTGAGGTCGACCGCTGCGGTCAGATCCGCTGTGGCCAGCCTGACCAGCGCCAGACCGTCGCAGACCGCCTCGGCTGCGCTTTCGGGCGGGGTCGCGCCGCCGGTCGACACCGGCACGGCGGCGGTCGACGCGATCCTGCGCAGCCGCGCTACCAGGGCCGGCACGGTGCCGCGGGCCTGGGTCAGCGCCCGCTCCAGGCGATACCCCAGCAGCGCCGGCAGCGACTGGTTTTCGCGCAGACCGTCGAGCACCGCCTGCGCCTCGCGGGTGCGTCTCGACGACAGTTCGACGGCGTAGTCGTCGGCGCGTGGGCCGGTCGGGTTGTCGATGCGGCGGGCGTGGTCGGCCGACAGCAGCACCCCGGCGGCGATCGCATGCTGCACGCTGGGCGCGAGCACATAACCGGCATTGCGCTGGCCGGCCGCGCGCGGAATCGCGCCGAGCCAGCCGAAGGCGCCGAGCTGGATGCCGCGCACGAAGCCGTCCGGTCTCGGGCCCAACCGACTGTCGTCGCGCAGCACACGGAGGCGGCTCGTGGCGCTCGCGGTGTACAGCGCATCCAGGCGATTGGCGAACAGGCCGAGCACCGCGCCGAATAGCAGCTCCAGACGCGCGGGGTCGAGCGCCGCAAGCTGGCGCAGCTCGTCGAAGCGCAGGCGCACCGTGCCGAAGGTGTTGCGGCGGTCGCTGAGGATGTCGTCGAACGAGGCGATCTGGCCGGGGGCGATGAAGCGCGCCGGGGCGGGCAGCTGCAGCCGGGTGCGGAGCTCGCGATAACGGCCGTTGACCTCGAAGTCCGCCTCCACGGCCAGGCCTTCGGCCAGCAGGACGGCGCGGGAGTCGATATCGGCGGCTTCGAGCAGTGCGACCCGGGCGAGGTGGAACAGCAGCGCGCGCGGGCTGAAGTCGCTCAGCGCGCTGTCGAGCAGGTACCAGAGCGAGGCGGTGTTCGCCAGCAGGCCCAGGTACTGCGCGGGGATTTCGGCCGGCGCCGGATCGGTGGGCACCACCAGTGGCAGCGCCTGCCCGGACTCCGCCAGCAGCACGCGTCCGGTCAAGGGAATCGGGTTGCCCGGGTCGCCGCCCAGCTGGGTGGCCAGATCGCGCGCGGCGACGTGCTGTTGTTGGATCCGGTCGCGCAGCGCGGCGGTGGCGCCGGCCAGTGTGGTCGAGGCCATCGACGCGCCGAGGACCAGCCGCAGTTCGGCGCCGACCGCGACGCCCTCGCTCTGCAGCACCGCGATCATGCGTTCGATCGGGTCGGCGGGGACTTCGCCCGCGATCCGCGGCACCTGCGCGGTCGCGGGTGCGAATGCGGTGGCTCGCAGGGCATCGGCGACCGACCACATGCGGTCCAGGTCAGGATTGCCGAAGATATCGTTGCCCAGCGCCAGCGGCACCACGCCATAGGGCTGGCTGCGCACCATCAGGGTCGGGTACGGACCCAGCGCGCTGCCTTCGGTGGACAGCAGGTCGAGCGCCATCGCCACCGCGCCGCTGTCGCCGAACGCAGCCCGCAGTTCGGTCTCGAACGCACCGCGCAGCAGGCCGCGCATCGCGGTTTCGGCCTGCAGGGTGTCGTCTTCGGCGCCTTCGAGGTGGCCGAACAGTGTGGGCGTGAGCCCCAGCGCTTCGGCGGCCTGCATGGCTGGCGCCCGGAGGTTGTGGGGCGGCTCGCGGCGCGGTCGCGGGTCGTCGCGGGGGTCGGTCGGGGTCAAGACCCGGAACGCCAGCGCGCGGTGGTACAGCGCGGTCGTATCGGGCCGGGTCGAAAACAGCGGACGTTGGCCGGGCAGCGCATTGGTGGCGCTTCCGGGCGGCGGCAGCGACAGCCCGCCATCGACTGCCTGGCCGCCGAGATGGCGGTCCCAGTCGTCGGCGGTGGTGGCCGGGTCGGCGCTGGCGCGCACGCCCAGCACGACCAGCTGCACCACCCGCGACGCGGCGTTGGGCAGCGCGATGCGCAGGGCCATGCCGGCGCGCTCGGCTTCCAGGAACGAGGTCATCCAGACCGTGTCCGCATCCATCGACGCGCTGCCCGAGACCCCCGGCTTGGCGGGGTCGGGCGCCAGCGCCAATGGTTCGCGGACCAGCTGGGCCGCCTCCGCGCGGATCGGCGATGTCTGCAGCGAATCGACCCAGGCGTGGGCGACGAAACGCTCCGGCAGCAGGGTCGCGCGCGGCGGACGTGCGTAGCCGGGCGGCCGCGCCGGCACGCCCCGCAGGGTGCGCTGGCTGGCGAGATACAGCGCGCGCGACGTGCCGACATCTCGCGCCAGCCGCAGCCAGATGTCGAGCATCGGCGGGGTGTCGTTCGTCGCTTCCAGCGCTTTGCGGAACTGTTCCCAGGCCGCGCGCTCGATGTCGGTCACGCCGGGGTCGTGGCTGTCGACGTGGATCTCGTCGGGGAAGATCCGCACCAGCAGCGTGTCGCGCTGGTAGCGGGTTTCCAGCCGCACCGGCAGCAGACCGAGCGGCCACCCACGGGCCAGCGCGGTCGCTGCGATCGGGTCGCCCGACTGCGCGCTTTCGCGGAGCAGATCGGCCTTGGCTTTGTCCAGCGCGACCGCAGCCGCGTCGCGGATCGCCACCAGCTTGGTTTCCTGGGTGCGCATCGCTTTGGCGTCGAGGTCGCCGCGCGCATATGCGGCGCGCAGCTCGCCAAGTTTCGCTTCGACGCCGCGCAAACGCGCGCGGGTCTGGACGGCGAGCGCCTGCAACGTTAGCTGGGTGGGGGTCGGCATCGAGGGGAAGTCCTAGCGTTGCCCGAGCAATGCGGCGGCGTGGATGAAGACGCGCTGCTGCGGGCGCAGCGCGGCGAGTGCGAAACGATCGGACGCGCCGGTGCTCGCGCCCTGCGGCGGCGCGCCGAAGCGCAGATCGACCGGCGGTTCCTGGAACACCACATACCAGCCCGGCCCACGGCCGCCGACGCCGGTGGCGTCGTCTGCGGTCAGATCGAAGCCGAAATAGCCGATGCCGCCGGACAGATGGCCGGAGAACAGCGGGTAAAGCGTCGATTGCGGGTCGCCCAGATCGGGCAGCGGCGACAGCGGCGCGGTGGCGGCTGCTTTCTGCAGAAAGACACCGGCGTTGCCGAACCGCAGCAACAGCTCGCCACGGATCACGATCACCAGCCGCGCGGCGCCGCCGCCGAGCGCATGGCTGCCCAGCGTGCCCTGCCAGGTATGCAGCTCGGGAAACTCCGCGCGCTGCTCCGACCAGAAGCGGTCGAAGACGGTGCCGCGCTGATCGGTGGGGAAACCGCGCCAGCGCATTTCGCGGCCGATCTCATCGTTGAGCCCGGTCATGTAGGCTTCGATGAAGGCCGGATTGGAGACCATCACTGCGATGAACTCCTCCGGCGCACCTTTGGCTTCCAGCGCGGGCGCCAGCCAGTCCCGGCCGAAGCCCAGCAGCGGCCGCATCATCGGCCACGGCAGTTTCGGCGCCATCAGAATCGGGCCGAGCGTGTCGTCCGTCGCCGATGCCTGCATCGGCGATGTCGGCGTCACCGCGATCCGCGCACGCACCCGTCGCGGAATGGTGATGGCCGGGTCGGCAGCGGCGAGGACGCCTTCGAAAAATGTTTCGCGGGGCGTGCCGCCGGCTGGGCCCAAGGGTTGGCATCCGGCGGGCGGGCGCGGGTTTGCGAGGCGGCCGGCCAGCGCGCGCGCGGCCTCGAGCATCGGCGGGACCGGGGCCTGCACCGTGATCGGCGATGTGAACAGAGGCACGCGCCGGCCGGGGAGGCTGGGGAGGCCGGGGGTGACCAGGATCGGGCGGCGCGGCGGACGCCCCACGCTGTTGAGTTCGGCCGCGGTCAGCACCGCCGCCTGTATTGGCGCGGGCGTCGGTGGCCGTCGTCCGCCGCCGTCGGCCAGCCGCAGCAGCAGCGCGGGTCCGCCTGCCTGGCCGTCGCGGGCGCGCCGCAGCCTGCGCATCAGCGGCCCGTTCGCGCGCACCGCTTTTCGGAACGCGCCGCTGGTCGCCAGCGCCGGCAGGCAGGTGGGCCGCAGCTCGGCGCGCGCGGTCCGGCCGGACGACGACAGCAGCAGGTGGTCCAGCATCGGCGCCAGCCACAGCAGCGCGCCCAGGTCCTGGCCATCGCGCGCGCGGCCCAGATCCGGGGCGACCCGGCGGACGAACAGGGCTTCGGCGGCGGCCTTCGCAGTCTGCGCGATGCGCAGCAGCTGATTGGCGCGTTCGATCTCGCCGGCCTGTTCCCAGATCGCCGCCATCATCTCTTCCTGATGGCGACGCACCACCTCCGCGCCCAGCCCGGCGGCGACCCGCCGCGACGGATGCAGATTCAGGGTGCGCGTCCAGTCGGGCGTCCGCGGCGGCAGGTCCGGCGCGCTGCGCGCATGCCAGCGGCCGTAGAGCGGCGGCGCCAGCGGCGTGTCGTCGGCGAGGCGTGCGGCCAGATGATCGGCCAGCGCACGCGGCGCGTCTTCGAGCGGGTCGTGGCGGTCCGGCATCATCGCCGCATCGATGCCGAGGACTGCATCGGCGAAGACCAGACCGTCCGGGCCTGCCGGCATTGAGGCATCGAGGCGCCGGCCGCCGCTGGCCCTTGCGTCGAAGGGCTGCAGGCGTTCGACCAGCGCGGCGAAGCTGCCAGCCGTGCCGGTGGTGAAGGTCCAGTGGTCGTAGACGGGCAACTCGAGCTTTTCATTCTGCGCAAATGGCCAGGCCGGACCGAGCAGCGCTGGATCGCTCAAGTTCACCGGCAGCCCGAGGCCAGCCAGCACGCCACCCTTGAAGGTTGGCACCAGACAGACTAGATAATCAGTGGACGGCAGCAGCACCGTCGGGCAGAGCAGGCGCGAGCGGAACCGTGCCGGCTCGGTCTGGGCCCCGGCGCGTACCGGGCCGGGATCGGTGGTGCCCGCCTGCGCCCCGCCTTCCTGCACATGCGCCCATGCGGCGGCGTGCGCGAGATTCGGCAGATGCGCCAACGCCGCCGGGGTCAGGGTCAGCACCGATCCGTGCGGACCCGCGCCCACGCTGGCGAGCGTTGCCGGCACGGCGATCAGGCACAGCCACGGCATCAGCGTGTCGGCGGGTGCCGGCGAGGGTGCCGACGAGGGTGCGTACGGGGTGAACAGCCAAGGCAGGTCGGGGCGCAGGAACTCGATCGAAGCCAACAGTTCCGGCGCCGCAGCGGCTACACCCGGCGCCGGGCTGCGCGCGAGGATCTGATCCGGTGCCAGCCCGACCACGTCCGCCGGCCCCAGCACCGACAGTGCGGCGCCGGGTGTCGTCCAAGCCGAAGCGCTGCCGCTGTCCGGCTCGCTGCGCAGACGCAGGTCCGTGGACACGGTCGCGCGGATCCGCGCGGACGCCTGGCCGGGCTGCTGGGCGATGGCGGCGGCGATCGCCGGGCGCGCGTAGCGGATGAATCGAACGCTCATGCTTCCACCACCACCACGGCTTCGTGTGCCGGGACCAGCACGGTATTTGCGCCCCCGCCGTCGTTCTGGCGCCGACGGTCGTCCAGCACGGCGTGCCCGGCTTCACCGCCCGGGTGGGTGGTCAGCGTGTCGCGTTCGGCGAAGACATAGGTTTCGGGCTTGATCGCGATCGCAGCCGGCAACGCGACGGCATTGCCCTGCAGACCGGGCCGCGCCTGCATGAAGCCCAGCCCCGGCTGCGTCGACTGCGGGCGCGGGCCGGGCTGCGGCCCGGTCGGATTGATGATGGTCTCGTCGAACCGCGCGCCGGCCGGTGCCAGCAGACTGTTCGGCAGCCACAGCCCGGCAGGCGAGGCTTCGACGCCGGCGGTCATGGTCTCGAACGCCGGCCGCGACAGTTTCTCGTCGTCGGTGAGCACGTCGAATTCGCCCGGCGCGAAATCCTCGCCCACCTCGCGCTTCGCGACCGCCGCGCCGCCCACGTCCAGCCGTTCGATTACAAACTTCGCCGGGTCGACCACCGTGGAAGTGCCGAATTTGCGGATGACCTTCTCGAACGGCAGCAGCCGCTGGCGGAACCCCAGACCGCCCAGCGGATGCACCAGCACTGTTCCCGGCACCGTCTCCACCTTGCGCAGCGTCACCACCGATTCGGTGTCGGCCTTGGGCAGCGCGGTCCAGTTGTCGACCCGCACCACCTCCGCCGCCAGCTGCGCCTGCAGTTCCGCGAACTCGCGGCCGGCGGCCGGCGCCTGCTGCGGGGGTTCGCCGATGATCGCCTCGAACGGGATCCGCAGCGGCACGATGCACTGGAACTCGACCACACCGGCCACCCGCCACGGCTCCGGCCCGGTCAGCGAGGCTTCCAGCCGCGCCAGGAACAGGGTCGCGCCATTGCGTTTGATTTCCACGCCGGCGGCCAGATCCGCCGCGAAGAACGGCGGGTCGAAGATCAGCAGCACATCGAACTGCGCGTAGGCGTCCACGCTGAACAACCCCAGCGCGGTATCGGCCTGCGCGTGCAGATCGGCAGCGGCGCCGAACTGGATCGCGTTGGAGGTAATCGCGAAATACGACGACAGCGTGAAGGTCGGGTTTTCCCCGGTCGACAGCGCGATCGCCAGCCGCGGCGGCGCGCGGAAATCCGGCGGCGGCAGGAAGCGGCGGTTGAACCCGCCCACCGACAGCACGAACGCCTTGGTCGCGCCCCATGAAATCAGCAGCGCCATGCCGCCGCTGACCGCGAACATGGCGATCCGCGAATCGACCAGCCGCGCTTCCACCGTGAGCCGGCCGCGTCCCAGATCGATCAGGCCCAGCACCTCCAGGCGCAGATCGATCACCGGATCGTCCTTGGTCGGCAGCGCCGCGCGCACCCGTCCCAGAATCGCGATCGTGATGGGTGCGGGCACCGACAGCAGCACCGCCACGTCGATTTCCAGCAGCGAGTTCGCGCCCCAGCCGACCTTCACCATCGGACCGAACACGTACCGGTCGCGCTGCGCCGGAAACACCGCGCGGATGTCGTCGATGATGGTGTGCACGTTGGCGACCACATCGCGCGGGAACAGGATCGAGCCCAGCCGGCCCTCGCGCAGACGGTCGGCCAGCACGTCCTGCTCCATCCCGCGATGGATCCCGACCAGACCGCCGATGCCGATCAGACTGAAGCCGAAGCCCAGCTGGATCGGCGGAAATTCGGCGGTGATCATCACCAGCATGCTGAAACCGTCGCTGCCGTCGGGCATCCGCGTGGTGACCACACCCACCGCGCTCAGCGACAGCGCCTTGATCGACAGCTGCACCGCACCGGCGTACATCGCCTGGTCGGGATCGAAGAACAGGTAGCCGCCGCCCTTCACCGGGCCCTGGTCGAAGGCGATGGCCACGCCTTTGGGGCCGGACAGGCGCAGAGTGGGCATCAGGCCGGACCCGGGCGCGCTTTGCGCTTTGCCGCCGAGATCGAAACGCAGGCCGAGATCCTGCACCGTGATCGACAGTGGGCCCAGCGTCGTGTCCAGCGTGCCTTCGACCCGGATCCCGAAGCCGTCTTGATCGAAACGCACGCCTGCTCGTACCGGCCCGATGCTGAAGACCGGTGTCGAAAGCACGCTGTTCCACGAGCGCGCCAGTTCGACCCGACCCGTCAGCGACACGCCGTTGCGCAGCGAGAGCCCCAGCGAGAGGTCGCCGCCCAACATGCTGTCCGATGCGCCGGGCAACAGTTCCGACGAAAAGGCGTCCCTGCCGTCGGCGGCGAGCCCGAAGGCGAGATCGCGCAGCGTCAGACGCATCGATAGATCCGGTGGCGGGCCGGGCGCGAATTCCGCCTCCAGCCTCATGCCACCCATGGTGAAGTTCAGACCGCCGTCCTCGCCGATGCGCAGCGCCGGCTCTCCGGACGTGCCGGGCCGCGAGACGTAGGCGCGAAATGACGGTTGTGCGTTCGGATCGCTGCTGACGATGCCCAGCCGTCCGAGGCGCACGGTTTTCGGCAGGCCCTGCAACGAACCGCCTGCGATGAATCCCGGGCGTGCGGCTTCAACCGAAAATGCACCGGCGCTGGCCAGCATCAGCATCGGCCGGCCACCGTCCTGGGTATCCGGTGCGATACCCACCAACAAGCGCTGCAGCAGCAGCGCGTCGTCCGGGGCCGCATCTTCTCCCGGCGCCCAGAACGAGATCTGCAGTAAATGCCGTGCGCGTTCCGCCTCGTCCGCCGGCACTCCCGCCTTCGCCACCAGGCTGCCGTAATCGGCCGCCAGCCCGAGTTCGCGCAACAGTTCCGCCAGCATCGGCAGCACCAGGTCCGCCAGCGCATCCGAAGCCGCAAGGCCTGTAGAGCTCGGCCCCGTCAACGTACCGATCGGGTCCTGCACGAAGCTGCCCAGGCGCTCGGGCCTCAATCGCGGCCGACGGCGTGCTTGACGCACGATCCGCGCGGTCCCCGTCCCTACGTGCAGCGCCAGGCCGTCCTCTTCCACGACCAACACACCCGCCAGCACCAGGCCGGCACGCAGCGCCGGCAATCGCGATGCCAGATAGGCGTCGATCAGCGCATGCACCACGTCCTCGGCCAACAGCAGCGCGGCGTTCGCCGGAAGCCCCGTGGGGGGCGACCATTGCGACAGCGATCGTCCGAGCGATTCCAGCGACCCGCGCAGATCCAGCAACCGAATCGCGATGTCGGGCAAGGACACGGTTTCGGATGCGGCGCCTTCGATCACTTCGGCGATCGTCCGACACACTTCGATCAGCGCCGGAACGTCCAGACCCGCCAGCTCGTTGACATCCCAACCCACGAAAGCGAACGCGTCCGTGACTTTGGAAAGATCGTCCACCGCGATCGGTGCGATCAGCGCCTGCAGCTCATCCAGCAGCACCGCTTCGAAACGGGATCCGCTCATGCAGGCCTCATGGCGTCAGATTCGTCAATGCGTTGATCCGGGCGCGCACGCTCAGCAGCTCGGCATGCACGCTGCCGGCACCGCCGCCCAGAAGGTCCGGCGTTTTGGTGGTGTAGAAACCGATCAGATCGTCGATCAGGCCCTCCGCATGCGTTTTTTCTATTGCGACTGCGGCGCTGCCGGTCGCGCCAGCCAGCGCCGTGATCAGTTTCTGCTCGCGCGCCAACACGACATCCGTCAGTTCGGAGGTGATCGACTTGTTTGAAATGATCACCCCGAGCCCTCCGGTCGGTACGAGCTCCTCCAGCCGTTTCATGCCGGCCCGATGTTCAAGCACGGTGATGAGCACAGCCGGCATCGCATCGGTGTCGGTGAATAATTTGCGCATCGCGCGAAAACGGCTGAATGATGCGGCGGGGACGATGTGGTGGCTGTCGAGCGCCAGCAGCTCGAGCGCGCGCATCAATTCGTCCTCTCCGCCCATCGTGCGCGAAAGCTTGAAGAGTTTGGTGAGCTCGAGCTTCTCCGCGAACGCCAGTGTCTTCATGCTGCCATGCGTTCCCATCCGCATGTGCAGCTTTCTGTACCGGCCGATCATCGCCTGTGCGATCGTGATGTGGAAGGTCGACACCTGCCTTGCCACGCGCGCCAACGCCGGCGACATCTGCTTCGCGACCATTTTCGGATAGAGCAGCGCCCGACGCATCTTCACTTTGCGGATGTAGGTTCGCATCGCACTCACGAAAGCGCGGTATTCGGCGGCGGCGAGCGCTCTGGGCATGCTTCGGTCCGTCCCTCAGGTCGCGATCTTAAGTAGCTTGAGCGGCTTGCCCATGCCCAGTGTCGCGACTTCCTCGATCACCTCCCAGATCACGATGCCGACAAGCGTGCCGAACACTTCACCCAGTTTGGCCGCATCGTCGGCCACCGCCTCCAACTGCGTCTGCAGCACGCGATCGCGCATCATCTCGGCAACAAAAAGGGGGAGTTCTCCGAGCAGATCGAAAAGTTCCGCAGGCGATTTGCTGACGAATTCGAAAAAAGCGGTGCGCAGTCCGCGCAGGGTGTCCACGATCGCGAGCAGTATCGAAAGGTTGGCGTCGGCTCCGGGCAGCGCGGCGATCGCCATCGCGATCTCCGCCAGCAGCGCCTCCGAATCGGCGTGGATCACCGCCTGCGCAAGGCTTGCCTGTGGATCAAAAACAGTCTGCAGGAGTGCGCGCGCCGGCAGAGTCAGCGTCAGCATCCCGAGAGATACCGTGAACGCCTGTTGGTCGAGCGCGAATTTGGCGACATTCTTCACGAGATCGATGATCCCCGTGGCCGATTCCTCGATGAAGTCGGAATAAGCCAAGCCTGCGCTTGTCCCGAACACGGAAAGGTTGCCGGCGATGGTCGTGCCCGCACGTGCATAGATCGGGTCGAACAGCAGCGGACCTCCCGGCACCAGCGAGCCCGCAACGCGCTTGAGCACATCTTCCGCAGTGATGCGCGGCAGAAGATCCTGGATGAGGATGGTGCCGAATTGTTCCCAGGAAGAGGGCGGAGCGATTCCGGCCACGCTTTGCAGGTCCATGGGCGTGGCCATCCGCGACATGCCTGCCTCGGCATCCTCGATGCCTGCGCCATCGAAGTTCCTGTCGTTGACCGGAACGATAGCGCCCGTATACGCCCGGGTGTCTTCCTGGAGCGTGTCCATCAGTGAAGCGATTGAGTCGGTGTCGCTCATGTTCTGATCACCACCGTGCACCGTGCACCGGGAGAGGACCCGGCCGCGAACTTTGGATGTCACATAGCCATGCAGACGCATGGCCGCCATCGAACGACTTCACCCCAACGACCCGCACCCCACCCGCAATGCAACGTCCCATCGATTCCAGTCCAACCGGCATGTCGGAAGGGTCACGAGGCTTGACGCCTTGTTTCGGTGAACGGCTATGTTCACCAAAGTCCAACAACGACATCCGGCCCGCATTCCGGCCACCGCTGGGTTCGCCCGCGCGGATCGAGAACGATTCCAGAAACCCGGCCGCACGCCGTGGCTTACAACCCCGGTAAAATCTTCTCCGTCAGCAGTTTCATGGTGAACCGGTGCGGCTGCTGCACGTCGTAGTTGGTGGTGGTGATCACCACGATGGCGCGCTGTTCGGGGAACACCTGCACGCTGTTGCCGCCACTGCCGTTCATTGCGTAGGACGACCACACCTTGCCGGCGACCGGAAACTGCATGCGCCACCACAGATAGCCGTATTCGACGCCGTCGTCGACGCGCGCGTGCGGCGCGACCGAGGTCTTCACCCACTCCGCCGGCACGATTTGTTTGCCGGCGTGACGGCCGCCGTCGAGATACAGCTGACCCAGCGCGAGCAGGTCGCGGCTGCGCAGGCCGAGGCCGCCGCCCGCCTGCGGCAGACCCAGCGGCGAGAACTGCCATTCGGGTTTGTCGATGCCCATCGGTGCGAACAGCGTGCGCTGCCCGTAGGCGTCGAGACGCTCGCCGACCGCGCCCTGGATCGCGGCGCCCAGTGTGGTCGTGCCCGCAGTGCAGTAGCGGAAATTGCGCCCGTAGGGCGAGTCCGCGGGTTTCGGCATCCACGCCGGAAAGCCCTGGATCGGCAGATCGAGGTAGAACTTCACCCAGTCTTCGACCAGGTACATGCGTTCTTCATTGCCGCGCGAGTACTGGTTCTCGTCGTGGCATTCCAGCAGCGACGACATCGTCGCCAGATCCTCGAAGCTGATCTTCGCCTTGCGCGGATCCGGGTTTTCGATGGCGTTGCTGTAGTGCAGGTAAGGCAACATCGGCGTTTGCGCGCTTGGAATCTTTCCTTCGTTGATGGCGATGCCCAGCAGCATGCCTGCGACGGTCTTGGTCGCGGAGCGGGTATTGCGCCGCGCCTCTGCGCCGCCGTCGTCGAAGTAGTGTTCGTAGAGCACCTTGCCGTCGCGGGCGACGACCACACTGGTGATCTGCTTGAAGTCGCCGGCGGCGACCGCGCGGGTGACCTCGTCGAAGGCGGGGCTCTGCGCAAACGCGGGTGTTGTCGCGAGGGCACAAGACAGTGCGATCAGAAAGCGATGCATCGGCGGACTCCGTGGAAACATGTCGGCACGCTAGCAGCAAAGCACCTCTGAAATTTGTATGGATCGAACCATCGTGGCGAACGGTCAACGCAGGCGGCGGTAGTCCGACGGCGTGCAGCCGAACTGTTGCCGGAACGCGCGGCTGAAATGGCTCTGGTCGCTGAAGCCGGCGAGCGCTGCGATATCGAGCAGCGGGCGCCTGCGGTCGTGCAGCAGCGCGGCGGCGCGCTCCAGCCGGCATTCGCGCAGGTATTCGCCCGGCGATCGGCCATAGCGCCGGCGGAACGTGCGCGCGAACGCCACCGGATGCACGCCCGCCAAGCGCGCGAGTTCGTCGATGCGCGGCGGATGGGTGCAGTCGTCGCGCAGCCGGTCGCGGGCGCGCGCGAGCCATGCAGGGCCATCGTCGCGCTGCAGCCGCTGCCGGTGCCGCAGGCTGTCGAGCAGCGCTTCGAGGCCGGTTTCGATGTCCAGCGCGGAAGCGTCGTCGTCGATATGCAGCGCACTGCGCAGCGCGAAGGCATGCCATTCGGACAAGATATCGGAACGGACCGCATGTTCGGGCAGGTCTCGGCCGGCAACGACAGCGGCCGGGATCGACAGCGTCAGGAAACGACCTTCGAGTCCGCGGAAACAGTCGCGATGCGTCGTGCCCGGCGGGTTGTAGATCAGCGCGGGCGATGCGCAGACCGCAGGCATGTCGCGCGCGCTGCTGACGTACTTGCCGGCCAGCACCAGCACGAAATGCGCATCGTCATGGCTGTGCGTTTCGACGTCGTGTTCGGGCACGGTCGGTGTCAACTCGGCCAGTTCGATCGCACCCACGCGCCGCCGCAGGGCGAAGTCGCCGTAGAACATGCCCTGACGGAATATTTTCATCGCGACGGCGGAAATTCTTATGGCACCGTCGTGAGTCTGCGCGTATCGCGTCGAGCGCTCCCGTGCCGTTGGTCATCGTGCGCGGTGCGCAGCGATCAGCCTTTCTGCCGGCGCACGGCGAACAGCGCGAAGCTCAGCACCCGGCTGACCTCGTCTCTGTGCAGGGTGACGGCGCGGATTGAGGTCATGAATGCCGTGCTGTTGATCCGGCTCGAATACGTTTAAATTCGATGGCTCTGCTCACGGAGGAGAGGCTTTAGCCCCGAGCAGGTTGTTCATAGGGGTTTCGTGTCAAAAGATCGGGCCTGAAGGCCCTCCTGCATATGCCACTGCGACGCCTGAGGTATTCCTGATCGAGATCGGTTTCGCGCAGGTGCCGGACCCCGCGCTGCGCGCGCGACTGCAGGCGATTCCCACCACGCTGCGCGTGAGCGAAGAATACGAGGCGCTGCTGAGCGATTTCGTGTGCGACGTGCTGCAGCGTTCGCCGGAATATCGGGGGGTTGTTGGAATGGTTGACGGATGATGCGCTGGCGCGCGGCGAATGAACCTGCAGTCGAAACGAAGCGCCGCACTGCATTCGTTCGTGAGATCAATCCGCCGAAACGGCAGCGGGAAACAGCGCATCGAGTTCGCGCATGGTCTGATCGTTCAACAGCGGCGCCAATGCCGCTGCGGCAAGATTTTCGCGCAGCTGCGCGGCGTTGCTGGCGCCCAGGGTGACGCTGGCCACTGCAGGATGTCGCGTGCACCATGCGATGGCGAGCTGCGCTGCGCTGGCCCCGAAGCGTTGGGCCAGTGCCTGCAGCTGCTGCACGCGTTGGTTGTCGGCCGCGTTGCACAGCTGCGGCTGCAGCCATGCGTAACCACGCACTGCGGCGCGGCTGCCGACGGGCACGCCCTGCGCATATTTGCCGGTGAGCAGGCCCGATGCCAGCGGGCTCCAGGTGGTGAGGCCGATGCCGTGATCGCGATGGATCGCGGCGCCGTCGCGTTCGATGCGGTCGCGCGCCAGCAGGTGGTATTCCGATTGTTCCATCGTCGGTTTGTGCAGATGGTGACGCTCGGCGATCGCGCAGGCATCGCTGATCTGCGCGGGCGACCATCCCGATGTGCCCCAGTAGTGCGCTTTGCCGCGCGCGATGATGTCCGACATCGCCCACACCGTTTCTTCCATCGGCGTGTGCGGGTCGGGACGGTGGCAGTACAGCAGATCGACGAAATCGGTGCGCAGCCGGCCCAGCGCGTCGTCGATGCCCTGCAATAGATACTTGCGATTGAGCGTCTGGCGCATGTTGACGCAGTCGCGGGTGCCGGCGAATAGTTTGGTCGCCAGCACATAGGTCGCGCGGTCCCAGCCGAGGGTTTCGAGCGCGAGCCCGAGCAGTCGTTCCGCTTCGCCACCACCGTAGGCGTCGGCGGTGTCGAACAGATTGACGCCAGCGCGTCCGGCGATGTCGAGACACTGCAGCGCGCGGTCGAAATCGCCCTGTTCGGAAAAGGTCACCCAGGTGCCGTACGACAACACGCTGACGCGCAGCCCGGACTGGCCCAAGCGGCGATATTCCATGACCGTGTTCAGCACGGTGGACGCAGGAAAAACCCCGCGATGCTGGCGCGCGCATGGGTGCCTGCATTGGTGTCGACGCGGGCGATGCGGTGCGGCCGGTTCGGGCCCAGCAGCACCAGCCGATTGGGTTTGGGAATCACGCAGGTGGCGATGCCCGGATCGCCGTCGTCGTCGTCGCCATCGTCGGCGATCCAGGCCCCGCCGCGGCCCGGGTGGCGTGCGGACGGCGGCTGCACCAGCAGTTCGCCGCCCCAATGCGCGCACCATCGACGATGCGCGAAGAATGCGAACGCGCCGCTGTACTGGTCGCCGTCGCGATGCAGCGACAGTGCGCTGCCGACCGGATACAGCCACGCGGACAGATACAGCGCGATCCAGTCCAGTCCCTCGGTGCCAACGATCTCCGGGCAGACTGCGGCCGCCTGACAGACGCGGTCGATCAGCGGATCCACCGCGCTGCCCGACGGGTACAGCGGCCCCTGCCAATGAAACATCGCGCACGGGTCGTAGTACATCGAGCCCGCGCGCAGCGGCGTGCCGTCCCACGGCCGCCACGCGCGGTCGTGGCGCTCGCTGTGCACGCTGCGGTACTCGCCTTCGGCGATGGCGCGGGTCACGGCTTCGAACTGCGGCGCCGGCAGGGCGTGATCGATCACCAGCAGCCCGGGTTCGCGCAGCATCACGCGGCCGGTGGTCGTGTCGTCGGCAGTGATGTTGATGCTGTCCGACGAGACGCTGGGTTTCACGATGGCGTTCATAGCGTGACCTCTGTGGTCTGGCGGTCGACGCTCATGCTGCGCAGCGTGTCGGGCGGAAACGCGCGGTGGCGGCCGTCGTACAGACGATCGCGGCGCTCGCCGTCGGCATGTACGTAATTGAGGAACAGTTGACCGAAGTGCTCGCCTCGAAACGCGTCGCGCCAGTGGTCGATGCGATCGCCCCGATAGACGACCGCATCGCCGGGCCGCTGGTGTACGGCGACCGCTTGCTCCGAGGTGTGCTCCGACGCGTGCCCCGACGGCGGCGCGAAACAAATCGGCGGCGCTGCGCCGCAGGCGCCCAGATGCAGGGTCACCGCAATTTCGCAGGCGTCGCGGTCGCGGTGTCGCGGCAGCGATTGCCCGTGCAGATACAGCCGGGCGTAGGCGTATGTGGGCAGCAGTAGACACCCGCTCACGCGTTCGATATCGGGCTGCAGACCCAGCAGTAGCGCATCCAGCGTGCTGTCGCCCCAGTGGCTGGCGGCGGCGGGCACCTGATCGTCGCGGCGGAATTCACCGCGCCATTGCCGCAGCAGCAGCATGCGATAGAGCACCTGCGCCATGCGTGGATCGATCAGGCCATCGGCGATGACGTGTCCGTGATCGCGAAGTGCGGGCTGCATGCGCGGCTCCTGTGGCGGCTTATCTTCAGCGCCGCGAACGCCAGGCGGCGCTGCGCCAGGCATCGTCGCGACTGGTGCCGTCATCGCGATGCCAGCCGTCGATACGACAGTCGTCACAATGGATATAGCCGTCGTCGATACCCATTTCTCGTGCCAGCACATAGCCGCGAGCTTCAAGAAAACGGCGGATGTCCCAGCGCACCGGTTCGCTGTTGTGTTCGACGGTCAGCACGCGGAATCGATACGCGTCGTACGGAAAACTTTGCAGCAGCGCCAGCTCCGAACCCTCGGTGTCGAGGCTCCAGTAATCGATCACCGGCGGTGCGCCGCTGGTGTCCAGAATCGAACGGATCGTGCGGCCGGGCTTGACCACCGTCGCCTGCGGATCCGCCGGCAGCGGATTGCCCAACCGATGCAGACTGGGGTTGCGCAGTTCCGGATCGGCCTGCGCGATCATCCGTCGCGCGAACGCCAGATGGCTGCTGCTGTAGGTCTGCAGCATGCCGCCGAATACCCCGCCGCTTTCGAGGAATTCGACCTCGCCGTCGCGGTCGTTGAGGCAGCAGTGGTAGCAAAGGCAGCGCCGATGCGCGATCAGATCGGCGTACATCGCATCGTTGGGCTCGACGCAGATGCCGTTCCAGCCGTAGTCGCGCTCAAGCAGCAGCGTGTTGCTGCCGCGCACGCCGTTGGCCGCGCCTGAATCGAGAAAAAAACCGCCGCGCAGGCCGTTGAGCGATTCGAGTACGAATCGATCCTGTCCCTGGTAGGCATGCGTGGGCCACACCGGGCCGCTGTCGTGGATGGAGAAAGCGGACATGTCAGCGTCTGCTCCGCGAAAAGGCCGCCGATCGCCAGCCCGGCGTAAATGCGCCGCTGCTGTCGTCCGATGGCGGATGGTGATGATCGTCGTTGCGGTCGCCGTACAGCATGGTCACGTTGATCCTGTGGTTGAGATAACCCGGACGGAAGCGCACCGCTTCGGTGGCGTGAAACAGATCGGAATTGAAGATCACCGCGCGGTTCTGTCGATACGGCACCCGGATCACCCGCGGCTGTCGCACGGCCAGATAGTCGCGGATGATGTCGATGCGCTCGTTGTAGGTGGCGAAATCCCACGATGCCGGCGCGTCGATGTCGTAGATCACCATGCCGCCGCTGTCGGGGTCCAGATTCGCATCCTCCGGCGTGATCCAGAAGTTGACGTTGACCGCGGCGAAATCCGCGTGAATGGTGGAATCCGCAGGCAACTCGCCGGTGTTCTTGAACGCCCACAGTTGGCGCAGCGGATGGCGGTCGTTGATCACCCGGGGCAGCGCGTCGCGGATTTCCTCGGCGATCTGCAGCAGCAGCGGCGCGTTGAAGCCGGAAAACAGGAATGCGCCGAGTCTGCCGTTGGCGTAACGATTGCCGAACCAGCAGGTGGACTGCAGACAGAAGTGGTTGAGCCGCGCCAAGGCCTCGGCACTGAGGAAATCGTCGATCACGATCACGCCCGGACGATGATCCAGATACGCATGCTGCGCGACATCGCGATTCCAGTGCGCCGACAGGGCGGGACCGTCGGTGCGATCGGCAGCAGCGAGATGCACGATGCGGCCGTAGCTGTCGCCGATGGTGGCAAGATCTTCGACCGACAGCGGCACCCGTGTGTTGTCGCCCAGTGCGCGATAGCGTTCAGCTATGGCTTCATGCGCGGCGATGGTGGCGTCGAAATCGGCGCCCAGCACGCCCTGTTCGCGCAGGTAGCGATATTGCGCAATGTCGTGATGCAGTTTCGGCAGCGACAACACCTGTTCCGGCGCCTGCGTCCCCGCACCCGGATAGCGTGGACTGCCGCGTTGGAATACGGCGAGTTCGCCCGCCAGTATTCCCGCCACGCTCAGGTCGCGCGCGTTCATCGCAGCGGTGATTTCCGCGCTGAGCCAGCGCACGCTGTCTTCGCCGAGCCGCAGCTCGGCGCGGATCGCGGCCAGCGCATCCTGGGTGCGGCCGCTGCGCAGATCGAGCAACGCCTGCCGACGCCGGTGATGGGCGCCGGCGGGTTCGGACAGCGTGTGTGCGGCCGTGAAGCCGTGCGTGGAATGCACGGACATTGAAGCGGCGAGTGCGTCGTTCGAAGGCGCCACAGTGGTGCGCTCCTGTGAGGGTGATGTGCCGGCGAGCGGCGCGTTCCGTCAGCGGCCTTCCATCCCGGAGCGATGCAGCGCACCGCGCGCACGCAGCAGATTGGCGTACTGCACCAACGCCGCGAACGACACCTGCAGATGCGCAGCCAGCTGCCAACCGCTCCCGATCGCGCCCGGACTCATGTGCGTACCGCTCTGCTCGGTGCCGCCGCCGGGACTCATTTCGGTGCCACTGAAGATCGCCCCCGGGCTCATGTGCGTACCGCTCTGCTCGGTGCCGCCGCCGGGACTCATTTCAGTGCCGCTGAAGATCGCCCCCGGGCTCATATGCGTACCGCTCTGTTCGGTGCCGCCGCCGGGACTCATTTCAGTGCCGCTGAAGATCGCCCCCGGGCTCATATGCGTACCGCTCTGCTCGGTGCCGCCGCCGGGACTCATTTCAGTGCCGTGGAAGATCGACCCGGGATTGGTGAAGATCGCGCCCGGACTCATGTGCGTGCCGCTCTGCTCGGTCCCGCCGGTGGCGCCGGGGCTCATTTCGGTGCCTGAAGAGACCTGCCCCGCGCCGATCAGACCGACAAACGATCGCAGCAGATCGGCCTGCAGCGCGAAATGATCGTGTTCTCCGGATGCGCCGCGGATCAGCGCGAGCACGGTGGCGTCGTCGCCGACCCGGGCGACGGCTTTCGCGAACGAATGCGCGAACTCGTCGCGCTGCGGCGTGCTGCCCTTTTTGTGGCGCGCATAGGCGCCCAGCCAGTCGCGCAGGCGCGGGTTCGACATCACCGCATAGACCAGCTGATTGGCGATATCGCCGGCTTCGGCAGAGGGGCGTTCGCCCAGCACGAATTCGCCAAGCACCTGACTGGGGTCGGTGACGAACTGCTCGCGCAGCAGAAAATCGGTGGACAGCGCCTTGAACAGCGCGCCGGTGCGGCGCGCGACTTTACCTTCGGCGGCGCTGATGAAGGGGCGCACCGCAGCCGCAGGTTTCGCGGTCGCTTGCAGGGTGGGGTTGGCGGTTTGCAAATCTTTCATGACGGACTCCGTTCGGCGATCGACAGGACGCGCAGCGCGAAGCGCGAACATGGCGGGGCGAACCGTGTCGTCCTGACGTCATGAGCGCATTCCGCATCCTGTGCACGCGGGAACGGAATCTGGGCTGCTCCCTATCGACAACGCAGAGGGTCGCTCGCAGCGGACATCTGTTCACGGCCCGTGCGTTCAGTGATGCGATGACGCATCTATGCGTCGCAAACCCCACCTCGCCGCCGCCAGCGGCGGCGAGGATTGATGTGCTTGTTCAGCCCACCAGCAGCCGGTTCATCCGCGCAATGAACGCAGTCGGGTCGTCCAGGCTGCCGCCTTCGGCCAGCATCGCCTGTTCGAATAACAGTTCGGCGTAATCGGCGGTGCGCGCGTCATCATCCGGAGCGGCCTGCAAACGCTGAAGCAGCGCGTGTTCCGGATTGATTTCCAGGATCGGCTGCGATGCCGGTGCCGCTTGCCCGGCGGCCTTGAACATGCGCTGCATGTGCAGCGACATGTCGTATTCGTCCACGACCAGACACGCGGCGGAGTCGACGAGGCGGTTGGACACGCGCACATCTTTGACCTTGTCGCCCAGCGCGGCCTTGATGCGCTCCACCAGCGGTGCGGCGGCCTTGGCGGTTTCTTCCTGCTTGGCCTTGTCCTGCGCGTCGCCGAGTTTGTCGAGATCGATCTCGCCCTTGGCGACATTGCGCAGGCGCTTGCCGGCGTATTCGTGCAGATAACCGGACATCCAGTCGTCGATGCGTTCGTGCATCAGCAGCACTTCGATGCCGCGCGCTTTCAATGCTTCCAATTTCGGATGATTGCGCGCTGCGTTCCAGCTGTCGGCGGTCAGGTAATACACATCTTCCTGCAGGCCGGCCATGCGCGCGATGTAATCGTCCAGCGACACGCGCTGTTCGGCGGCGGTGCTGCGGGTGGTCGGGAACCGCAGCAGTTTCAGCACGCGTTCGCGATTGCTTGCGTCTTCGGCCACGCCTTCTTTCAGCGTGGCGCCAAAGGCATCCCAAAAGCCGATGTATTTTTCCGGTTCGTCGCGTGCGATCTTTTCGATCATATCCAGCACGCGCTTGGTCAGCGCGCCTTTGATGCGTTCGACCTGTTTGCTTTCCTGCAGCAGCTCGCGGCTCACGTTCAACGGCAGGTCGTCGGAATCCACCACGCCGCTGGCGAAGCGCAGATATGCCGGCAGCATCTGCTCGGCGGCGTCCATGATGAAAATGCGCTTGATATAGAGCTTCAGGCCCTTGCGCTCATCGCGGCTGTGCTGGAAATCGAACGGCGCGTGCTCGGGCAGGAACAGCAGCGAGGTGAAGTTCTGATTGCCTTCTACCCGGTTGTGGGTCCACGCCAGCGGATCGGCGAAATCGTGCGAAACATGTTTGTAGAAGGCTTTGTAATCGTCGTCCGACAGTTCGGTCTTCGGCCGTGTCCACAGCGCCGAGGCCTGATTGATGGTTTCCACTTCAATCGTCGGCGCATCGGCTGCGTCGTCGTCCTGCTTCTCCACCGGCTTCGCCATGCGGATCGGGAAGCCGACGTGATCGGAATACGTGCGCACCAGCGAACGCAGTTTCCACGCCTGCAGATAATCGCCGGCGTCTTCGCGGATGTGCAGCTGCAGGGTGGTGCCACGCGGGGTGTCGGCGTGCGCGGGCTCGATACTGAACTGACCGTCGCCGGTCGAACGCCATGTCCAGGCGTCGTCATGACCGGCGCGGCGGCTGGTGACCGCGATGCTGTCGGCGACGATGAACGCCGAATAGAAGCCGACGCCGAACTGGCCGATCAGCTGTGCGTCCACCTTGTTGCCAGCGCTGATGCTGTCGAGAAAGCGGCGCGTGCCTGAATGCGCGACCGTGCCGAGATTCTGCACCAGCTCGTCGTGCGACATGCCGATGCCGTTGTCGTGGATCGTCAGCGTACGCGCGTCGGCGTCGACCGCCAGATCGATGGCCAATTCGCCGCCGTCGGCCAGCAGTTCTGGGGCAGCGATGGCCTCGAAGCGCAGCTTCTCGCAGGCGTCGGAGGCGTTGGACACCAGCTCGCGCAGGAAGATGTCCTTGTTGGAATACAACGAGTGAATGACCAACTGCAGCACCTGCTGCACATCGGCCTGGAACGCGTGGGTTTCGACCGCCGGGGCGGCGGTGGGGGTGTCGGTGCTCATCCTGATGTCCTTGGCTTACGAAACGATGGCGCAAGGATGGGCGCGATTTATATGGTTTCAAGTCATGCGGAGCGTGGCGCGTGGGCATCGCCTACAGCTGTGGCAGGACCTTTAGGCACGATCCCGGTTGTTCGGGGTTAAAGCCCCTTCCCACAAAGGAAAACGGTGGTGCCGTTGCGAAAAAGCACTGAATCGCCCGAGCCAATTGCCCAGGATGACGCATTCAGGCGGGTCAGTTTTAGATGGAAATTCCTGCCTGCAACGGGTCACTTCTAGCGCATCTTCAATAGCCACACCCTCCCGCAGAATCACCTGCGGCGGGTTCGAATCTGCGTATGGCAGAATGCAGTCGCCCGCTCTCCCAGCCCTTCTGCGCTGCGTGAACGGCTTCGATCGACCTTCCCGCTCATAAAGCCCGCCCCCATGATCGCTTCCGCCGCACATCGACGCTCCGCCCCGTCCCGTCGCTTATTCGGCGTTGTCTCGACGCTGTTGTTCGCGATGGCGCTCGGCGCCTGCGACACCTCCAAACCGGCGACCGCGTCGGATGCCGCTGGCGCCGCGACGACGGCGGCTGCAGGCCCTCTGCCCGCCATCGCCTGCCCGTCGAAAGACCTCAACGCCTTCGTCGCCGCGTTCGCCGAAGATCCCGCCCTGCAAAAAGCGTTCACCGCCGAAACCATCGACACCGCCTTCGTCGATATGAACGCGCAGCCCGAACCGGCCGAATCGGTGGAAGCGCTGCCGCGCGACAAACTTCGTTTTCCTGTGATGCCCAATCGCGCGCAGCAACAGAAAGAAGGCCTGAAGTATCGCGAAGTCGCCAACCAAGGCGGGCGCGCAGTCGTGGTTCTGGAAATTCCCGACACCGACGCGCAAATGCTCTACACCTTCCGCCGCGACGCTTGCTGGACGCTGGTGAAGATCGTCGATCCGGCGTTCGGCAGCGCGTTTCCGGGCGAAGGGCCCGCCAGCGACGCGCCCCGCGCAAGCGCACCGACACCGGTGAACGACGGCAGCGATGCGTCCAAAGAGCTGAGCAACATCCTCGCCGAGTGCATGGCCCGTGCCGGGCCGCAGAATATCGCCCAGGCCGAATGCCTGACCGCCGAGCGCGACCGTCAAGACGCGCGTTTGAACAGGATTTACAAGGCGCTGGTCGGAAACCTGCAGGGCGATCGCCGCGACCGGATGGTGGAGGCGCAGCGGGTGTGGGTCCAGCTGCAGCAAAAGGACGGCGCATTCGAAGCCTCGGTCCTCGATGAACTCGGGTCGATGGGCAATCTGCAGTCGGTCGAGAACGAGGCGCGGGCCATCGGCCAGCGCGCCGATCTGCTCGAAAAATATCTGGAGATGAGCAAGCTCTGAGCCGTAACCGCATCAACCGTGGCCCGAACGCAGAATCAAATCATGACCAACATCGATACGCGCAATCTGGACGCCCTCGCCGGGGCCGTGTACTTCACCGTCGGCCGCGGCACCGAGGGCGGTTCGGCCTCTTACCGGCTGTCAGTCGCCGGTGTCGACAGGAGCGAGTGGGGGCAGCCCGGCGCGGTGGCCGCCAACAGCGGCTACAGCATCGGCACCATTCAGGTCGATCTCGGTCAGCGCGGCACCTGGCCGTTGGGCGCGACCACAAATCGCGCGCTAGGCGCCGGGGAAACCACCTACGTCGACGGCATCATCGGCCAGGCTGCGGACTATGCGCGCCGCAACGGGCTGACGTTTCCCGAGGACACCACCCAATTGCGCGCCGATCTGCTGACCCACGGTAACGGCAGATCGGGCCGCGACACGATCAGCTTCATCGATCCTGCCGTTCGCGACAGTATCAACACCTGGGCCGCGTCCGACGAAGGCAAGCGCTGGATCCATTCCAATATCGACTATCCGCAGGTCCGCAACGCGACCCAGACCGCAATGACGATCCTCGACCGCTCCGGCAGCAACATTTCCGAGGACCGTCGTTTCGAGGCGATCAACATTCTCGCCAAGACCGCCAACCAGTATCCGAGAGGGCTGGACCGCCTGGAAAACGTGCTTCGCGAGGGCGGCGATTACAATGCGCTGCAGGCCGAGGCTCAGGCGATTCGCGGTGCGGTCAGCTATTACGACGGCCCCAAGGCCGCGTCGGTCGCGCAGACCTATGAGGACAACTACGCTGCCGATCCGAACCGGCGCGCAGCGATGGATCGCGCGCATGCCGCCGTCGCCCGGCCCGATTACGACCCTTCTACCGAGCGTAACAACGCCGATGTCCAGCAGTCGCTGGGCGCGCTGCCGGGCGGCGCGCCGCGGCGCTCGGCCAATACGGTGCTGGAGGAGGGCGCAAGCGGGCGTGAAGTACGCAAGCTCGAATCCAATCTGGCCGGCTTGGGCTACAGCGACACGAATGGCCGGGCTTTGGCCGTGGACGAGCGCTTCACCGCCGAAACCAGACAGGCCGTCGAGAACTATCAACGCGCAGCGCAGCTACCGAGCGTAGACGGCCGAGCCGGGCCGCAGACCCTGGGTGCGATCGATCAGACGGTGCGCGGGCTGCAGCAGAACCTCACTACGCTGGGCATCAACCGCGCCGACGGACAACCGATCGGCGTCGATGGCTATTACGGCAACGGCACCCGCGAGGCGGTCAGGACGTTCCAGCAGAACAACGGGCTGGATCCGACCGGCATCTCCGACGAAGCGACGCGACGGGCGATCGAAACCGCCGTGCGCGAGCGCACGCAAACCGCGCCAACCGACGCCGTGCCGGCGCAACCGGGCACAGCGACGCCGACACGAGCCGGCACAGATATTCCAGCGCAACCTGTTACCGGCACGCCGACACCTGCAGCCACCGGTCCACAGTCGTTCGAGGACGTGATGCGGGTGATGCTGCCCCCGCAGAACAGCACGACACCGCATATGACCAGCGATTTCGGTCCGCGCTCGGTCGTTGGCGGATCCTCCAATCACCAAGGCGTCGATTTCAATTACGTCGGCGGCCAAAACGGCACCAATCTGCAGCATCCGACCGTGCATTCGCCAGTCAGCGGCGTCGTCGTATACGGCGAAGGCCAAGGCACCTATGGCACCGTCAAAATTCGCGACGATCAGGGCAACATGCACGAAATCCTGCATCTGGATTCGCGTTCGGTACGCGCAACGGATCCGCCGACGCGCATCGAAGCCGGCGATCCGATCGGCACCATGGGCGGTCGAGGCCCGGAAGGCGCGAGTCAGTACGCGCAGCATGTGCATTACCAAGTGCGCGATCCCAACAACAATCTGATCGACCCGGAAGCCTATTGGAACAACCCGCAACGCCGGCAGGGCCAAGACACGCCCGCCGGCAACGTATCCGCTACTCCAAACGCCCCAAGCGCAAGCACAGACCCCCTCGCCAATGGGACATTGGAGCGCAACGAACGCGGCGACCCGGTATATCAGCTGCAGCAGAATCTCGTTGCGCTCGGCGTGCAGTTCCGCGATCAGCAGGGTCAGCCGATCGCACCGACCGGCTTCTACGGCGAACAAACCGAAGCCGCCGTGCGCAACTTCCAGAGCACACATCATCTGCCGCAAACCGGCACTGCAGACGAAACGACGCGAAGTACGATTGAAGCCGCCGTGCGCGAGCGCACGCAAGGCACACCCACCGAAAATGCGCCGGCACAGACCTCGCCGCCGCCGAACGTGCCGGGCAACGAGCCCACGCAAACCACGGCACCGCCGCAGGAACGTCCGGCACAAACGCAAGCACCCACGCAGGCCTCACCGCCGCCGAATGCGTCAAACAGCGAAGCAATGGCCGACAACGTGCTTCGTCGCGGCGAATCAGGCTCCGAAGTCGGTCACTATCAGCGCATCCTCGCCGACCTCGGTTATCGCGGTGCCGACGGCAAGCCCCTGCAGGTGGACGAGAAATTCGGCCCCAACACCGAATCTGCCGCCAAACAATTCCAACGCGATCACGGCATCGAACCGCTCGGCGTGATCGGGCCAACGACACGTGCCGCCGCGGAAGAAGCGGGTCGCGAATTGATGACGCACGCGGACAACCCGAACAACGCGCTGTACAAGACGATGCTGGAGAAAGTGCATGGCGCTGAAGACGGCCGCAACATCCCGCACGGCGAACACAGCCGCAATGTCGCCGCCGCACTGACCGTCGAAGCGCTGCGCGAGCGCATGACCGATGTTGACCGCGTCGATTTCAGCCGCGACGGCTCGATGGCGCGCGCGGTGCAGTTCAGTCAAATGGGCGACAAGCCAGAACTCAACCGCAACACCGACGGTCTCACCACGCAACAGGCGGTGCGTCAGCCGATCGCGGAAAGCAGCGAACAGCTGGAACAGGTCGCGAACAACGTACGCACGCAGCAGCGCGAAGAGCGCCAGCCGTCGGTGGCACAGGGACGTTGAGCCTGACGCGCATGGGCAATGTAACGCCGACGCATTCGCGTCGCTTTCGGTAAGGCGATTGTTCGGCCCGGATCACGCATGGGGTGCGTGCGGACACCCTCTGTGCAAGGCTACAGCCATTGCTGGATGCATGAGCCGCTCGTCGACTTCACAGTCCGATGGCTCGGAGAAAGAGAAAGCAAGGGGGGAATTCGCCAGAGCATGCAGTGGTCGCCAAGACAATGTTCAAAACAGAAAGAGAACACTGCGAAATGCAGGGGTCGTCGGTCTTGGTCGATTTTGTCACGCCTGTAGATGTGAAACGCCGCGGTTGCGCGGTATGCCGCTCCGGGATCTAAATGCCCGGACGCGAAGCGCTTAGGCCGGAAATCCCGCTCAATGGGCCCCAAACCGCTGATGATGCTGGAAGAGTATCGTTTTACAAGAAGTGGGTGCTAAAAAAACTAGATTGCTTTTAGTATTGAGAGTTGCGTAACGCACGACACCGCCAAACTGTAGGCTGCAGAGCCTCGATAGGACGGCCGCCCTCGGGCACATCGCACAGTGATCGAAACCGTT
This sequence comes from Lysobacterales bacterium, assembly GCA_031419075.1. Lineage (GTDB taxonomy): Bacteria > Pseudomonadota > Gammaproteobacteria > Xanthomonadales > Xanthomonadaceae > Lysobacter_I. Next base: position 44,100 of record JANOKD010000051.1, read on the forward strand.
ATCTTCAAGGATCGCATTGCACGTTCAGATCGTCAGCCGCGTCACGCCTACCGCTCGTGCGATCTGGGTTGGAAAATTCCCGCGCTGCAGCATTCGACCTGCATGAATCCGCTGCTTCGCCGCTGCGTTCAACCGTACCTTTGGCGTTGTCCGCCCCCAAAGATGCGGCATTCCACATGGAATTCACGAGGATGGTGTCCTTCCATTCTTTCAGCCAGTACTGGTCCAATCATCTCGGGCTTGCCAGCATAAACAAATGGGCGGTCGCCGAGTTAACTGGACATGTGCAAGTATGACGGCTGATATTTACGGTTTCTATTTCCATGTCAAGCTGGAGGAATCGGTTGCCATCGTTAAGGGGAGTCCAATAGGCTCAATCCACCCGTGCGCGCCCCCCAATACACCCTTGACCTGTTTGCAAGGCAGCTGGGTCGAGGATGAGGTTGCGGCTGGAGTGTCTATTTATAGGCTTTGTCGCATTCGAGGCGTGTGCGGACGGGCTTCTTGCACCACCAATCGATGCGGTCTATAGTCGGAATCGAAATGCGTTAGTTATTTTTCCGGAGCTGGTTCGGCGTATGAGCAGAACCGGCTCCGAAGAAGGAAAGACGGAGTGCCCGTAGAGCTGTATGGCTTTACAACTTTAGGGATGAAGCGATGAATCACAGTCCGAAGTCGGCTCGTCTTATTGCTGGGCACCCTGCCTCGCGGAAGCCGGCTGTCGCGCGAGCTGACGCTCCCCCGGCTCATGTCCTCCTGGCCCGATGCCGGCAGACCGACGCTGTCGTTCTGCTGCCCCGAGTTGGCTAGTGTCTGCCAACCGATGGAGCCTTCGCTCCATTCGTTTTCTCAATCCCTCTTTACTTTACAAGGAGTAATTCTATGAAGAACGAAGTCTCGCAACAGGCCCAGAAGGTGAAAGTGCTCTCCCTGCAGAATCTGAATGATATCCGCGGCGGCGAAGGTTTCGGTATGGATGCATCGCCTGCGTCCTGGAGCACCTCAAGCTACAGCTGCGGCGGCGTCGGCAGCAACGAATGGAGCACCGCGAGCAGCGGCTGCCGTTGATTTAAAGAAGGGCCATTGGTGGCGCCGCCAATGGTCCTTCCTTACGTTCAACGACCGGATACACCGCGTCCACGACAGCCATGTTGTGGCCTACCGATGACTGTGCCGCCGAGTCGCACCGCATGTCTAACCCTGTTCAGTTATTCCACCAGCCAGAGACCGCGTATCAGCCGGAATCGGACTATGCATCTGTCGTATTGCCCCGCCTGCCGCGACGTTGGCGTCTTCATGCCGGCCCCATGTGGACCCAAGTCGTCAGCCCGACCCCCAGCCGTCGCACTCAGGGCTGGAAGATCCACCTTTCCGCAACGCTTGAGGATGCTGTCCGCGCCCTCGAAATCGTCACCTGCATAGCGCCTGCACACCAGACAGAGTTCAAGTTTGCCGCGGACCCGACCCGTCATCTGCGCTTACTGTCCAAAAACGTTGCGCGTCAGACTGGCGGGAAGTTCGTTACGATCTATCCGCCGTCGGACGAGGTGTTCAGCGAACTACTGGAGACCCTTCACGCCGCATGTGGCGACCTGCAGGGCCCCTATATCCTCTCGGACAGCCCATATAAGGACTCGACGGTGCTGTTCTACCGCTACGGGGGCTTCCACAACTTCTCTGAAGTCAATGTTTTCCACGAGCGCAAGAGTCTGGTTCTGGACGGCAGCTATCGCTTCGTGGAGGACCAGCGTCTACCCAATTTCGTAGTGCCGCAATATGCGAGCATACCTAGGTTTTTGCTGGACACTGACGCATCTACAGAGGTCGTCGACGCTCTCCCGGAAAACGATGCGGACGGCGCATCGGAAGATCTCGCTGGCCCGGTGGTGCTGAACAACCGCTACGAGATGCTGGGCGTTCTGAAGCAGAGCAACATCGGTGGGGTGTATCTGGCGCGGGTTCGCGACAGCGGCGAGCAACTCGTGCTGCGCGAGGCGCGCCCTTTCACCGATCCCGACATCCACGGTCAAGATGCCGTTGTAAGGCTGCGCCGCGAGTACGAGATCCTGCGCGCGCTCGATAGTCTGGACATTGCCCCGCGCGCGCTCGATTTCTTCGAGGAATGGCGCCATTCGTTTCTGGCCATCAGCCATGTGCCGGGTCGCAGCCTGCGTCAGCTGATCGTCAGCAAATGCGCGACTTTGCATGCTCAATTGGATGAAGCTGACTTGAGTGCCTGGTTCGAATTGGCACATCGCGTCGCCATCGATCTGATCAGCAAGGTTCAGGCAATGCAGTCGTTGGGAATTGTGTATGGCGATATTTCAACAAACAATCTTATCGAACATGAGTCGACCGGCCGTTTTGTGTTGATCGACTTCGAGACTTCGTTCCGCCCGGGCATTGACCGAGGGCACAATGCATTCACCCCGGGCTACGCATTCGCCGAACGGTTTTACCGTGGCATCGCGGAACCGCGCGACGACGTGATCGGCGTCGGCGCTGCGCTACTGGCGATGCTGTGCCCCAGCGCCTGCAACCTGCCACTGGTGGATGGCCTGGCTGAGTTGGTGTTCGAATCGCTCGAACATGACTACGGTTTGGATCCTGCTTATGGCGCGGCCTCGAAGCGGCTGCTCTGTGGTGACGACGACAGCCTGCAGGACGCGCTTGCGCTGCTGCGCGAAAGCGACCCGACCCGCGCGCATGCGATGGCCCAAGTGCCGCGACATTCGGAGCGTGCGGAATTGCAGGCGTTGTTCATCGACGTTTCGGGCTTCCTGCGCGACCACGTCGACCTGTCGCGCTCGGAGCCGCTGTTCGGCTTGGATCCCGGCCACGAGGACAAAATACTCGCCTTCGACCACGGCCTTGCCGGGATTGCATTTGCGCAGTGCAGGTTGGGGATGCCCGTGGGCCGGGATCTAGCTCGACATGTGTACGGTCGATTGCAGCGCGGAGCCGACACTCCCGGCCTGTTGAATGGGCTGGCCGGTGGTGCGTGGGCCTGCATGGAGGCGGGCGACGACCCTGCCGCTGTCCAACTGCTAGCGGCCTGCGACAATCATCCGCTGCTGTACGCGGACAGCTCGCTCGGGTACGGCGTGGCTGGGGTTGGGCTGGCATCATTGCGGCTATGGCGGCGCACCGGCGACGAGCACGCGCTGCGCCGCGTTCGCGGGATATGTGCCTTGCTGGTCGAGGACGCCAGATGGGAGGGTGTCACCGCTGCCTGGCCAGAGGCGGCAGAATCGAGCGGCGAGTCGTTGCGGATCGGTCTGCACGACGGTGCGACGGGGATCGCCTTGTTTCTGGCCTACGCGCACTGCGCACTGGGCGATCCGGTTCTGCTTGACACTGCGCTCGCGGGGCTGCGCCATGATCTGGGTTTCGCCCAAACGGTCAGTGTTTCGATTGGATTTCCAAAGCAGGCCACAGGCGACGATGCCAGCATCCTCTATCCATATTTAGAGGTGGGCACAGCGGGGATTGTGAGCGCCGCGCTGCGACTGCACCGTCTCACCGGCGACGCAGCGCTTGAGCAATTCATCCATGACGCGTTGCCGACCGTGGCGCAGCGCTACACCGTGTGTGCCGGATTGGGCCCAGGGCTGGCTGGCCTCACCCACTGCCTGCTCGACGCGGCGGCCTTCCTCGCTCGGCCCGACTATGCCGACCTGGCTTGGCGTACCGCCGGGGCGCTGCGTCACTTCCGCGTGGTCGCCGACGGCGGCGCGGCAGTACCTGCCCGGCTGGGCGGCACCGTGTCGGCGACGTATATGGACGGCACCGCCGGCGTTGCGTTGCTGCTGGATCGCCTGCTGCATGGCCGCGAGGCGTTTCATTTCAGCCTCGATGAACTGCTGCCAGCCGAAGCGCCGTCGCCAAGTGCGCCAGCCGGGCAGGAACCATCACGGTGACGCGCGTGCGGCTCGTCAGGCAGGCTGAGTCCGGCGAATGCGGCTTGGCCGCACTGGCCATGGTGGCGTCCGCCCACGGCCATCGATTCACGCTGCGCGACCTGCGTCGGCAGCTGCCTTCAGCGAGCCGGGGGACCTCGTTCGCGCGGTTGATCCAGGACGCAGGCTCGCTGGGACTCGCTGCGCGAGCGGTTGAAGTTGGGCCGGCGGACCTCACCGCTCTGCGCCTGCCGGCCATCCTGCACTGGGAGCACCGCCACTTCGTCGTACTCCAGTCGGTCGGCCGTCGGGGCGATGCCGTTGTGCTCGATCCCGCCGTCGGTCGACGCGTGCTGACGCCGGAAGAGATGACGCGTGGCTTCACCGGGTACGCGCTGGAGCTCTGGCCCGATGGCCAGCCGACGTTGACGCGCATACCGCCCAGCCTGACCTTGCGGCACTACGTCGCGGCGACACCTGGCTTCAGCCGCTCGGTCGGGCTGTTGACGCTGGTCTCGCTCGGACTGGAGGTGGCTGTGTTGACGGCGCCGTTGCTCGGCCAATGGGTGGTGGACCGCGTGATCGGGCAGAAGCGGCCGGAACTGTTGGACGTGCTTGCGCTGACGTTCGTCGCGTTCTTCACGCTCCAGGCCGTGCTCGGCTGGATTCGCGGCCGTCTGGCCGTGCGCTTCGGCGAGACGCTCTCTTTCGAATGGAAGCGCCGCATCTTTGAACATCTGGTCCGGCTGCCGGTGCGTTTCTTCGCCCATCGTCACCTGGGCGACGTGATCAGCCGGTTCAACGCCACCGAAGACATCCGCCGCACGCTGACATCCTCTGCACTGGAGGCGGTGCTCGATGCGGTGTTTGGCCTGGCGGCGCTGGCCATCATGGCGCATTACTCCCCGCTGCTCGCAGGCATCGTTGTATTGGCTGTGGGCGTCTACGCCGCCGCGCGTTGGGTGACCTGGCAACCGATTCTGCAGGCATCGGAGGAGGGCTTTGCCTTCAGCGGCAAGGAGCACGCCCATTTGGTCGAGACCCTGCGCGCGATTACCCCGCTCAAGCTGTTCGGTGCCGAGCGCGAACGCAGCGCGCGCTGGGGAGTACTGGCCGGCGAGGTGCGTGAGCGCCGTACGCGAGTCGCGACGCTCACCAGTACACTCGCCGCTCTGAGCACGCTGATCTTCGGCCTTGAGACGGTCGCCGTGTTCTACTTTGGCGCCTCAATGGTGATGACGCCGGGCGCGGGGATGACGATCGGCATGCTGATCGCCTTTGTGGCCTACAAGGCCCAGTTCACCGCCAGGATGAGCCGCTTCATTGATCACGTCAGCGACTTCCGTATGCTCAGTCTTCACTTCGAGCGCTTGGCTGATATCGCCGACGAGACCCCCGAGTTTGTCGATGCCGATGTGTCGGCGGATGCCGCACCGGGACCCGTTACGGCGCCAGAGCCCGCTCATGTGTCGGGCGACAGCAGCGATGGCGATCCGCCGATATTGGAGCTGCGCGACATCTGGTTCCGCTACGCCGATACAGAACCGTGGATCCTGCGCGGCGTGCAGCTGCGTGTCGACGCAGGCGAAATGCTGGCAATCGTCGGCCCAAGTGGCTCCGGCAAATCGACACTCCTCAAGGTGCTGCTCGGGCTGATGCCGCCGACGCGCGGCGCGCTGCTGTACCAAGGGAAACCCATTGAGGCTTCGGGTATCGCCGCGTACCGCAGAGCGGTGGCAGCAGTGATGCAGGACGACCTGTTGCTGTCTGGCTCGGTCGCGCAGAACATCTGCTTTTTCGAGGCTGAGCCCGACACGGCTCGCGTGGAGGAAGCCGCGCGCAAAGCCTGCATTCTCAATGACGTGATGCAGCTGCCGCTGCGCTTCGACACCGAGGTTGGCGACCTTGGCAGCAGCCTGTCCGGTGGCCAGCGGCAGCGGATTATTCTGGCCCGTGCGATCTATCGCCAGCCGCGTGTGCTGGTGCTTGATGAGGCCACCAGTCACCTTGATATGGCCGCCGAGGAGATCGTCAGCCGCGAACTCAGCGCCATGGCGTTGACGCGAATCGTCGTCGCCCACCGCCCCGCGACCATCCGCGACGCCCATCGCGTGCTGCGGCTGGATGGTGGCACCCTGTCTCCCCTGAAAGGCGGCGCCCCCGCGCTCGCTGAGCTTGCCACCGCATGATGACCTCCGACCAACGTCCTTCCCGCTGGCGCACCTGGCTCCGGCCGCGCCGACTCTTTTTGATTGCTGTCGTGGCAGCCGCGGCCACTGCGGCCGCGTTGTCTCTGCGCGGACCGGATTCTGCAGAGCCTCCAGAGACCGAGGAGGTCACTGCTGCCGGCGTCCGGCAGATGGTGCAGGCAGCCGGTGTGCTGACGCCAAGCACCCAGGTCGATGTCGGCGCCCAGGTCAGCGGGGAAGTGAGGGCGATCCACATCGAGCTCGGTCAGACCGTGCAAGCTGGACAACTGCTGGTCAGCATCGATCCCGACACCGCTCAGAGCGACGTCCAAGTAGCCGAAGCTACCGTCGCCGAGCAGCGCAGCGCCATGGAATCCACCAACGCATTGCGCCAGCGTGCCGATGCCAACACCCGCCGTTTCCGTCAGTTGTTCGAGGGCCGCTTGGTGTCGCAGGCCGCGCTTGATGACGCGGAAGCCGAGCTGCGCAGCCTGAGCGCCGACCACAAGGGTCAGTTCGCCACGCTTGACCGACTCAATGCTGAGCTGGCCAAGCGCCGGTTGGCGTTGTCACGCACAGCGATTACCGCGCCTATGGACGGGGTTGTGGTCAACATCGCGGTGGCGCAGGGGCAGACCGTCAACGCCAGTCAGACCACCCCGGTGCTGCTGACGCTGGCCGACATCGACCGAATGACCGTTCGCACCCAAGTGGCCGAGGCTGACGTGCTCAAGGTCAAGGTTGGGCAAGTGGCCTCCTTCACCACGCTGTCCGGCCTGACCCAGCCGCTGCGAGGCCGCGTTCGTGTGATCCAGCCGGTTCCAGAAAAGAGCGGTAATGCGTCCTTCTACAATGTGCTCTTCGAGGTCGAGAACCCGGGCCGGGTCCTGTTGCCGCAAATGACGGTGCGTGTGCTCATTGAGAGCGGTTCCGTTGATACTGCGCCGACAATTCCATCGATCGCGCTGGGCGACCGCCGCGACGACGGCCGCTACGAAGTGTTCACCTGGACGGCCGACGGTGGCATTGCGCGCCGATCCGTGCGCATTGGTCTGCAGGACGCGACCCGGACCCAAGTGCTGGACGGGCTGCGGACAGGCGAGCGGGTGCTGCTTTCGCCTGCTGACGGCGCCAACGCAACGCGCGATAAACCTGCGGCGCCGGGCGACAAGGCGGTACCGGAGTCGAAATGAGCACGCCGCTGATCGCACTGCGCGGCGTGTCGCGCGAATACCGCGTCGGCACTCAGACGGTGCGCGCCCTGACTGACGTGGACCTGACGATCGAACGCGGCGAATTCGTCGCCATTGTTGGTGCATCGGGTTCCGGCAAGAGCACGTTGATGAACTTGCTTGGTTGCCTGGACCGCCCCAGCGCCGGCCGCTATCTGCTGGATGGCAGCGACACCGCCGGCCTCAATGCCGACGAGCTGGCCCAAGTGCGGCGCGAGACGTTTGGCTTTATTTTCCAGCGTTACAACCTACTCCCGCACCAGGACGCCCTCGATAACGTAGCGCTGCCTGCCGTCTATGCGGGCGTGCCGGCGAACGAGCGCGCGAAACGGGCGGGAGCGCTCCTGGCGCGGCTTGGACTGGGGGACCGCCTGCAGCACACGCCGACCGAGCTGTCCGGCGGCCAGCAGCAGCGGGTGTCCATCGCCCGCGCGCTGATGAACGGTGGCCAGGTGTTGCTCGCCGACGAGCCGACGGGTGCACTCGACTCGCAGTCGGGCGCGGAGATGTTGCAAATCCTGCAAACGCTGAACCGGCAGGGACATACCGTCATCGTCGTCACCCACGATGCACGAGGGCTTGCCGCGAGCGCGCAACGCATCGTCGAAATCTCCGACGGCCGCATCGTCGCCGATCGCCGCAACGAGGCTGTGTCGAGTTCGCCGGAGTCCGCCGTCGCGCCGGCCATCGCGCCGACAACCGCGGCCGACGCGGAGCCGTTATTCACTTGGGATGATGCGGCCTCCGCTGCGAGGGTTACGCGGCTGCTCCCCGCTTGGCGACAGGCTGCCGGTCGTGCGCGCGAGGCGCTGCGCTCCGCGGTTCAGGCGATCTTCGGGCACAGACTGCGCTCGGTGCTGTCGCTGATCGGGGTTTGCATTGGCATCACGGCCGTGGTCGTCGTGGTGACCCTTAGCGGTGCGGTGCAGCGCGCGATCAACAACGAAGTAGGTGCGCTGTTTGGCAGCAGCATCAAGGTCTGGACCGGGAACCCGCGTCTCCCGCCCGGCAGCCAGCCGCAACCATTCAGCGCTTCGGACCTTGATGCGGTACGCGGCTTGGACGGCGTGAAAACGGTCCAGATCCAGATGCAGGGCGAGATGGCTGCCCGTCAGGGCGCGAAGGATGCGCGCGTCAAAGTCCACGGCGCGCAGGCGTCGACGCTGGAGGTGAACCGACTGAGCATTGAGCAGGGCAGAACTTTCATGCCGGTGGAACTTGCCAACGGTGCGCAGGTGGTCGTGATCGACCAGAAGATACGCGAAGCGCTGTTCCGGTCCGGGGAACAGGCGATCGGCCGCACGATTTTCCTCTCGGCGCAGACCGGTGCGTCCGGTGCTGCAGGCGGCGCCATGGCATCCGCGCCCGCCCTGCTGCCGTTCACGGTGATTGGACTGTTCGCGCCGGCCGCGGGCAGCAACTTCGGGCGCGAATCGATCGGTGAACTTCTGATTCCGTATTCCGCGTTTGCGGCCAAGCTGGACACGCGTTTGGAGACGCGCGATTTCACTGTTGTCATTACCCATCCCGACCAGGCAGAGAACGTCCGGCGGCGCATTACCGAGCGGCTGAAGTCGCTGCACGGCGCGGAGGACTTCGAGACCTGGAACGCTGCCAGCGACATCAATGCGCTGCGCGATGTGATGGCGGTGCTGGCGCTGGTGCTCGGTCTGGTGGCTGCGATCGCGCTGCTGGTGGGCGGCATTGGGATCATGAACATCATGCTGGTGTCGGTCACCGAGCGCACCCGCGAGATCGGAATTCGCATGGCCATTGGCGCGAGGCAGTCCGATATCCGGAGTCAATTTCTGATCGAGTCCGTGTTGCTGTGCGGCGCCGGTGGTGTCATCAGTCTGGTCCTGTGCGCGGTTGCCGCGCTGATCGCCAATGCAACCCAATCGAGGCTGCGGCTGGAGGTCGATCTGACGGCGCTCGTGGCCGCATTCACCGTCTCCGCGGTGGTCGGCATCCTGTCCGGAACGTGGCCGGCCAAACGCGCAGCGGCGTTGAGCCCCGTCGATGCATTGGCACGCGAATGAAGATTCGTCGACGCCCGTGGAGCGTGCCTGCCGCCCGTGTCGCGTCGAGACCGCACAACTGGCTGCAGGCGCTCGCCCTGCATCAGGCAGCTCGCGCGGACGATGCGCTGTGTCGGCTGTCGGCCCGGCTCAACCACATCCAGCGATTGCGCGCCGTCTTGATGCCCGGAGGACTGTATGACCATCTACACGCTTGAGGAACTCTGTCGCGCGGTGGACGCACCATCAGACAAGGCCGCGTGCCTGCGCCAGCTGCTCGGGCTGATGCTGCCCCGATTGGCCGGGCAACACCAGCCCGGCGCGCATGGTGTCGGCTGGCATGTCGAGCAACTCTGCCACGCATTTGCGGAGGGTCGTGTTGAAGTTTACTTCGACACCTATGGCCGCCCGGCTGGATCGGTGTTCTGGAAGCGCCTGGATGACGCCGGCGAAGCTGCGTTGTTTGCCGGCGCCGATGCCGCCGAAGTGGCTGGCGCGGCGAGCGGCGAGGCATGGATTGCGCACTTCGCCGTGCACCACATCGGTTTGCCCGCGCTGCTGCGGCGTGCTGCTGCCGGCGGGCCGCTGTCGTCCGTCGACGACATCGCCTATGCGCGGAGGCGCCGGGGCCGGCGGGCGGCCAAGCGGCTGCGGGTGCCCGTCCGTTTCAGCGTAGCGCCAATGCTTCGAGCGTCCTCCAGCGATTTCCTGGCGCGCGACGGCGGAGGGCAGCTGCGCGGCGAGGCCCTAGAGATGCTGGACCAGGCCCGGCGGCTCGGCGACTGGCTGCTGCTGGCGAGCGCCAATCCGGTTCACGCGAACCGGCAGCCGGCCGAGCTGCTCGCCGCGCTCGAGACGCCGCTGCGTCTGGGCCATTACCTGGAAGTGAGCGCGCCTGACGGCACCGCCGAAGCGTTCCTGACTTACGGATTGCTGACGGACGACGGTTTGGCGCGGCTCCAGCAGCACGGAGCGACCGCGCTGTGCCCGGCCTGCTTCTCAGAAGGCGACGTGCTTGCGGCGACCTGTGCAGGCGCGGTGTCTGCCCCCAGCGCGCAGTTGGCGCTCGCGGAACGGGCCGCTGCGCTGCACTCCCGGCTACGGCGCGTGCTGATGGGGACCGGCGTGGCGGCGCTGGACGATCTGTGATCTGGCGCCATTCCTGATGCACATCTCCCCTGAAATACTGGAGTCGACGCGCGCGATGAACCTGTTCGATGCTTCCCAGCACGCCGCGGTCGCGGTCGACGTACTCAATCCGAGCAATGGTCATGTGGCGGTGCCGCTGACGAGGCTGCAGGGCGCGACGCTGCTTTGGCTCAACGCTGAGGAGGCCGAAGCCGATCCAGCCTGGGTGCGGCTGAACGGCGACCGGGCCGCCTATGCCAAGCATCTGCTCGCGGCCTGCGCTTACAGGGTCAGTGCGGACGGCGAGACGCCCGACCGGACTGGGACCGCCGACCGCTATGGCGGCGGTGGCATCGGCTCCAACGGCGGCAGCGGCCGCGCGGCGATCATTGGCCCGTATTGCGTGAAGGGCGTGGGACGGACGCCTCTGATCGGCCGCGACGTCGATGTGGGACATGCGTCGGGCGGTGCGTACCTTGAGGAGTGTGTCCGCGAATCATTGCTGGCCGAGATCCTGCATCGCGAATTGCCCTACGGCGCGGTGCGCACGCTGGCGATCATTGCGACCGGCACTGTTCAAGTGTGGCAGACCGACCAGGGACCAAAGCCGGAGCGGTGCTGTCTTCTGGTGCGGCGCGCGTTTCTGCGGCCGGCGCATCTCGAGCGCGCGCCGCTGTACCGCGGCACCGAAGATTTGCCGGGCTTGGCGGATGCGCACCGCGTCCGTTGCACGATCGCAGCACTCGAACGGCATGCCGGCGGAACCGATCAGCTGCAGGATCAAATGACGGCAGGCTTCGCGCGTTGGTCGCAGCAACTGGCAGCGACTTACCTGCTTTGTTTGCCCCACGGGGGCGTCAGCTCCTCCAACGTCAGCCTGGACGGCCGTCTGTTGGACTTCGGCGCGACGGCCGCGGTGCCCTCATTGGCGCGCTATTGGGTGGCATCCGGGCACTATCCCAGCGGCGAGGAGTTTCGCGACATCGTCGACACCGTCAATGGGGTCGCCTGCGGGTTTCGCTTTACTGCAGGTCATGGTGAACCGGCCCGGGCATGGCGTGCGCGCACCTGCGACCAAGTGCTCCGGGCCTACGGCGAAGGCTTGCACGCGGCCTTGCTGCGCTTGTTGGGATTCGCGGCCGTCGATGCGCAAGCCTTGCTCAAGGGGCCCGCGGGGCTGGGCCTCGCGCGCCAACTCGACCTCTGGCTGAGTCCGTTGCGGCATCACGCGTGGTCGATTTTCGAGGGGACGCCGTGGCATGCGCACGCGATGCCTGCCGCGACGGCGCTGGATAAATTGGAGGCCGACCTGATGCGTGTTGCCAGCGAGGCAGGGGCCGTGATGCCAGATGCATCGGAGGCCTCAGTCGCTGCGCGGCGAGCGGTCCGCTTGCGCTGGACCGCGCCGCGGATACGGCTCGACCGCGAACGGCTCAAGGACGAGTGTTACGCGCGTTTGGATGGGCGGTACCCCAACACTGCGGATCTGCCGGCGCTGCGCGAAGCGATCGCCGCCTTGATCGATGACGTCGTTGCGAACGAGATTCGCATCCCCCTCGCTGACCCGGAGCCCGTATGCGCATGAACCTTGCCCCGCTGTCTCGCTCATGGACGCGCGCCCGATCCCACCGGTTGACAGCCGGACTCGGCGCTGCAGTCCTGCTCGTCGGCGGCCTGTCGACGTCACTGTCAGTGCCGGCTTTCACACTATTGGCGCCCTCCGCGCTCGCAGTCACCGAGGCAACTGCCGCGCACCCCATCGCGGTAAGGACGCTTGAGGGTATCGGCGAATACCGGCTGCCCAACGGGCTGCAGATACTGCTGGTGCCCGATGCGTCGAAGCCGGTCGTGACGGTCCAACTCACAGTGCGGGCCGGAGCCCTGCAGGATCCGGCGGGCGCGAGCGGGGCCATGCATGTGCTTGAGCACTTGATGTTCAGGGCCCGCCAAGGCCAAGGGCCGGCGTACGCCGCAATCGCACAGCGTGGCATCCGCGCCAATGCGACGACGGCGCATGACCGGACCACGTTTATGGCCAGCTTCGCTGCGGATGCAGCGGTGCAGCGCTGGTACCTCGGCTGGTTGGCGGGGGCCTTCGCAGACGGCGCGATCGAGCCTGAGCAGATGACGGGCGAACTCGGGGCGATCCGCAATGAGATGCAGGGTGCGCAGGGTTTTGCGCTGGGCGTGGCGATCAATTCCGCAATGTGGGCGCTTTATGACGGCCAAGGCTATGGAAGGGCACCGATCGGACGCTTGGCAGAGATCGAATCGTTTGAGGCGTCTCGCCTGACCGCGCTACGAGCCCGCCACTACCGGCCCGACAACGCGACGTTGATCATCGCAGGCGCATTTGAGATCGAAGAGACGTTGCGCACCATCGCGCAGGATTTCGGCGCCCTGCCGCAGGGAACTGCGCAGCCAGTGGAAGAGAGCCGCTCGGGGTATTCACCGGAGGCTTCGGCCGCCCAGTCGCTGGTACTGGCAAGGCCAGGCGTGGGGCCGATGATCATGGCGGCAACGCCGGGGCCAGCGGCGCGGGATGGAGATGCTGCGGCCGCGCGGCTGCTGGTTTACGCCCTGACGCGCGAGCCGTCGGGGCCGCTGAATCGGCGCTTGGTCGATGCCGGTATCGCCGCCAGAGTGATGGGACAGGCGCGTGCGCAGGTCGACGGTGGCACCCTGCTGTTCGCCGCGCAACCGGCGGCCGGGCGCGAACCCGCGGCGGTGGCGGAGGCCTTGCGTGTGGCATTAACCGACGCCGTTGCGCTGACGTCAGAGCAGGTCGAGCAGGCGCGATATGGCTGGATGGCCGAATGGCGGCGGCGATTCAACGATCCTGAGCGGCTGGCCGAAGACCTGTCTGAGGCGACTGGGCGCGGCGATTGGCGGCTACATCTGGCGGACTATGCGCGCATACGGACGCTCGATCAGGAAGACCTGCGCCGGGTTGCAACGGACTGGCTCCGCGCGCCGCTGGTAGTGACCCTGCTTTCCAGTGACGCCCCAGCCAAGCCGGTGGCACGGGCATCGACGGGCACCGTCTCACTGCCGGAGCAGCAAACCGGAGCGGCTGCGGCGACCCTCGCGGCCCGGGGACTAGCAGCGTCCTTTGACACCGCGGCCAAAGTCCGCCCCCAAACCAGGGTGCTCGCGGATGGACGCCTTGCGCTGTCGGTCACGCAACGCCCGCAGCGCGGCGGGGCGGTGCTTGCCCGGCTGGCGATCCCGATGCTGGCGGCCGCGTCGTCGCAGGAGCAAACGCGTGCTGCCGGTCTGATGGCGGCGATGCTCGGCACGTTCCGCGCGACGCCTGGCGGAACCTCAGCATTCCAGTCCGATCTGGACCGCATCGAGACCGGATTGACAGTGGGCTTTTTCCGCCAGGAGCTGCTGATCGACATTCAGACCAGCACCGGCCAGTTCGATGCGGCGATGGCCCGGGTGCGTGCGCTGCTTGAGGCCGGTCGATTCGAGGAGGATGCGCTTGAGGGCGAGAAGCGCAAGTGGCGAGGCAGGCTTGATCGCGCTTCGCAGGATCCATCGGCGCGCATTGGCGAATTACTCTCGCGGCACGGCAATGTTTACGGGGAGAACGACGTGCGCTACGCGCCGACAATCGACGAGGAAATAGTGTCACTGCAGCGGGTTGGACTCGCTGACGTCGAGCAGGCCCGGGCTGCACTGATGCCGTTACGGAGCGTGCGGATGGCCGTGGTCGGCGAGATTGAAATGGCGGCGGTGACGGCGGCGGTGCAGCGCCATTTGAAGCCTTTGTTGGTCACCGACGGTTCTGATGCACCGGAACTCGTCGACGAACTGCGGCTGGCGCTTGATCCCAAGACGCTGATCTGGCGGAGTGCCGGGGGCGACAGCGCGTTCCTGAGCTGGGCCGCCGTCGTGCCGTTGCGGGAGGGAGAGCAGGATGCGCTGGCGCTCGCACTGGCCAATCGAATGTTCGGTCAGCAGGGTAGCGGCAGGCTCTGGCGCCGGCTGCGCGAGCGCGAAGGTCTGAGTTACGGGGCGTGGTCCGAGATTGACTGGAACGCGACTGCGCCGAGCTCATGGTGGCGCGCTTCAGCGACCTTTGCAGTGAGCGATCTCCGCCGGGTAGAGCAAGCCTTGGATGATGAGTTGGAGATGGTCGAGCGTCAGGGGTTTGGAGCTGACGAACTGGCGCTGGCCAAGAGCGGCTATCTTCAGGAGCAACGACGCCTCGCCGCTCAGCCAGGCCGGATCTTAAGCAGGCAGTTGGAGACGCTGCGGAGCGATACGTTGACAGTCGGCGCGCCTCTCGAGCAACGGATTGCCGGGTTGAGTCTTGAGGACGTCAACACCGCCTGGCGGCAGTACATCCGCGCTGACCGACTGGTGCGTGCGGTGGCGGGGAACGTGCCCGAAGATACGTCCCCTGCAACTGTACCTACGCGCTGATCTGCTGAGACCTCAGCAACTCCGATAATCCCTCCGCTGCGCCCGAAGACCGCACCGCCGATTTAGGTAATCCCTTGATGTTCAAAGGAAATGCATGGATATCGTTTGAACTGGACAAGCGTCAAATCCAAGCGGAATGAGGCCAGAGAGGGTGTGGTGGGAAAAATTTCGCCGAACGATGCTGCGGCCCCGACAGCGAAGTCCAGGAAAAAAACGAAGCCTCTCCGAAATACAGGGGTGTTGGTGAGGCAAAGCGCATTTTGGGGGTCGATTGGATGCGCCTGGAAGTGGCGAGATCAGAATGGAAATGTGTTGCGCCAGCAGGGCTGAAACACTGAGGTTGCGCGGCACACCACGCGTGACTACGAACGCCAAGGCGTTCATAGCGCCTGGTCCGGAAATACCTGCCGACCGACTCTAAGGAAGGAAGTGGTGCAGCCAGAGTACGTGAAATCCAAACGCTCTCTCAGGCCGGATCGCAGCGTAACGCAATGGGGCGCAGCCGGAAGGGCCGGATCCCGGTAGCGGCCATAGTCTTCTTCTCGCAAAAGCCCACTGCCGGACTGCACACACAGGCATGCCCTATTCCATTCCAAATATCCATTCCGATCTCGTCTCGGTCAAAGGTCTTCTACTGCACTGACGACAGATCGTTCTCGACATCTTCCGGCCAATCCGTTTGTAGGATCGTCTTCGCGATGCGCTCCCATTCGCGCAACAACGTGCCGTGATCGCAATCAATGCGGGAAACACGTATTTTCCCAAGGTCGCGCACGATGTTCTGGACATTGTTGTAGGGCAGTCGCGAAACGTGGTCGCTCAGTTCGGCCGCATTCGGGTTGATATCGAGATTGAGATATGGCTCCGTCGTCTTGAACAGCAGGACTTCCGTGCGCCGCAACTCGCGCCCGATGGGGGTCACCGAAAGCATCTTCTCCGTATGGATCATGTTCAAGATCTTTTCGATGTAGTCGTTGCTTTCGTAAGCGCTGCTTTCCAGGCGCCTCGCCTCAAGCCCTTTGCGAAAGGCATCTCTGTTTAAGTCAATGTCGCATCTGATCTTTTGCAGCGCTTCGTCTCCGTCGTTGAGAATCGCATCCAGGCTGATGATCCGGATATCGGTGACACCTTCCGATTCAAGGATGGCGGCGATCGCAAAAGCAATTTGCCCGCCAAGGGACCAGCCGGTCATGGCGTACTCCGCATCCTCCCGAACATGCATTTCTCGCCTGACTGATTTCATCAGGGAGAGGTAGATGGCCGCCAGGGCATGGATATCGGAGACCTGCTCGTCGTGATACAGGTTTCGGTTGTCGATGCCGTAGCATTTGTATTGGTCGATGAGGAGCTCGGCCAAGCCGAAATACACTTCGCATCCGCCCGTGGCCGGGTGGATCATGAACAGCAGCCGATGCGACGGCGAGTCGTTCATCGACTTGACGATCAAATGATGATCATCGCCTTGCCTGCCGATGTACTCGGACAGTTTCCTGGCCGTTCTGTATTTGAAGACATCAATGACCTTGATCTTGGATTTCGGGAATTCGTTGTTGATCCTTCCGATCAGCCTGACCGCGGAAATCGAATCGCCGCCCCGTCTGAAGAAGTCCGCATGAATCGAAATATCTCCAGCATCGACCGACAGTACCGAGGAAAATAGCTGTACCAGCTTTCTTTCGATCCCGCTTCCCGGAGGCTCATGTTCGTGCTTCGTGTCGAAGAACGTCCGGGACGGCAATCCCTCGCGGTCGATCTTCCCGTTGCTCGTGAGAGGAAATTCGGCCAAATAAACGAACATGCCGGGAATCATGTAATCCGGCAGCCGAGCGCTCAGATGTGCGATTAACGCCGCCTCGTCCAGCATCCGGTCACAAATATAGTAGGCAGCGAGGTATTTGTTTCTGCTTCCCGTATGGCTTCTCGCCAGTACCACCGATTGCCTGATGCCGGGATACGACGCCAGATGCACTTCGATGTCGCCAAGTTCCACTCTGTATCCACGAATCTTGATCTGGGAATCGTTTCTGCCCCCGAATTCGATATGACCTTCACGCGTCGTTCTTCCGCGGTCGCCGGTGCGATAGAGTCTGCCGAGGGTTTCATGTTCGAAAAAACTCGAATCCGTCTTCTTTTCGTCGTTCCAGTAGTTCAGTGCGACGCCGGATCCGCCGATGCATATTTCCCCCATTGTTCCGATCGGAAGGATGACGTCGTTGGCATCCAGGATGTACATGCGCTGATTCGGCATCGCGCGGCCATAGGGAATGCTGGTCCACTCCGGATCGACCTCATGGATCGGATACCACACCGACCAGATGCTGCCTTCCGTCGCGCCGCCGAGGCTCACGATTTCCAGGGTCTTAGTCGGGCAGCATCGCCTGATTTCCGCCGGCAGGCCAACGGGTATCCAATCGCCGCTGAGCAGCATCAATCGCAGCGAGTCCAGTTCACCTGCCCGCAGTGACGTGGTATTCACCAGAAGATCCGCCAATTGCGGCACAGAATTCCAGAGGGTGATCCCACATCGCTGGATGAGCGCAGCCAAGTATTCGCAGTTCCGGATTTCCGATTGCAGGGGAAAGACAACGGCCCCGCCGACGATGAGCGGGCCGAATAGATCGTAGACAGACAGATCGAAGCTCAGATCCGACAGGGCAAGCGTCCGATCAGAGGTGTCGACAGCAAACCGCTCGTTGACGGCATGGATGGTATTCAGCGCGCCGGAATGACTGATCGTGACGCCCTTCGGTGTTCCGGTCGAGCCGGACGTGAATATCACGTACGCGATGTCTCCCCCGGAGACCTCCGGAAAAATGGCGGCGGTGTCTTCTGGCGATGACTTCGATGCCTCCAGTGTGCATTCCAGTTCGACGATATCGAATCGTGCATAACAGTCGCGGTCGGACTCGATGAGCGACCGCTGTTGGCTGGATACGATCAGCGTCCGAACGCCGCCGCAATCCAGCACGTCTACAATTCTCGCCGCAGGCCAATCGACGTTCAGCGGCAGATAGCCATGTCCTGATCGCATGACGGCGAGCGTAGATACGGCATGGCCGTAGCCCTTCTCGATCAGGATTCCGATCAAGGCGCCTTCGCTTGCGATCAGGCGTCTGGCCAATTGATCGACATCGAACCTCAAATCGACGTAGGTGTATTCGCTGTTACTGCCATCAATGACCGCTATCGCCTCTGGAGTGCGTCGCGCCTGTCGTTCGAACAAGACATGGATAGGTGTGTCGGTTTCGTATTCTCTCTTGTCGTAGTTCACAAGATCGAAAACGACGGCATGCGCAGAATCGTCGAGCACGCAATATTTCTTGAGATCGATCCTGTCTCCGCGATCAACGGCATCCGATATCAGTTGGCGAAACGATGCGATGAAGTCTTCCGGAAACTTTCCGTCGAACAATGCCGCCATGCAGTCGAGCCTGAATCGGATGCCCCCGACATCATGGCTGTCGTACAGCAGAGAAAGATTGTAGATCGCGGTTCTTCTCGCCACGTCGACGGTCTGTGTTTCCAGGCCGTCCAGTCCGAGTGCGTTTCTGGCGCGCAGGTTGGTCGATGCGAACCCGACATTGAGGCAGTTGTCGATGTCTGCATCGTTGTTTTTTGCCTGGTCGCGGACCATGTGCGCGAAGGAATAATGCTGATGTACCTTCGCCGATGATCTTTGGGCTTTCAGGGCTTCTATCCAGTCGTCGAGTTCATCGTATCGATCAACTTCTATTTTCATGGGGATATTATTGACGAAGCTCCCGCCGGCACGCGGGAACTCGGGCGGGCGAACATTGACCGGATAATGGATGAGGAATCGCTGCTGGTTGCAGTACTTGGACAGAACGAGCGCATACATCGCAGCGAGGCAGACAAATAACGTGGTGCTACGCGCTTCCGCATATGCCATGAGGCGCTCGGTCTGATCGCTCGACAGGCCGAAGAACACGCTCTTCACCGCCCTGTCTTCCAAATTGTTGCCGATGGACCTCGGGTCGGCATGGAATTTGAAAGGCAGCCGCACATGAAGAGGCGTGTCCCCGATGAAATCCAACCAGAATGTTTTTGCCTCGCCGGTGAGTTGCGTGGTCAGGATGCGGTGTTCCGCGTCCACAGCTGCCCTGAAAAGAAGGTTGGCATCGGCGATGTCGCTGCGGCTTCCTGTGCTGAAAGAATTGTAATTTCCGGCGATTCCCTCGCCGATGATTTTCAGCATCTCGCCGTCGCAGATGATGTGATGCGCGACATGCACGAAGTAGAATTCGCCCTCAGCCCCGGAGGAAATAAGGTGAAGCCTCAGCAACGGTTGCCGCACCAGATCGAATGGGGACCAGAGCGCCTCCTCCAGATGCCGCACGGCTGCCTCATCCGATCCTGCCGCGACGTGGCGGTAAAAATCGTCGATGCCATAGTCTGACCACTGGCACTCGCTGCCGTCCTGACTGTATCTGGCGTGCACTTCTTCGTGCCGTTGTACGAACAGTTCGCACGCGCGCTTGAATCTGTCCGTGTCCAGGCTTCCCCTGATCCGATACACCCCGAAGACGTTGTACGCATCTTCGTCAGGACGCACGGCCCATTCGATGAAAAAGCGCTTCTGATATTCCGATATCGGCAATGCCTTCATGTCGTTCTCGTCCATGGATCAAGTGTTTTGATGCCTGCTTCCCGAGAGACTACATGCGGCTTGTTACAAGGCCATCAGACGAAATTTGCAGGACGCACCCCGCGCAACGGTCTCCGCCGTTCTGGATCAAGGCGGCGTGGTATCGACGGAATCTGATTCGATGGTTCCGCCTGCGGGATGTCCGCGCCGGTTAGGCAGTAGACAGACGGTGTGGCGCAGCGGCAACTGCTTCGGCGTTGCTCGGCCAGGCCATCGAGGGAGTTCGCGAACTGCTCGCGCGTCTGCTCGTAGCCACCCGCCCCGGCGCGCAGGCCACGTCTTCGGCCTTCAGCATCAGCTTGCCGAGGAACATCTCGCGTACGCCACCTCGCCGAACAGTGCGATGCGGACCCGCACCTTGCCGTCCAAGGAATGGCCCGATTTAAGCTTGGAAGGCGTACAAAATCTGACGTGTGAAAGTCCTGTGGGGGAGCTTACGCATGAGTTAGGCGGCAGAAAAACATTCGTTTTCAGCCTCGCTTTGCTCGCTCATCCGCTCCGCTCGTTTTCGCTCCGTTGCCGTATTTGGCTGCTGCGCTTGTCGTATCCAGCGATCATGCAATGCTTCGGATAGTTCGTCTGGCGCGCTCAAGGCTCACAAGCGTTGCGTTCGCCCGCTTCGGAAACAGTGGTTGGCGCGGTCTGTGTTCCGCGGCTGACACGGTCGCTTCGGAGACACCCGGCTGAAAGTTCTCGGGTGCGCGTCAGGGCCTTCCCGCTTCGTCTTTCGGCAAGTGCGTCGGGGCTCGGTTCGCATCGGCATCCCTCGCCGCCTAACAATTCGTTCAAGCCGACCCCATGTCGTGGCGTCGGCCACGTGCAATACGCTACGCTTGCACGCGTCCGCCGCCCCGCCACGGGTCGGCTTAACTCAGGCGTTAGACCGCCGAAACCAGGACACCCACAGTTCCACTGGCTGCGGTACCTGATCGCGACCAGCACCTCGAACAGCCACCTGGCGGTCTGCGTCCTGTCCAGTACGAGAACGCGAAACCCCTACAAAATGTGGGGGTCGTCGGGTCCGCTGAGCGCGGTTCTCGCTGTCGATTTGGCGCGCCTGGAGGGGCAAAGGTTCGCGCTGACGCGGCATAGCTGCGTGCGGATCTGAGCGCCATCGCGCCCGGCGCGATGGCCGGCAATCCCGGCTGGAAGATTCGATGAAAGGAAGTGGTGCGCCTGGAGGGATTCGAACCCCCGACCAACGGCTTCGGAAGCCGCTACTCTATCCGGCTGAGCTACAGGCGCCTGACGTCTGCATTGTCCCCGATTCGAGCGGATGGCGCGAGCCTGCCGCTCCGCAACCTCGATACGATGAGCGAAATTCCCGTCAATTCCGCTGAAATACCCGTCTGGCGCGAACGCTTCGGGCAGTATTGGGCGCTCATCCGCGGCGATCGTCCGATCGGCTGGCTGCTGTTGCTGTGGCCGACGTGGTGGGGGCTGTGGCTGGCTGCCGACGGTATGCCGCCGTGGTGGACGCTGGTCGTGTTTTCGCTGGGCGTGTGGCTGACCCGGTCGGCGGGCTGTGTGATCAACGACTATGCCGACCGCTGGCTCGATCCGCTGGTCGAGCGCACCAAGGGCCGGCCGCTCGCCACTGGCGCAGTGCGCGGGCGCGAGGCGCTGACGGTGTTCGCGGTGCTGATGCTGTCGGCGTTCGCACTGGTGTTGACGATGAACCGGCTGACCATAGTGATGAGTGTCGTGGGCGTGGTGCTGGCCGCCAGCTATCCATATCTCAAGCGCTACACCTACCTGCCTCAGGTCTATCTGGGTCTGGCGTTCGGCTGGGGTATTCCGATGGCGTTCGCGGCGGTCCGCGGCGAGGTACCGCCGATCGCCTGGGTGCTGTATGTGGCCAACATCTTCTGGACCACCGGTTACGACACCTGGTACGCGATGGTCGATCGTGAAGACGACCTGCGCGCAGGCTCGAAGTCCACCGCGATCCTGTTCGGCGACCTCGATCTGGTCGCGCTGGGCGTGCTGTATGCGCTGTTCTTTGCCGGTCTGGTGCTGATAGGCCGTCAGGCTGAGCTGGGTATCGCTTACTGGGCTGGGCTGGGCGTCGCGCTGCTGCTGGTGGTGTACCAGTTCGCGATCGGCCGCTGTCGGCAGCCAGTGTGGTGCTTCCGGGCGTTCCTCAACAACCACTGGGTCGGCATGGCGGTGTTCGCAGGGCTCGCGACCGCGTTGTGGCAGAAGAAGCCCTGACGTTCTTCGCTGGATCCGGAAGACGCCGTGGATGCTGCGATGCAGCAATCAACCAGCTTACGTTGTCTGACAAGACTGTTTCACTTCAAAACCCCTCCCATGACGCTGATTTGACCGGGATTTTGCATGAATACGTATGCAGGGCACTGTCCCTTCCCCGGCCACGGACTACCATCGCCGGGCATGCCGGGGACAGGCTGGACGCCGGACATGCCGGGAACTGCGGAAGACTCGCTTTTCATGAGGATTCGCGCACGGACCTGCTAACGAATTCCAGCTGATGTGGAGGGGATCCATGCAGCCTTTGAAACGAAACCTGTTGAGTACGGCGTTGGCGTCCGCCACGCTGATGATGGTCAGTGCCGCGTATGCG
Organism: Lysobacterales bacterium; assembly: GCA_031419075.1. GTDB lineage: Bacteria > Pseudomonadota > Gammaproteobacteria > Xanthomonadales > Xanthomonadaceae > Lysobacter_I. The sequence goes on from JANOKD010000051.1 coordinate 66,253, forward strand.
CAGACAGCCGACCAGAACCAAGCACAAACCGAAGCCGAAGCCGAAGACCTCGATACCCTCGAAGTGGTCGGTATCCGCCGCAGCATCCAGGCATCGAATGAAGTCAAAAGGGAATCGACATCCATCGTCGAAGCCATTTCCGCCGAAGACATCGGCAAGCTGCCCGACACCTCCATCGCCGATTCGCTCGCACGCCTGCCCGGCCTGACCGCGCAGCGCTTTGGTGGCCGTCCGCAGGAAGTCAACATCCGCGGATTCTCCGGCGATTTCTCCACCACCACGCTCAACGGCCGCGAGCAGGTCAGCCTGGGCAACAACCGAGGCGTCGAGTTCGACCAGTACCCGTCCGAACTCGTCAGCCAAGTGCTGGTTTACAAGACACCTGATGCGCAGTTGGTCGGCCAAGGCCTGTCCGGTACCGTCGACCTTAAAACTGTTCGTCCGCTCGCCTATGGCAAACGCGCCTTCGCCGCCAACCTGCGCGGCGACCAGAATAAGGTCGGCGACCAAAAAGAAAACGGCTATCGCTACAGCTTCTCCTACATCGACCAGTTTGCAGACAACACGGTAGGCATCGCGCTGGGTTACGCGCACCTCAATAACCCGGGTCAAAGCAAACAGTTTGGCGACGCTTGGGGTTACGACGGCAACGGTCTGTATGGCGGCGGCAAGCTATACGATTTGCAGAATGACAATGAGCGCGATGGCATCATGGGCGTGCTTGAATTCGCGCCGAACGACAGCTATCGCACCATCCTTGATATTTTCTACTCGAAATTCGATAAAGAAGAGCAGAAGCGCGGCATGGAATTCGGTGCGGCCTTCAACGGTTCGCCGCCGGTTGCCGGCAGTACCACTGACCGCGCGTCCTTCATCAACGTCAATCCAGTGATCCGCAACGATTTCAATGCGACCTACGACGATCTGTTCGCGATCGGCTGGAAGCATGAACTGACGCTCAGCCCGAACTGGACGGCGAGAGCAGACATCAGTTATTCCGGTGCGACACGAGAAGAACGCATTCTGGAAACCTACAGCGGCGTTGGCCCGGGTCGTCCGCGCGATACGCTCACCGTCACCCGCAACAATGAATATTACGATCACGACTTCGGCTACGATTACGGCGACCCAACGATTCTTCGCCTCGGCGATCCAGGTGGCTGGGGTCAGGACGGTTACATCAAGGATTTCGAAGTCAAAGACAGCCTCACTGCACTGCGCTTCGACTTCGAGCGCACGTTCGACCAAGGCTGGTTCAGCAGCATCGAATTCGGCGGCAACCTCACCGACCGCACCAAGAGCCGGGCTTCGAAGGAAGCCTTCCTAGACCTCACGGCCTGCCTCAACGGAGTATCGGCGGGCTGTCCGGACGGTGTTTCCCAGCCGATTCCGACCACCTTGGCGACTTCCTCGAACTTCAACGCCTATGGTCTGTCTTCGCTTTACGGCTACGACCCCCTGCGAGCCTACAACACGCTGTATACCCGTCGTGCGAACGCCAACAACTCTGATATCACCAATAAGAATTGGGAAGTCAACGAACAGGTTACGACGCTCTATGCTCAAGCCAATATCAACACCGACATCGGTTCCATATCGCTTAAAGGCAATGTGGGTCTACAAGCAGTCAGTGTCGATCAGTCGTCAGCAGGTTCTGAGACCTTTTTGGGCAACGGCATCGGGCGTCCGCGTGAAAACGGCGCTGCGTATACCGATTTCCTGCCCAGCCTGAATCTTTCGTTCGGGTTGCCGTGGGATCAGCTGGTTCGCTTTGGCATCGCGCGTCAGATGGCACGCCCGCGTATGGACGACCTCCGTGCGAACAACAGCATCACGATCGAGCGCGACCCCGCCGAAAACCCCCTGACCGGTGGTCAGAATATCCCCGACCCCCGCTTCCCGGCGACTCCGCCGAATTTGCAGGATTGGTGGAGGCGCGATGGCGGCAACGCTAAGCTCAAGCCGTGGCTTGCGAATGCTTTCGACATCTCCTACGAAAAATACTTCGGCGACAGCAAGGGCTATGTCAGCGCGGCCTATTTCTACAAGGATTTGAAAACCTATATTTATAACGAACGTGGCATCTTCAATATCAACGATACAGTGGTCACGCCTGCAGACTATCCGAGCGACCCGCTTCTCGTCCCGCTCAATCCGCTGGGTGGCTTCACTCGTCCGGTGAATGGCGAGGGCGGCGTTCTGAAGGGGTTTGAATTTGCAGTGTCGGTCCCGTTCGAAATTTTGTGGGCGCCATTGGAAGGGTTTGGCTTTCTCGGTAGCTATTCCGACACCACCAGTTCGATCAGTCCATTTGGTCCGGGCACCGATCAGCCGCTTCCGGGTTTGTCGAAGTATGTGTCGAGCATGACGGTTTACTACGACCGCTACGGTTTCTCGGCGCGTGTTGCCTCGCGTAGCCGTTCGGAATTCTTTGGTGAAGTCCAAGGCTTCGGCGGTGATCGCGCACGTCGCAGCTTCAACGGCGAGACCGTGACCGACGTACAGCTGGGCTATACCTTCCAGAATGGCCCGCTCAAGAACTTCGGCCTTCTGCTGCAGGTCAACAATCTCGAAAACGAGCCGTTCACATCTTCGTTTACCGACACTAATCGTCCACGTGAGTACTTCGAATACGGCCGTACGTATCTGTTCGGTGTGAACTACCGCTACTAAGCATCGGCAACACCGCTCTCAACAGGCGCTATTTGGCCCTTGTCCGGTTCCCCCCGGGCAAGGGCCTTTTCTTTGCTGCACATCGCACGGGCCTTAGAGCCTGTTCAAAATCTCTGATTTGGAAAAATATGTCATCCCTAACGAGGACGAAGCTCCAGGCCTGCTCCCGCGAAAGCGGGGGAGGGATCTGCTTGTGGCCGGTGCGCACAACAGCAGATCCCTCCACCCGCTGCGCGGGCGTTCGGGATGACAGATGATGTATCTGTTCGTGGCCGGTAAACATTTCGAACAGGCTGTTACGGCACTCTGATAATCAGCCCGAAAAATCTATAGCCGAGATCGTAATGCGCTGATTGATCAAAAATGTCTCTTTGCTGTTGATGCTTATTGATTCGGTCAGAATATGTTTGAATTCGATAGCGATGCACGCGTAGGAGGGGCTTTAGCCCCGAGCAGGCTGTTGACAGAGTTATGCGGTCAAAAGATCGGGCCTGAAGGCCCTCCTACGAACCGATGCAGAGTTCAAACTTCTCTTGGCCCGATCAATACTTTGCTCTGCGGGTGCTCAGGGCCATAAACAGATAACAGGGTCAGATTGGCATCTCGAATTCAATGCGTAAACCATGCTTAAGCAGAGGTCTTGTTATTGGCGCAACAGTTTTGCGTTCGCACGTATCAAGCCCAGCGCCACCATCGATGCTGCACCGCAGCAGCAACCGTATTCAACGCATCGCTTAAACCGACACGTTATGCTGCCCCATCACTTGGGGAGTACCGCTCATGCTGCGGATGCAACAACGCCTGTCGCTGCCGTTTCTGATGTTGCTCAGTCTGCCGTCGACGGCGATGGGGTTTGCGCTTGCGGTGCAGATCTCTGCGCTGAGTTGGCTGCTGTCCACCAAGTACGGGCTGGATATCCACGAGATCGGCATCGTCTGGGCGGCGGGGCCGCTGGCGGGGATTCTGGGGCAGGTGATCATCGGGATCATCAGCGACAACGTCTGGTTCTGGGGCGGGCGGCGAAGGCCGTTTATTCTGGTGGGCGGGGTGTTGACCGCGGCGATGTTGCTGGCGCTGCCGTCGATCGGTGTGATCTCCGCGGCCTTGGGGATGGACGCGATTCTGGGCGTGGCGATCACCGTTGCGCTGGCGTTGGATCTGTCGATCAACATCAGTTTCAATCCGACCCGTTCGATCATCGCCGATGTCACGCCGGAAGGCGCGCAGCGCACCGCCGGCTACACGTGGATGCAGACGGTGTCGGGCACGTTCGGCGTGTTGGCGTATGCGATCGGTGCGATCTACGGCAACATCGCATTGATTTATTTCGGCGCCGGTCTGGCGCTGGTGTTTTCGATCATTCCCGCGCTGTTGGTTGAAGAGCCGCGCACGCTTGCGCACACCGAGACCGGGGCATCCACCGAAAAACTGGGCGTTGGCGCGCTGCTGCTGTTGATGCGGCCGCTGTGGGCGTTTGCGGTGTACGCGCTGATTGCGATGGGTTTGAAGTTGGCGGGCTACAACACCCACAGCCTGTGGTTGGAAGTGGCCTTCGGTGTGCTGGCGCTGCTGTTGATCGCGCATGCCTTGACTGAACGACAGACGCTGGACGGTGGTGAAGATATCGCCGGGTTCCGCAAAGTGTTGGCCGCGCATGCGATCAGCTGGTTCGGCATGCAGACGCTGTTCGTGTTCATCATCGGGTTTGTGCAGCAGCGTTTCCCGCAGCTGGACAACGACGCCACCGGGCAACTGATGTCTTTCAGTTTTCTGTCGCTGAATGCGGTTGCGGCGGTGGTGCCGGCGCTGGTGCTGAATCCGCTGGCGCAGCGTTTCCGCGAAGTGCGCGTGCATGCGGCCAGTTTGCTGCTGATGGCGCTGGGTTTTCTGTTTGTGTACCTGCATGGATACACCGCGACGCTGGTGTACGTGGGCATGGCGATTATTGGTTTGGGCTGGGGCGCTATCGTCAGTCTGCCGTTCGCGATTTTCTCGCAGAGCGTGTCACCGGCGCGCATCGGTCTGTACATGGGCGTGTTCAATCTCAGCGTGGTGCTGCCGCAGCTGGCGGTGAGTCTGGGCGTGGGCTATCTGCTGTCGCAGTTGGAAAACAAAGCGCTGGTGTTTGTGATCGGCGGCGTGTGCATGGCGCTGTCGGCGGTGGCGTGGCTGGCGGTGAAGCAGGGTCCGCGCCGCGGGGTGGCCAAAACGGTGTCTACGACGCACTGATGCTGTTGCGGAAGGAAAAATGCTGCGTCCGACCCGCACGCTGACCATGACCCTCATGTTGTTGGCGCTGTTCGCCTGCACTGCCGCACCTCAACGTGAAGCCGTCACACCTGACGACCCGGCCGCCAAGGTCGCCGCGATGATGCAGGGCCACTACGACAGTCGCGATCAGGCGGCTGCGGACAAGACCTATTTTCCGATTGCGCTGGCGATGGTGCCGATCTGGCCCGAGCGCAGCGACGGTCACTGGCTGTATGTCGAACAGGCGATGGCCGATACGCCCGAGAAGCCCTATCGGCAGCGCGCGTACCGGGTCTACAGCGGCGAGGACGGCGAGGTGATCAGTGAGGTCTACACCTTCGCTGAGCCCTAACGCTTCGTGCAGGGCTGGCGCACCGGCACTCTGTCCGGGCTGCGCAACGATATGCTTCAGCCGCGCACCGGCCGCGCGGTGCATCTGCATGCGCAGGGCGATGCCGCGCAATCGCCGACACAATCAGCGGCCTGGCAGGGCGCAACCATCGGCAACGGCTGTGCCTCAGAACGCAGCGGCGCGGCTTATGCAATCGCCGAAGTGCGGTTGGAAGTGGGACGCATGAGCCGCTGGGATCGGGGCTTCGACGCGGCCGGAAAACAGGTGTGGGCGCAACGGCCGGCGCTTATGTGTTCGTGAAGCGCCCTGCCGACCGCTGACCCTGGCCGCACATGGGTGCGTCCGTGGCCCGAGCTGACTACACTCCCAGTCTCGCTTCCGTGGACTGACTGATGGTGCAGCGTAAAACCAAGGCCACCTCGGTCGACATCGCCCATCGGGCTGGAGTGTCGCAGGCCACCGTATCGCGCGTGCTGCGCGGCAGCCCGCTGGTGAATGCCGACACCCGCAAACGGGTGCTGGATGCGGTGCAGGAGCTGAATTACAAAGTCGACCGTCGCGCATCGAGTCTGCGCACCCAGCGCGCCGGCACGCTGGCCCTGCTGCTGTTTGAAGACCCCACAGAAGACGGCTCGCAGATCAATCCTTTTTTCCTGTCGATGCTGGGTTCGATAACCCGCGCCTGCACACGCCACAACCACGATTTGCTGGTGTCTTTCCAACAATTGTCGGACGACTGGCATGCCGATTACGAAGACAGCATGAAGGCCGATGGTCTGATCCTGCTGGGCTATGGCGATTACGTCGATTACAGGCCGAAGCTCGAAAAACTGGTCGAGCAGGGCACCCATTTCGTGCGCTGGGGCGCGGTGCTGCCGGGCCAGCCGGGCGTATCGATCGGCTGCGACAACTTCGCCGGCGGGCGTCTGGTCGGCGAGCATCTGCTCAGCCTGGGCCGCAAGCGCATCGCGTTTCTCGGCGATGCCTCCAGCCACTATCCGGAATTCTGGGAACGCTACCGCGGCTGCGAACTGGTGCAGCGTGAAGCCGGCATTCCGGTGGAGCCGGCGCTGCAGGTGGATGCGCTCAGTTCCGAGGAAGAAGGCTATGAAGCGGCTAAAGCTCTGCTCGGGCGTGGCGTGCTGTTCGACGCGGTGTTTGCCGCCAGCGATTTGATCGCGATCGGCGCTATTCGCGCATTGCTCGAACACGGCCTGCGCGTACCCGAAGACATTGCGGTGGTCGGCTTCGACGACATCGCGATGTCGCGCTTCTCCACGCCACCGCTGACTACCGTTTACCAGGACACCGCCAGCGCGGGCGAACTGCTGGTGACCACGCTGCTCAAGCGCGTGCACGAACAGCCCGCAGAAAGCAAAATGCTGCCGGCGACATTGGTGGTGAGGCGGTCTAGCGGGGCGTAAAGCGCTCCCTCACCCTCGCTCGCTGTGCTCGCTCTTCCCTCTCCCGCATGCGGGAGAGGGGCTGCAATACCGTAGTCCTTGCCATCGCGCGTGATGCTTGATCTTCCCCTCTCCCGTATACGGGAGAGGGTGGCCGAAGGCCCTGAGGGGCTCCTGGAACGCGACGTCAGTGCGCCGCCGAAACCGCCCCACCGTAGGTCGCCTGCGGCTCGCGCACCACCACCAGACACAGCGCGCCGACGATCAGACTCGCGCCGCTGATCATCAGCGCATAAATCGGCTGATTGTCGAACAATGTTTTCAGCGTCAGCCCCAACAGCGTGGCCGCCACGATCTGTGGAATCACGATGAACATATTGAAGATGCCCATGTAGACGCCCATCTTCTTGGCCTCGACACATGAGGCCAACAGCGCATACGGCATCGAGAGAATGCTGGCCCAGGCAATACCGACCAGCGCGAACGACACGATGAGGTACTGCGGTGCAGGCACATAGGCCATCGACAGAAAGCCGATGCCACCTAGCAGCAGCGAGACGAAGTGCACCAGTTTGCGATTGAGCACAAAGCGCGACGCATAGAAGCTCAACAGCAGCGCCACCACCATCGACGACAGCCCGTAATAGCCCATGTAGGATCCGACCAGATCCGCTGCGCTTTGAAATGCGGTATTCGCTGTCTGAAAAGCTTCGGCCTGTGCTGGAATGGCCACATCAAATGCTTTCGGGTCGGGCGCCGGGGCTTTAAATACATGCTCGGTCAACGCCGGCGTGGCCATACTCCACATGCAGAAAAACGACAGCCAGCTGAAAAACTGCACCACGCCGATGCTCAGCATCTGCCGCGGCATGTTGAAGATGTTGTGGAAGATTTCGCCGATGAAATTACCGGAGGATTTCTTTTCTTCGGCGAAGCGCGCCAGATCTTCCGGCGGATATTCTTTAGTAGTGAACACCGTGACCAGAATGCTCAGCAGAAAGACCATTGCGCCCACTGCGAACGCCACCTTCACCGACATCGGCACCACGCCCGGGCCGGCTTCGTTGGAGACGCCCAGCTGATTGACGAACCACGGCAGATTGCTCGCCACCCAGGTGCCGATGCCGATGATCAGCGTCTGCAGCACAAAGCCGTACGAGCGCTGCTGTTCGGGCAGTTTGTCGGCGACCAGCGCACGGAACGGCTCCATGCTGATGTTGATCGATGCATCCAGCACCCACAGCAGACCCACGGCCATCCACAGTGCCGACGAATGCGGCATGAAGATCAGTGCGATCGACGCGAGGATTGCGCCGACCAGAAAGTAAGGCCGGCGTCGCCCCAGGATGGGGTGCCAAGTACGGTCGCTGAAGTAGCCGATGATCGGCTGCACCAACAGCCCGGTCAGCGGCGCCGC
>JANOKD010000052.1:0-8032 GCA_031419075.1 Lysobacterales bacterium
ACTCATCCCGCCGTGTCGGCTTCGCGTAACGCGCGAAGCCGGAACCTTGATCTTCTGCCATCGCGAGGGTCTGCTGTTTAGCCATGCATGAAATTTACCGCAAGATCAGATCTGCTGGTACTTTTGCAGCGTTGCCTTAGAAACTGTTCAATATCTCTGGAAAGCGTATTGACTGTGGGACAAGCCGCTACTGAAGCTTTCTGCATGCAATTGAATTACGTCATCAAGGCTTACGACCTGGATATGATCGATGCTTCTGGCCGTGATCGCGGTGGAACTGCGGTGATTGGTAACGCCAATTTTAAAAGCACTTACAGCGATGTCTATCCCGAAATCAGTGGAGACGACATCGGGCTGAAGACGCTGTTCAGACCGTTATCCTTACCGGAGGATGCCCAATGGGCACGATCACCAGACTCGCGATGCCGCCGCGCCTTCACCTGATTCGGCACGGAGAAACCGAGTGGTCGGTCTCCGGCCAGCACACCGGTCGCAGTGACATTGCGCTGACTGCGCGCGGCGAGGACGAAGCGCGGACACTTGCACCTCGTCTGCAGGATATCCAGTTTGCGCATGTACTGAGCAGTCCACTCAAGCGTGCGCGGCAGACCTGTGAACTGAGTGGGCTGGGTGCGGCCGCCGCAATCAATCCGGAACTGGCCGAATGGGACTATGGGGATTACGAAGGGCAGCGCTCCGCGGACATTCGCAAACAACGCCCGGACTGGAATCTTTTCCGGGACGGCTGTCCGCGCGGCGAAATGCCCGCACAGGTTTCCGATCGCGCCGATCGGCTCATCGCAACACTACTTGCGCTGGACGGAAACGTCGCATTGTTCTCGCACGGACAATTCGGCTGCGCTCTGGCTGTGCGCTGGATTGGATTGCCGCTGATCGAGGCGCAGCATTTCGAGCTCGGCACGGCGTCGCTCAGCATACTCGGCCATCACAGCCACCATCCCGGAGTCGCTGTCATTGCACTGTGGAACGCCAAATGAGGCGAGCAATTGAAGCCGGTGTTTTTTTAATATTGATCCGGCCAAGAGAAGTTTCAACTTTGCATGCGTTCGTAGGAGGGGCTTCAGGCCCGATCTTTTCGCATGAAAACCCCTTATGAACAACCGCTCGGGGCTGAAGCCCCTCCTACGGGAGCAGAGCCATCGAATTCAAACATAATGGAGCCGGATCAATAGATGTAATTTCAGACAGGAACACCGATGGCCGGGCACAACGATTCCACTACGACAATTTATTTCGCCTTGGGCGCCAATGCGTTAATTGCAGTGGCCAAAGGCACTGCTGCGTGGGTCACAGGGTCCAGCTCAATGCTTGCCGAAGCCGTGCACTCCATGGCCGACTGCGGCAATCAGGGCCTGCTGCTGCTTGGAATGAAGCGTTCTGCGCGGCCGCCCGATGCCGAGTATCCGCTGGGCCACGGACGCGCGATCTACTTCTGGTCATTCATCGTTGCCGTGATGCTGTTCAGCATGGGCGGTATGTTTTCGATCTACGAGGGCATACACAAACTGGACAGCGGCCGGCCGCTTGAAGACCCGTGGGTTGCCATCGCTGTGCTGTTGCTCAGCCTGATCGCCGAGTCGGTGTCCTTGTGGAAAGCACTGACCCAGGTCAATGCGCTGCGCGGCACTCAATCGTTGTGGCGCTGGTTTCGCGAGACCCGGCGCAGCGAGCTACTGGTGGTTGTCGGCGAAGACATTGCCGCGACCCTGGGCCTGAGCTTGGCGTTGCTCGCGGTCGGGGCGTCAATGTTGACGGGCAACGTCGTTTACGACGCGCTCGGAAGCCTCGCGATCGGCGTGCTGCTGCTGGTTGTTGCAGTCTTCATCGGCATAGAGATCAAGGCGTTGCTGGTCGGGCAGAGCACCGACCCAGCATTGCAGGACGAGATTCTTCGCTTTTTGACAGCTCGCGAGGACATTGACGAAGTGCTGAACCTGATCACGCTGCAAAACGGCGACGATGTCGTCGTTGCCGTCAAAGCAAGGATGGCCGAGAGCGTCTCCGCGCCGGCTCTGATCAACGCAATCAGCCACTGTAAGCACGCGTTGCATGCGGCGTTTCCGCAGGTGCGCTGGCTGGTCTTCGAGCCGGACGTGGAAAGATGAAGCGCATCGTGAGTACAGCTTGATGGGCCGAAACTCAGTGCGGGTCGGCGGTGCGCGGTGTCATGTCGTTGTTGTCATGTCACGGAACGGATCTGGGCTTTGCGATGTGCGGCAGCGAACCGACGCGGCCCCTCCGCGAGCCCTAACGTCAGTCGATGGACAACCAACCAATCCAAATTTCGCTAAAAGCCTCGTTAAAAGCATTGGATGCCTACTGGCGGGCCGCCAACTACCTGTCTGTCGGCCAGATCTTCCTGTGGGACAATCCGCTGCTGAAGCGTCCGTTGCGTCTGTCCGACGTGAAGCCCATGCTGCTCGGGCACTGGGGCACAACGCCCGGCCAGAATTTCATCTACGCGCACTTGAACCGCGTCATCAAGGCCTACGACCTGAACATGATCTATGTCTCGGGCCCTGGCCACGGCGGGCCGGCGGTGGTTGGCAACGTATACCTCGAGGGCACCTACAGCGAGGTCTATCCCGAGATCAGCCGTGACGAAGCCGGACTCAGGAAGTTGTTCAGGCAGTTCTCCTTTCCCGGCGGCATTCCCAGCCATGCCTCGCCCGAATGCCCGGGCTCGATCCACGAAGGCGGCGAACTCGGCTATTCCTTGAGCCATGCGTTCGGCGCCGTGTTCGATAACCCAGACCTGATCGTGGCCTGTGTGGTTGGCGACGGCGAAGCCGAGACCGGGCCATTGGCCACCGCTTGGCATTCGAACAAGTTTCTCGACCCGGCGACCGACGGCGCGGTGCTGCCGATCCTGCATCTCAACGGCTACAAAATCGCCAACCCGACGGTACTGGCGCGCATCACCCACGAAGAGCTGGAGCAGTTTCTGCGCGGCTGCGGCTGGATGCCCATTTTCGTCGAAGGACATGAGCCTGCACCGATGCATGCGCTGATGGCCGCGGCGCTGGATCAGGCCGTACTGGAGATCCAGCGTATCCAGCGTCAGGCGCGCCAGCACGGCCAAACACTGCGCCCGCGCTGGCCGATGATCGTGCTGAATTCACCCAAGGGCTGGACAGGGCCGAAGCAGGTCGACGGCCAACCCGTCGAAGGCAACTTCCGTTCGCATCAGGTGCCGTTGCACCCAGCCGACCATCCCGGCCATCTGTCGATGCTGGAGGAATGGCTGCGCAGCTACCAACCTGAAGAATTGTTCGACGAGCGCGGCTGCCTCTTCCCGATGCTTGCCGCATTGGCGCCGAGCGGGCAGCGGCGCATGGGCGCGAATCCGCATGCCAACGGTGGTTTGCTGCTGCGTGACCTGCACCTGCCCGACTACCGTGATTACGCCGCGGAAGTACCCGCACCCGGTGCGCCGGGCATCGGCGACACACGCGTGCTCGGGCCGTTCCTGCGCGACGTGGCGCGGCTCAATGATGCTGAGCGCAACTTCCGCGTGTTTGGTCCGGACGAGACCGCCTCCAATGGCCTGGCCGCGATTTTCGAAACGACGAACCGCCAATGGGACGCCGCCACGGCCGCGGGTGATCAATGGCTGGCGCCTGCGGGCCGGGTGATGGAGATGCTGAGCGAGCATCAGTGCGAGGGCTGGCTGGAGGGCTATCTGCTCACTGGCCGGCACGGTCTGTTCAATTGCTACGAGGCCTTCATCCACATCGTCGACTCGATGTTCAACCAGCACGCCAAGTGGCTGAAGGTCAGCGCCCAGCTGCCTTGGCGCCCCAGGATCGCGTCTTTGAACTATCTGCTGGCGTCGCATGTCTGGCGCCAGGATCACAACGGCTTCACGCATCAGGATCCGGGCTTCATCGACCACGTCGTCAACAAGAAGGCCGAAGTCGTACGGGTCTACCTGCCGCCCGATGCCAACTGTCTGTTATCGGTGATGGACCACTGTCTGCGCAGCCGTCATTACGTCAACGTCGTAGTCGCCGGCAAGCATCCGGCACCGCAGTGGTTGGCGATGGACGCAGCCGCAGCGCACTGCGCAGCAGGCATCGGTATCTGGCACTGGGCCGGCAACGAGTCTAAGGAAAGCGAATCCAAGATTGATCCGGACGTCGTCATGGCCTGCTGCGGCGACGTGCCGACGCTCGAGACGCTGGCCGCGGTTTCGATCCTGCGCGAAGCACTGCCTGCCCTTCGCATCCGTGTCGTCAATGTCGTCGATCTGATGAAGCTGCAGCCGCAGAGCGAACACCCGCACGGCTTGGACGACAATGCCTTCGACGCGCTGTTCACGCGAGATAAGCCGGTCATCTTCGCGTTTCACGCCTACCCCTGGCTGATCCATCGGCTGACCTATAGACGCACAAATCACGACAACATCCACGTCCGCGGCTACAAGGAAGAAGGCACCATCACTACGCCGTTCGACATGACGGTGTTGAACGACCTGGACCGCTTCCACCTGGTCATGGATACCATCGACCGTCTTCCGCAAACCGGCGCTGCAGGCGCTGCACTGAAGAATAAGCTCACGGCCAAGCTGGTCGAACACAATCGCTATGTCCGAGAGCACGGCCAGGATCTGCCCGAGATCCGCGGTTGGCGGTGGAATGCATCGCCGTGAGCCCGTCGATCGCCACTGCATGGCTTATTGATCGCTGCCCCCAGATCTCACCGCCAATGTGTGCATCACTGCCTGCCGATTTACCAATACCCCATCCAGTTCATTCTGCACCCCAAGTTAACCAAACAAATTTCTGACTAGGTGGCGGGATTTCGCGGCTCTGCGGCTCGCAGTTGACCGAGGCAGGGGAGGAACCGTCGCATTGGGTTGCCCGCATCGACGGGCTGGCGTTCCCTGCGGCCCAACCCGACCTGATGGCGCGAACCCAACCTCGAAGAGGTTGGGTTCGCGATTTCGCCCGTGTTTTCCCTATCTATCCCAACCTGAATGTGTAGATAGGTCATACGCCACGTGCATGAGCGCGTACGCACCCGCAGATGGGGCGTCAAAAAAGGTTGGGAGGTCGGGTTTGACCCGCCCGAGGCTGGGCGCGGCTGAATCCGTATATGACTGCACAGCCTGCTCAGGCGCTCAGGCGCTCAGGCGCTCAGAATGGCACATCATCGCCCCCCGCATCCAGCGCGTTGCTCGCGCTGCGCGTGCGCGCATCGGCCGGCGGCGTGTCCTGCATGGATGCCGGCCGCACCCAACGCCGCTCACGACCTTCGCCTGTCACCCACTTGCGTCGCTGGTGCTCCCACCTCAGTCGCTTCATCACCGCTGCGATGCGCATCTGCGCATTGCGATCATGCTTGGCCACGTCCATGCCGATGGCGTACACGAAGTGATTGATGGTTCTATTCATTGGCGTATCGGCTTCAGGAAGTTGCTCAGAAAGATGTATAGCCCTCAGAAAATTTCGCTATGTCTACGCAGACATCGGCACAAGGGCGAGATTTTCCCGAGGTCAAGCGTATTGATGTCAAGAATCTGGGTTGGTCGCTGTCGGCTCGTCATCTAGAAGTGAATTTACGATTTGTATGAGCACTCTTCCCAGAGCTGTCGTTGACGCCACACACGAGCTTTCCACTCCCGATCCGATGAATCGCGATTGCGAGCAGTCGACTTCATTGGAGAGTTGCATTGCGTAACAGCTGGCTGACGGCCGCCTGCACCTCGCTGCATTGCCTATGTGCAGACCAATTGTCATTGCTTGACTCGTTCGCTGAAACAGACTGGCGCATGGGCGAACTAACGGAGACGATCATCGCATCCATCAAATAGAGGAAGATGTACGCTAAACCACGCCAGTCTCATCGACTGCGATCGAATCCGCGATGCTGAAAGCGTAAATAATTCAGGAATCGATAGAGAAAATTCAGCGCTGAATCCAAAGCGAGCGCCATGCCGGCGAGAATATCGTCGTCGGCCACAACTCGAAGGGAAATTCCACAAATTCACTGCGCGCGAAATTCCCACCAAAGCTCAAACTCGTCAGGCGCGATGCAAGAATATCGAACTCTTCATCTTTCTACTGGCGGAATTCGGCACGGGCCATATCGTGCTGGATAGATGTGCCCATCATTTCGGACTCTCGGCCGACGAAGCCAAGAGAGCAGCTAACCGCCAATCATTGCCGCTTCCTGCATTCAGACTTGGGTCGCAGAAATCGCCGTGGCTGGTATCCGCGATTGATCTGGCCCGTTATATCGACTCGAAGCATGAGGCAGCTGAGCGCGACTGATCAAAGATCAATCGCGCCAGCGCCTAACCGCAACCGCTCATCGCTCTGGCACGTCTTCTGGCTTCAAATGCGTGTAGCGCTTCAGCGTCGTCCAAGACTCATGCAGAGTGAATTGCGCAACCTCTTGAATGTTATAGCCACGCTCGAACAGTCTTGATGTCGCCTCATGCCGTAAATCATGAAAATGCAGGTCTTCAATCCCAAGATAGCGGACAGCACGGGTGAACGCGGCGCCCACTGACTTCCCCTCGAATGGGAAGACCAATTGTTGACCAACCATCTTGGGTTGACGATCGACGATATCCCAAGCTGGCAAGAGCATCCGGAAACTCTTGTGGTTTCCGATCTTTCGAGTCGGATGCTTGACGTCACGAATCATCGCGACACCGTTCGGTGCCCGCAAATCTTCCCAGCGCAACCTGACGATCTCATCTTGACGCCGGGCCGTCAGCAGCGCGAAACGAACGATGTCGCCAACTGGAATCGGCCCTCTGCGCTCATCCAGGTAATTCAGAAGCGCTAGTTCTTCGTGAAGCGTAATGCGTCGATCTCTTTTCTTGGGCTTTCCTATCAGCCGTTCACTGCGCAAATAGAACGCAGCCTCATCCAGCGCTGTGAGTGGCACTTGCGCATTTTCAACGGCTGCAGCCGACTTGAACACCTGCCTCAACCATATCAAGTCGTTACTCGCGGTCGCTGGACCTGCGCCGGCTTTGCGACGTTGCTCCGTGTACGCAATGAAGTCCTGCCGCGTAAGTTTGTGCACCAACTGATCGGCGAGGCTGCCCGCCTTGACCCGAGCCAGATCCGCACGCTTCGTTCGCCCCCAAGGTTGATCGGGCCGTTCGCGGGATACATACCAAGCCACCATTTCACCGACAGTCATCCGCTTGCCGCCAATCGGCTCTCCACGTGATCGCTGCTGATCGAGTTCGGCTTCACGCCGCCGCAACCACTCTGTTGCGAGTGCGCGCCTGTCGAATGTTTCCGACTCGTTGTGAACGATCTCGCCGTCGCGCTTAAGTCGAATTTGCGCGGTGTATCCTGTTGAGCCGTCTTTACGACGGCGAGCCGTAATTGTGCCCATGCTGGCAGTGCTACATGATGATTTATGTAGCACTAATCGTAGCACTAAACCCCAGAAGATCCACCAAAAAGCCCCCAAACACCCAAGAACCCTACAATTAGAAAATGCAAAATTTACCAATAAAACAGCATTTTTCTATAAATTCAGACAGCATCCGCCTCTCCGTCGCCCCGATGATGGACTGGACCGATACCCACTGCCGCAATTTCCATCGCCTGCTGGCGCCGCATGCGCGGCTCTACACCGAGATGGTCCATGCGAACGCGGTGATTCACGGCGACCGCATGCGGCTGTTGGCGAAGGATGACACCCAGCATCCGGTGGCGCTGCAGCTCGGCGGCAGCGAGCCGGCGCTGCTGGCGCAGGCGGCGCGAATCGGTTCGGAGTATGGCTTCGACGAGATCAATCTCAACTGCGGGTGTCCCTCGGACCGCGTGCAGGCCGGGCGTTTCGGCGCGTGCTTAATGCGCGAGCCGACGCTGGTCGCCGACTGCGTGGCGGCGATGATCGAGGCCGCGCCGTCGACGCCGATCACGGTGAAATGTCGCCTCGGCGTGGACGACGATCACGAGTGGGAACGCTTCCTCGGTTTCGTCGACACCATCGCTGCCGCCGGTTGCAGCCTGTTCGTTGTGCATGCGCGCAACGC
>JANOKD010000053.1:0-33120 GCA_031419075.1 Lysobacterales bacterium
ACTCATCCCGCCGTGTCGGCTTCGCGTAACGCGCGAAGCCGGAACCTTGATCTTCTGCCATCGCGAGGGTCTGCTGTTTAGCCATGCATGAAATTTACCGCAAGATCAGATCTGCTGGTACTTTTGCAGCGTTGCCCTAACACCATTGATGAGATTTTCCTTCTCTCCGCACAGCGGGGAGAAGGTGGCGCGCAGCGCCGGATGAGGGGCTAACGCAGCCGCAATGCGTGACGAAGAGCGCCCCTCACCCACCCTTCGGGCACCCTCTCCCTGTGCAATGCACGGGGAGAGGGAACAGCGTTGGGCTTGCCGTGCGATATGGAATCTTCCACAGAAAGACAGCGGCGACGGATGCGCTTCTCCAGTGGCACGACTTTCATAAGCATCACCCAAAAAACGACGAAAGGCGCCATCGGCGCCCTTCGTCTTCATACATTGCGATGGATTGAAACTTACTTCAAACCAGAAGCCTTGCGCAGCTCTTCGGCTTTATCAGTCTTTTCCCACGAGAACGCGATGGCGGTGTGCTGCTTGCCGTCGCCGTCGGTGTAGGTGACTTCCTTGGGCTTGCGGCCGAAGTGGCCATAGGCGGCGGTGGCCTGATAGACCGGATGGATGAGGTCGAGCATCTTCACGATGCCGTACGGGCGCAGGTCGAAGTGCGCGCGGATCAGTGTTTCGATCTTGTCGTCGGGCAGTTTGCCGGTGCCGAAGGTGGTGACTGAGATGCTGGTGGGTTCGGCCACGCCGATGGCGTAGCTGACCTGCACTTCGCAGCGGTCGGCCAGGCCGGCGGCGACGATGTTCTTCGCCACGTAGCGTGCGGCGTAAGCGGCCGAGCGGTCGACCTTTGACGGGTCTTTGCCGGAGAACGCGCCGCCGCCGTGACGGGCCATGCCGCCGTAGGTGTCGACGATGATCTTGCGGCCGGTCAGGCCGCAGTCGCCCACCGGGCCGCCGATCACGAAGATACCGGTCGGGTTGATGTGCACCTTGTTCTTCGGCAGCGTTTCCAGCCACTTCTTCGGCAGCACCGGCTTGAGGATGGTCTCGTACACGCCTTCGATCAGATCTTTCTGCTTGATGCCCGGGTCGTGCTGGGTGGACAGCACCACGGCGTCCAGACCGATGACCTGATGCTGGTTGTCGTAGCGGAGCGTGACCTGCGACTTGGCGTCGGGGCGCAGCCACTTCAGTTTGCCGTTTTTGCGGACCTTGGCCTGCTGCTCGACCAGACGGTGCGAGTAATAGATCGGCGCCGGCATGTATTCCGGCGCTTCGTTGCAAGCGTAGCCGAACATCAGGCCCTGGTCGCCCGCGCCCTGTTCTTCGGGCTTCTTGGCTTTCTTGCTGGTGCCGTCGACGCCCGCGGCAATGTCCGGCGACTGCTTGCCCAGCATGTTGATGATGGCGCAGGTGTGGCCGTCGAAGCCGACGTCGGAATTGTTGTAGCCGATGTCGTTGATGACCTTGCGCGCTAGCGACTCGATGTCGACCCAGGCGCTGGTGGTGACTTCGCCGGCGACGATGGCCGCACCGGTCTTCACCATGGTTTCGCAGGCGACGCGCGCGCGCTTGTCCTGGGCCAGGATGGCGTCAAGCACGGCGTCGGAAATCTGATCCGCCATCTTGTCCGGGTGACCTTCGGATACGGATTCGGAGGTGAAAAGGTAGCTGGACATCGACTGGGCTTCCTATGAGCGGATGGATTCATCCCTTGATCGGGATGAAAAGATGGGTGCGCATGATACACCCGGTCGCCAGCCAGTGCATGACCGCCGGCCGGGGCGGGAAGTGTCACGCAATCGCCGCAGTGGCGCCATCGCAGTGTCGCGTTCCGTGGGCAGGCTGGCGGCCAACTGCGGCCGACCCCGGCCCTATTCGGATGGCAATGCCCATGCGCCCGCTCGAACAACAGTTGGAAAGACGCTACCCGCAGTGGTTCTCGGGCCGCCGTGCCGGCCTGACCCGGCCACTGCTGCGGACCCTGGGCCGCTGGTCGCGGTTTGATGAGATCGGCGAGTTTCTGAAGCGCAACGGCAGCACGCGCGACTTTGAATTCGTCACCGCGGCGCTGGAGTTTCTGCAGGCCGATTACCGTATCGAACCACAGGCGCTGGCCTCGATCCCGGCCTCCGGGCGGCTGCTGATCGTGGCCAACCATCCGTCGGGTGCGCTGGACGCGCTGGCGCTGCTGGACGCGGTCGGCCGGGTCCGCCGCGATGTGAAGATCGTCGCCAACGATGTGCTGTCGATGCTCGAACCGCTGTCCGGTCTGTTGCTGCCGGTGCGGGTGTTCGGCGGTCGCGCCGCTGCGGACAGTCTGCGCGCGATCGATCAGGCCTTGGCGGCGGAGCAGTGCGTGATCGTGTTTCCGGCCGGTGAAGTCTCGCGGCTCGGGCTGCGCGGCGTGCGCGACAGCCGCTGGCGTCAGGGCTTCGTGCGCTTCGCGCGCAACGCCGGTGCGCCGGTGCAGCCGGTGCGGATCGTCACCCGCAACTCCGCGCTGTTCTACGGCGCGTCCGCGCTGTACAAGCCGGCCGCGACCGCGCTGCTGGCCCGCGAGATGTTTTCACGCCCCCTGTTTTCAGGAGCCAAGCGGCGGATCGAGCTGCGCGTGGGCCCGACGCTGCGGCTCGATCCCGAGCGCAAGAATGCAGAGTTCTTGCGCGAAGTACGCCGTGCGCTGTACGCGCTGGGCCGCCGTCGCGAGACGCCGTCCGGCCCCGAGCCGCTGCCGGCACCGATCGCGCCCGCGGTGTTGGCGGAGGCGGTTGCAACCACTGAACTGCTCGGCACCACTGCCGATGGCAAGCAGATCCGATTGGCCAGAATTCCGCAGGGCGTCGCGCTTGAGCGCGATCCGCTGATGTTGGAACTCGGCCGCCTGCGCGAATTGACCTTCCGCCAGGTGGGCGAGGGCACCGGCCGTGCGCGTGATCTCGACGCCTGGGACATTCACTACGACCACATTCTGGTGTGGGACGCGCAGGCGACCAAGATCGCCGGCGCATATCGCGTGGCGCGCGGCGCACGTGTGCTCGCCCGGCAAGGGTTGTCCGGGCTGTATACCGCTTCGCTGTTCCACTACGCGGATGAAGCGGTGCCGCGGATCGCGCAGGGCATGGAGTTGGGCCGCAGCTTTGTGGTGCCGGAGTATTGGGGCAGCCGCAGTCTGGAGTATCTGTGGCAGGGCATCGGCGCCTATCTGCGTCGCTATCCGCAGGTGCGCTATCTGTTCGGTGCGGTGTCGATCAGCGCCGCGCTGCCGCTGCCCGCGCGCGAGCAGTTGGTGGCGTATTACTCGCATTACTACGGCGTGGGTGCCGATGTCGTGGGTGACGACAGCATCGTCGCCGCCTCGCTGCGGCCGTTCCGCTATTTTGCCGCGCCGCCCAGCTTCGGCGATCTGGATGCCGATACTGCGTTTGGTGTGCTGAAGTGCAACCTCGCCGCACACGGCGCATCAGTGCCGGTGCTGTACAAGCAGTACACCGAACTGTGCGAACCCGGCGGCGCGCGTTTTCTTGCGTTCGGCGTGGATCCTGCCTTCAGCGACAGTATCGACGGCCTGATCGAGGTGGATCTGCAGCGGGTGCTGCCGAAAAAACGCCAGCGCTATCTGCAGGCGCGAGAGGCCGTTGCGTGACAACCGCTGCCGCCGGCCGACGGCGTGCGGTGTTCCTGTCCGATCTGCATCTGGGCACCAAACACTGTCATGCCGCCGAGCTGGCGGATTTTCTGACTGAACTGGACTGCGAGCGGCTGTACCTGGTCGGCGATATCGTCGACCTCTGGTGGATGACCTCGCGGCGCGCGCAGTGGGGGCCGGCCGAGAATCGCGTGATCGAACGGCTGCATGCGCTGCGCCGTGCGGGTACTGAAATCATTTATATCCCCGGCAATCACGATCGGCCGTTCCGGCACCTGTGCGGACTCGTGATGCCGGCGATGCGCGTGAAGCGTCGCGCGATCCATGTCACTGCAGATGGCCGCCGCTTGCTGGTGGTGCATGGCGATGACTACGACACCGTCACTCATTTCGGCAACCTGCAGGAAAAATTTGGCGACTGGCTGTATTACCGCATCCTCACCGGCAACCAATGGTTCAACTGGATGCGTCGTCGCGCCGGTCTGCGCTACTGGTCGCTGTCGGAATTTCTCAAGCGTCAGAGCGGTGCCGCCGAACGCTACATCGCGCGCTTCGTCGATGCCGGTTTCCGCGATGCCCGCCGCCGCGGCCTCGACGGTATCGTCTGCGGCCACATCCACCGCGCAGCATTGTTTGAGCGCGACGGCATGGTCTACGCCAACGACGGCGACTGGGTCGAAAGTCTGACCGCGTTCGTCGAAGACTTCGATGGCCATTTGCGTCTGCTCTCGCATCGCGGCGAAACGCTGGCCGAGATTCTCCCGCGCCAGCGTATCCCGTGGCAACAGCAGGATCAGCGGCAGGCGGCCTGAAACACTGCCCGATGCTGTAAACAGGGTTGAAAAGCGTGTTACAACAGCGCACTTCGCGGCTTTTCGCACACAGATACGTGCAGACAAGCAAACACAAAAAGCACACAAAAAAATATACAGGAGCGCAAGGATGTCGTCTTCCCCGATCACCGTTGGATTTCCTCTCTACCCCGGCTGCACGCTGCTCGATTTCGCAGGCGCAACCCAGGTGTTCGCCTATACGCCGGGTTTCGACGTTGTCTGGATTGCAGCCAACCTCGACCCGGTCCCGACCACCGAGGGCGTATCGGTGCTGCCGAACGCCACCTTCGACGATCATCCGCCGCTGTCGATCCTGTTCGTCCCCGGCGGTGGCAGCGACGGCGTGTCGGCGGCAATGCTGGATCCGACTTTTCAGGCGTGGTTGAAACATGCCGCAAATCAGGCCGAGTGGGCCGGTTCGGTCTGCACCGGTGCTTTCATTCTGGCGGCGGCCGGTCTGTTCGACGGCTGCGAAGCGACCACGTACTGGAGCGCGCGTCCGGTGCTGGAACTCTTTCCGCAGATTGAAGTCGTGCCCGGCTATCCGCGCTGGCATCTCGACGAAGACAGGAAGCGCTTCAGCGGCGGCGGTATTTCATCGTCCATCGACCTGGCGCTGGCGTTGGTCGAAGCCATTGCTGGGCTGCAGGCGGCGCAGACCAGCCAGCTGTTCGTACAGTACGCACCATCGCCGCCGGTGCATGCGGGCGACCCCACCGAAGCGTCGCCGGAGCTGGTGATCAGCGTGACCCAGTCGCAGGCATCGTTCACGGCCGGGCTGGTCGCAGCGACGAAGCAGGTGTTGGGTCTTGCCTGAGCGTTACGCGGCGATGTCACGTCCGCGATGACGGTGCGCCGGATGCGCGGTTAGCATCCGCGTATGGATTCCCTTAGTCAGATCGTTCTGGGCGGCGCGCTCGCCGCCGCCATCGCCCCCGCCGCCCATCGTCGCGCCGCACTGTTGGCCGGAGCGGCGTTGGGCACCTTGCCGGACCTCGACGGTATTCCGCTGGCGCTGCTGTTCGACGACCCGGTGATGCGCATGACCTTGCACCGCAGCGTCAGCCATTCGCTGTTCGTGCTGCCGTGGGTCGCCATGCTGATCTGGTGGCTCTACAAACGCCGAGGCGGACGCGTGGCGGAATCGCCGGTGCGCTGGTTCTGGGCGATCCAACTTGCACTCGTCACCCATCCTGTCCTGGATGCTTTCACCGTTTACGGCACCCAGCTCTGGTGGCCGATGAACGTGCCGCCGACGATGTGGTCCAGCGTCTTCATCATCGATCCGCTGTACACGCTGTGGCTGCTGATCGCCTGCATCGTCGCGTGGCGCGCGCGCGAACGTATCGTCGCGCAGCGCGTACTGGTGGCGGGACTGGTGTTGAGCACGGCGTATCTCGGTTGGTCATTGATCGCGAAAACGATGGTCGACCGCGCTGCCGATGAGGCGCTGGCCGAGATCGGCCTGCAGGACGCGCCGCGATTCAGCGTGCCGATGCCGTTCAACACCCTGCTGTGGCGCGTCGTGGCCATGACGCCCAATGGCTACGTCGAAACCGAGCGATCACTGGTGGCGGATCGCGGCGCAATGCGCTTCCGCGCGCAGACCTCTGATGTGGATGCGCTGCGTGCGGTTGCGGACTACAAAGCCGTTGTGCGGCTGCGCTGGTTCAACCACGGTTTCATGAAAGCGCAGGAGCGCGACGGTACGTTGATTCTGTCCGATCTGCGCATGGGCTTCGAACCAGACTACATCTTCAATTTCGCGGTTGCGCAGCGGAACAGTCCGATGTGGCGCGAAATTCCGCCGCAGCAGCTGCAGTGGCCGTGGAGTGCTGCGGGACGGTTGCGCGAGGTGTGGAACCGGGCCTGGAAGGAACCGCCGCCGTAGGAGGCTTCAGTGCCGGACTGACGGTCGCGACCCCTGTGTGTCCGCGACCGCCACGTAGGCGCTCAGCGGTAGGTTTCCGGGAGCGGCGGCGGGCTGCCGACCGGGCGAGACTCTTGCGCCCGCGTCCAGTTGCTCACGGCTTTGCCGAAACGGGCGATCATCAGCATGTTCATGAAGTGCATCACGCCCAGGATCAGGATCGAAAGCCCGATGCGCGAGCCGATCGCCGGGATGAGATTGATCTGGTGGGCCGGCCAAGTGTTCAGTCGCAGGCAGATGAAGCCGATATTCACCAGGTAGAAACCGATGACCAGCAGGCGGTTGGTGCTGGTGGCTAATTCGGCGTCCTGCCCGAAGCAGCGGATCAGGAACACTTCACCCGAGCGGGACAGGACCCGTGCGACCCAGATCGTCATGCCGATCGAAACGGCGAGGTAAATCCCGTAGCTGATGTGGTCCATGGTGGGGCTGGTGAGGGGCTGCATGGTGGTACTCCTGGGTGAGTGGTTGATGTCTGACCGTCATCCTGACGATCCTCACGTCGCGCCCGCCTCCGGATTGATCATATCGGACCATGTCGCGGTTTTCTTTTGATTTTCCTCACGTAATCAACGGCTTGTAAACCTCCAGAATGATCATGTCGGCGCCGGCGCGTCCGGGTTTCCGGTGTCCGCGCTGCCGGACTGCATGCGGTAACGGCTTGGCACAGTGCCGGTGACGTCCTTGAAGGCGCTGTAGAAACTGGACTGGCTGTTGAATCCCACCGAGAGCCCGACCGAAAGTACGCTGGCGCGCGGCTCGTCGATCAGCATGCGCTTTGCGGCCTCGACCCGGTACTGCCGCACCAGCCGGGGGAAGCTTGTGTCGAGCTGGCTGTTGATCAGCTCCGAGAGCTGATGGCCGCTCAATTCGAGCTGCTCGGCGAGCCGGGACAAGCTCAGGTCCTGATCGCGATAAAGATGCTCTTGCTCGAACGACCGGCGAAGCGCCGCCAAGACGCGTTCGATGTCCACTTTGCCCAGCGTCGACACGGCATAGGCCGTGGTGACGGCCTCTTCGGCCTTGCGGGCGACATCCGGGAACCGCAGCAGCAGGTACAGCACCAGCAGAAACCCGGCCGAGATCAGCAGGGCGTAGGCAGCGGCGAACGTACGCCAGCCGAGCATGGGTGCCGAGAACCCGAGTCCGACCAGAGCCATGGCCATCAGGCCGAACACGGCGAGCGTGCGCAGTTCAATCCGGAAGTGGCGCCGCTGAGTGCGCACACGGTAAAGCAGCATCCCGATGTGTGCGGTGATGACGACGCCACCGGTCAACGCCATGACCGGACCGTATCGGATCGGCAATGCAGCGATCACCAACATCGGAAGCGCAGGCAGGCTCCATTCCAAGGGATGCCAACGCGTCTTCGGCGGACGCAGCATGCCCAGCAACAGCCAGTAAAAGCCGGCGCTCTGGGCGGCCAGAATGAGGCCGTAAGCAAGCCCGCCCCATAGTTCGCCTTCTCCACGCAGGGCCTGAAAATGAGCCCATTGGGTATGGCAGAGGCCGGCCAACATGATCCCGCCGCCGACGCGCGAAGCCGGCGGCATGGGCAGATCGTGGGTGTTGGTTGTCATCACCAGAAACAGCAGCGCCGAGACTGCCAGCGAAAAGCCGATACCGAATTCGATCAAAAGAGATGGCATGCGTGCACACGTTGATGGTCGACGCGCAGGATTGTAGCGATGCCGCACAGGTGCTTGCGGACGATGGCTCGCCGGTTTGCCGTGCGGCAGAGGCTCTCAGCGGCGAATCCGTAACCGACCGGGCCGGAAGACCTTCCTGGTGGGAGTCCGACGATTTCCGCAACGAAGTTGCTGTCAATACACCACGGCCCGCGCCTGCACGAACGAATAGAAAAATACAGCATTCGGGTCGTTCTGCACTTGGCGCATCTCGCGCCGCATATTGTCCACCACATCCTCAGTGACAACGCCTGCGGCGATCAGTTGATCCGCCGCCGACAGCAGCAGCTCTTCCCAGAACGCGATCATGGTCTTGCGCCGCGCCGGCTCGCGGTTGTCGAAGTGGAAAGTCTTGATCTCGGTGGTCACGTCCCGGTACCCGCCGGCCAGCAACAGATTGCCGAGTTTTGCGCCCACAAACGGATCGCCGCCGTTTTCGTGCTGGAAGTCGTTGAACGCCATCCAGTATTTCCACACGTTCGGCGAATACGGATCCAGCAGAAACGACGCGTTCATCACCTCGGTGATGTACACCGGCGCGCCGGGCGACAGCACGCGGCGTACTTCGGCCAACACGCGAGCGGGTGAGGGCACATGTTCCAGCACCCAGCACAGGAACGCAGCATCGAAACTGCGCGCCTCGAACGGCAGATCAGTGGCGTCGGCCTGCTGCAGCGCGTAGCGGCCGTCGAGCCAGGGCATGCCGTCGAGGTTCTCGCGGGCGGCGGCAATCTGAGCATCGTTGAGATCGATGCAGGTCGCGTGAAGATCGGGAAACCGGCGCAGCAGAATCTCGGTCTGCGCGCCGACGCCGCTGCCGACCTCCAGCAATCGCCGCACACCGGTGTAGTCGATGTTGCGGAAGATCGTGGATTCGGCGATGCGCGCCTGCTTCATCAGCCGCGCCTGTTCGGTGCTGGAGAAGCCGTGCAGGTAGGACTGTTTGTCTTCGTTCATGTCGATCTCCGTGCGATGCCCTGCGATCGTCAAGCGGCTGCCGGCCACACCGGCGTGACGTCAGCGATCAGTGCATCGAAATAATCGCGCGTCAGCCGCGATTGTGCCTCAGCGGTCTCCGCCCGGTTGACCACTGAGCGGAATGCTTCGTGCTCCGGACGATCTTTCGCGTACCACCCCAGATGTTTGCGCGCGATGCGCACGCCCTGCAGTTCGCCGTAGAACGCATGCAGATGGTCCAGATGGCCAAGCAGCGTATCGCGGATGTCGGTCAGCGAGGGTGCGGGCAGATGTGTGCCGGTCGCGAGGAAGTGCGCGACCTCGCGAAAAATCCACGGGCGACCCTGCGCGGCGCGGCCGATCATCACCGCATCGCAGCCGGTGGCGTTGAGCACCGTGCGCGCCTTCTCGGGGGAATCGATGTCGCCGTTGGCGATCATCGGAATCTTCAGCAGTGATTTGATCTGCGCGATGGTGTCGTATTCGGCCACGCCGGTGTACTGCTGGTCGCGGGTGCGGCCGTGCACCGTGAGCGCGGCGATACCGCTGGCCTCGGCGATGCGGGCGATCGTAGGCGCGTTGCGCTGGTCCGCGGCCCAGCCGGTGCGGATCTTCAAAGTCACCGGCACATCGACCGCTTTGGCCACCGCTTCGAGAATGCGCGCGACCAGCGCCTCATCGCGCATCAGCGCCGAACCGGCCCAGGCGTTGCACACCTTCTTGGCCGGGCAGCCCATATTGATGTCGATGATCTGCGCGCCGTGATCCACGTTATAGCGCGCGGCATCGGCCAGCAGCTGCGGCTCGGTGCCGGCGATCTGCACGCTGATGGGCGCCGGTTCGCCATCGTGATCCATTCGGTGCAATGATTTTCTGGTGTTCCAGAGCCGCGGATCCGAGATCGTCATCTCAGACACCGCCAGCCCCGCCCCAAGCCGCTTGCACAGCTGCCGGAACGGCTTGTCGGTGACGCCGGCCATCGGGGCCAGGATCACGCGGGGTTGGATGGCGTACGGACCGATCTGCATTGGCACATTTTACGTTGGCGTGCAGGGTATTGCCGGAATGCGCCATCAAGACGCTGTAATCGCCATGACATGATGCGGCGATAGGATGCGACGCGATAGCTGCAAATCCAATCCATCGCCCTGCCGTTGTCCCGAAAGCGCAGTCGTGAATTCGTATTCATTACAGGCATTTCCAGGTCCTCGTCGCGCTTGACGCTTGACGAGCAAAGTGTACTCATGGAATATTGGTACGGTTATTCTTACTAAATGCTGACGATAACTCGCGTATTTTTTGCCAGATGTGTCTGGCGCGACGTGGCCAACTTCCTGGAAAATCACGTTAAGAGCTATCAGGCAGGGAAAGATACTTAAAGGGAAGTTGCCCTGCAGCTTCTGCCACCCGCCATCTGAATGTGCTTTTAGTGGCCATTTTTTTGGAATACCACGTTAAACAGCTTGAATTAAATACAAAAGGATATTGCTTATAGAGTCGAAAGGATTGACTGAAGACGGGATGCATCTCTCCGTAACAGTCTTTATCTCGGCTAACAGACGACTCAACCGCTGCATCGAGTCTCTGTCCCCGATATCCAGTCACTGGCTTTCTGCAGGCGAATTCCCGCTGCAGGGCATTGGGCTGAATGTCGATTTCAATATTTCATGCATTGGAAATGCGTTTCCGCTGATATTGGCGGAAGCCGATCAAAATCTCTGGCCAAAAGGAATTGTGTTTTATGGATCGTATCGATCAAAGCGCGTCTATGAATGTGGAAACCGGATCTGTCGACGGGGCCCGCAGCGGCGCCATCGCATTGGTCGGCATCGGCTGTCGCTTTCCTGGCGATGCCAACGATCCTCACAGCCTTTGGCGCAATCTTTCGGAGGGATTGGATGCGATTTCGGAGGTTCCCGAAGATCGCTGGCACCCAGGCGCGCATTTCCATCCCAAACGCGGCGTTTCCGGAAAGTCCGCGACGCGCTGGGGCGGATTCGTCAACGATATCGCCGGTTTCGACGCAGATTTTTTCGGCATCTCGCCGCGCGAAGCCGAGCTGATGGACCCGCAGCAGCGTCTTTTGCTGGAAGTCTGCTGGGAAGCGCTTGAAGATGCAGGGACAGTGCCCGCGACGCTGAAAAACACGCCGGTCGGCGTGTTCATGGGCGGATTCACGCTTGACTACATGTTGATGCAGCTGGGTGGGGCGGAATATCGCTCGGTCGAACCGCATACCGCGACAGGATCGATGATGACCCTGTTGGCCAATCGTCTGTCGTACGTCTTCGGTTTCCAGGGGCCGTCAATCGCGCTCGACACCGCATGCTCCTCTTCGCTGGTTGCGGTGCATCTCGCATGCAACAGTTTGAATGCCTATGAATCCGAAGTCGCGGTGGCCGGCGGCGTGAATGCGCTGCTTGGCCCGGCTTATACGATCGCCGAATCGCGCGCCGGCATGTTGTCGCCCACCGGGCGCTCGCGCGCGTTCGACGCACGCGCGGACGGTTATGTGCGTGGTGAAGGCGCGGGCATTGTCGTGCTGAAACGTCTTGCCGATGCCGAAGCGGCTGGGGATCATATCTATGCCGTGATTCGCGGCACCGCCGTCAATCAGGATGGACACAGCGATGGATTGACCGTACCCAGCGGCGATGCGCAACAGAAACTGATGCGCCAGGCATGCGCTAAAGCAGGTATCGCGCCCTGTGATATCGATTATGTCGAAGCCCACGGCACCGGCACGCCGGTGGGCGATCCGATCGAAGCCAATGCCATCGGCAGCGTTATTTCCGAGGGGCGCGATGCGAGTGACCCCTGTCTGATCGGATCGATCAAAACCAATTTCGGCCATACAGAAGCCGCGGCGGGCGTCGCAGGCCTGATCAAAGCATCGCTGGTGCTCAGTCATCGTCAGGTGCCGCCACACCTGCATCTGGTATCGCCGAATCCGAAGATCGATCTCCCCGCGCTGAAGCTCAAAGTGGCCGACGCGATCACCGCGCTGCCCGCGCGTTCGCGCGATCTGGTGGCTTCGGTCAATTCGTTCGGCTTTGGCGGCACGAATGCGCACGCGGTTCTCAGTCAGTCGCCGCAGGCGCGCACTGTCGAGCATGGTGTCGAACAGGGACTGTTCTGTCTGGCGCTTACCGCCCGGCATGAGGCATCGCTGACAACCCTCGCTGGCCGATACGCGGATGCGATCGATCAAGGGGGAGCGTTGGCCGATGAGGCATTGAACGACATCGTGTGGACCGCTGCGATGCGTCGCGAGCATCACCCGCATCGCGCCATGCTGGTGGCCGGTGATCGGGCCGAGATGGTCGAGACGCTGCGCGCGCTTGCCAACGGCGAGCATGCCCAAGGGCTGACTGCTGGCAGCGTGAATGTCGACGCGATCGGCCAAGGTCCTGTCTTCGTCTACTCGGGAATGGGTCCGCAATGGTGGGGCATGGGTCAGTCGCTGTATCGGGAAGAGCCGATCTTCCGAGCCACTGTTGATCGGCTCGCGGCAGCGTTCGAGGCCGAATCGGGATGGTCGATTCTTGATGAAATGATGGCGAGCCAGACCCATTCGAAGATCGCCAGGACCGACATCGCACAGCCGGCCAACTTCATCGTGCAGGTCGCGCTTTCGGAGCTGTTCGACTCCTGGGGCGTGAAGCCGTCCGCGATCGTCGGTCACAGCGCCGGCGAGCCGGCTGCCGCGTTCGTATCCGGATGCCTCACCGAGGCGGACGCCATCCGTGTGGTGCTGCACCGCAGTCGCCTGCAGCACACCACTGCTGGACAAGGCAAGATGTTGGCGGTCGGTCTTTCTGCCGAAGAGACGCTCAATGCGATCGCTGCACTGAACGACCCCTCGTTGAGTCTCGCCGCGATCAACAGCCCCACGGCGGTCACTGTCGCCGGCAGCGTCGACGGCATCGAACAACTCAGGGCATCGCTCGAAGAGCGCGGCGCGTTCGCAAAAGTCCTGCGTGTGGACGTGCCGTATCACAGCGTTTTCATGGAGCCATTGCAGGCACCGCTGCACGAATCACTCGCCGGTATCGTGCCGCGCCAGGCGCGCATTCCGATGTATTCGACCGTGACCGGCACGCGCGTCTACGGCGACGAACTGGACGCCGAATACTGGTACAAGAACGTCCGTCAGCCGGTGCTTTTCCTCGAAGCGATCCAGCTGCTGTTGGACGAAAGCCACGCCTGCTTCGTGGAAATGGCGCCGCATCCTGTGCTGAAGGGCTCGATTCAGGAGTCTGCGCTCGCCATCGGCAAGGAACCACTGGTGGTGGAAACCCTGCATCGCGATCACAGCGAAGCGCGGCAAGTGCGGCATGCGCTGGGCGCGCTGTATTGCGCGGGACTCGCGCTGCCGTGGGAAACGCTGCTGGGCGCAGGTCGGCACGTCAGCCTGCCGAAATATGCGTGGAGGCACGAAACCTACTGGCATGAATCCGAGCTCTCCAAAGCCAGCCGGCAGAATTCACCGCTGCATCCGATTCTCTCGAGTCGCGCCGATACGCAGATTCCCACTTGGGAAGTGGATCTGGACCGCGACACGCTCTCGTTCCTGCAGGACCACTGCATCGAAGGGTCCGTGGTGTTCCCGGGCGCCGGCTATATCGAGATGGCGCTGTTCGCCGCCCGCAGCCTGTTCGGCGATTTTGCGGTCGTCGAGCTCAAGGATGTCGTCTTCGAACGCGCGCTGTATCTGATACCGGATGCACCCGTCACCCTGCGGATCAGCGTCGACCCGGCGACTTACTGCTTCAGCATCGCAAGCAGCAGTTACGGCGATGCCCAGAGCGGCTGGCACACCAACTGCAGCGGCAAGATGCTGACCACCAACAGCGGCCGTCCTGCCAAGCAGGATTTGAAGGCGATGACCGCGCGCTGCGACCGCGAAATTCCGGTCGAAGAATGCTATCTGCATTTCGAGAACATGGGCCTGGAATACGGCCCGACTTTCCGCGGTATCGCGGGGCTGCATCAAGGCCACAACGAAGCCGTGGCAAGAGTCGTGGTGCCGCAGCCGCTGCATCACAATTTTGATGACTTTTGTATCCATCCTGCGCTGTTGGACGTGTGCTTCCAGGTGCTTGCGGCGGCGCTGCCCTTCGATAAGGACGGCTCCACCGTGTACATGCCGACAGGCGTGAGCGAAGGCCGGGTGATGAGCAGGATTCCGCAGGAAGTGTGGATCCATGCGGCCCTCACCGCGGTCGACAGCGGCGGTCTGTCTGGCGATATCCGGATGTTTGATGCAGCGGGCGAGCTGCTGCTGGAAATCGTCGGCTGCAAAGCGCGTTCGCTGGGTGGCGAAAAAGCCGCTTTCACCGTTAGGCAGCAAAGACTTTACAAGCCGGATTGGCTCGAGATCGCGCGCAGCGACAGTGGAGAACCTGCTGCCGCCGGTCAATGGATCGTATACGGCGGTTCACGACCGCTGGCCAATGAGATCGTGGCTGCTTTGGAACAGGCCGGAAACAAAGCGACGCATATCGACGCGCATGCATTCGACGTCGGCAGTGCCGATGAATGGCGGACGATGATTGCCGCCGCCAACAGCAATGGCATGCTCAAGGGCGTCATCCACCTGGATGCCTGCCATGAAGACCGCGCAGCCGAGCCTGACCAAAGCGCAATCGAAGCGATTCTGCGCGCATCGTGTATCGCCACGCTCAACGTGACCAAGACGCTGGCGGCGCTGAACACGATCGACAAGCCGAAACTGTGGATCGTCACCCGCGGAAGCCAGCCGGTCGTCGCCGGCGATGCGCCGGAGCCTTTCAGCGCCAGTGTATGGGGCCTGGCAAGAGTGCTCGGTCACTACGAACATATCGATCTGTGGGGCGGAATCATCGATCTTGGCGCGGACAAGTCCGCAGACGACGCGGCGATGATCGTTGCTGAATGCACCGCGGCACAGCGGGATGAAGATCAGATCGCATTCCGCGAGGGGCGTCGGTTCTGTTTGCGGCTTGCCGACTGCACCGTCGAATCTAGCCTGCCGGTTCCGCCGTCGTTGAGGGCCGATGCGTCCTACCTGATTACCGGTGGTCTGGGCGCGCTGGGCATCGCAATCAGCGGCTGGATGGTCGCCCGCGGTGCACGCCATCTCGTGCTGCTGGGCCGCGAATCGCTGCCGCCGCGCGGAACCTGGGCACGCCTTGCGGCCGATCATCCGGCCTATCTGAAAGTGGCCGCCGTGATCGCCCTGGAACGCATGGGAGCCAGCGTGCTGACCGAATCGGTGGATGTGTCCGATCGCGACGCGCTGTCTGCCTTGATCGGCCGGCTGCACGACGAGGGAAGGCCACCGCTGCGCGGTGTGATCCATTCCGCGGGCGTCGCCTATCCCAGACTAATCGCTGAAACCGATGAAAAAGAATTCATGTCGGTATTCCCCTCGAAGGTGATGGGTGCCTGGAATCTGCACCATGCAACTGCGGGGATAGCACTGGATTTCTTTGTCATGTTCTCGTCGGTGGCCTCACTGGTCACTTCGATCGGGCAGGGCAATTACGCAGCCGCCAATACCTCGCTGGATATGCTGTCGCATCTGCGCCGCGCGAAGGGCCTGCCTGCGCTCAGCGTGAATTGGGGCCCTTGGGGCGATGTGGGCATGGCCACCAAGCTCGACCTGATCACGTATTTCAACAATCGCGGCTTCTATCCGATGACCGCCGAACAGGGTTGTCAGGCGATGGGTTGGCTGATGAGCGACAGCGTCGCCCAGGCGATCGTCATCGGGGCGCACTGGACGACCGTCGGCGACACCAGTCCGCTGGGTATCGCTGCACCGATGCTGAGGGACCTGATCGCAGCCGAGCAGAGCGCGCTGACCGAACAGCAAAGCGATGCGGTCAAAGCCGATGTTCTGTTTGCGCTGCGTCAGGAGTTCGATCCGGACAAGCGGATCGCGATCATCCAGGAGCATGTCAGAGGCTTGGTGTGTCGGGTGCTGCGCGTCGACTCGGCCAAAATCGCCGACACCGACAATCTCAGCAATCGCGGTCTGGATTCGATGATGGCGATCGAGGTCAAGAATCGGATCGAGCAATCCTTCAAGGTCGCGTACGCGATCATCGATCTGCTCAAAGGCGCCAGCATCGTCACCATTTCCGCCACGCTGTCCGCATCGCTGGATGCTGAACGATACGTGGATACCGACGAAGACCTGTCCGGAATCATCGATGAGATCGAAGGTCTCACCGAAGCCGAAATCGAAACACTCCTACTTGACGTTGTCTAAGCGGATTTATATACATGGATAGTTTGGCGAAAAAAATAGGCAACCTCAGTGCCGATCAGCGCCGTGCGCTCAAGAGGAAACTCGAGACCAAGCGTGCGCCCGTGGAAAGCGGCATGATCCGGGCAGAAGTCCATGAGTGCGAGCTGTCTCCGCCGCAGAAACGTCTGTGGATCATGTCCAGACTCGACGGAGGCAGCAGCGCATACAACATCCCCGCAGTGTTCGAAGTCAAAGGCGGTCTGGACTATGCCCGCCTGGTCTCAGCGCTCTCCGCGGTATGCGAACGGCATGAAATCCTGCGCACGACGTTCCATGTCGATGCGCAGGGCAGTCCGTTGCAGCGGATCTCCGCAGAAGTGAAGCTCGACCATGCGATTATCGAAAGAAGCTCGATCGATGCGTACGATACCGATAAAGCCATCAATATCGCAGCCAGAGAGACCATGCTGCAGACCTTCGATCTCGAATGTGGGCCTGCCTGGCGCATCAGGCTGCTTCCGATTTCGGAAGAAAGCTTCATCCTGATCATGAGCTTCCACCACATCGTGTTCGACGGCTGGTCGCTGGGTCTGTTCGCAAAAGAGCTGTTCCAGTCCTATGCCTATGGCCTGGACGGGCGCGCGGATGCGAGCACGCTGCCGAAAGTCAAAAATCAATACAGCGATTATGTGGCATGGCGCAATCGCAAAGGCGCGGCAGAAACCGCGAAGAAACAGTCGGAATTCTGGCGCGAATACCTCAGCGGCGAGCTGCCGATCATGGAGCTTCCCAGCGATCACGCCAGGCCGGACAGCCCCAGTTATCGCGGGTCCATCTGCAAGAAGTCGATGCCTCGCAGCACCTTCGATGCGATCGTGGCGCTGGCCAGGTCGCAGGGCGCCACTCCTTACGCGGCGTTCCTGTCGCTGCTGAAAATCGTGCTGCACCGCTATACGGGCCAGAATGATCTGATCGTGGGTACTCCGATCTCCGGCCGTGAGCACGCCGAGATGCAGGGCATGATCGGTGTGTTCGTCAACACACTGCCGATCAGAAGCGATGTGCATTCGAAGATGAGCTTCCGGGAAGTCCTGTCCAGTGTGCAGCGCGCCAGCCTCGATGCGTTCGAGCATCAGGATATTTCATTCGATGCCATCGTCGAGGCGGTCAATCCGAACCGCATCGCAGGCGTCAATCCCATCTTCCAGGTGCTTTATACCTATCAGAACGCCTTGTCCAAGGTCAACGGCGGCGGATTGGAAATCGTCTATCTCGACGTCGATTGCGGCACGTCCAAGTTCGATCTGTCGTTGGACATGTTTGAAACGAACTTCATATTCGAATACAGCACCGAGCTGTTCGAAGCGGAGCGCATCGAAAGACTGGCGGGCCATTTCCTGCAGATCGCCGAATCGGTGATCGCGCAACCTGATGCCGCGATCGGCACCATCCAGCTGATGACAAGTCCAGAGCTTGATCTTGTTCGGGAACGGCTGTTGGCCGGCGAACAATCAATGCCCTACACCGATTTCGTCGGTCTGCTGCGGCTCAGGCATGAACACAACAAGCATCAGATCGCAGTACGCGAAGGTGAGAAAGCGCTCTCATACGCGGAACTCGAAGCAAGATCGAATGCGATCGCGCGTGCGCTGATAAAGCGTGGCGTCAAGAAAGGAGATTTGGTTGGGGTCTCTTTGCACAGGTCGATCAGACTGATCGTATCTGTAGTGGGGGTCATGAAAGCCGGCGCTGCATTTGTGGGTCTCGAGCCAACCTATCCCGCAGAGCGACTTAAATTCCTGGCAGAGGATGCGGGCATCGCCTGCGTGGTGACAGACGAAAAAAGCCGCAGCTCGACCGTCAGCATCGATTGTCCCCGTCTGGATCTGGCCGAGCATGCGGAGGAACTCAGCTCAACGTCGATGTTCGCCCTCGATATCCAGATCGATGGCGATGATCTGGCCTATGCGGTGTATACGTCCGGCACAAGCGGAACGCCCAAGGGCGTGCGTATCTCGCACCGCAATTATATGAACGCCTACTACGGCTGGGAGCGCGCATACGGACTCGATTCGTTGAACGCCCATCTGCAAATGGCGAGTCTGCCCTTCGACGTGTTCTGCGGCGACCTGGTGCGGGCGCTGGGTTCCGGCAAAACCCTTGTTATCTGCCCTCACGAACTCTACGCAGCGCCCGACAAGATGCATGCGCTGATGGCGCGTGAAGGCGTGGATTTTGCGGAATTCGTCCCAGGGGTTTTCCGCAATTTCGCGGACTACCTGTTCGCGCACAACAAGACTCTCAGCTTCGTCCGTATCCTCGTAGTCGCATCGGATGCATGGTATGTGGGCGAATACAGGGAATACATCAAGCTGCTCGACAAGGATGCAAAGCTCGTCAATTCGTACGGGATGGCCGAAGCGACCATCGACTCGACGTATTTTTATGGCGATACCAAGGGCATGTCGGATGGCGCGCCGGTACCGGTGGGTGGTCCGTTTTCCGGGGTTAAAATCCTGATCTGCGACACGAATCTGCAAATGCTTCCGGACGGTGTTGCCGGCGAAATCTGCGTCGGTGGTGCTGGCGTCGGTGCCGGTTACATCAACCGCGCCCAGCTCACTGAAGAGAAGTTTGTCGATTTTTCGCAAGCGAATGGCACGAGCGGCGTATTTTACCGAACGGGCGATATGGGGCGTCTGCGCACCGACGGAACACTGGAGCTGGTCGGTCGGAAGGACGATCAGGTCAAGATCCGCGGTATGCGGGTGGAGTTGGGCGAGATCGAGATCGCGCTGCGTACGCGCATGGGTTTCCGTGAGTGCGCGGTCGTCGTACGCGACAAAGACAGCGCGAATGCACGCGTGGTGGCCTATGTCGTGTGTGAGCCGGAGCGGGAAATATCCATCAGAACCATCAACGAGCAGCTGGCCGAGTACCTGCCGTCCTACATGCTGCCGACGGCATATGTCCGGATCGATTCGATTCCGCTAACTTCGAACGGCAAGGTCGATCGGAAAAAGCTGCCGGAAGACGACAGTCTCAAGGCTGAAATGCAGCGATCTTTCGTATCGCCGCGCACATTGACTGAGGAGATGCTGGCGAC
Source organism: Lysobacterales bacterium (assembly GCA_031419075.1). Lineage (GTDB taxonomy): Bacteria > Pseudomonadota > Gammaproteobacteria > Xanthomonadales > Xanthomonadaceae > Lysobacter_I. The sequence goes on from JANOKD010000053.1 coordinate 19,404, forward strand.
GATCTTCATCGAGATATTCAATATCCCGAGAGTCGGAGTCAACGACAGCTTTTTCGTGCTTGGCGGTCATTCCCTCATGGCCTTCCAGGTGATGTCCCGCATCCGCGAAGTATTCAATGTCGATTTGAATCTTCAGGCATTGTTTTCCAATCCGACCATCGCCGGTCTGGCCCAAGCCATCAGCGAGTTGCAGGGTAACCGAGAGGCGTACGACAACACGATCAATGCGCTGCCGTTGATCGTGCCTGACCCGGCATCCCGTTATGAGCCGTTCGCGCTGACCGAAGTCCAGCAGGCGTATTGGCTGGGCCGCAATGAGGTTTTCGAATTCGGCAACGTCAGTATCCACAGCTATGATGAAATGGAGACCAATGAAATCGATACGATGAAGTTCCAGAACTCATGGAACAAGATCGTTCGCCGTCACGACATGCTTCGTGCCGAAATCCAGCACGATGGCACCCAGAAGGTTCTGGAGTCGGTCCCCGAATACGAAGTATCGGTCATGGACCTGAGAAAATCCGACCCTCAGGCAGTGCAGGCAGGTCTGGAGTCCGTGCGCAACGAGATGTCCCATCAGATGCTCAACGTGCACCAGTGGCCGGTGTTCGACCTTCGAGTGACTTTGCTGCCGGACAAAAAAGCGCGGATCCACTTCAGCAACGACGCGCTGATTTTCGATGTGTGGAGCTTCGTCATCATCCTTGAGGAGTTGGTGAAGTTCTACATGTATCCGGACCATGAGCCTGTGCCGCTGGAGCTGAATTTCCGCGACTACGTGGTTGCGGAAGAAAAGCTGCGCAAGACCGACCGCTATGCGAAAGCTTTGACCTACTGGCGCAAACGGGTCGAGACCCTCGCGCCATCGCCGATGCTGCCGATGGCCATGGATCCATCGCTGTTGAAGACACCACGATTCACGCGTCTGCATGCATCGCTCGACAGTCAGTCGTGGAGCCGGCTCAAGCAAAAAGCGGTGCGGGCAGGCCTGACTCCAACCGGCCTCATGTTGGCGGCCTATGCCGAAGTGCTGGCAGCCTACAGCCGTTCGCCAGCATTCTCTTTGAATCTCACGTTTCTGAGTCGTCATGCCATGCACCCGCAGGTCAACGACATCGTCGGCGAATTCACATCGCTGACCCTGTTGGGCGTCGACCAGTCGATCAAACAAAGCTTCGTCGAACGCGCACGTAAAGTGCAGGGCGATCTGTGGAACGATCTTGAGCACAACGATATCAGCGGCGTGCAGGTGCTGCGCGATCTGACGCGTAGCCGAGGTGGCGCTACACGCGCAAAAATGCCCGTCGTATTCACCAGTGCTTTGATCGTTCCGATACCCAAGCGGTTGCCTGAATTCCCCCTGGTGCCGATGTACCGCGACGGCGTGACCCAGACATCGCAAGTGTGGCTGGATTGCGGCGTATGGGAAGACGACCAGGTATTGTTCTGCAACTGGGACGTGGTCATCGAGCTTTACCCTGCGGGCTTGATCGAGGCGATGTTCGAGTCGTTCTGGAAGCTTGTCGAAAACCTGTCGACAAACGACGCCATGTGGAACCAGAACGCGCTGGATCTGTATGCGCCTTGCCTGCCCGCGCCTGTTGCCCCGAAACTTGCACATGAACAGACGCTCGACTCTATCTTCATCGAGAGCGTAGTACGCAATCCGGATGCGGTTGCGGTTATTTCTGAAGATGGCGAAATGACCTACCGTCAGTTGTCCGAACACGCTGCCTGGGTGTCCTCGGCGATTACCCAAAAAGGCGTCGAACGCGGCGAGCTGGTTGCGGTTGCCATGAACAAGGGCTGGCAGCAGGTTGCAGCCGTGCTGGGTGTCATGAATAGCGGGGCTGCTTATCTGCCGATCGACCCAAGCCTGCCTCCAGGCCGCATCGAAGTTTTGCTTAAAGAAGGCGGCGTGCGGACAATCGTAACGACCGACGATCTGGCAGACACGATGCTCGATCACGAAGTGAATTGCGTACTGTCATTGAATGCAGGCTGCAAATCCCCGGTCGATATCCTCATGGCGGAAAAGAATCACCGCCATGACGACCTGGCCTACGTGATATTCACATCCGGATCCACCGGAAAGCCCAAGGGTGTCGCGATCGAACATCAGGGCGCGGTCAACACCATATTGGACGTGAATCGCGAGCTTGAAGTCGGGCCCAAAGATCGCATCATGGCCGTCTCCGCTTTGAATTTCGATTTGTCCGTTTACGACGTCTTCGGGACATTGCATGCTGGCGGGGCGATCGTAATGCCGCACAACGACCGACGGCTGGATCCGTCGCATTGGGTCGAGTTGTCGGAAAAGCACGGTGTCACGATATGGAACTCGGTTCCGGCCTTGTGTGGACTGCTCGTGGATTATCTTGAAAGAATACAAACCACGCTGCCGGCCATGCGCCATGTCATGCTCAGCGGCGACTGGATTCCGGTGAACCTTCCCGACCGTATTCGAACATCGCTGCCCTCATCTGCAACCATGAGTCTGGGCGGAGCTACGGAAGCCTCGATCTGGTCGATCTGGTATCCCATCGAGCAGGTGGGTCGCGACTGGACGAGCATTCCATACGGTCGGCCGATGAGCGGGCAGGACGTTGTCGTCCTCAACTACCAGCTTGAGCCATGCGCGACATGGGTCACCGGCGATATTTACATCGCCGGGATCGGGCTTGCGCGCTGCTATTGGGGCGATTCTGAGCGCACCAACGCCGCTTTCATTTCCCACCCCAGAAGCGGACAGCGACTGTATCGAACCGGCGATACGGGCCGCCTGCTGCCCGACGGAAATATTGAATTCCTCGGCCGTGAAGACGAGCAGGTCAAAGTCCAGGGGCACAGGATCGAGCTGGGTGAAATCGAAGCGGCGGCGCTGCAGCATCCCGCAATACGCAATGTAGTCATTGTCTGTCAAGGCCAGCGCCTGTCCGAAAAACGTCTGGTCGGGTTTTTCTGTACTAACCCGGGATTCGAGCTTGAGCCGGCGCAGCTGAGATCGTTCCTGCGCGAGCGTCTGCCGGAATACATGGTTCCACCAAGCTTGCAGCAAACCGCAAGTCTGCCGTTGAGCGCCAATGGAAAAGTCGACAGAAGCGCTTTGCCCACCGTGGATTCTGGATGGAATTCCGAACAGGCGTTCGTTGCGCCGAGAACCGAAAACGAGAAACGCGTGTCTGAAATATGGCGGGAGATATTGAGTATTGACGAAGTCTGCGCTGAAACCGACTTTTTCTCCCAGGGCGGCGATTCGATGATGGCGATCAAGCTGATGGTCTCGCTCAGACACAATCTTAAAATCGAAATAGCGCTGCGGGACGTTTTCCTGAAGCCGACGGTTACGGCGCAAGCGGACATGATGACGATGCACTGAGAACGGGTCAGAACGAGACAGCACTCCATGCGGTATGAATGCCGCACGTCTGAATGTACGAAAAACAAGAGTAAAGGGAATCTTCATGTTGATGGAAAAAGTATTGAGCGGCACCGAGTTGCCGAATGCATTAAAAACCGGAGAGGTTTCCGGTCACGCCCAAACAACTCATACGACTTTGATAAGTATGGCTGGCGTGAAGAAGAACTATATGCAGGGGCGCGTCAATGTCGAAGCGCTTCGCGGCATCGATCTGGAGATCCAGAAAGGTGAAATGCTGGCTATCTGCGGACCATCGGGAAGCGGCAAGTCCACTTTGCTGAATATCGTGGGCTTGCTCGACGATCCCACTTCAGGAAATGTGCAGGTCTCTGGAAAGTCTTTGAATACGATCAGCGCGCGCCAGCGTGCCGACATGAGGACCGATTTCATCGGGTTCATTTTCCAGAATTTCAATCTGATTCCGGTATTGACAGCGCATGAAAACGTCATGCTGCCTTTGAGTCTTCAGGGAAACGATTCGCGGGAAGGCATGGATCGCGCTACAGAGCTGCTGAACGCGGTAGGTCTGACCGAGCAGATGAATGCTTACCCCGATCGCATGAGTGGCGGGCAGCGCCAGCGCGTCGCGATCGCGCGCGCAATGATCAACAATCCGCGGCTGATCATTGCCGATGAGCCGACAGCGAATCTGGATACCGAAACCAGCATCAAGGTCATGGAGCTCATTGCCAAGTTGCAGTCTGAAAAGGGCTGTACGTTTGTTTTCTCGACCCACGACGAAAGGATTCTGCGCTATATGTCCCGAGTGATCCACTTGCGCGACGGCCTCATCGAAAACAGGAGCGCTTGATATGAATATGTTCATACTTGCGCTTAGAAATGTACTTCGCAACCGTCGACGCAGTATCGCCACAATCGCTGCGGTAGCCATGGGCCTTGCTGCGGTCAATCTATTCGGCGGCTACATATCAAACGTATACAAAGGGCTGCAGACACAGGCGGTTTCAGGGGAACGTCTGGGGCATTTGACGATCTACAAGACCGGGATGCTGCTCGAAGGCAAGCTGCGCCCCAACAAATACATGTTCAACGCCGAAGAGGGCAGGAAAGTTTCGAAAATCATTCGGGACTCAGGCCAAGTGAAGCTGGTTTCGCCGCGGATTTCGATCAGTGGTCTGGCATCCAACGGCCAGATATCCACTATCTTCATCGGCGAGGGCATCGTGCCTGAGCATGCCGAAGCCTTGCGCGAGGGCTTGGAAGAGGGGGTTGGCGGCCGACTCATGACCGGACGTTCTTACGGCATCTCGGTATCTTCGGATCTGGCCAGACTTCTTGGTTACAAGGTCGGCGATACCATCACTTTGCTTTCCAGCACCTTGGATGGCCAAGCCAATGCGCTGGATGGCGAGATCGTCAACGTATTCAATACCGGCAACGCCGGAACCAACGACAAGTACATGGTCGCATCGCTTTCGTTCAGCCAGACGCTTCTGGATACGGACAAAATCGAGAAATTCGTTGTGCTTTTCGATGATGAAAAGCTGACGCTGAGCAAAAGAGAAGAGCTGCAGGCGAAGTTGAAGGCGGCAGGCTATGACGTCGAAATCAAAACTTGGCAGGAGCTTTCCAGTTTCTATCTGCAAGTCCGGAATCTGTTCAACATGATCTTCAGCTTCATCGCGGTTATCGTCTTCGTCATTGCGGTGATGAGTATTGCGAACACGATTGCCATGACTGTGGTCGAGAGGACGCGCGAAATTGGAACCATGCGCTCAATCGGTATGCGCACAGGAGGCGTGGTCAAGCTGTTCGCTTATGAATCTGCTTGGCTTGCGATTGTCGGCACGGTCCTGGGGGCCTTCGTGACCTTCGCAGTTGCGATGATCGTCAACCATGCCGGGATAACCTACACACCGCCGAACTCATCGTATGCGGTTGCGCTGCTGGTAGACCTGGAATGGCCGCAGATCACCGCAGTGGCAAGCGTCGTGATCCTGCTTTCCATTCTGTCCGCGGTGTTGCCATCGCTGAAAGCGGGTCGCTTGAAAATCGTCGATGCTCTCGCGCATACATAAACACTTCTGAATGCAATCGATACAGGAACCTATCAATGGATGGTTCCTGTATTCGACTTGATCGTTCTTGGAATATTGTGCGTACAGTGAGAAAAGTCTCGCGTCGTCATTGTCTATCTATCAGGCATCAAGGAGTTTAGAAATGAAATATTCAAGCATTCTGGCGATTACAGTGCTTCTTCTGTTCGGCACGGTTGCGCACGCCGCAGGAACGCTGTCAGCCGAGGAGATCCTGAAAATCACTGATCGCTCCAGGGGCGGCGGAATGGCGGGCATTCAATGGGAGCTCAAGATCACCGCAATGGACCCCGACACGGGCGAAAACGTAAGAAAGCTGCTGGTCAAGGCGTCGGGCGACAATAGTGTCGCCGAGACTATCTTTCCCGCGCGTGCTGCCGGCGGGCGACTGCTGCAGCTTGGGCGCAACATGTGGTACGGACGCCCGGACTTGCAAAAACCGGTTTCCATTTCCAGTCGTCAGAAACTGATAGGGCCCGCCGCGAATGGAGATATTGCGTCTACCAATTATCTCAGGGACTACAACGCGAAAATCATTCGCATGGACTCCTTCGAAGGCGAGCCGGTCTATGTTCTTGAGCTCAAAGGAAAAAGCCATTTTGTCACATACGACAAAATCATCTATTGGGTGTCCCAAGCCAACGTCCTGCCTGTCAAAGCCGAATTCATGACGGTATCCGGAAAAATCTTCAAAACAGCTGTTTTCGAGACGAAAAACACCATTCCTGTCGATGGAAAAAAAGTTCCGTTCGTCAGCCGTATGACCATTCGGGATAACTACGATAACGACAAGGTTTCGGTTCTTGATTATTCAAAGATCAAAGTCGGACCCTTCCCTATGGACATGTTCAGCGTTTCGCGACTGATGCGATGATTTTCGCCTCGCTGCCAGGTCAGGATCTGCATACCATGCGCCAAAGTAACTGTTCTTTTTATGTATCGCGGATGATTGCCTCGTTGCTCCTGATCATGCCTTGTATGGCAGCCGCGCAAACAGAGCCAACAGAACAGGAAGAAAGTTCGCCTAATGATCCAGCATCAGAGGATGGTTCCGACTTGGAACCGTCTAGTCTCGACGAAGAAAAAAAATCTGTCTTTGATCGTTTTTCATCAAATGGTCAGGCGCTCCTGTATTTAACTGAATTCGATCGTCAGCCCGCTAGCGATCTCAATCCAGGCAACGTCTTTGCGCGGATCCCGGACCAGCAGGTGAACGCCGAACTGAGGATCGATGTTTCGCTCGATGCTGACGCTTGCGATGGGAAAGTGCGTCTTCGTGGCCGACATGTGACCTATACCGAGTCGGCTGGGCTTTCTGAGCCAGAGCGAGCTACGGAAGTGTTCGTGAATTCTGGGGTCTTCCGGTGTGCATTGGGTGCGCGTGCGTTCGCAAGTGTCGGCCGTGAAGTGCTGATGTGGGGAAGCGGCTTTTATGCATCCCCCAGCAATCCGTTTTACTTTGATACCGGCAAGACAGATCCAGTCCGTGAATTGTATGGAAAGGACAACTATCAAATTGGCGGTTATATCAATCCCAACCTTACGGTGACGCTTGTGCGGAACTTCCGCGATGGCCGTTTGCAGCCGGATAAAGCCAACTACGTGCCCACCACGGCACTCAAGATGGACTGGGTGGGTGATGTGACCAGCGGTGGAATCGTGGCGTCTCGAACTGACGACGGTGTAACCCGCATCGGTGGATATGGGACGTTTATTTTTTCAAAAGCTGTTTTGCTGTATGCAGACGCCGCATACGGCCGGGGTTTACGGGGCTGGTATCCAACGACAGGTGGATCGTCGCTCGATTGGCGGTTGGAACGTCGAAAACTGGACCGGTCTAATTCGGCGTATACCGCTCTGATCGGCGGCGCCTACACCTTTGAATCCGGATGGACGGGTACTGTCGAATTCCTGACCGGTAATGAAGGTTATGACCGCAGTGAGCGCAAGGCTTATGAAGCCGCAGTCTCTCAGGCAGCGACGGTGTTCATGGCTGGAGGCGCAGGATCCGCCGAAGCAGCGCAGTTGCTGGGAACGGCACTCGCACCGGGTCTTCCGTATCTGGGAAGCGATGTCGCGTTCATACAAATGTCCCGCAATGAATGGAACGACAAGGGTGACCTTGCTGTGCGCTGGACGCAGTCGCTTTCTTCGGGGAGTGGCGGAACATTTTCTTTTTCAGCGGATTATTACCTCACCGGCAGTGTACAGGCGTTCGCCCTGGGCGCATTCAATACCGGCGGTGAGCGATCGGATTTCGGCCAGCTGTTGCGTTACTCGGTGCTCGCCGGAATTCGGGTTTATTTCTAGGACTCAGATTATGTCTGCATCGCAAGCTTCAACGACTCTCACCAGCACAATGAGTGCGGACAGTCATTATCTGCATCGGCTGTCCAAGCGGAACGATCAGCGGCTGCGCATGCGTGTGTTCCTGTTTCCGTATGCAGGCGGCAGCGCATCCGTGTTCAGAGACTGGTCGGCTTATTTCGACGATCGCTATGAGCTGATTGCCATCCAACTGCCCGGAAGGGGAAATCGCCTGGGCCATCCCGTGATCGAAGATTTCAATCTGATGGTCCAGGATATTGCCGATGCGGTGTATGCGGCCGCCGACGTCAGGAAATTCGTTTTCTTCGGCCACAGCATGGGTGCGCTGCTGGCGCATGCGGTGGCCAATGAGCTTGCGCGCAGACGCCAGCCGTTACCCGAGTGCATGTTCCTTTCTGGCCGCAAAGCGCCGCATTCACCCGGCAAGCGACATCCGGTCGGCAGTATGACCGATGAGGATTTCATGAGCGAATTGCGCAGTCTCGGCGGTACGCCGGAGGAAGTGCTCGCTGATCCGGACATGATGCGGCTCATGCTGCCCACTGCACGCGCCGACTTCGCGCTGTTGGATCACTGGTATATTCAGGCGCCGTCTGCACCTCCGGTGCCGTCCATCTCCATGCCGATCTATGCCATGGCCGGGCGACGGGATGTGCATTGCTCGCCCGAAGACAGCGCGCAGTGGCAGTTCTATACGCATGGGGTTTTCGAGCTGCTGGAGTACAACGGCGGTCATTTCTTCATTCACAAGGTCCAGTCCAGAGTCATCGCGGATGTGCGTCACCGACTTGATACACTCTTGATGGGCTGATCAGGTATCGTCGGTCTGGACAAGGCGCTGATCGGTGCGATCGTCCGCATACTCCGATCTGTATTGAGTTACTCGATTTTTTGACGCGCTCTTCGCTGTTGGCATCTGCAGATTGCATTGCGTGAATATTTTGTTGTTCGAAATGGAGATTGGAATGTCGAATGTGCAGCATGTGGTGGCAGGTGCGGGTGTGCTGGGCCGAGGCGTCGCCGATCTGCTTGCGTCGCGCGGAATTCGTGCAAAAGTGTTGAGCCGCTCGGGCACAAAAGCGGATGGCTGGGATTCGGCGGTGTGCGATCTTCGCGATCCGCGCCAGCTTGCCGAACACCTTTCAGGCCCGACCACGCTCTATGTATGCGTCGCGCCGGCGTATTGGCTGTGGAAAAAAGAATTTCCCGCAATTGCCGACGGCATCGCATCGGCCTGTAGTGGCAAGGACGTGGACATTGTCTATGCCGACAATCTGTATGCGCTGGGCCAGAGCTCGACCGCTTATACCGAAGACAGCCCGTATCGCCCCTGTTCGATCAAAGGCAGTGTCCGCCAGGATGTAGCCGAACGTTTGATGGCGCTGAATGGACAGGGCAGTCTGCGTACGACGATCATCCGGGCTGCCGATTTCTTCGGCCCCGGTGTCGAACAGTCGAGTGTGGGCAATGCAGTGATAGCCGCCGCATTGAGCGGCAAAAGCGCTTACGTGGTCGGCAGCGCAGATGTTGCGCATGCGATCACCTATCTGCCCGATTTCGCCCAGGCGATGGTGACGCTTTCGATGCAGGATCGCGCCTACGGCAGCATCTGGCATGCGCCGTCGCACAACCCGTCCTCGCTGCGCTGGTTGATTGAGCAGATCGCAGCGCGCGGCGCGCATCCGGCACGCGTCAGTGTCGCGGGGCCGTTGATGATGCGGATGATTGGCCTGTTCAATCCTGCGATGCGGGAATTGCGCGAGATGCTGTATATGTTCGATCGGCCGTGTCTGATGTCGAGCGAACGCACCTGCGCGGAATTTGGGTTGGCCGCCACAGACATCGACACTGCCATCGATGCGACTGTGGCCGCGTACCGCGCGTCTTCGCCGAAGCGCTGAGGACATGGCCAGCCGGGATCCTTGGCTGGCCCCATCGTTTCCCATCATATCCATCCGCTGGGCGGTACCCTCCTGCATCGTGATCGCAAGAACGATGGCATAAGCCCATGCTGTTCGAAGGCTGGCTGTTGGATTTGCCGATATGTGCACCGGGCTGCGCAGTGAGGGATTCGCTGCACCAGACCGTGTCGGTGTCGCAGCAATCACTCACCTGAGCCACGGTGGCGAAGGGATGATGGTCACGGTCGTCAGGATGGCGATGGAGCGCCGCCCAGCAGTACACAGGGTGCATGCCGAAACAGGCGAAGCGTCATGCGACGATCCGGCGCTGGAAGCCCCGCAATGCATTCGCGAATGCGTCGAGATAGCGGCAGGCGCTCAAGCTTTGAGCACGGCATTGATGGCGATTCTGAGTGCCTGTGGGTGTGTGGGTTTCCGCACCGAAGGTACATCCGCATGACGCTCCATGTTCGTCACCAGATCGCTGTAGCCGGTCAGGAAGACGAAAGGAATGTTGCGCGCTTTCATTGCATCAGCCAGCGAGAGCGATGTTTCTTTGCCGAGGTTGATGTCCAGGATAGCGATGTCGATGGTTGTGCTGTCGAGGATCCGCAGCGAGTCGGAAACGTCTGAAGCGATTTCGATGTTGGCTATTCCCAGATCCCTCAGCATGGATTCGGTGCCCATCGCGATCAACATATTGTCGTCCACCACGAGTGCGGTACGCACTTCCGAAATCGCCTCGGCTGAGCCTGCCGGCGATTTGACAGTGGGCGCGGCTGTCGCCGGAAGCCCAGTGTTCCAACTGTAGATGGCGGCCGCGGGCAGGGTGAACCGCGCGCGCAAACCCGCCGGATGCAGCGTCACGTCCGCTTCGCCCCGCAGTTCGTGCGGGATGAGCCGTTTGATGATCGCCGTGCCCAAGCCTTCTCTCGATACCGGAGACAGCATTGGACCGCCGACTTCCGACCAGTCTATCGTGCAGACGCCGCCCGAAGCGGCGCTTATCCTCACGTCTATCCGGCCATTCTGTGCGCTGAACGCGCCATATTTCACCGCATTGGTCGTCATCTCGTGAATGACCAGCGCGACCACGGAATATGATTCTGCTTTCAGGATCACATCGTCGCCCGCGAGGTCGGCCTGGCGACCGCTTCCAAGATAGGGCTGGAGTTCGGACTGCAGCAACGCGCGCAGGGATCGGCTGCTGCTTTGCGTATCGGTGATATTGTCGTGGGCAGCCGCCAATGCCAGGATCCTGCCGCGCAGATTGCTCACATACAGCTGCAGGGTCGAGTCGCGTAAATCCTTTTCGTGCCCGACCAGAGACTGGAACAGGGCCAACATGTTTTTGACCCGGTGATTCAACTCCGCAACCACCAGGGTCTGCCGCTGTATCGCGGCCTCACGCTGCTTCTGGCTCATTGCGGCATAGCGCAGTACGAATTCTAGAACCGAAACGCGGAATTGACGGGCGATCGCGATATCCACATCGGACCATGCTTCGCTGTGCAGCTGCTCCAGCTGTTTCCATTCCTCGAAACTTCCGCGCGGCGTCAGTCTGCCGGTCGTTTCGTCGCGCGTTTTGGATTCGTCCGGCCTGCCGGCCCAGCGCACATGCGATGCAGATTCCCTGCGGAAAAACAGAATGTAGTCTTTCGGCGAATGCGAAATGGGCATTACCAGCATCCCGGCGGGGGCGCGGGTTCCTTCCGCGAACGCCGGGCAGATATCCACGATCGAGCGCGTGGAAAAAATATCGGTGAAGTTCCTGTTGTCCAATTCCACGACGATCTGCGAGATCTGGTCGACGGACAGTTCGACGTTGTCGGAATCCCACTCGCGGTCGATCCAGAAGCCTATGCCATCGCATTTGATCATCTCCTTCAGCGCCGGTATGCGCTTCTTGAGCTCTTCATGCAGAGATCCTTCGGGATCGATGGAGGCAAGCGTCAACTGCATCAGGTCCCGCTTTTTCTCCAGCGCAGACGCGATTTCGGAACGCTGGTAGGCGTCGATCTGCAGGGAAAACAGCAAGCCAAGCATGTCCAGCGTAGCGCGCAGTTCCAGACCGATCCATTTCGCGGCCGTGTGATGGCATGCGATCAATCCCCAAAGCTCGCCATTGATGACGATCGAAATCGACAGCGAGGCCTTGACGCCCATATTGCGCAAATACTGCAGATGCACGCTGGCAACGGATCGGATCGTGGTCATGCCCAAGTCGGGGTTGGACACCTGCATCGCTTGCAGGGGCAGCACCGGAACGACATCGCCATCCACGTTTCCGATCGCGCGCACCCTGTTTTCCACGAACAGTTGCCTGGCCTGCTGCGGAATATCGGCTGCCGGATAGCGCAGCCCCAGATAGCTTGGCAATCCCTGGCGGCAGGATTCAGCGATCACTTCTCCGCTGCCGTCGTCCTTGAAGCGGTAGATCAATGCCCGATCGAAAGTGGTGAGCATCCTGATCTGTTTCGCGATCAAGGAAAAGTATTCGTCGGCCGACCGGCTCCCGACCAGTGCAGAGACCAGCGATTTCACCAGGGAAAAACTGTCGTTGGGCCGGAAGTGCTGTTCTCTGACTTCGATTTCGATGTAAAGCCAGCCTTTGATCCGATGCACGCTGAGGTCGTACTGTTTTTCGTCGCTCTCGAACAGGTGAACCCCCAACGCCTTATGACATTCGCGTTCTTTGAGCAAAACCGAAGCCGCGTTGGCGAGGGTGTGGAAGGCCGCCCTGCCGAGCAATGTCCTCAAATCCCTGTCAAGAAGATCTTTCGCGGGAATGCCCCAAAGCGCGCCGGCATTTTCGGACGCGTGGCTGACGACCCACGATTCCATCCTGCAGATCAGCAGAACGCCATAAGGTTGGATCTCTCCCAGCAGGTGAATGGGCTCACGGCTGCATTCATCGTAAACGCTGTCAGTCATGTGCGCTTTGCCCCTTCAAAGATGTCCTGTCCGATCAAAATGGCGCGATTGAATCCAAACCGCGCCGAACGCAGCATCGATGCTTCCTGGCTCACGGTCCAGGCTTGCGTATTCAGCGCGTCCATGTAGGTACGCCATCGCGTTGCCGACGTCCTGCACCCGTTGAGAAATCGCAATGGCGGGTTGGCGATCCTGGATTGACCCAGTCGGGCAAGGATTTCCTTGGCGCCCAGATTGGACCCCAATAAAACATAGGCGCGGCCCCATGCGCCGGCAGGCTCGTTTTCGGCGCTTTCAGGCGCGCAGCGCAACAAGGGTGCTGTCGCTTCGAGATCTTGGAGGTCGCGCAGGATCGAGGTCATCGGGGATTCGTCGAAGAAACCGCAAAGCCCCGGGTGGTCGCAGCGGTAGAGCCATGCGTGTTCGGCGTAGAAACTCCGCATCATGATCAGATATCGGCGGTAGCCGGAGAGATGATCGAACGATCCGGACGCGGTGAGTAAACCATCCAGACGGGAGTGCAAGGCTTGCGTTCCCTGCCGTAGGGTGTCGATGCTGGGTTGAGCGCGGAGGGCGTCCACGGTATTGCTTTCAGCTTGGCGCAAAATCGACATGGCAAGTATCCATAGTGAGGCAGGGGATCCCTTCAGTTCCGAGTGATCGAGCCTGGCCGGCGCTTCCCCTGACTTCACGACACGTGTGCATGGATTACAGCATCGAGCTGCCGATAGCAACGACTGCAGCGCTGCAACAGTAGTGCTCGCGACGGCCTGCGATTCAAAGCTCAGTCGGCGTTCGGGATGGAAGCCCGCTTCGGTCGAGAATATGGCGGTGCGCCACAGTGGTCATGCCGCTGAATTCAACCAGCGAATCGGAGATCCAGTTCGCTGCGATGGGGCATCGACAGCGCCGCGCCGGGGCGTTCTGTCGACAGCGCTGCGTAGCGGTTGGCTTCGCGCAGATGCACTGCGAATGCCGCGCCCGGACGCAGTGCGAGCGCCGCGGCCAGTGCGCCGTTGAAGGCGTCGCCGGCGCCGGTGGTGTCGACCGGGTTGGCGGGCTCCGCCGACAGCCGA
>JANOKD010000054.1:0-23252 GCA_031419075.1 Lysobacterales bacterium
CTGATCGCGCTGTACGAACACAGCGTTTACCTGCAGTCAGTGCTGTGGGGCATCAACGCCTTCGATCAATTCGGTGTCGAACTCGGCAAGCAGGTCGCGAACGCATTGCTGCCCGCGCTGCATGGCGACGTCGAAGCCGACGACCCGGTGACGCGTGCGCTGTTGGTGGAGATCCGCCGACATTCGTCAACATCATAGGGTGCGCGTGCCGCGCACCGGTTTCCGCGGCGATCACAGCCAGGTGCGCGACACGCGCACCCTATGTTGCGTGTTGTTCCAAGTCTCTCAATGTGTAAGCCGGCGACCCATTGACTTGCGCACTCCTGACAGAGATATGCAGGCATTTCTAAACATCATAGGGTGCGCGTTCCGCGCGCCGGATTTTTCATGGCTATTACACGCAGGTGCGCGACACGCGCACCCTATGTTCGGTGTTTCACCAACGCCCACTCGATATGCTCGCGCACCATCGCGTCATTGATATCGCGTTTCGATAGCAGCGCAGCTATCACATCAGGTGTCTTTGGCGCATTGCCCAGCGCGATCGCGAGATTGCGCAGCCAGCGCGCGTAGCCGCTGCGGCGGATCGGTGAGCCCTCGGTACGCTGCAGGAATTCCTCTTCGGTCCATGCGAACAGATCCACCAGCGTCGCTTTGTCCAGATTGTTCCGCGTGCGGAAATCCGGTTCGTCGGTGGTCTTCGCGAATTTATTCCAGGGACAGACCAGTTGGCAGTCGTCGCAGCCGAAAATCCGGTTGCCGATCAGCGGCCGCAGTTCCTCGTCAATGCTGCCTTCGTGTTCGATGGTGAGATACGCGATGCAGCGCCGCGCATCCAGTCGATACGGCGCGATGATCGCCTGGGTCGGGCAGATGTCGATGCAGCGCGTGCAGGTGCCGCAGTGCGCGCTGGCCGGTGGGTCGATGGGCAGCGGCAGGTCGACGTAAAGTTCGCCGAGAAAGAACCATGAACCGCCGTCCCTGTCGATCAGACAGGTGTGCTTGCCGATCCAGCCGAGTCCCGCATTGCGCGCCAGCGCGCGCTCGAGCACCGGCGCGGAATCCACGAACACCCGATAGCCGAACGGACCAATCACGTCGGCGACGCGGTCCGCGAGCATCTGCAGGCGGTTGCGCATCAGCTTGTGGTAATCGCGGCCCAGTGCGTAGCGCGCAACGTAGGCGCGTTCGCCATCCTCAAGCGTAGCCCATGCATCATCGGCGTCGCGGCCATAATCCAGTCCCACCGAGATCACCCGCAGCGTGCCCGGCACCAGCTCTGCCGGGCGGCTGCGTTTGTCGCCGTGCTGCGCCATCCACGCCATCGAACCGTACAGCCCCTGCGCCAGCCAGTCGCGCAGATGCGTTTCGTCCTCGCCCAGCTCGATACCGGCAATGCCGCAGCGCTGAAAGCCGAATGTGCCCGCCAGCGTTTTGATCTGCGAGGCGAGGGCGGTGAGGTCGATGTCGGTACGTGGATCCACGGTTGGGAGTATAGAATCCGCCCATGCATAAAGCCGCTTTTCATGACCTGCCGAAGCTTTACCGCGGTGCCGCAGTGCGTGCGGCCGAGCAGGTGGCGATGGCGCGCTTCGGTCTGGATGAAGACGACCTGATGGCGCGCGCCGGCCTCTCCGCTTGGCGCGTGCTGCTGGACCGATGGCCGCAGGCACAGCGGATCGGCATCATCTGCGGTCCGGGCAATAACGGCGGCGACGGTTACGTGCTGGCCGAGCTGGCACGCAGTTCCGGGCGCCACGTGCAGATCATGCGTTTGAGTCATGAAGTGAAGGCCGGCGCTGCCAAACGCGCAGCGGATGTGTTTCTGCAGGCGGGCGGTGAGGCGGCGATCTTCGTCGCCGACGACGATCTGCCGTTGGCCGATGTCTGGGTCGACGCGCTGTTCGGTATCGGTTTGACACGTGGGCTCGAAGGCGCCGCTGCCGATGTCGTGGCGGCGCTGAATCATCAGGGCTCGCCGGTGTTGGCGCTTGATGTGCCGTCTGGCGTGGATGCCGACAGCGGCCATCATCATGGTCTTGCGGTGCGCGCGCACGTCACGCTGAGCTTCATCGCCGGCAAGCCGGGTTTGTATACCGGGCGCGGCCGGGCGGCGGCGGGTGAGGTATTGATCGACACGCTTGGGCTGGCCAATCACGTCTTCGACGATCTCGAACCCGCCGCGCGCATCGCGCGTCCCGATGCGCTGTCGCTGTGGCTGAAGCCGCGCGAGCGCAATGCGCACAAAGGCCATTTCGGCAGCGTGCTGTGCATCGGCGGCGATCATGGTTTTGGTGGGGCGATCGCACTCTGTGCAGAGGCCACGCATCGCGTGGGTGCCGGCTTGGTCAGCGCCGCGACGCGCGCCGAACACATATCTACGCTGCTGACTCGCCGCCCCGAATGCATGGCGCGCGCGGTCGATGATGTCGATGCACTGCAGCCGCTGCTCGACAGGGCCAGCGTCGTTGCCGTCGGCCCCGGATTGGGCAGCAGCGCGTGGAGCGCCGCCATGCTTTACGCGGCATTGGATACAGCCAAGCCCCGCGTGCTCGATGCCGATGCATTGAACGCGTTGGCGCGCCGCGATGCGCTCGCACTCGGCGATTCGGTGCTTACTCCGCATCCGGGCGAAGCTGCGCGGCTGCTGGGCTGTGATGTGGCCGAAGTCGAGCGCAACCGCATCGTTGCAGCGCGCAAGCTCGCGGCGCGCTACGACTGCGTGGTCGTGCTCAAAGGTGCCGGTACGGTCGTCATGGCACCCGGCGAAATCCCGGTGGTCATCGATGCCGGCAATCCGGGCATGGCCAGTGGCGGGATGGGCGATGTGTTGACAGGTGTAATTGCAGGAGTGATCGCCGGTGTCATCGCGCAGGGCGGATCATGTTTCGATGCGGCCGTCTGTGGGGCACTGCTGCACGCTGCGGCCGGCGATGCCGCTGCGCGCGAAGGCGGCGAACGCGGGCTGCTGGGGTCTGATCTGTTTCCGCATCTGCGCCGTCTTGCCAATCCAACGCCGCGCGCATGAGCATCGCACTGTGAACAATGCCGACCCGAACGCTGCTGCGGTGATGGATGCAGCCAAAAGCGCTGCCGTCGTGCTGCATCTGGACGACGCCGACGCCACCGAGCGTCTCGCACAGCGGCTGGCGCAGACCATGCCCACGCCTGCGGTTGTACATCTGCAGGGCGATCTGGGCGCCGGCAAATCCACGCTTGCGCGCGGGTGGCTGCGAATGCTGGGTGTGACCGGCGCGATCCGCAGCCCCACCTACACCTTGGTGGAGCGTTATCCGCTGCCTGCGGGCGAGGCCCTGCATCTTGATCTGTACCGGATCGGCGACGGCGCCGAGCTGGAATTCCTTGGGTTGGACGATGCCGATGCCGTGCTCTGGCTGGTCGAATGGCCGGAGCGGGGCGGTGATTCCCTGCCTGCCGCCGACCTCCGGGTGTTGCTGGCGATAGAAGGCGATGGCCGGCGCTGCGAGCTGCTGCCGCTGACCCCGCAAGGGCGCGACTGGTTGGCTCGCGTCAACGCCGGTCGTGGACTTGCGACCCTTTGCTGAACCCCGGCCACAGGAAGTCACGCCAGGTCACGGATTATCAAGGGAAAAATGCTTGAAAAAGTCCGCAACTGGTGGTTGACTAGCGCCCATGCGCGCAAAGTGGACCACCATCCAGCAAATCGTTCTTGGCTTTGCGCTGCTGTTCGCGCTGTGCTGGAATCTTGCGCAAGCCAATGAAATCAGAGGCCTGCAGCTGAGCAATGGCGCCACCGGCACCCGCGCCGAACTGCAGCTGCAGGGCAAAGTCGCTTTCCGTACGATGAGTCTGTCCAACCCCGACCGCTTCGTGGTCGATCTTCCCGATACCGCCGCCAGCCGCACGCTGCAGTTGCCGGCGCCCGCTGGCGTGATCAAGGCCGTGCGCAGCGGCAAGCCTACGGTAGGCACCATCCGGATTGTGTTCGATCTCGTATCGCCGGTCGCACCGCTCAAGCCGCGTCTTGAACAGGGTGTCGACGGTGTGCGGCTGGTGCTGGAATGGCCGGGCGACGGCATCACACCGCTTGCCGCCAGCACGTCTCCGCCGAGCGTACCGCCTGTGGCTGCGACGCCCACATCGACCCAGTCGTCACCCGGCAAGCCTGCCGTGATGCCCACCGCAGTGCCAACCACCACACCGCCAATTCCTACAGCGCCGACGCCTGTGGCGGTGCAAACAAAGCCTGCCGTCGTCGACAATTCAGTGCCCGCGACATCAACCCCGTCCACGAATGTATCGCCGGCGAACACACCGATTGCGACCGTCGTTCCGACCCCGCCGACGACGATCACGCAGGTAACGCCTGTCGTTGAACCGCCTGTCGCAACCGGCAAGGCCTTGCAGAACCTGCGGGCCGGCATCCGGCCGTTGATCGTAGCCATCGACGCCGGCCACGGCGGTCAGGATCCGGGCGCCATCGGCCCGACCGGCAAGCGCGAGAAAGATGTCACCTTGGCCATCGCGCGTGAGCTCGCCCGCCAGGTCAATGCCACGCCCGGACTGAAGGCGGTGCTGACCCGGGACAGCGACATGTTTCTGCCGTTGCCCAAGCGCAGCCAACTCGCGCGCGCAGCCAAGGCCGACATCTTCATCTCGATCCATGCCGACGCCGCGGAGAACCGCGCGGCCAGGGGTTCATCGGTGTACGTGCTGTCGCTGCGCGGGGCATCGTCGCAGCGCGCGCGCTGGCTGGCCGACAAAGAAAACGCGGCCGACCTGATCGGCGGCGCGGGCGTGCAGAAACCCGACAACACGCTGGCGTCGGTGCTGCTGGACCTCACCCAGAGCGGTCAGATGCGCGCCTCTGAAGACGCCGCGGGCCAAGTGTTGACCGGGCTGAAAAGCATCGGTTTCAACCACAAGCCGAATATCGAGCGCGCCAATTTCTCGGTGCTGCGCACTTCGGACATGCCGGCGATGCTGGTCGAAACCGCTTTCATCTCGAATGCCGACGAAGAGCGCCGCCTCACCGACCCGCACTACCAGCGCACGCTGGCGCGGGCGGTGCTGGATGGCGTGAACACCTATTTCACCCGTCAGCCGCCGCCGGGCACGCTGTTCGCAGCGCGCGCCAAAGCGCTGGAAGGTACGGTGGTGGCCAGCGCTGCCGCTGCGTCCACCATGACCACCGGCGGCAGCCCTTGAGGCGAATCCGGCTGGCCGAATTCAGTCGGCTGTCTGCGCATTGCTGACGTATCATCCGGGGACAGAAATCTTCCGGAATGTTGTATGCATCTCTCATTGCTGGCTGTCCCGATCATTGCCATGACACTCATGGTCGGCGGTGAATCGGTGCCCAGCACGGCCTCCAATGCCGCATGCGAGCAGAGTCGGATCGGCACGATGAACACACTGACTGAAACAGGCCGATTATTGGAGGACAGCGCAGTGTTTGCGCGCGTCCACGACAAGATGAGTGTGCATGCGCTGTTGGAAGTACTGGGGCCGGCCAGTCGCGACATCGGTTCCGGCCTGTACATTCTGGTCTGGGAAGCACGCGACGGCTCGACGCTCCGCATACGCGCCAGCTCACTTTGCGAGCCGGTGATGTCGTTCGAGCGTTCGGACCCATGATCTCGGGCTCATGATCTTTGGCTAATTAACTCGGGCCAGTGATCTCACCCTGCTGTTGTAAGACGCTTTCATCAAAACATCTTTCATCGAAACAGCATCCAGGCCGTTGCCGCACGTGACCATCCGCCAGCTTCCAGACACGTTAATCAATCAGATCGCCGCCGGTGAAGTCATCGAGCGCCCGGCGTCGGTGGTCAAAGAACTGGTGGAGAACGCTGTCGATGCCGGCGCAACGCGCATCGACATCGATCTTGAAGACGGCGGCGTGCGCTTGATCCGGGTGCGCGATGACGGTGGCGGCATCGCGCCGGAGCAACTGGTGCTGGCGGTACAGCGTCACGCGACCAGCAAGATCGCGTCGCTCGACGATCTGGAAGCGGTCAGCACCCTGGGGTTTCGCGGCGAAGCCTTGCCGTCGATTGCGTCGGTCAGCCGTTTCAGCATTGCGTCGCGCCGCAGCGATGACGATCACGGCAGTGCGCTGCCGGTCGAAGGCGGCCGCCTTGGCGAACTCACGCCGAAGCAGCAGGCTACGGGCACCACGGTCGAAGTGCGCGATCTGTTTTTCAACGTGCCGGCGCGTCGAAAGTTCCTGCGCGCCGAGCGCACCGAACTCGGCCATATCGAAGAATGGCTGCGGCAGCTCGCTTTGGCGCGCCCGGATGTCGAACTGCGGGTCAGTCATAACGGCAAACCTCTGCGACGCTACAAAGGTGATCAAAGCGGGGGCGACAGCGGCGTATTGTTTTCCGGTGAGCGCTTGTCGGAAACACTCGGCGAAGCATTCCTTGCGCATGCGCTGCAGGTCGAGCACGCCGCGCCTGTGTCCACCGACAGCGGCAGCACGATGCGCCTGCACGGATGGATTGCACAGCCGGCGTATTCGCGCGCCAGCGCCGATCAGCAATATCTCTACGTCAACGGACGCGCGGTGCGCGACCGCAGCGTCGCTCACGCGGTGAAGCAGGCCTACGCCGATGTGCTGTTCCACGGACGTCAACCGGCGTATGTGCTGTTTCTCGAAGTCGATCCGCGCCGGGTCGATGTCAACGTGCATCCCGCGAAGCACGAAGTGCGTTTTCGCGATGCGCGGCCGATTCACGATTTTGTCTACCGCACGCTGCATTCCGCGCTCGCCCAAACCCGCGCCGGAATGCATGTGGGTGTGGTCGACGGCGCGTCTGCAGGTGTTTCTGATCAGTCTGCGGATCAAAATGCCAATCGAGCCGCCAATCAAGCCGCGCCGCAGTGGGACATGCCAAATGCTGGCACGCAGAACGGAGGCCTGCACAACACCGGCCCGCAGAACACAGGCATGCCGCAGTGGAACCGGCCGATGCCGCAGACCGGGCTTGGCCTGCGCGTGGGCGATGCGCGCGCCGCCTACACCGCACTGTATGCGCCGTCGTCATCGCATCCGCAGCCTGCGGTGCGTCCGCTGCCGGAGACGGTCGACGGCGAAGTGCCGCCGCTCGGTTATGCCATCGCGCAGCTGCACGGTATCTATGTGCTCAGCGAAACCGCCGATGGTCTGATTGTGGTCGACATGCACGCTGCGCACGAACGCATCGGTTACGAGAAACTCAAAACCGCGCACGACACGGTGGGTTTGCGCATGCAGCCGCTGCTGGTGCCGCAGACGGTCGCGGTATCGGAGCGCGAAGCCGACACTGCCGAGCGCGAAGCCGACACCTTGGCCGTGCTGGGTTTCGAGATCACCCGCAGCGGTCCGCAGAGTTTGACCCTGCGCGGTGTGCCGGGGCTGCTTGCCGACGGCGAAATCGAAGCGCTGTTTCGCGACGTTATCGCCGATCTGGTCGAGCACGGCGCATCAAGACGCGTGGCCGCGGCGCGCGACGAGCTGCTGTCGACCATGGCCTGTCATGGCGCCGTGCGCGCCAACCGTCGGCTCACGATTCCTGAAATGAATGCGCTGCTGCGCGACATGGAAGCCACCGAACGTTCGGGGCAATGCAATCACGGACGCCCGACCTGGGCGACATTCACATTGGGCGAGATCGATCGCTGGTTCTTGAGGGGGCGTTGAACATGCACACGAGTCATGGCGGTTTGAAAAAGCGCACAGGTATCCTGATGGCGCGTATCGCGACGCTGTCGCTGCTGTTGACGATGGCGTCGGCCTGCGACGACAAGAAAGCTGTCGAAGACACACCGCTCAGCGCCTCCGAAGCGCAGTATTTGTCCGAAGAGAGCCTGTGGCGCATCCAGCGTCAGGAAAAACTCACCCAGCCCGACGGCTGGACCAGTCTGATTGGTCTGCACTGGCTCACGCTGCAGTCGCATTATGTCGGCAGCAGTGCGCGCAGCGGCATCCGTCTCGAGATCGGCCCGGAGTCGCTGGGCATGTTCCAGCGCAACAACGGCAAAGTTTTTTTCACGCCAGAACGCGGCCTGGCGTTGACCTTGGACGATCAGCCGCTGAAAGGGCGCGTTGAACTGAAGGACGACAGCAATGGCGCTGCCAGCGTGCTGGGTTTCGATGAGGGCAAAGGCAAGCTCACCGTGATCGAACGCGGCGGCAATCGCGCGCTGCGGGTGAAGCACGCCGATGCCACCACGCGCACCCAGTTCAAGGGGCTCGACTACTGGCCTGCGAACCGCGATTGGCGCGTCGAAGCCACCTTCGTTCCGCATCCCGCCGGCACCACGCTGCCGATTGCTTCCATCATCGGCACCACCGACAACACGCCGAACCCGGGCGCAGTGGAATTCAAGCGTGAAGGCAAAACCTACCGCATCGAAGCGCTGGATCAGGGCGAGCAGACGCTGGCGCTGATCATCGCCGACCGCACCAGCGGCCACGAAAGCTATGGGGCGGGCCGTTATCTGGACATATCTCGCCCCGATGCGAACGGCAAGGTGGTGATCGATTTCAACCGTGCCTATAACCCGCCGTGCGCGTTCACGCCGTTCGCCACCTGTCCGCTGCCGCCCAATCAGAATCGCCTGGACCTCGCGATTACCGCCGGCGAAAAACGCTACGGCGTGAAGCACTGACGCCGCACCATCGAAATCAATCCAAGGATCACCGTGCGTTTCAAGCCTGTTTTAATGAGCTTGCTCGTTGCATTCGCGGCGTCTGTTTCAGCAGACGCAGCGACACCGACGCGCAGCGCAGCCGTCAAGCCGCCGGTGCCGTTGCTGTGGAAAATCTCCGACGCCGACAATCACCTGTATCTGCTCGGATCGTTTCACATGCTGAAGCCAACCGACTATCCGCTCTCGGCCGACGTCGACATGGCGTTCGATGATGCCGAAGCGCTGGTGTTTGAACTGTCGCCGCAAGAAATGCTGTCGCCGGAGCTGGGCATATCGATGGCGCGCGCCGCGATGCGCAGCGATGGCACGCCTCTGAACAGCGCGTTGCCGGACGCGACCGTCGCGAAACTCGATGCATGGATCGCCGCGAACAACACAGCGCTGCAGAAAATGGGTGTGCCCGCACAGGCGTTTCAGAGATTCGAGCCGTGGTTTGTTGCGCTGACGGTGTCCAATGTCGAAATGAGCAAGGTCGGCCTCGACCCGGAGCTTGGCCTCGACATGCATTTCATGGGCCGTGCCAACAAAGCATCCAAACCCGCCACAGGTCTGGAAAAAGGCAGCGAACAGATTGCGGTGCTCGACGGGATGAGCAACGTCGAGCAACTGCAGTTTCTCAATGAATCGCTGGGTGAAGCCGAGAACGCGCAGGTTGAAATCGACCGGCTGCATGCGGCGTGGCGTCGAGGTGATCCGCAAATGCTTTTGGACGGCATGGCCACTGATATGCGCCGCGAATACCCGCAGCTGTATCGCCGCATCAACGTCGACCGCAACGATGCCTGGGTGCCGAAGCTGCAGCGCATGCTCGATGACGAAGCGAAAGACGACACCCTTGTCGTAGTCGGTGCCCTGCATCTGCTCGGCGACGACGGCGTGGTCGAGAAATTGCGTGCGAAGGGCTACAGGGTCAAACGCGTGTGCTCTGCGTGCGAGGGTAAAAACACAGCGCCATAACCTCATGTTTCAATGCATGGGCTTGTTCGCGGCGATCATTGCCACGGTGCGCGACACGCGCACCCGGTGTCATCAGACGCGGCCGGCAAGACTGTCGATCAGCACGATCTTCTGCCAGATGTTGGACGACAGCCCAGTGGTCAGCCCCTGGATATCGTTGACCGCGCCCAACACCTGCGGGTCGTCCAGATCCTGCACGTACAGCGCCGCAAGCTTGCTGATGATCGCCAGCATCTCCGTGCAGTAGTCCAGATAACGTGCCAATTCGAAGCGGTTGAGGCTGCGCTGCGGCGATGATGCCGTGTTCATTGCCGGCGACAGCAGCTGCTCGGGATCCTTGGTCAGCTGGTGCATATCGATCACGTGCGCGAGGCTGCGCAGCTGGTGCAATGCGCGCAGCGCTTCGCGGCGTTTGATGCGCGTTTCCAGCGATGACAGAAAAAAAACCGCGATGCCGAGAAAGATCACATCGTTGATCGCCGATTCGATGATCTGCAGCAGCGCGAACCACTCCAGCTGCGACGACGGTGCGCTGGCCGATGCCGCCAATATCATCGTGACCGCGATCATCGCCAGCAGCGCCAACGCGACGCCTGCGCGGATCGACCAGCGCGGCCGGCGGATGTGCTCGATGCCCTCGGTCGTGTCGCGCGCCACCGCTAACAACTCTTGACCGACCTTGGAAAGACCGGAGTCCTGGAAGCGCTCATCAATCCGCGTACTCAGCCGCGCGCAGGTGGCGATGATGGCGTTGGCATCCAGCGCGCGGTAGGTCATGTCGTGATCTCCGCAGCGGGCAACAGCACGATGCAATCCACCGGGCACGCGGGGATACACAGTTCGCAGCCGGTGCACAGCGGTTCGATGACCACATGCATGTGCTTGGCCGCGCCGATGATGGCGTCGACCGGGCAGGCCTGGATGCATTTTGTGCAGCCGATGCAGTCCGCTTCCACAACCACCGCAACCTGTGGCGCCTTGTGCGCACCACGCGAGCGGTCGTAGGGCAGTGCGGGCACATCCAACACATGCGCGAGCGCGCGTGCGCCGGCATCGCCGCCGGGCGGACAGTGATCCACCCCCGCATCACCGCAGGCCATCGCTTCCGCGTACGGTCGACAGCCCGCGTAACCGCATTGCCCGCATTGGGTTTGCGGCAGGATGCGGTCGAGGCGTTCGATCATCATCGAAGTATCACCGACCGCAGGGGACATGGCGAAGACGATCGTTCTCAGCGATGCGGTGTCGAAGGCGGGTCGCCTTCCGCAGCGCAATACTGCGCGAATGCTTCCTGTGTGTTGTCGAAACCGGCTTCCTTCGCCAATTCCCAGGAGCGCACGCAACGCTTGGCGCGCTCGCACCACTGATAGCCAGCGGACGCGATGCAACCATGCACGTCCCGGTCGCCGCCGACCACGCGATCGACCGGGGCGACCGGTTCTTCGCGAGGCGGAGGCGACGCGACGCTGCAGGCGGCAAGCGCAGCGGGCATGACAACGACGATGATCAGACGGAAAGCGCAGTGCATGGGATGTGTCTCCCTAGTGAAAAATCAGCGGACGGGCATACCTGGTTCAGCGCAGCTGTCGGCATCAAGTAACGCCAGCGCACCACCGTCGAAACCTGCGGACAGGATCATACCTTCGCTCACGCCGAAGCGCATCTTGCGCGGCGCGAGATTGGCGATGAACACCACATTGCGTCCGACCAGCGTTTCCGGTTCCCCATAGCTGCCGCGGATGCCCGAAAAAATCTGCCGTTTGCCGAGTTCACCCGCGTCCAGCTCAAAACGCAGCAGCTTGTCCGAGCCTTCGACGAATTCGCACACCAGCACCTTGCCGATGCGCAGATCCAGCTTGGCGAAATCGTCCATGCCGATAAAGTCGGATTTCGCTGCCTCGGCTTTTGTGGGAGCGGCGGAAGCCGCGAGCTTTGCCTTAGGGTCTGCGGGCTTCGCGGCTTCCGCCGCTCCCACAGGTGCATTCATCGTGTCTTTGGAGGCTTCGGTCATGGCTTCAATCTGTTTAGGGTCGATTCGGGTGAAGAGTGGGCTGTAGTTATTGATTTTGATGTCTTGAAGCGCGAATTCGTCATTAAAAACTTCAGTATTTTGCAAATGATGCTCTGAATGAAAAAATTTTAGATTGCTGAATTCGCCTTTCTGCACGCCGAAATAGACTTCGACCCTTTCTGTAATTTTTGGAAGGATCGGCTTCAGAGCGCGAGCGAGGCATGCGAAGAGGTTGAGTCCTGTTGTTAGTACTAGATGCAGCCGCTCTCGTTGGTTTGGATCCTTCGCGAGCGCCCATGGAGCCTCTTCTGCGATGTATTCGTTAGCGATATCGGCAGCACGCATAATTGCGGTTATAGCTTTTGCGAAATTTCCGGACTCATAGCTGGCGGCGACGTTGTGTTCGAGATGTGCAGTGGCATTTGCATAAGTTTCCAATGCCTTCTTAATCCAAGGAGCCTCTGGGTCGGAAGGGTCTTGATTACATGCTGAGGACCAGTAAGCAGGTCCGAGTGTGTTGTCGAAATTTGTTTCAAGTAACTTCGCGCAGCGACTAGCAATATTCACGAACTTTCCGACCAAGTCACTATTCACCCGCGCAACAAAATCGGTCAAATTCAAATCAAGATCATCCACCCCACCCGACGACTTCGCCGCGTAGTAATACCGCAACGCCTCCGGCGGCAATCCAGCATCCAGATAGGTTTTCGCCAGCACAAACGTACCGCGCGACTTCGACATCTTGGCGCCATCAACGGTCAGATAGCCGTTCACATGCAGCCGCGTCGGCGCACGCATGCTCGATCCCTTCAGCACCGCAGGCCAGAACAGTCCGTGAAAATTCACGATGTCCTTGCCGATGAAATGATGCAGCTCGGCGTCGCTGTCGGCCTTCGTGAACGCGTCGAAATCGTAGCCCTTCGCATCGCACAGCGCCTTGAAGCTGCTGAGATAACCGATGGGCGCGTCCAGCCAGACGTAGAAATACTTGCCGGGCTGACCGGGAATCTCAAAGCCGAAGTAGGGCGCATCCCGGGAGATGTCCCACGGGCGCAGGCCGCCGTCGGAATCCAGCCACTCCTGCAGCTTGGCCTTCATGCCAGGCACCATCACATCGCGGGCCAACCATTCGCGCAGGAAGGTTTCGAACTGTCCCAGTTCGAAGAAAAAATGTTCCGATGCGCGCATCTCCGGGGTCGCGCCGCTGATGACCGAGCGCGGGTCTTTCAGCTCGGTTGGCGCGTAGGTGGCGCCGCACACTTCGCAGTTGTCGCCGTACTGATCGGCGCTGGCGCAGTTCGGGCAGGTGCCTTTGATGTAGCGATCCGGCAGAAACATGCCTTTGGCCGGGTCGTAGAACTGCTCGACCATGCGCCGGCCGATGTGGCCATTGGCTTCCAGCTTTGCGTAGATGGCGGAGGTCAGCGCGCGGTTGCCGGCGGAATGGGTGGAATCATAGTGATCGTAGACAACGCCGAACGCGGCGAAATCGCGCACGTGCGCGGCCTGGATGTCGGCGATAAAGGCTTCCGGCGTGGTGCCGGCTTTTTCGGCCGCCAGCATGATCGGCGTGCCGTGGGTGTCGTCGGCGCAGACAAAATGCACGGTGTCGCCGCGCATGCGCCGCGCGCGTACCCAGATATCGGCCTGGATATAGCCGACCAGATGGCCCAGATGGATCTGGCCATTGGCGTAGGGCAGGGCGCTGGTGACAAGCGCCTGCTTGGCGGAAGCATGTTGTGGCATGGGGCGCGATGACTACAAACCGGATGGCCGCCGATTATCGCATGCGCCGCTACGGCGACTCCCGTAGCCAGGTCTGGGTGCGGCCGAGCAGGGCCACGCCGAGGAAACCGCGTATTTCCATTTTTCTGCCGCCGGAAATCGGCGTCATCTTCACCGAATACTCCTTGCCGTTCTCCGGGTCCAGAATCCGGCCGCCGCCCCAGACCTTGCCCTGTGGTTTGAGGCCCCAGGCAATGGTCATGCCGAGGATCGGCTTGTTGTGTCGTGCGCCGCTGCAGTCGTCGCAAAGCGGATTCGGCCCGTCGCTGGTATCGATCAGCTGAATGATCTTCGCCGATAGCGTGCCGTTGCCGGCCTCGGAGACCTCGATCACCGCCTTGGGCTTGCCGGTGGCGTCATCAATACTGCGCCAGCGGCCGAGCGGCGTGTTCTGCGCCGAGGCGGTCAACGGCAGCAGGCAAAACACGGCGAATAATAAGAGCGATTTGCGGATCATGGCGAGCGGGTCCGATACAGCATTGTGGAAACGAAAACGGCCCGCGAATCGCTTCCGATCGCGGGCCGTCTGGGTGACGTCATGGACGTGAAGATCAGTTCTCGCGGGTCCAGACCTGCTTCTTGCAGATCGGCCCCATGCAGCCGGACACCTCGAACTTGCTGCCGCCAGCCTGCAGCTGCGCCTTGGACTTGTAGGTCTTGCCGTTGGCGAGCTTCAGTACCTGACCGCCGGAAAAGCTGCCGTCGCTGCCGGGCTTCTGGCCCCACAGGATCACCATACCTTTGATCGGCTTGCCCTTCTTGTCGCCGCTGCATTCGGTGCAGACCGCGTTCGGCTGGTAGAGCGTGTCGAGCACTTTGGCAGCGTAAGTGCCGCCCTTGGCCTCATAGACTTCGACGATCAGACGCGGCTTGCCCGTGTCTTCATCGTAGGTTTTCCAGCGACCGGCCGGCGAGTCCTGGGCCGACGCAACGGATGCCGCAGCCAGCAACGGCAGCGCGAGCAGTGTGATGAATGTTTTGATGCGCATGTTTCCCCTCCCAGGGCGTGGATCATTGTTGAAACCCGGTCGGCTTGAGCCTGACCGGGGCAGGTCTTTATACCGCATTCGCGGGGGTATGGAAGGGTCGCGAATCGCTTGCAGTGAGACAGACGTCTGGCAATACTGCCACGGTGCAAGAAAGTTGGTCATTCAGAAAGGTCGGCCCGTTCGGTCGAACATCGGAGATAGTCAGGGATGTGTACTCGAATCGTTTCATTGCTTAGTTTGCTGGCGCTTTTCTTGATTTCCGATGCGGTGGCCCAGACGATCGCTATCGAATACGAATACCCAAAAAAAATCGCCACAGCGAATCGTATCGATTCGCTCAATTCGACAGCTTTTGGTCAGTCGACCGACGACGCAACAGGTCGCACCGTATTCTCCAACGTCGATATTGATTTGCCCGGCAACAACGCGCTGCCGGTCAGGCTGGGGCGCCGCCTTCCAATCGATTACCGTTATTTGGATCAAGAGCTGGGAGGGATGGGCAACTGGGATATTGAGGTGCCGTATATCGAGGGTACATTCTCCAAGCTTTATGGCTGGTCGGTTGCGCCAGACTCGTCTCCGAATCGATACAAGCGCTGCTCTCACCCGGAAGCGCCGATGGTGCAGGGAGGCACTTTCTCTTCTCATGAGGTTTCTCACGGCTACAAAATTCATGTTCCTGGGCTGATTGACGACTCTTTGGCTATCGATACGACGGCATATATTGATCCAACTGATGGTAAGCCCTATCCCTGGATCCTGAAATCAATGGATCGACTTGGGTGTCTGCCGACATTGAAGACCGGCCAAGCTGGCGAAGGATTTATTCTGCTGACCAAAACGGGCGTGAAGTATTACTTCGACTACATGGTTGAGAGAAAAGCGACTGCGTTGCGCAAAGGACCGAAGGGATGCACTGGAATTGGTACTTTGTGCCGCACTCTTAGTATGCCGCGTACGCGGCTTTTTTTACTTGCGACCAGAGCTGAAGATCGTTTCGGAAATTTTGTCGACTACAGCTATAGCGAGGGCCGGCTAGTTTCGATCAGTTCTAACGACGGCCGACAGATCGCAATCCAGTATGGAGCCAACACCATCACTGCGACAGCAGCAGGACGGACTTGGCTTTATACCCTGCAAGATGGCCATCTGGTGACCGTGACGAATCCTGAAAATTCCAAATGGAGCTATCCGCCTTTCGGTCAGCCAAGTTACATTTCAGGCTGGGAAGAGGGCATTGTTACTTTACCTCCGGAATCTTTTGACCCAGATTATGAATGTACGCAATCTCCAAGCATGTACATCGCAGGCAACTTTTTTCAGGTAACGCATCCAAGCGGCGCATTGGCAAAATTTCATTTCCTGGGCATGAACTTTGGCCGCAGCCACGTCATGTATATGTGTTCTATTTCATATGTTACTGGAGATATGGGGTTTGCAAATATTGCCACACCAAATTACTTCGGCGTATTTTCGTTGTCTAAACTTGAGATTTCGGGCCCAGGCACTCCGCTGGAAACCACCAATTTTCAATACGACAGTGAGTACTATCCCTACTGCGACCAGATGTTGAGTGTCACTGGCGAATACATTACGGCCCGCTGCCATGAGCCGCAGTGCGCAAATGGTGAGTGCGTTGATCCTGTAGGGCGCTGGGTCACGACGATACGCCCTGACGGCACTAAGCATCGGAAGCGATTTGGCGTGATTTATGGGGTGAATGAAGGTCGACTGCTTGCGGAACAAGTGCTTGATGCCGCAGCTAATGTACTTCGGCAGATAAATTACGAGTACATGCCTGACTCTGCGTTTCCAGGGCAGGCATTTGCTCCGTATTATGGAATCATCCCAGCGTCGACGGATCCGATCGCATCTAAGATCAGGCCTCTGATTCGATCAGAAATAATCGAGGGAGGAATCACGTTCAAATCAGAAGTTCCTATTTGCGCAGGACCAACCTATTGTTTCGATGGTTTCGCTCGTCCAACGATAACGCGACGTTTAAATACCTCGGGAAGCAGCAGAACGGATGTGACCGAATACCACGACGATCTGAGTCTGTGGGTGCTTGGCCAAGTCAAGCGGCAATACAATACCGAAACCAGCATGGTGACGTCGCAGACCGACTACAACGCCCAAGCCTTGCCCTGGAAAACGTACCGTTTTGGCAAACTGCAAAGTACGCTTAACTACAACACCGACGGTACGCTGGCGACGGTCTCCGATGGTCGTAACCATACGATCACGCTTTCGAACTGGAAACGCGGCATTCCCCAGTCGATTCAACATCCCGCGACACCGGAATCGCCCTCTGGCGCGATGGAGTCTGCGGTCGTCAACGACAACGGCTGGATTACTTCGGTCACCAACGAAATCGGCGCCAAAACCTGCTACAGCTACGATCCGATGGGACGGATGGCGAGCATCCTGTATCCCTCCGAAACCCAGCTCGGTGTCTGCGACGGCTCACGTTGGAGCCCGGTATCGCTGTCGTTCGTACAGGTCAACAGCGATGAGCACGGCTTGCCCGCCGGGCATTGGCGCGCCAGTCGCTATGAAGGCAACAAGCACGTCAATACCTACTACGACGCCATGTGGCGCCCCGTGCTGGAAGAGGCTTTGGATGTTTCCAACATCGCCGGCACGCTCAGTCAGGTCGTCAAAAAATACGATGTGAGCGGCCGGCTGAGCTTTCAGTCATATCCCACCAGCAATGTCGGCAACTATTGGGACGTCACCCAAGGCACGCGATCGTTCTACGATGCCCTCGACCGCGTCACCCGCGTCGAACAGGACAGCGAACACGGCGTACTGGCATCAACGACTGAATATCTGTCCGGCCTGCAAACCCGGGTGGTCAATCCTCGCGGCCTCGCCACGGTCACGGCGTTCATGGCCTGGGACCAGCCGACGTACGACATGCCGATCGCCAGCGTGCAGCCTGAAGGCAAGGTGATCGAGATCGCCCGTCATCCGCAGTTCGGCTGGCCGCTGCAGCTCAAGCAGCGCAGTGCCGACAACACGCTGCAGCAAGTCCGCAAATATGTCTATGACGGCAATGCGCAGCTGTGCAAGACCATCGAACCGGAAACGGGCGCGACCGTCACCGGGTACGATGCCGCCAACAATCCGGTGTGGTCGGCCTCGGGCCTGACCGGCGGCAGCTATGCCTCGACCTCCGACTGCAGTTTCGCCGATGCCAACACTTCTGGCCGCGTGGTCAACCGCACGTACGATGCGCGCAACCGCATTTCGACGCTGAGTTTTCCGGACGGCTTGGGCAATCAGTTCTGGGCCTACGAAAAAGACGGCCTGCCGGCCAGCATCACGACCTACAACGGCGCCAACAACACCGTGCCGGTCGTTAATTTCTACAGCTACAACAAGCGCCGACTGCTGACCGCCGAGTCCAGCCATCAGCCCGGCTGGTACACATGGGGTTTGGGCTATGACTACGACAGCATCGGCAACCTGCGCTGGCAGTCCTACCCGACGGGGCTTGTACTTGACTACGTGCCCAATGCGCTGGGCCAACCAAGCCAAGTGCGCGATCAGTTCAACACTGCCTACGCCAGCGGTGCGCAGTACTACCCCAACGGCGCGCTAAAGCAGTTCAACTACGGCAACGGCATCGCGCATACGATGTATCAAAACGCGCGGCAGCTGCCGGCACGCAGCGTGTCCAGCGGCGGCGCGCTTGATCTGGGATATTTCTACGATCAAAACGCGAATGTCAGTCACATCGCCGATCATGGCCGTGGCACCTCATACAGCCGATGGATGGAATACGACGGCCTGGATAGGCTGACTGGAGCGGGTTCCGCAACTTTCGGCGGCGACCACTGGCATCGGTTTACATACGATTCGCTGGACAACATCAAGTCGTGGAAGCTGGGCGGAGTGAAGGACTACGCCGATTACCTCTACGAAAACGGCACCAACCGGCTCACCAGCATCCGCAATACGGCGGGGGCAACGGTAGTGGGCATCAACTACGACCCGCAGGGCAATCTGCATAACAAGAACGGCCAGACCTATCACTTCGACTATGGCAATCGACTGCGTGAAGTGATCGGCAAGGAATACTACCGTTATGACGGTCTGGGGAGGCGCGTGCTGAATGGCCGGCCGACGACTGTCGGCATATCGCAGTACAGTCAATCCGGTCAGTTGATGTATCAAGAGGACAGTACCCAAGGCAGCTCGGAAAACATTTATCTGGCCGGCAGCCTCATCGCGATTCGCAACGGTGGTACAGCGATCAAGTACCAGCACACCGACGCGCTGGGCAGCCCGGTCGCGGTGACCAATCAAGCCGGCGCGGTGATCGAGCGTAACGAGTACGAGCCGTACGGCGCGATCATCGGCAAGCCGAACTACAACGGGATTGGCTATACCGGGCACATGATGGACGGTGCGACCGGGCTGACTTATATGCAGCAGCGCTATTATGATCAATCAATCGGCAGGTTTTTGTCGGTTGATCCGGTGGCGGCGAATGCGAACACTGGAGCGATGTTCAATCGCTACAGCTATGCATACAACAACCCGTATGCATACACCGACCCAGACGGAAGAGCTGGCCAAGTGCTTGGTCCGATCATTGTAGGTGGATATTTTTGCTCAAAAAATCCCTCTTGTCGTAGTGCCGCCATAAAAGCGATAGGTTTTGTCGCGTCAGCTGCAGGAATGGGCTGGGTTTTGTCAGAGGCGCAATCGCCCCCTGATTTGAGTGGTGAGGCTGGCGAATCTGGAAGTAATTCGGCGTCACAGGAGGGTTCAGAGGTTGGAACTGCAGGTGCTGCTCCGCCCCCTGATGATGATGGCGGCGATGACCGTCCAGAGCTGACGAGCAATCCAAAACACCATCCGAACTCACAAAGCCCTGAGCCAAAAAATGTAACCGATATTTATTCCCGCTCTGTCGCTGACAGGGGCGGTGTAAGGTGGGCAAAAAGCTCCGATGGGGTTATTCATAGATTCTCAAGGTCCAGCAACGGACAGACTCACTGGAATGGATCTACTGCAGGAAAAGATCCCATTAAGACGAATAACATACCAAATGAAGTCTTGAAGAAATTGAAAGGCACATGAATATGAACAAATTAATTCCGATTGCTAGCGGCGAACCCAATGCATTTTTTATTTTATCGTCAATATCAGAGATCTATCCTGAGTCTGGAAAACTTGCGCTGGGATCTTTCCAGATATGCATTAGGGGGGTTCTGTATGGCGTTGGCAAGGCGGATGCTACTTTGCTCGCTTGTTCTTTCGATGAGGTCAATCGGCGTTTGAATAATCGAGGAAAGCATTGTTCATCATTTCCGAATGATGCTACCGCAGAAGAAATTGCTTCAAGTTTTTTGATGTCGGTATATTGCGATACTGCTGATGTTTTTTTTCTCGGTTTTCGCCGTGAAAAATTCATTGATGATCTATATGAGAATTTTCTAGTTTGGGCGCCTGACGGGGACCAAGCATTCGATGACGGGAGTGTCGTTCTGCAGCTCGATATTGGGGATAAGGTTAGATTGATCGGATTCAAGCGATCAATCGATGATCCGATGCTTTTTAGCGATCTTCAAGACATATACCTCGGCGAGGATGTTTTTTATGGAGTCCTTGAGGAATGGATTTCGACGTTTATAACGCAGCGTCAGATGCATCTGGGAAAAACGGCGGAACCCGTGAAACAAGTTTAAGGCCTGTAACCCGCACATGCGGCGTGCTGGAGCACGCCCTAAACAATGAGGTTTTCTGTAGGGTGCGCCCTGGCGCACCTTCCGGGGGCACAGGCAAATGCTGCCGCATGTGAAGAATCACAGAACGTCAGAACGAGTGGGCATGGCTCTTCCAGGTCGGCCGATATGCCGGCTATTTCCGGCGACGTCCCCCCGGTTTTGAGTAGGAACAAGGGGGTCAGGTTGAATTTTCGGGCCGCAGTACCGTAGTACCGTAGGGTGGGCTTCACGCCCACCGTCTTGAGGCTTGAAGAATAGCCAAACATCGATTTAACGACGCGTTATGCCACCCGGCCATTTTTCGCTACAACAGATGTATTGCAATGGTGGACTAAAGCTCACCCTACGCTGCTGATAAAAAAAGCAGGACGCATGGGCAATAAAAGAAAAGGGCCCGGCTTGCGCCGGGCCCTTTTTGTTGCTGAAGTCGAATTTCGGTTATTTGAACTTGTATTCGAACTGGGCCGAGATCGTGCGGCCCACCGGGCTGTAGCCGCGCCAGAAGTACGGGTAGGAGTTGAAGCCATCGTCGCGCGGGCTGAACTTGTTGAAGATGTTGTTGACGAAGAAAGAGACGGTGGCTTTGTCGGTGATCTTCTTGCTGGCGTTTACATTCCAAAGGAAGTAAGGCGCGATTCGGCCGGTTTCCTGCCAG
This sequence comes from Lysobacterales bacterium, assembly GCA_031419075.1. Classification (GTDB taxonomy): domain Bacteria; phylum Pseudomonadota; class Gammaproteobacteria; order Xanthomonadales; family Xanthomonadaceae; genus Lysobacter_I. Next base: position 20,818 of record JANOKD010000054.1, read on the forward strand.
TTTGGCACGCTGCCGGAGCGTGACATGAACAGGTTCGCCGCCCAATCGCCGCGACTCCAGCTTGTAGATGCACGAATACGGCTGCGGAAGTCGAAATTGCCCGGGTCGTCGCGGAAGTCGGGGTCCACGGCGTCGGTCGCGAAGGTTTGCAACTCATTGCTCAATTTGTGCGACCACTCCAGACTGAAACCGTAGTTGCCGAAGCGGTCGGTGTCGAGACGATACTTGATCGAGGCATCTATACCGTTCACACGCTCATACGACTGGTTCACCGGGCCGCTGCGGATTTCGCTGATGCGATCGGTCGGCTCGCCGGTGGCCGGGGTGCGGGTCACACGGCTGATGATTTCCTGGCAGAAGGCCGAGCCGGAAGCGAACTGATAGGGCAGACGGGTACGGGTCAGACCAGTACGGCAGCCGCCTTCGGCATCGAGAATGAACGCAGAGGACAGGTTGGCGATGGCCCCTTCCAATTTGATGTCGTAATAATCAACGGCGAGCGACAAATCATCGCTGATATCCCACACGAAGCCGGCAGTAAAGGACTTGCCGGTTTCTTCTTCCAACGTCGGTTCACCCCTGCTGGTCGCGAACACCGAATAAATGTTCGTCGTACCACCACAGAGGACTGAACCTGCGGGCGGATTCGGCGGCAGCGTAGCGTAGCCGCCGGTCGACAGGCAGCGGAAAGTGTCGAGCGCATTGCCGAAGCTGCCGCTGCCTTCGTTGTAGACGAAGTGCATGTCGGGCGCCTTGAAACTGGTCGAATAGTTGCCGCGAACCAACAGAGAATCGAACGGCCGCCATTCGAGGCCAGCAGCCCAGGTCTTGGCGTCGTCGACGTTGGTGATGTCGCTGTATTTGTCGAAGCGGCCGGCCAGACTCATCTTCAGGGATTCGAAAATCGGAATGCTGAGCTCGCCGCCGATGGCATAACGATCACGGTCGCCGCCGCCGTTGGTGCCGGTCAGGTTATAGGCCAAACGGTTGGTTGGCAGGATGGCGTCGGGCGAATTCAGGTCATAGCCCTGCTGCGTGGCTTCCAGTACCGCCGCAAAACCGATTGGGCCGGCTGGGAGTTCAAACAGGTCACCGCTGAGCACGAAGCTGCCCTGATTGACCCAGGAATGAGATTCGTATTTCAAGATCGTCGACAGCGAGCGGTACTGGGCCGGGGTAAGCGGCGTGTTGAAACGATCAAGGTTGAGTAGGTAACGCGGTGTGCCGGTTGTGTTGAGGCGTGGGCCAAAGAAGTAGTTCGTGACAGCGGAACCGTCGAGGCGTGGACGGGTACGTTCGGCATAGTAATCGGCGCGACCGAGGGTGATATCCCAGTCGAAACGGTCGGCGATATTGCCGCGCAGGCCAACAGCGAAGTCCGCCGATTTTTCGTCGAATTTCTGGTTGGTGTTTTCGATGCCGCCATATTCCTGCGGTGTAAAAATGCGCTGAACTTGGACGTTAGCGTTGATGGTGGGGTTGGTCGCGAAAAAGGTCTGCGTAACGCCAACACCATCGGTGTGCGGACCATTGATGAACTCAACGCCGCCGCTCAGATCTGACTTGGAGTGGAACGCGGTCAGGCTGGCCCACGCTTCCATACCGTTGTCGAACTGCCAAGTGCCGTAGAGATAGCCGGACAGGTCGTTGTTACCGTTGGTGATCGACTGATAACCAACGTCATCGAAGTAACCGCAGGCGCCGCCTTGCGTGTACGGCAGGCGAGTCACGGTATTCACTGCACGGAAAGTCCAGTCGACATACTCGCCGCCGAAGCGTGAGCAGGTCCCCGCAGGAGGTGCAATGAATGTGTTGGGCGTATTGGCCGGAAGACCGACCCGGTTGATGCGGAGCGCGCCAACAGGCTGGATGCCAACCACGTCGGGCGGCAGCGGATTGTCCAGACGGGAATCCATGAAGTCGCGCTGATAGGCGTAAATGGCTTCATCAGCAAAATGTTGCAGTGCGTAAGTCAGGCTCCAGTTGTCGCCGGTTTTGCCGCCGACCCACTGGATGTCGCTGAAGTCGCCGCCGCCAGTAGTGGAAGTGCCGCCGCGGAGTTTGAACACATCGCCTTCATAGTTTTTCTTCAGCACGACATTGATGACGCCGGCCACCGCATCTGAGCCGTAAATTGCCGAGGCCCCGCCGCTGAGTATTTCAAGACGCTCGACCGCTGCGGTCGGAATATTGCCGAAATTCTGGAAGTTGCTTTGACCGTTGTAGGGAAACGGATAGTCGGCGGCGCGGCGGCCGTTGATCAGCAGCAGCGTGCGGCCCGGGCCAAGACCGCGCAGATCGACCGGGCTGCCGTTGGGCGTGAAACCGCCGGCCGAGTTCAGCTCGTTCTGCACTGAGCCGGAGTTCTGGGTGATGCTGTTGAGCGTTTCGGCGACGCTGACAAAGCCTTCTCTTTCGAGCTGCGCGCTGGAAAT
>JANOKD010000055.1:0-58379 GCA_031419075.1 Lysobacterales bacterium
AAAACCGGGTTCCATAGGAGGAAACGAGCGAAAGTCGGCATTTATCTGGCGAAGTTTCGTGATTTTTTGATTTGAAGCCGATGCGGCGAGATCCGTCGGCACGCGCAGTAGATTCCGCTGGCTTGATCAGCGTTGCCCTAGGACCAAATTTCACTGATCCGATGTAGAGATACAGTTGTAGTCCGTCGCCAGTGGCTACATAGGTTTCTAAGTCGCGCAGTTCCAAATAGGCATCAGCAGCTGCGAAGCTCTCGAAGAAGGAAACCAGTGCCGAACGGACGCCTTGCATGGTCAAGAACTGATCCAAGGATTCGACCAGCCCCTGCTTTTCCTGAGTGGCCAAGAGTTTGGCCAGCACGTCAGGCAGCACGCGAGCGAGATCACCGGCGACCCGTTCGATGAGGTCAGCCTCGGCCGCATAAAGCGAGTCGATCAGGACATAGGCTTGTGCTTTTAGCGGACCGTCCAGATGTGCGATCAATGGCCGCACGATCTGTTCACCCACTTTTTCGCAAAGCATCTGTTGAACTTGTTCAACCCACTGTTCTGGATTGTTCAGCGCCATCGCCAGGGTCTTGATAGCAAATTCTTCTACGGATTTTCGAACCGTGATCAGGGCTGTTTCTGGAATGATATTGATTTGCTCGCTGATGACCTTCAGCAGCACATGAGAGATGGGTCGTGTGTAATCGCGCGGGGCGATCGATATGGTCAGTAGGTTTTGGCTAGGCCGACTGAGCAGCGTCCACAGTTCACGGTCAAGCCGGGGGTAGGGCTGGGTGCGCATGCTGGCGCGAAAGCCGGTATCGGTGGTGGCTACGATACGCCGCCTGGGCGCCTGCTGACGCTTGAAGTCAGTCTCCAGGAAGTCGCGGAAATAGGTGCTTACGTGGATGGCGACGTCTTTGAGCGCGCTAGGGTCCATGGGGATTCCTGATCGAAGCATTGTGGCTCTATTCGGATAAGCCCGGTTTTCATCAGGCAACGCGCGTTTGCGCGAGTTGTCTCATAGTGCCCTGACGGCGGTCAAACCGAAACAGCTAGCGCAGGCGAGCTGGCTGATGCTAAATACGCTAGGCAAGAACAGGGGAGCAAGCTGGCACCAGGAATCTAGGAAACGTGGATCTGGACTAGCTTCGGAAATAAGTGCGTTTCTCTGCTGAGCCAAGAACGCGCTTGGAACAGTCAAACAGAGGGTAGGGCCGCCCTCATCGTGCCCGTAATGCGCCCCTTAACTTCTTCCGCTACTGCGATCCGACCCAAACCTAGTAGCGCGCACCGCCTACGAGCTCGACTCGGTCGACAAGCGCATGGAGACGTCCTGCTTTCCATCAGGGTCATGAGTGATCCAGGAATTCCCGCCCTCTGGGTGGTGAATACGAAATTTCGAGGTCCCTGAGATAGACTCCAATGTGTATCCAGGCATCTCAATTGCGATCGGCAAGGCTCCCACCTCACGGCCGCCTGCTGATAGAACTAAGTTAGTTGTCGCCAAAATATCTTTGCTGCAAGCGCCGAGATCAAGGGAGGAAGAAGGCTCGATCACCATAGACGCGCTACCACCGGAGAGGCGCTCTCCGCGCAGTAAGTGATATGCGAAGTTAATCTCGCTCGCTTCTTCTTCGGTGAACGCGAATCCCGTAGGCACGACAAAGTCAGAGTCCAGGTATTTTTAGCTCTAGCAAGAAGCAAAAGTCAACCTATGGAAAAAACCGAGCAACGTCAGGCGTTTGAGCAAGGCGGCATCCATCTAATCCGCGTGTCGCACAGAGCAAATTTCACACACGTATCGCGGTCGCCGCTCGTCGCTCTCACTGAGAAAAATTGGCTGATGACAAACGGTTGACCGCCTGTTCTCTGGTCTTAGCGTTTCTCTATCTTCAATAGAGAAACGCAAACATGGACGCAAAAAAGGCAATTGATCAACTCGAAAGTGCCGCAGCATCTTCCGGCTCCGGTGGCTGGTCGGCGGAGTTGATCACCGTAGGGCGAGTGAGGATGAAATCGGTCCTGGTAAGGGATCGAAGGGGCTGTATCGATTTCATCGAGACGCTCATCGCGGTGGTGGGAAAGACCAAGCGCGAGCGTCCGAGCGCCCTGCAACAAAGTGGCGTGCTGCGAGTCTCGACCCAGGGCCCCACCAAGTTGCTTTCAGAGCAGATCGCGGTTTGGATGGGCGATCTGACGCGGCGCAGTCGAAGCGATAGCGCCCGCACGGGCTACGCCCACACACTCTCGCTCTTGCTGGCCGTGGCAGGGGATATCCCGGTTTCGAAGGTCAACCAAGACCACGTTCGCCTGATGTGGGACTACATCCGCTGGACGCCGCGAAATCCTCGCGTGCAGATCAAGTATCGCGGTCTCACGGCACAAGAGCTTTACGATCTGGGGAAGAAGGAAGGTGGTCCAGCCCCATCGGCCCACGTCTACAACGCCCACTGGCGCCACCTGAGATCGTTTTTCAACAATCTCGTCAAGGGCAAAGTGCTGTCGGAAAACCCGTTGCAGGGTTTAGAGTTTGAGATCGACACCACGGCGGAACCAAAGATCGGACGAGATTTCACGAGACCAGAGCTTGACGACATCTTCGATCCGAGCAACTTCCTGCCATGGGCGTTGAAGTATCCGCATCGTTTCTGGGTCCCGCAGCTTGCGCTTTACACAGGCGCACGGGTTGGTGAGCTTTCCCAGCTGAAAGTGCGCGATGTGCAGTTCATTGGCGGACGATGGGTGCTTCGTATCCAAAAGACGTTTGATGATATTAAGGCAGCGCCAAAAGGGCCGAGAACGTGCAGCCAGAACGCAAAAAGTTCCTCTGCCATTCGCCTCATTCCTATCGCCAAGCCACTGCTGGATGCAGGCTTCCTCGACTATGTCGAGGACGTCCGAGCGACCAAGCACCCCAGGCTGTTTCCGCACTTGGGACTCGGCCGGAAGCGCAACGGCGCGTCCGGAACGCGTGGCTACGGAATTCACATGGCAGACCAATTTAGTTGCTATGCGAAGAAGCTCGGCATAGAGCAGGGCGTTGCCATGCATGCGTTCCGACACACCTTCACCACTGGCTTAAAGAATGCGCATGTGCCTGACAGTGTCGCCGCGGCCCTGATTGGGCACCGTGCCCAGATCTGGTTTCCAGCGCTGGGGGTGTATCAGCACCATGGCGTGGATGTGCCGATCGAAGAAATGGCCAATGAGTTGGCTAAGTTCAATCCGCCGGTGAAACTGTTCCCCTACCAACGAGGACTGTTCTCGGAGCAGTTGAAGAACGGATGGCGGTTTGAGCTATGAGAGCCCGGGAATAGCAATTGACAGATGCTTTGGTCGGCCTACCTTCATGGGCCCTCGCTCACGGCACGTTGCATGCGTGTTCCTACCCTCTCCGCGACCAACCGATATCTGCGTCGCATTGGGCGATGGGCGGAGTATGCGGAGATCCAAGGCCATCAGCGCCTGATTGTTCACCGAGCAAAGGACGATGGTTTCGCCGATTACTCGGATCTGCTTGAATTCTGGAACGACGAAATCCAATACGCGGCAAGAGTCATCACCAACGGTCGCCAAGCGGACGCTTTCATTAACCACTACTGGCGATCAACGCGTCAGGAGCGAAACCGGATCATAGTGCGTGTGGAGAACTGGCTATCTTGGCGAGATCGAGATCCAATCGAAATGTTCCTCTCGTCGTGTGGCCCAGTTACACATGATGCGCTACCCGGTGGATGGAAATCAGAGATCGCTGAGAACCTGAACGGCTGGTTCAAGGGCAGGGACTTTTGGGAGTGTGCCAGCGAGGCCATCAGCAAGATTGACCCCATTGTGCGTCTTCGATGGACTCACTTCGACGCAATTGTCAAAGGCCCACTGAGTGGGATAGGTATTGAACTTGCAACACCTTCCTGTTTAGTATCTGCCCGTCATCAGGAGCAGATCGCGATGGGAATTTCGCAAGTGGGGGCGGCGGAGTTGAAGTCGAAGGGTCCGGTCAGAGCCGCATTTCGGACTGTCCTAGAGTTTCTCGATAGATCTCCAAGGGTAGCTACGCTCGACGAGGAGTCTCTGACAGCGTTCATGTTTGGCGCAGTCGCTATCATCTGCGATGAGTTGATCGAACGCTATGGCTCAGAATCTGTGGTTGAAGGCCGAACTTGCCACTTGGGTCCATACAAAAAGGCCGCGCGCGGTTCGGATCCTCACGGTGAGGCGGCCAGTGGTGGCGACTTCGCACTTGTCTTTGGAGAAGATCCTGATTGGGTTCGCCTTGCCATATTTCAGGCAAAGAAGGGCTCGTCGGTGAAGAGTGAGTCCGACGAATGGAAGATTGACGTGCGGCGACGGCCCAAAGACCCCGGCCGCTGTGCGCAACTCGTCGCTTTGGTTAATACGGGAGAGCAAATGGCGGCCGGTAACGCGTCAACCCCGGAGGTTCTGGCAAATGCGGGAAAGCGATTGAAGGACCTTTCGTCCGAGGGTCGGAACATGGCTCTTTCGAAGTTAAGTTGGATTTACTACTTGGGTTATCGGGATAAGCAGCCGGTTTGTGTCCCGCTTACTCAGATTCCTGTTGAAGCGTTTGAACATGAGTTGACCAAGGAGGCTGGAAGGAATTTTATTTCATTGGAAGGTCGCCCCACATTCTTTGATGTAATTAATGCCGGGCTGACGCCAGGCAGTTCACAGGACACACTGTTGGAGCGGCGCGGTCAGACTGTTGTTGAATCGGAACCAGGCGCGGATGCTCGGCCAGAAGCGATCGACGGGTGGCTTAGGTTGCCTAGGACTTCACTATCCAAGTTGCTCCCGGCGCTGATCGACCTGATGCCGATCTACGTCGCTGATGATGACGGTGATGGCGATTTGGGGTTGGATGCGGAGAGTTCGCCAGAGACACTTCCAGTGGTTGCGAGTGAAGGCAAACAGATGAAAGCTTTGGAAGATGATGTTGCCAAGATTCCAGTCAGTCAGTGGACGCCGCCCAAGCCTAGATGACGCAGTCATTAATGCCGCGTCTTAGGCTCTCGACATACCTGCTCTTGCAAAGAGGCGCGCCGCCGCTCGTAGAGTCGCTTCGCTATCGTCGGAACAGAGAGAGCGGGAGTGTCGCGTCGATCGCCGTCCCTGGTCTCAAAATTTTCATCGCTGGCAATACCGACCTCTGCGCAAGTCGGTGAGGATGTCTCACACAGACCGATCAACAGGTCAGCCAGGTCAATGCAATGTCGAACCTCGGGCAGCCGTGCGCGTAGGTCTTTTCCTTGATCGCAGGTGATGAGGTGGCCTAGAAGAATGGAGGCAACGCGGAGTCGATCGTTCACGAATATTTCCTGAGAGGTTTGGTCTTTCCATCGAAGCGCCACAGGAGAAATTCGCAAGACGTTGTCAGTGCCGATCATTAAGCAGGACTGTCGAATTTGCAGCGCAGCTCATCGCGATTGATCCAAGGAGTATGCATATGCTTCTGATACAAACATCACAATTTGTAGGCATTTCGAGGAACAAAAGCCCACTAATGGTTCGCTACTCGAACCGTGGGTAGTGCTACACCTTGACGCCGGGCCGGCATTGCGGTTCGATGGCGTAAGTTTTTTTCGTCGAGAGGACTGACAAGTCCTTTACGTCGGATATTTCGTATATCTAGTAAGAGCTCCCTCAGAAAAAGGAGCTCATGTGGCCATCTTCCATCTTAGCGTCAAGGCATTCAGTCGCGGAAAGAATCACTCATCAGTTGCTGCCGCGGCGTATCGCGCTGGCGTCGATCTCGTTGACACCAGCGCTCGGGTTATCCATCGCTATTCCCATCGCAAGGGTGTGATCTCGCACCACATGCTGGCGCCCGCCGGCGCACCTGATTGGTGTTCCGATCCGAAAGTATTTTGGGATGCGAACGAAGCATGGGAGTCGCGAGCGAATGCGCGGCTGGCTCGCGAGGTGGAAACGTCTCTCCCATCTGAACTCAATGATGATCAGCGCACCGCACTCGCGATCGCGTTGGGCCAAGCGCTGGTCGATCGCTACGGTGTCGTCGTCCTGGTTGCGATCCATGGTCCAGGCAAGCACAGCGATGATCGCAACTTTCACACGCACCTGCTCATGTCCGCTCGCCAGGTGGGTCCAGATGGGTTCGGGGAGCGCGCTTGTTCGGAGTTCGATGCCAGGGGTGGGCGAGGCGCAGAAGCGATCAGGGAAGTGCGTGGCATCCTGGCCGACGTCATCAACGCGCATATACAACAGGCCGGGCTCGACCAGCGCGTTGATCATCGGCGCTTGACCGTGCAGGCGGCAGAAGCGGCAGCCCAAGGCGACTATCCCAAGGCAATCGAGCTGACGCGCCCGCCTAAGCGTCGGCTCGATCGGGCGACCTTCCTGGCGATGAAAGCCGAGCAAGCGCAGTCCAGTTCCGAGCGGGCGGAGGTCGCCCCCGCCGTTGAGCAGGCGCGACGTGAGGGGCGCTTGTTTGAAGCCCTACCTGGCCAACACCTGGCCGCGTTGAGGGATGTCTGTCGGCAGCAGGCGCCCAAGAAGCCTGTTCCGGGCAAGCGAGCACCCGCACCATCAGCACAACCGAATTTGCAGACATCCAAAGTCGGAAGGGCGGTTGGCGCTGGCGCCGAGCTGCTTAATGCCGAAGCACGTGTAATCGAAGATTGGCTTGCTTCCCAGCTTGAAGCTGCGCGAATAGCGCTTGACTCCGTCAAGGATTTACCAAGTTTTCGCGTCGAGGATCCGATCTACGACGCCATGCTCTCGCTCGAATGCCGCAGATACGAGGCTGGCTCACTTCCCGGATTTCGCGACGCCGTCGATAGTGTGGTGCAGTCGATGCAGATCTATTCCGGTGCCATGCTCAAACCGCAAAGAGATCGCGAGACAGTGGCGCGCGCCTTGGCGCAGATCACCGTTGCGGAGGACGAGGTCAACATTCTAGGGAAGAGCGCGCGGCATCTGCGTCGGGCCAGGGAGAACTATAACCGTGCCAAAGAGGCGCTGATGGGCTCAGCGCTCGGCCGCGACATGGACGTGATCAATCAGGCTCGGGTCAAGCTTTTCATTGACGTGGACAAGCTCAATCGCCTGTATCCGCTGGTGCCGGTTCCGGAGAACACCGGTCGAGATGAAGCGAAGATGCCTGCCACCACAGTGGAAGAGGCTCCATCAACGGATCGGCTCTCGAAGGCCAATCGCAATCCTCGGTTCAGGCTGTGAGGGCGCGTATGACAACCCCGTCAATCACATCATCAACCCCGTGCCAGCCTGATTTACATCCGGCCCAATCGCCGAGCGTGTCGGCGCTGACTGAACAGGCGCAAGCGGAAGGCCGGCTCATGGCGACGCCTGACCGTCATACGCTTGGCGCCGCCAAGCGGGAACGCAGTGCCATCGCGCCGCCGGCCAAGAAACTTTCTGGGCCGCAACATGTCTTTGACCAGCGCGAATTCAAAGCGTGGTTCCACTGGGAGATGAGTCCTATCGCCGCCAGGCTGGATCGGCAGTTCGCACGTGTGCGTGCCGAGGGTAATGCCAATGAGGTGCTCCGGGCCGAAGCGCAACTCATCAACGATTGGCTCGAAGCTCAACGAGACGCCGCCGGTGAGATGCTTCGTTCGATCCAGCTCGCCTCTCCCGGCGGGGTCAATCCTGGATTCAACGCAGCCGTCGAAGCGGTCAAGGCCGATCGAACACGGGTCCATGCCGTCAAGCCGGATTTCTTTGCCAAAAGCGAATGTCTGTGTCGGAAGCTGGTCGACTACGCGCGCTTGGAGCGTGATCGCTTCGCGTTGGGTCAGAATGTTGAGGCGGCGTGGGATCAGTTGATGTGGGCTATGAAGGAACATCCGCATCCAAGATCTTCCGCCCGGCTGAACGCCCAGCGGCTCTACGACATCGCCCGCAAGCAGCAGAGCGGGCGGGCTGAGGAGCGTCGCCGGGCGACGATCAAAGATGCCTTCGACGAGATGCAACTTGCGCTGACCATGGTCGAGACGGAGTTTCCCTTGCCGCGCACCAATATCTTCGGGCCAGCGCCCGTGGAGGAAAAGGTGCCCGGTCCATTGGACGAGGGCGATGGCACTAACAAAGAAGCGCAGAGCGGCTCGAACAAGCGCCAGCTCAAACCGCAGCCGCAGCCGCCACGGCCCGGGATGTCGGGCTCAATTGGCATGCGCCACTGACGCTTTGTTCACCAGAACGGCGCCGGCGTGTGCTTGATGCACACCCGGCGCGCTGTGATGTAGTATTTTCTTAGGGGCCTTCTCTGCCGCAGCCAACGCTGCGGCCATCGCATCCCGTCCATGCCGTGGTTCGCTGTGGCCTGAATTGAACATCAACTTTTGAAGTATGAATGACCAACTCCACACTCGACTCGATCGCGACTAAAAAGGCGCAGCTCACGGAAGAATTACGCAAGTTGGAGCAACAGGAAGATGCGCTTCGAAAAGAAAAGACTAGTGATGCATTCTCACAGGTGGTCGGTCTGTTAAATTCCTTTGCTCAGCATTTCAATGCCAAGCAGAAAGCTGACATCGCTGCCCAGGTAGTGGCCGAGGCGAGCACACCGAAGAAGAAAAAGGGTGTGAAAGAGGAGTTGCCGCCGAAGTATTGGCTGCCGCATACCCAAGAGACGTGGAGCGGGCGGGGTCGACCGCCGCGGTCGTTCAAAATCTGGGAAGGCTCGGCGTCGCACAAGGAGTGGAAGGCAAAACATCCGGACGAGAAGTATCCAAAGTTTCCTGGGTAATCTTGTCTGAGTTTCCCAATCGCTACGGGCAAGTCATCGAAGTCGATTTGGCGTAACCACAAAAGGGTTCAGCATCCTGGCGATTGGCGGCCACTCCGGTCAGCGATAACGCTTCCGGACCGCTTCACTGAAACTCGAAGCAAGGATGCCGGTCGGCATCGCGATCAAGCCGATGCCGGCGAACGCGACGATCGCAGCCATGAATTTTCCCGCCGCCGTAATTGGATACGCATCGCCGTAGCCGATGGTGGTGAGCGTGATGACCGCCCACCACAGCGCGCGAGGGATGCTGCCGAACTGTTCTGGCTGCAGATCGCCTTCGAGCCAATACAGGGCGGTAGCACCCAGCACCAGCACGGTCAGCGCGAGCGCCAACGTAACGGTGAGTTCGTAGCGCCGGCTGCGCACCGTTTCCAGCAGCAACGATAGCGCGCTCGACATGCGCCCCAGTTTCGCCAAGCGCAGGATCCGCAGCAGTCGCACGAGGCGAAAGGCCAATGCATTGATGCCCAGGAATGGCGCAAATGTCACGGCGATGGCGAAGAGGTCGAACAGCGCCGACGGCGACAGCGCAAATCGGAGCCGACGTCGCCAAACAGGCTCGCCGGCGCGCAGGTCTTCGGCCACGCTCCATAGGCGTGCTCCGTATTCGGCGGCGAACAACGCGCCGAATGCCAGTTCAAGTGCGGTGAACGCACCGCCGTAGGCGCCCGACAACAGCGGCTCGGTCTCCGCGATGGCCGCCGCGGTGGCCAACAGGATCGCGCAGACCAGCATCAGGTTGAGCGGTGAGAGCCCCCGATGTGGCCAGGCGCGCGGATCAAGCTGCGTATGCAGCGCGCGCCTTAGTGTCGGCCGCGGGGATGAAATATGTGCCATGGGGCCTCCTGCATCCGGCCCCATGGTGCCACAGCCGCTGTGCGCAAACGGTCGACATTCGATAAGCCCCGATGGGCCGCCTGGCGCGCGAACTGCATCAGAAGCAGACGGAAACCTGGTAGGCGGGTTCCTCAACTGTCAGCACGTGCTGCACCGTGCGGCACGACACCACCGGACACTTCCCCCCACGAGCAGCCGCATGGAAATCGATCATGAGTCGATGACGAAACGGTGCCCGATGGCCGTCCACCGTTAATCGGCAAACCGCTGCAACCAACGCATGCAGCCACGTCTGTCGCCGCGCTTTCAGCAAGCAATTCCGTCGACTCTCCAACGTTCCTCGTTCGCTGACGGCAGACCTTCCTCTTCCGCTCCTTGGTCTACAACGACCCGTGCAGCATCGCCGTGCTCATCAACCTGCCACCGCCTCTAACGCCTCTGAAAGGGGACCTTCGCTTTGCTCGGCAGGGCCACAAGGCTTTGCCTCCTCCTCGGTGTTTCGGCCCGCTCTGTGCGCGGCTGACGCCGTGCTCGCTTTCGGGTGCGCCCCCACCTGACCGCTCCGCCTGCCGGGCCCCACGAGGCGCATCCCGCGCCGGTGGAAGCCAAAAGATGAAGCGCACGACGGACACCCGGGCCCAATACCAACTGGCGATGGACGAAGAAGGCATCCTTCTGGCAGCAGCGAACATCTTGGAACGCCGGCTCCTGCGGGAAGGCAGCCTCGCCAACCCCAATGCAGCGGCAACATACCTGCAAGCCCGATGCGCGGCCCTGCCGCACGAAGTCTTCGGTGCCGTCTTCTTAGACACCCAGCATCGGATCATTGCGACCGAACATCTCTTCACGGGCACCATCGATGCCTGCGATGTCCACGCGAGGGTCGTAGCTCAGCGCGCGCTGCATCACAACGCCGCGGCCGTGGTGCTCTTCCACAACCACCCCAGCGGTAACGCAGAACCTAGCGCAGCCGACCGGGGAATCACTCGGCGCCTCAAAGAAGCCCTGGGTCTCCTCGACATCCGCGTCCTCGACCACCTGGTGATCGGTGGCCTCTCCCACACAAGCATGGCGGCACGGGGGTGGGTGTAGCCGCCAAGGTTAACGTCATGTCCCCACCTCTATCAAATCGCTCAATGGTCGGCTGCGCGACGAATGCCTCAACGAACACTGGTTCCCGAGCCTGTTGCATGCCCGCACCGAAATCGAGATGTGGCGGCGTGAATACAACGATGAATGTCCGAAGAAAGGATTGGGCGGAATGACGCCATCGGCTTATGCACTACAGCTAGCGATCAAACCAGATACCATCAACCCCGGACTCTAAACCCGACCGCTAATTAAGGTGGGGGGCGTCGCAGACGAGACGCCAGATTGACAGCGACAACCGCCTCGGCGGACCCGACGACCCTGCAACCGCCGGGTTTCGCGTTTTTTCCTTGGTATGGGCCTTCCTAGTCCATCGCCTCGTTTGGCGAAAAATCCCTCATTTTCCCCTCTCTCCTCTCCGTCCCCTTGGGTTTCGCGCTTGTCAAGTGCAAGCGATGGTTTTGTGATTTATTAAACAACCCCGCAGCAAGCTACGGGGTATTGAACAGCAAGAACCAAAAGTCTACGCCGCAAGCGGCGGGGAATATGACCCGAAGAGATTCAATGCTTTACGCTTGGTCTCGGGAGAGCGTTTTTTCAGCTTCAATGCCTACCCAGCGGGATGCCAGCGACTTGCGGCACAGCCCCATCGATATCGCAATGCGCGGTAGCTGTGGCGTTAAAGCGGTTCATGCGCGAGGGTGCCCCAGATGGGGGCAAAGCAGTCTCCTACCAAAAGAGATTTCACCTAGCTTCTAGGACGAGAGCCACCAAGGCGACGTAGCGCCCCACCTTGGCGATCGCCACCAACAGGACGAAGATCGGCAGCGGCTCCCGCATCATGCCGGCAGTGACCGTGAGCGGATCGCCGACTATCGGAACCCAGCTCAACAGCAGTGACCATTTTCCGTAGCGTTGATACCAATGCTGCGCACGCCCGAGTTGCACGTCGTTCACTGGAAACCAACGCCGATTCCTGAAGGTCTCGATCTGTCGCCCAATGACCCAATTGACGACTGAACCAAGGACGTTACCTGCGCTGGCGACGACTATCAGCAGCACGGGCGCGTAATCCGCCAGCAGCAGCCCGGCGAGCATGGCTTCGGATTGCAGGGGCAGGATCGTCGCGGCACCGAAGGCAACCGCGAACAACGTGAAATAGACGATGATGTCCGGCATTAGTTCACGAGTACGACCCAAAGTTTATCGGGGCCAGCGTTCGTGCAGGTCATCGATCGTGTAGGCATGGATATGCTTCTTCTCGCTGGACTGATGCTCGGCCAGGTGAGGATGCTCATCCAGGAGTTCCGGATGCGCATGTTCGACCGTGTCAGGATCGTGGCGGGGCCATGTCCGCCACGCGATCAGCAACCCGACGACAGCCACGCCGCTCAGTGAGAGCAACGCCATGCCAAGTCCGAAGCGCGCACCCACCCACCCGGCCAGCGGGTACGCAAGCAGCCAGCAGACGTGCGACAGCGAGAATTGTGCGGCGAACAGGAATGGCAGGTCGTCCGATTGCGCGGACCGGCGCAGGAGACGGCCACCAGGCGTGACCAGTCCGGCATAGGCCATCCCCAGCACCGACCACAAAGGAAGCAATACGCTCCATCCGATCCGGCCGTCGTTACCTTGCCATAGTGCAGTGGCGGCAAGGAGGCTGCTGGCCATGATCAGCGCAGAGGTCAGCATCAAACGGCGTTCTGGCAAGCGGTCCAGCAACTTCGGTAGCAACAGCGCCATGAGCATCGAGCCCGCACCGAACGCGGCCAAGGCCCAGGCGACTTCACGGTCGCCGCCATGCAACACGCTGCGTACGATCACCACTGTATTGACGAACACCATCGCGCCACCGGCCGCGGCGCACAGGTTGAGCGCCAGTAGCCCGCGCAGGCGCGGTGTATGCAGGTAGATGCGCATACCACGGAAGGCGCGCGCATAAGGACCATCGGCGCTACGCACAGCCGCCGCCACAACGGGAAATGTCGTGGACAACACAAACAGTGCAGAGACGAAGAAACCGACCGATGTGCCGGCGAACAGGACATGGAAACTGATGAGCGTGAGCAGCGCGGCCGCCAGTGCGGGGCTCAAAAGACTCTCCAGATCGTAGGCTAGGCGAGACAGCGACAATGCCCGGGTGTAATCGCGTTCCTCGGGCAGGATTTGCGGAATCAATGACTGGAACAGCGGCGTGAAGCACGCGGATGCCGACTGTAAAAGCGCGATCAGCGCATAGACCTGCCAGATTTCGGTCACGAACGGCAGCATCATGGCGGCGGCGGCGCGAACGATGTCCAGACCGATCAGCACACGCTTGCGCAAATGCGACGGAACAAAGGCACCCGCAAGTGGTGCCAGCAGTACGTAAACGGTCATCTTGATGGCCAGCGCGGTACCGAGTACCGCGCCTGCCTGCGCACCGGCGATATCGTAAGCCAGCAGCGCCAAAGCGACCGTCGTCAGGCCCGTTCCCACCAAGGCCACGACTTGGGCGAGAAAAAGACGACGGAAGTTGCGATGGCGGAGGATTTCGATCATTGGAGCCTCTCCGGCGCGATTTGCGCCTTATCTGGATTTCTTGGCCTGTGCGTTGTCCGCCGCCTTCGCAGCGGCATCGCACTTCGCTTTCAACGCCTTGATGTCCGGGTCGGTCAGATCGTTGGAATAGCGCTGGGTGTCGGCGAGCTGCACGCAGGTCGTGGGCTTGGCCTTGGCCAGCGGCGCCTGGGTCGCCGACTCGTGGAGGCGTGGGTCATGTGCGGCTGCGGAAGCCGCGACGAGTGCGATCGATAGCGCGAGGCCGAACTGGAACGAGGTACGATTGAACATGGGAATCTCCATGGGTGGATGGCAAGGATGCCGAGGTGAGGGTGTCAGGATGAAGATGAATGCAGGGATCAGGGACGGTAGAGCTTTTCCTGATAGCCAGCGACTTGGATATCGACCGTCACGGGCTCAGTGCCACGGTTCTGCCAATACCAGCCATGGCTACCGTCGAACGGTGCGATGAAGGTGCCGGACGCTTCGCGTTGCGAGCGTTCGACGGCGTAGCTGGTCCAGGCGCCCTTTGCATCGGGACGCTCGCCGTGCATGTCGAGGGCAACATCGCCGGTCGCCTTCCAGTGGAAGACGAGGCCCTCGCCGGCCTTGAGCGCGGCTTTGACTTCTGCGCCCTTGCCCGGTGCGAGGGTGAGGCTCAAGGTGTCGCTTCGGTAAGACCCCGTGCGCAGCGAGACGGCATCCGTGTCGAAACTCTGCCCGGCGTTCGCACCGAACGCTTCCACCGCCCTGGACTTGATCTGCGAGTGATCCGTTGCGCTGGACGCTGTCGGGGCTGCCTGTGCCGCAGACGGCGCGGGACCGGCAACGGGCGCGGGCGATGACGATTCCGCGTCGTGATCCGTCGCGAGAACGCCGAGTCCGAGTCTGCCGCCGACTCCAGTGGGATCGATCCCGTATTCCGCCGGCAAGACCGTGGTGATCAGGATAAGGCCGGCAGCGACCGCGGCGGCGAGTGTAGCCTTGACGAGCTGGGGCGTGGTCGGGTGCTGCGTTTGCATCGAAATGATGGACATGGAAGCCTCGATCACGAAACGAAAAAGCCGGTGAGTTGGTAGCCGATCAGCACGAAGCCGGCCGTCATCAGGAGAGCATTGGCAGCGAACGCATGTCGATGGAAGCCGGACGTCCGCCGCCAGAATCCCATTGCGATCAGGATGCCGGCGAGCGCGAGCAACTGGCCGATCTCGACGCCCAGGTTGAACGCCAGCATGTTCGGCACCAGTCCGTCCCCGGACAATGCGAAGTCCTGCAGCTTCGTCGCCAAACCCAAGCCGTGGAACAGGCCGAAGATCAGCACCGCGACCTTCGTGTCGGGCTGCACGTCGAACCAGCGTTTGAAGGCCCCCAAGTTGTCGAGCGCCTTGTAGACGACCGACAAACCGATGATCGCGTCGATCAGATAGGCGTTCACATGCCATCCGCCGAGCACGCCAGCCAGCAACGTGATGCTGTGGCCGATGGCGAACAGGGTGACGTAGATGCCGACATCGCGCATCCGGTACAGGAAGAACACCACCCCGAACAGGAACAGCAGATGGTCGTAGCCGGTCACCATGTGCTTGGCGCCGAGATAGGTGAAGACGATCAGGTTGCGTCCGGAATTCTGCTCGAGGAATGCTTGGTCGCCGCCGGTCACGCCGTGGGCAAACGCCACGGATGCCAGCATGCAGAGCGCCGCAATGGCGAGCGTCGAGATCGCTGCTCGCTTGGTGTTCGAGGGGATGGTGTTCGATTGAACAGGCAAATCGGTATCTCCAGCCAAGATTGAAAGAGGTAAGACGTGGCGCACGCGATTGGCCCCGTATCAGAGGCAACGTAGCGGCGACGCTTCAGAAAATGATCTGCTTCGTTGTTGACGAACGCCTGCCATACGAGGTGCCCCGCGTGTTGGTTGACTGCAGCGCCGTGGACGACGACGGTGACTCGTCGGCCGGACGGCATAACCAAGCCCCCCCAGGATTCGCTGGAACACTCCGGTTCGAGTCCTGGCCATTGATGCTGCCTGATCTGCCCTCCGGCGACTCATGTTCGCCGCAACAGCGCATAAGCGAACGATTGCGCACTGCCGCCCGGCGTGAGATGTCGCTCAATGGCAGTCGAAACCAAACGGAACGCCGGGCCGAGCGCCGCAGCGATGTCTTCGGCGGATCGTCTGGCCACTGGCAGCCCCGAACAGCGCTCCGGGCCGTCGGGCGCGAAACCACCGATCACGGCATGGCCACCGGGAGCGACGGCCCGGGCCACCTGTGCGGCATAAGCGCGGATGTCCTGCCCATCCGTGAGGAAGTGCAGGACAGCGCGATCGTGCCAGTGGGTAAATGCCGCTTCGGGCATAGAGTGTCGCGTCGCGTCGCCGGTCAGCCAACCCACACGTTCTGCCCGTGCGCCAAGACGCGCCTGAGCCACTCGCAACGATGCCGCGGACAGATCCAGAACGGTCATCGCGCCGACACCGAGTTCAAGCAGATCATCGACCAGGGTGGATGCGCCGCCACCCACATCGATCACTCGACTGGCTGCGTCGAGGCCACTTTCCCTCAGCAGGCGCAGCGACACATCGAGATGGTCGCGATACCAACTGACCGCGGTCGAGGATTTCTGCAAATAGACGTCCTCCCAATGCGTCTTGCGATCACTCGATTCTGGCGTATTCATCAGGCAACGGTCTCCATAGACAGCATGCGGACTATCAGGTTGTACGCGGAGCGAATGCGATGACCGCCATGCCGGCGAGCGCCAGCGCGCCGCCTAGCACGTCCCAGCGGTCGGGACGAATGCCATCGACCACCCACAACCACAGCAAGGCGGTCGCCACGTAGATGCAGCCGTAAGCGGCATAGGTTCGGCCGGCAGCGGAAGGATGCAGGCTCAACAGCCACACAAAGGCGACCAGCGAGATCGCTGCCGGCAATAGCACCCACATGCCAACGCGCCCCTGCAGCCAAAGATAAGGCAGATAGCAGCCGACGATCTCGGCCACTGCGGTAGCGCCGAACAGCCCGATGGTCCTGATTGCGTTTTCCATGCGTCATCCTACCCAAACAGCCGATGATGGAGACTCCTATTCACAGACCCCATCGTCCCAGCGGTGAGAGCGACTTTCACGATCCCCGGCAAGGGCTGCCTTCCGGACTTACAGACCAAGGGTTCGCAACGAAAGCATCGATTGGTGTTGCAGCACGGCAATACGGGCGATTCACTCTGAATCCGCTCGTCCCTCACCTTCGGGTGCTCGATAGGCCAGTAGCCGTAATGCATTCGCGACCACCAACAGCGTCGAGCCTTCGTGGAACAGCACGGCGATGCCCATCTTCAGTCCGAAAATCGTCGCGGGGATCAGGATCACCACCATGCCGAGGCTCGCCCATAGGTTCTGGCGAATGATCCCACGGGTCTGACGGCTCAATCCGATCACGAACGGCAGTTTCGACAAGTCATCGCCCATCAGCGCGACATCGGCGGTTTCGAGGGCCACGTCGGAGCCTGCAGCGCCCATCGCGATGCCCACCGATGCGCTCGCCAACGCCGGGGCGTCGTTGACGCCATCGCCGATCATCGCGACATCACCGGCCACCTGCAGCTCGCGGATGGTCGTCACTTTGTCCTCGGGCATCAGATTGCCGAGCGCACGGTCGATGCCGACGCTTTTGGCCACGGCGTCGGCCACCTGCTGGTTGTCGCCCGACAACATCACCATTTGGCGCATGCCCAGCGCCCTCAATTGCGCGATCACGGCCGCAGCCGATGCGCGCGGGGTATCCATCAATCCGAGCGCGCCCAGGTAACGATCGCCGTGTTTAACGGCGAAGGTGGTGCGACCTTCGGATTCGAGCGTCCGCATGCGTGCATCGAGGTCCGGCGGTAGGCCGGCGGTGTCGATCTCGGCAAACAGCGCCCGTTTGCCGATATACACGGTTTCGCCATCGACCTCGGCGCGCAGCCCTTTGCCGGTCAGACTTTGCAGATTGCTGGCGATCGGCAGGGCCGCACCGCCAAGACGTTCGCTACCATCACGCACAACCGCCGCAGCCAGTGGGTGATCGCTCAGGCGTTCAACCGCGACTGCGACACTGAGCAGTGTTTGCTCATTGATATTTTCGGCGGTCAGCACATCGGTCACGCGCGGCTGGCCTTCGGTCAGAGTGCCTGTTTTGTCGAACGCGAGGGCATGTAGCACGCCAAGTCGCTCAAGCGGTGCGCCGCCTTTGATCAGCACGCCTGCCCGCGCCGCCCGGGCGACGCCGCTGAGCACCGCGCTGGGTGTCGAGATCGCAAGCGCGCAGGGGCTGGCGGCTACCAGTACCGCCATCGCCCGATAGAACGACGCGCTGAACGGCTCGTCGATCACCACCCAGGCGAACAGCAGCACGAAGGCCAGTGCCAGCACCGCCGGGACGAAAAAGCGCTGGAAGCGGTCGGTGAACAATTGCGTGGGCGATTTCTGATTTTCGGCGGACCGCACCATCTCGACGACACGCGACAGCGTGCTTTGGTCAGCGCGGCGGCTGACCTCGATCTCGATGACATGCGCCCGATTGAGCGTGCCGGCGAAGACACGATGATCGGCACTCACGGCATCCGGGGTCGCTCGTGCAGCGGCAAGGTCCGCGACCGGCCGCTTATCCACCGGAACGCTCTCGCCGGTAATCGCGGATTGATCGATGCTGGTGTCGCCGACGACCACAAAGCCGTCCGCAGCGAGCCGCTCATCCGGCTTGACCACCACGATGTCGCCCACCTGCAGGGATTCGACGGCAGTCTCGACCAATTCCTGGCCGCGTCGCACCAATGCGGTTTCAGGTCGCAACTGCGCCAACGCCTCGATCGCGCGACGGGCCCGGCCCATCGCGTAGTTTTCCAGGGCATGCCCCAGACTGAAGAGAAACAGCAGCAAGCCGGCTTCGCCCCAATGACCCAGCGCGATCGCACCGGCAGCGGCGACCAGCATCAGCGTATCGATCTGCAGGCGCCGGTCGCGAAGATTTTCGATCGCTTCGCGCACGGTGAACCACGCCCCCGCCAGGCAGGCCGCGGCATACAACCCGCGCACGATGACGGCATCCTCGCCCATCGACCGGCCGACAATCCAACCGGCCAGCAATAGCGCACCGCTGAGCAGCGACACCATCAGTTCCCGATTGCCCGTGCCGTGTTCATGTTTGTCGTGCCCTGGCTCCTCGTGAGGTTTGCCTTCATGTGATGCATGCTCATGTTCTGACATCGTCGTTTCCTTGTGATCGAGTGGCGGTCGCAGCAAAGACAAGGCCTTGCCGAGAGAGGATCGGAACAGCACATGAAGTGCCGCTCCTGCCTTCCAATACGTTTCTCGCGGCGCCGATCGCCGACGATGCGGACATCGGCGCGCGAGAAACAGCGTCAGTGTCAGCTGTGCAACACCTGATCCTTCGTCTCAGTATCCCGATGCAGCCAGCGATACAGCGCAGGCAGCACAATCAGCGTGAGCAGCGTCGAGGACACGATCCCGCCGATCACCACCGTTGCCAGCGGCCGTTGTACTTCGGAGCCCGCGCCGACATTGAACGCCATCGGGATGAAGCCCAGCGACGCCACCAGTGCGGTCATCAACACCGGGCGCAGCCGGCCGAGGGCGCCGTCGACGATGGCGTCGTCGAGTCGGTCGCCCTGTTCACGCAGCTTGCGGATGAAGGCGATCATCACCAGCCCGTTGAGCACCGCCACGCCCGACAGCGCGATGAAGCCGACGCCGGCTGAGATCGACAGCGGAATGCCGCGCATCGCCAGCGCCAGCACGCCGCCGGTCAACGCCAACGGAACGCCGGTAAACACGATCACTGCATCTTTCGCCGAGCCGAATGCCCAGAACAGCAGCGCGAAGATGATCGCCAACGTCACCGGCACCACGACCGATAGCCGTTGGGTGGCCGAGATCAACTGCTCGAACGTGCCGCCGTATTCGATCCAATAACCCGCCGGCACTTCGACTTCGCTGCCCAATCGTTGCTGCAGTTCGGACACGAAGCCGCCCAGATCGCGGCCGCGCACGTTGGCGGTAATCACCACCCGGCGTTTGCCGTTTTCTCGATTGATCTGGTTCGGCCCCAGCGTGGTTTCGATCTTCGCCACTTCGCGCAGCGGCACGGTCTGCGGCGTGCCGGACAACCAAGCGCCGGCGCGACTGGATTCGTCCATATTGCCGCCGCGCAGCGGGATGGGAAGATCATGCAGCGCGGCGGGATCCTGACGGATGCGTTCGGGCAAACGGACGACGATATCGAAGCGGCGATCGCCCTCGAACAACTGTCCGGCCACTTCGCCGCCGACCGCGGTCGCAACGGTTTCCTGCACATCGCCGGGGTTAAGCCCATAACGCACGAGGGCTTCGCGATCCGTCGTGACCGTCAGCAGCGGCAGCCCGGTCGCCTGTTCCAGCTTCACGTCCGCCGCGCCCGGGACCGCTTTGGCGACGGTTTCGATTTTTTCTCCAACTTCGACCAACTGTTCCAGATCGTCGCCGTAGAGCTTGATCGCGACGTCGGCGCGCACGCCCGAGATCAATTCGTTGGTACGCATCTGGATCGGCTGCGTGAACTCGTAGTTGTTGCCGGGAAGTTCCTTGACGGCCTTCTCGATCTCCGCGACGAGTTGCGCTTTAGGCTTGCGCGGATCCGGCCACAGCTCGCGCGGCTTGAGCATCAGAAAAGTGTCCGCGACCGATGGCGGCATCGGATCGGTCGCCACCTCGGCTGTACCGAGCTTGCCGAACACCCGCTCCACTTCGGGAAATTGTTTGATGCGCGCTTCCAGCGTCGACTGCATCTTGATCGCCTGATCCAGGCTGGTGCCGGGAATGCGCAGCGCATGCAGGGCGATATCGCCTTCGTCGAGGCTGGGAATGAACTCCGAGCCCAGCCGCGTGGCGAGCAGGCCGCACAGCGTCACCAGCACCAATGCGCCAGCAATCACCCACATACGGCTTCGCAGCGCCCAAGCGAGCACAGGCGTGTAAGCCTGGCGCGACCAGCGCATGACCCGGGTTTCCTTTTCCTCGACTTTCCCGCTGAGGAACATCGCGATCGCCGCCGGCACGAAGGTCAGCGACAGCACCATCGCGCCGATCAACGCCAACACCACGGTGATCGCCATCGGGTGGAACATTTTTCCCTCGACGCCGGTCAGAGCGAAGATCGGCAGATACACCGCTGCGATGATGCCCAGACCGAACAGACTGGGGCGGATCACTTCGGCGGTCGCCGACGCGGTGGTGTCCAGACGTTCTTCGTCGGTCATCACCCGTCCCAAGGTGTGCTGCGCTTCACCGAAGCGGCGCAGGCAGTTCTCGATGATTATCACCGCACCATCGACGATCAGCCCGAAATCCAGCGCACCCAGGCTCATCAGGTTGCCGGAGACGCCGCCGCGGACCATGCCGGTGAGAGTGAACAGCATCGCCAGCGGGATCACGGCCGCGGTGATCAGGGCCGCACGGATATTCCCCAGCAGCAGGAATAACACCACGATCACCAGCAATGCGCCTTCGACCAGATTCTTGGCGACGGTCTTGATGGTGCTGTCGACCAGCGTAGTGCGGTCGTAGACGGGATTGGCCGAGACGCCCGCCGGCAGGCTCTTGTTGGCCTCGGCGAGTTTGGCGGCCGAGGCCTGCGCCACGTCGCGGCTATTGGAACCAATCAGCATGAACACCGTGCCCAACACCACTTCGCGGCCGTTCTGAGTCGCCGCCCCATTACGCAGTTCGGGGCCTTCGCCCACCTCGGCCACGTCGCGAACGCGGATCGGCACGCCGTCGCGGCGATCCAGCACGATGTCGCGGATCGCGTCGAGATCGGCGACCTGACCCGGCGCGCGCACCAAGAACTGCTGGCCATTGCGTTCGATATAACCGGCGCCGACGTTCTGGTTGTTTGCGGCAACGGCGGCGACCACGTCGTGCAGCGTGAAACCGAGCGCGACCAATTTGGCCGGATCGGGGGTGATGTGGATCTGCCGCGCGAAACCGCCGATCGTATTGACTTCCGTGACGCCCGGCGTGTTGCGCAACTGCGGCCGGATCACCCAATCCTGTAAAGTGCGCAGATCGGTCGCGGTCCACGGCGTGCCGTCTTTCTTGCGCGCGTCCGGTTTTGCGTCGACCGTATACATGAAGATCTCGCCCATGCCCGTGGCGATCGGTCCCATCTGCGGTTCGAGTCCTGCCGGCAATTGCGACTTCACCTGCTGAATGCGTTCGGCGACCTGCTGGCGCGCGAAATACAGATCGGTGCCGTCCTTGAACACCACCGTGACCTGCGACAGCCCATAACGCGAGATCGAGCGTGTGTAATCCAGTCCCGGCAGACCCGCGAGCGCAGTTTCGATGGTGAACGTCACCCGCTGCTCGGATTCCAATGGCGAGTAACCTGAGGCCTCGGTGTTGATCTGCACTTGGACGTTGGTGATGTCCGGCGTCGCGTCGATCGGAAGTTTGGTGAAACTCCATACGCCGACACCGACCAGCACCAGCGTGAATGCGATCATCAGCCAACGGTGCGCGATGGCGAAGCGGATGATGCCGTAGAGCGCTCCGCCGTTGTTGCCATTCACAGTGTCGTCAGTGGTCATGGGAGGCCCCCGACTTTTCGATGTCGGCTTTCACCAAATAGCTTTGTTCCACAACGACCTGATCGCCTGCTTTCAAACCGGACAGCACTTCGACCCTAGTTGCATCGCGCTTGCCAAGTTCAAGCGGGCGAATCTCGTAGGTATCACCCACCCGCACGAACGCCACTGTCCAATCGCGGAAGCTCTGCAGCGCGGACAACGGAACGACTAGTGCGGCGGGCTGCTGTTCCACCGTGATCCGCGCCTTGACCGCGGAGCCGGGGCGCCATAGACCGTCGGCGTTCGCGATGGTGGCGCGTGCCACGGTGCTCTGGCTCGATGTGGCGGTGCCGGGCAACACGCGCTCAAGGGTTGTCTCCACGCTGACGCGGTCGCTCATGCGCGTAACGGTCACAGGGACACCTGGGCGGATGTGCTGCGCATCGGCGCCGAAGATGTGCAGATCCACCCACAGCGAGGATAGATCGGCGATTTCGAACAGTGCCATACCTTCCGTTGCGACCGAGCCGACCGATGCGCTGCGGGCGAGCACGACGCCGGAGATCGGTGAAGTCACCGAGTAGGTGGTGAGGCTGAGGTTGCTTTCGATTAAAGCCAGGGTCTGGCCTGAGCGGACCTGATCGCCCACGTTGACGCTCAAACGCTGGACCGGGCCGGGGAAGCGTGCCGCCACTTTTGCGATACGCCCCTCGACGGGCGTCAGCAGACCCTGCACTTCGTGCTCGTCGGCGATGGTGCCGGGCGCTGTGGGCGCGACGCGGATACCGGCGTCCTGCGCGATTTTTGCGGTGATCTCGGTGCGGCCTTCATAACTTTCATACGCCCAGCGCAATGCTTTACCGTCGACCTTCGCCAAGACCTCGACGTCGAAGGAATGCGGTTCGCCGACGATGGTGGCTGCCATCAGGCTGCCGTCCTCTTGCGCTTTCAGCGCATGATTCTCTGCGATGTTGCCCAAGCGCTTCAGGCGGACTTCGACCGTGCCGCTGGCGGGTGCCAGCAGTTTTCCGTCGCGATACAGCCACGCCTGGTATTTCGGCGGCGTGCCGTCTTCGGCGATGGCCAGTTCGACCGAAAAACCGTCCTGTTCCAGCAGCCGTCCGCCGTGTTCACCCTTGCGCGGTTCTTCGGCTTCGGCATGCTCGCCGCCTTCTTCATGTCCCTGTTCGCCCTCGGCTTCGGCTTGGTTTTCGCCTGCTTCGTGGCCATGCTCGTCCTCGGCGGCGGGCTTGCCACCGCAGGCGGCCAATAGCAGGGACAGCGAGAGCGCGCCGATCAATGTACGCAATGTCATGGTGTCGTTCCTTGTGCAGTGGCGGCCGCGGGCGCGGCGACGAACGCCTGGCCGGTGAGCCGCTGGATTTCGATCAACGCGCGCTGGGCATCCAGTGCGGCATCGAGTTGTTGTTTACGAGCTGACGTGCGCTCGGATTGCAACTGCGCCCATTCGAGATAGCTGATCGCGCCGGCGCGGTATGCACGTTCGGCAGCCGTTTCGGCTTGGCCGAGCTTCGGTAGCACATCGTTCTGCAGCCGCTGCACTTCGATCTGCGCCACGCGATAACGCCCATGCGCTTCGGCCAGGGTCGAATACAGCGCGAGTCCCTTGGCTTCACGCTCGATTTCAAGCGATGTCAGTTCGGCTTCGGCCATGCGAATCTCGGGTTGGGCACGCGAGCGGCTTCTCAGCGGCATCGAGACGCTGCCGACGAGGCCGAAATCGTCCGTCGCCTGCAGCCTGCGCACGCCCACCTGCCAGTCGAGATCCGCGGTGCTGCTGCTGCGCGCCAGTTGCAGCCGCGCTTCGCGAATCCGTTGCTCATCGGCGAACTGAGCCAGCTCCGGCGTATTCCCGATCAACTCGGACAGTGCGGAAAAATCGTCGATGGCGGGAAGCTGCAATGGATCGCGCGCGACGACTGTGAAGCCGGGATCGCGCTCGCCCCACAACGATGCCAGATGCTGCCGGGCAGCGATCAGCCGTTGCTCGGCGCGGGCGCGATCCAATTCGGCGCGCGCCAAGGCCGCCTGAGCGGTGAGCACGACCGATTCCGGCGATGCGCCGGCCTGCAGACGTTGGCGGGCACCGGCGACCGTACGCTGCCGCTGTGCGATATCCGACTGGCCGATCTCGCGCTGCTTCTGAGCCGCCACCGCGGCAAGGTAGCGCCGCGCGACTTCGGCCAGCAGATCGAGGCGCCGGGTTTCGCGTTGGATCGCCAAGCCATCAATCCGGCTTTGCGCGAGGATGCGTCGCGCGTCGAGTTTGCCGCCGCGCTCCAGCACCGACGCCAGCGTCAAGGTGAGTTCAGCGCCCTGGAGGCCACTCGCGTCCCCGGAGCCGAACGCATTTTCGACAGTGCCACCCGCCACCCACGCGGGACGAAGAACGGCACGATCACGCTCAGCGACCAGGATTTCGGCACGCGAGTCGAACAGACGCAGATCGGGATGTTTTTTCCCTGATAGTCGGCGACGCGCGCGAAGGCATCGTCCAATGTCAGGATAGTTGGGGGGACAACAGCGTCTGCAGCGATCGCGGGCCAAGCCACGACGAACGCCACGACGCACGCGGCGAAAGCCGCGAGTCGTATACGCATGGGAACGCTCCGATGGAAAAGGTTGGACGAGCAGCCGGAATGCGGCTGGTGAGTCTCAAGCCTGAATCGGAGGCCGGAACGGAGTTGCGGCGTGCGTGTTGTCGACGATGGCGCTGGTGGGTGCCCAGTGCGTTCTGGCAGCGGACGTGAACGCCGGCAGCCTCAACTGCGCGGATGCCGGAAGTTGCGGCTGCGCGCAGCAGTGCGCGTGATGCATCAACTGGTGCAAAACACCAGTCTCGCCACTTGTTTCGGTCGAGTCCGTTTGCCACTGTGTGGCGTGCATATCAGCGTGGGTGAGTGATGAGCCCGAATGGCCGATGGCCTCATGCAGCACTCCCCGGCCAGCAATCACCGGCTGTACGATCAGACACAGCATAAGGAGCGCCAAGAAAGATTGGCGGCAGAGAGTGCTGATCCGACGGAAGTGGCGGGTTTTCACGATTTTAGAGTGTAGCTTGATCTCAACAGGTTACACAATTACGGATGGCGAGAAAAAAGCTTATTTTTTTGATTTAAGGATGCTAAGGCAGTCACCGATGGATAAGATAGCGGGGTAGGCATGTGCTATTCCGCTGAGGCTTGATCGGCAACCCTGCTACGGGCTGGTAAGGAAGCGGCGTAAATCGACGAATACAGTTCTCTACGCAGTGCTCGCAGCTGCCGCGATCGCATTACTTGCTGCGGTGTGGTCGAAACGTCGACCTCACGGTGAGGCGTCCAGCGCTCCACACTCCGAAGCGATGGTGCCAATCGAGCCCGAGGTTGAGATGCCGATCGGCGTAGTGCTGGGCAATGCGGATCGCCTGCGGGACATGAGCTGGTGGATAGGGCAGTTGGATACGAGGAGCCGGGACTTTTATTAAGGGGTCAGAAAAATCTGACCCGCCAGCATGGCATTTCCTGACTGCGCCTACCCGCTCGGTCCTTTACATTGCTCGTGTCGTCCAGGCCACTGCACCCGATCGATCGGGGGCCGCGGGGTAGAAGCCGCATCCAAGCGCCGACGTCAGGAAGGGACCCAATGGGTATCTTCTTTTTTATGCGGCCTCGTGATGACCCATGCAGGGTTGTGCCAGAGGCTTGGTCCGACGCCAGATGAAGCTGAGGCCACCGGGAACCGGACCCTGCGGCAAGGGGCGGACGGCTCAGACCTAGTCGCCCCAGGTCGGTAGAATAGGAGCGGAACCGGGCACACTGCAGGCTTGAAGCGGGTGCGAGGGCCTGCCTCCCGACGCCACCGAAGGACCGTACCTTGAAGCATGCCCTCACAATTTTGCTCCTTTCGATGGTCGCGCTGTCTGCATGCGCTCAGCCATCGCAACTATCCGAGCAGGATCGCGTGGACAAGGCGGCCGAACAGGCAGCGGCTAAGGCCGACCAAGCCGCCATGGACAGCGCAACCCATCCCAAGACCGCTGATCATCAGGAGGACGCGGCAGTGAATAGCCAGGAGCCAGGGCGCGACACGGTCGCCGCCGAAACGATCCCCGCTTCCGAACTCGTCGATCGCATCATGGCGTTCGCGGACGGATTTCGGGGTGCGCAGGACACGTCGCCTGAGCACTACGAGGTGAACTTCAAACTCCGACTCGCGCAGGACAAAGAGGTGCCGACGTGGATTACAGGAAGCGGAGCCGTGTCCGAGGGCTGGCGCTATTTCCTTCGACTCGAACGCCGTCGAGATAGTCCCGAATTTGGCTACACCGGCGAGATCAGCTTTCCGGTCGATCATTGGCCTGGCCGCATGCATGAGGCCAAGACTTGCACAATCCCGATCGAACAACTCGTTAAGAGGTTTCGTGAGAAAGGCTATCAGATCGACGAAATAAAGGGTGGCGTGAAGTTTCGCGGAGGATGGAGCGCGAGCCGAAACCTTCCCGGCGGGAAAACAGGTCTGGGCATCGGGATCCACGAAAGCTTTGTTTATGATGAGGCTGGAACGCTTGTGCAGAAATGCGTTGCCGACATTGCAATCAATCACGGACCGATAGAACCATGAGCAAGCCCGATCCTGAGCTTCAAACACTCATTGATGAGTTCGCAAAGCAGCGAGGACTGCCCGCGAACGCAGTCAGAAATCTGCAAGAGGCGCTGGAGACTTCCGGATATCTTGCCAATCGCATGCGCGATGAAATACAAACTGGTCGATTGAAGCATCTGGCGGTGTCGGACAACCCACACGAAGGCGGCCATTTCAACGACAAAACGGGCACCCTGGCGATCAGCCGCGACGTGTTCTTGCCGCAAGATGCTCGCGAAGACCGCAGTGTTGTCGTTGATCGCGTCGTTGCCGTCATGGGTCATGAAATCGGGCATGGTGGGCAGGCCCAATGGCGTGCCTTGGAATTGAAGAACTTGCAGGACTCGGTCCAGACTGCGGTGTGGACGCAGCGCGATCCCCCCAACAATTTCATGGATCTGACCCAGCCGGTTGATCGCTATCTCGACTTCACCCGAAACGATGAAGCGATGGCCGAAATTTCGGGGTGGAACGCGCTCGCGGATCGCGTGCGGGGTGATCGTTCGAGTGTCCCGACGCAGGAATTGCTCGCTCAACAAGAAGTCGGCACGCATCTTGTAGAGCGACAGCCCGATGGCAAATATCAATTGGCTGATGGCATCCAACTATCGCCGGAAGGCAACATCCTCATCGGCAAGCCGATGCAGCAGTCTGCCAATTTGGAAGCCGTCGCATCGAGCCACTACGATCTCCGGGCAGAGCAAGCGAAACTCGGCAAGCATGGCGATGCCAACTATCGCACCTACTACGGCGCGTATGCGATGGGTGTTATCGCGTCTACGGTGAACTCTGCGGAGCGAGAGTTGGGGCGCGATGCGGACAATATCCGTCTGGACATGGCGTCGCTCAAACTGGACAGGACCAAGCTGGAACGCGCGGGCCTCGATCTCGATGGGCAGTCGATGTATTTCACCGACACAAGCCACGGAAAGCTCCGTGGCGTCAGCCTGAGTCATACCGGCCGCGGTTCGGGCAACACGCCAGACGCCCAACCTGACAACGATCAGCAAAGGACCACACCGTCCGCCAATGCCCTCAGTCCTGCCGATCAACAGCTTCATCAACGCATGTTGGAAGTCGGGCATGCCCATGGTCTGAACGACGAGCGCAGCGGCAATCTTGCCGCCCAGGGGCTCCTTGCGTTCAAGCAGGACAAGCTCACGGGTCGGGCCGACGATGTCGGCATCTATGACGGCAACCTGATGACATCCTATTTTCCATTCGGCAAAGATCGCGAGCCAAACCATCACACGCCACCGCTTGACGTCGAGGCCGCTTCGAAGGTGCCGTCGCAGCAGACGTTGCAGGAAGTGATCAAGGTCGACCAGCAGCAACAAGTCCAAAAGCAGAGCATGTCGCAACAGCAAACCCAGGAGCAGAGCGGGCCGACGATCGGTCCTAGGGCAATGTGAGATTTGAGTCTTTTCCGAAGCAGGCAGACTCGTTTCTGTTGTATCGCATCGAGACCAGACCACCACAGCCCTACACAGCAGAGGTGGGTGGGCGCGAACGCAAAAGCGAGTCGAACAAGCGGCAATTGAAGCCCCGCACTGGGCCGCGGGTTTGAGACGTATTGTGAGCGCAGAAACCGCATGCTCAAAAAATTGGAAATCGCCTTACTTGAAGTAAGAACGGAGCATGGCAGAGATACCTGCGATCTCTTCCTCACGCTTTTTTCTATCGGGCTCATCTGCCAAGTGCTCTTGCAGGTGGCCGTCCAGGACTTCCATCATCAGACCTTGGGCCGCTCCGCGCACCGCGGCAATCTGCGTCAAGACCGCCATGCAGTCCGGATCTGCGTCGAGGGATTTTTCCAATGCTTCTACTTGGCCTCGAATTCGACGAATTCGGGCCATGAGCTTTTTCTTGTTCGCCGATACATGCGACATGGCTAGGTTCCATATACCATAGGGGGGTATATTCAGAGACCACATTAACATGAGCCTGCAATCTGCCGTTGAGCGCCATCGGCACACCCACGTATTCAACGAAGGCAATCCGCTGGCAGAGCGAAATACCCTCTATGCCGTAATCCTCACGGCCACGATGATGGTGATTGAGATCGCGGGGGGTTGGATTTTCAACTCCATAGCATTGCTAGCCGATGGCTGGCACATGAGTTCGCACGCGGTCGCCTTAGGTCTGTCGGTGTTTGCCTATGGCTGTGCCAGGCGATATGCCAATGACAAGCGGTTTGCTTTCGGCACGTGGAAGATTGAAATCCTGGGCGGCTACACCAGCGCTGTATTGTTGTTGTGCGTGGCGGGGCTCATGGCGTTTCAGTCTATCGAGCGCCTGTTCTCCCCGCTGCCCATCCACTACAACCAGGCGATCGTGCTCGCAGCGGTGGGTTTGGTCGTCAACCTGGTATGCGCCTTGTTGCTGCGGAACAGTCATCATCATGGCCACGACCATCATCCACATAATGAACATCATCACGAGCATCACGAACATGGCGGCCATCAACATCAGGACTTGAACCTGAGGGCGGCCTACCTGCATGTGCTCGCGGATGCAGCCACATCTGTTCTGGCCATCGTTGCATTGGTGGGCGGCAAGATATGGGGTGCGGTGTGGTTGGATCCGGTGATGGGTATTGTTGGCGCCATCTTGGTAGCCGTCTGGGCCCGAGGCCTGTTGCGCGATACCGGCAAGGTTTTGCTAGATGCGGAAATGGACGCCCCTGTGGTGGAAGAGATCAGGGAGGTCATCGCTGCCCAAGTGCAACCTGTCGAAATTTCAGACTTGCATGTCTGGCGGGTAGGGCGAAACAAATACGCTTGCGTGGTCGCCTTGGTATCGGGCACGGAGGCTACCCCAGAGCATTACCGCCAAGCGATAGGCATTCATGAGGAGCTAGTCCATATCACCGTGGAGGTAAATAAAGATCCGGCTAATGCCTTGGGCGCACCATAAAACTCTGGACTTCGTTCAGAGTTCACGCCCCCTACATTGTGTTGCTGGATTTTTAGGTTAGAGTTCTGGGATGTCGGTCTGGCCCATCCTCTTGCGAGTTTTTCTAAGCGTTGTCCTTGTGCTCAATGGCGCGACGGGCGCCTACGCTGCGACCCGTATGCAGATGTCTCATGCCGCACCCGCAAGCACTGTCGATGCTGTCAAGAAGACGGTAGCTGAGACACCGTGCCATGAGATGAGTGGCATGGCCCATACCAGCCCAGCAACCGATCCGGCACCACTGCCTTCAAAGCATCCGAGTCCGGATTGTTGTAAGTCCGCAAGTTGCACCTGCATGTGCATGCAGGGTGTCCAGGCACCCCCGCTCTATGCGGTGGTGACCACCATGTTTGTGAACCACAGCCAGAGCGTTCGCCCACTATCGCTGGGCCACACCTCGCCTGCGCTGCCGCATCCCACCCGACCTCCCATCGGCTAAGCGGCCCCTTGGCGCCTTAGCGCCTGTCCTGATGCGCGTCTGGCGTGGAAGTTCGCGCCGACCGTCTTGGTTTCCTATCCGTAAGCGCGGGTTAGTAAGTGGAGTTTGATATGTCTTTTGATCGTTTTGATCGCGGCACGCTGTCGCGTCGCCGGTTTGTTCAAGGCTTGGCGGCAGGCGGCGCCGCAGCGGCGCTCGGGCTTTGGCCGAAAAATAGCTGGGCACTGTCGGGTGCGGGCAACACCAACGTTTTGTCGGGCACCCAGTTCGATTTGACGATCGGGGAGACGCCCATGAATTTCACCGGGCGCACGCGCCCGGCCATCACGGTCAACGGGTCGCTGCCAGCCCCGATCCTGCGCTGGAAAGAAGGCACCACGGTCAATCTACGTGTCAGCAACGCGCTGCCTGTGAATTCAATCCATGGCCAGCAGACCTCAATTCATTGGCATGGGATCTTGCTGCCAGCCAACATGGATGGCGTGCCCGGTATCAGCTTCGACGGTATCAATCGTGGCGAGGCCTACCAATATCGTTTCGATATCCGTCAAGGCGGAACCTACTGGTATCACAGCCATTCCGCGTTCCAGGAACAAGCCGGTCTCTATGGCGCAATCATCGTCGATCCACTGGAACCCGAACCCTTTTCCTTCGATCGCGACTATGTCGTGTTGCTATCAGATTGGACGGATCTCGATCCGGCTGCGCTGTTCTCCCGGTTGAAGAAAATGTCGGGTCACGACAACTACTACAAGCGCACCGTGGGCGACTTCGCGCGCGACGTGCGCGAGGACGGGCTGAAAGCCACGCTGGCCGATCGCAGGATGTGGGGCGAGATGCGGATGACGCCGACCGATCTGTCGGATGTCAACGCCAATACCTACACCTATCTCATGAATGGCACGACCGCGTTAGGCAACTGGACGGGTCTATTTCGTTCGGGCGAAAAAGTGCGCCTGCGTTTCATCAATGGTTCGGCCATGACGTATTTCGATGTGCGTATTCCGGGTTTGAAAATGACTGTGGTCGCAGCCGATGGTCAGTATGTCCATCCAGTGAGCGTGGATGAGTTCCGGATTGGGGTGGCTGAAACCTTTGATGTGATCGTTGAACCCACAGGCCAGGACGCCTTCACGGTCTTTGCGCAGGATATGGGACGCACGGGGTATGTGAGCGGGACGCTCGCGGTGCGCGAAGGGTTGCGGGGCGCAATCCCATCAGTCGATCCGCGCCCGATCCTGACAATGGACGATATGGGCCATGGTGGCATGGGGGGCGGGCATGACATGTCCAAGATGTCCGACCAGGGCAACTCCATGGCCGGCATGGATCACAGTGGAATGGACATGCCGGGCATGGACCATGGGAGTGGGGGCATGCAGCAGCATCCTGCCAGTGAAGACGGCAACGCTCTTGTGGACATGCAGACCATGTCGCCGGTTCCCAAGCTGGATGACCCGGGCATTGGGCTGCGCGACAACGGCCGCAAGGTGCTGTCTTACGCGATGTTGAAAAGCACCTTTGATGATCCTGATGGGCGGGATCCCGGGCGCGACATCGAGCTGCATCTCACCGGGCATATGGAGAAGTTCGCTTGGTCATTCGACGGTCTGAAATTTGCTGATGTGAAGCCGCTACGCCTGAACTATGGCGAGCGACTGCGCATCGTGCTGGTCAACGACACCATGATGGCTCATCCCATCCATCTCCACGGCATGTGGAGCGACTTGGAAGACGAGCAGGGCAATTTCATGGTGCGAAAACACACCATCGACATGCCGCCAGGCAGTAAGCGGAGTTATCGCGTCCGCGCCGATGCGCTCGGTGGGTGGGCTTATCACTGCCACATGCTCTACCACATGGAGTCAGGAATGATGCGGGAAGTGAGGGTAGAGGAATGAAAATCTTGAA
This sequence comes from Lysobacterales bacterium, assembly GCA_031419075.1. Lineage (GTDB taxonomy): Bacteria > Pseudomonadota > Gammaproteobacteria > Xanthomonadales > Xanthomonadaceae > Lysobacter_I. The sequence goes on from JANOKD010000055.1 coordinate 31,797, forward strand.
ACGTCCCGCAGCATTGGTGAGCGCCGTTATCGCTTTGGTCCTGTTTTCCATGAGTGTTGCTGCTCAGGAAATGGACCATTCGAAAATGCAGATGCCCATGCCGGCGAAGGACGCTGAGCCCGCCAAGAAGTCAGCGACGCCAAAGCCGATGGATCACTCCCAAATGGACATGCCGGCCACACCCCAGCCCATGAAGGAAATGGATCATTCGAAGATGGGCCATGACCAGGCCGCCGAAGTGGATGCTATGGAAGGCATGGACCATTCTCAGCATTCGATGGAAACCGAGCCGGCGCAAGAAGGCGGCATGGAAGGCATGGATCACTCCAATATGGGTGAGATGAAGGGTGTGGGCCAAGCGCCCAAGGAACCCATCACGCCGATCCCCGTGCTTACCGATGCCGATCGTGCCGCAGCAGTGCCGCCAGACCACGGCCACATGATCCACGCGGACAGCATGCAGCGTTTTGTGCTGTTCAATCGCTTGGAAGCGTGGGATGCCGATCCAGGCACCGGGCTGGCATGGGAAGGTCAGGCCTGGTTTGGCAACGATCTCAATCGCCTGTGGCTGCGCAGTGAAGGTGAGCGGGTCCGTGGCAAGACCGAAAGTGCGGATCTGGAAGTGCTCTATGGCCGCAGCGTTGCGCGTTGGTGGGACCTGGTGGCCGGTGTGCGCCACGATTTCCAACCCGGTGGCTCCCAGAGTTTCGCGGCCATTGGCGTCATGGGACTGGCCCCGCAAAAATTCGAGGTCGAGGCCACTGCTTATGTTGGCGAGCGAGGGCAGACCGCAGCGCGAGTGGAAGCCGAATATGAGCTGTTGTTGACCAATCGTCTGGTGTTGCAACCACTGGTGGAGGCCAATTTTTATGGGAAGAACGATCCGATACGCGGCATTGGCTCCGGACTGAGCACGATCGAAGCGGGCTTTCGCTTGCGCTATGAGGTGATCCGCGAGTTCGCACCGTATATCGGCATTGTTCGCGAGCGTGCTTTTGGCAATACGGCCGACCTGCGACGCAATGAAGGGGAAGACATCGACGACACCCGCATTGTGGCGGGCTTCCGTATCTGGTTCTGACCAAGGGACGCACCGACATGCCGCTGATTACTCGTCATTCCTCGATCACTGTTTTGGTATTGGCGCTGTCCGCCATGGTGGGCCTGGGTCTATTTGTATGGTTCGGTCTTTACAACATGGCCGCAGACGACCCTCACCTGAAACCGACCTATAACTTGTTGCAAACTCTGCGCGAGCGCTCTATTGCGGTGCGGGCAGGCAAGCTGGAAGTGCCTGCTGACCTGAATTCTCCTGAGCGTATCAAGCAGGGCGCTGGTAATTACAACGCCATGTGCATGGGGTGCCATCTCGCGCCTGGCATGGGTGAAACCGAACTTAGCAAAGGCCTATATCCAGCGCCTCCCAATTTGACAAAGGAAGAAGTGGGAGCGGCCAACGCGTTTTGGGTCATCAAACATGGCATCAAAGGCTCCGGTATGCCGGCGTGGGGCAAGAGCATGGACGACGTCTATATTTGGAATATGGCGGCCTTCCTGCAAGTGCTTCCCAAGCTCGACGCACAGCAATACCAGGCATTAGTGGAAAGCAGCGGTGGACACTCTCATGGTGGCGGAGAGACCAAGCCGCATGAACATCCAGAAGGCGTGGAAGATGACCATGGGGATAGCGCCGCCGATGGGCATGGCGACATGAAGGGCAGGGTGATGGGAGAGGCCAAGTCGCATGACCACCCCGCGGGCACACCTGCGCATGACGAGGCGGCTGTCGATCATTCGGCTATGAAGATGAACCAGACGCCTGCGGCCAAACCCCATTCTCATGCGCCTGGCACCCTTCCCCACGATGACACCCCGTCAACCACCAAACCTGCGACGGATGAGCACGCCGGCATGGTGATGCCCGAAACCCAGCCGGAAGAGCACAAGAATGATGGCCACCAACACTAATCCACTTTCCCAAAAGGATCATCGGATGAAATTTATCTCCGCAATGCTGCTCGTCGTGCTGGCTCCTCTGGCACAAGCGCACAGCCCAGAGGCGCATGCCAAGCCTGCCACCACTACGGCGGAAGATCTTGCGGGTCCGGCAGTCAAAGTGGTTGACGCATTCTCGACAGCATTGCAAGCGGGTGATCTGACCAGCGCTGGTTCGTTACTGGCCGAGGATGTGTTGATCCTGGAAAGCGGCGGTGCCGAGCGGACGCGTGAGGAATACCTGGGCGGCCATGCCGAACACGATGCCCAATTCCTGAAAGCCGCTCATGTCCAGTTGATCCATCGCACGGCCCGCATCGAAGGCGAGCTTGCTTGGGTGGGAACAGAGAGTGAGCTGCATGCGTCCAAGGACGGCAAGCCGATGACGCTTTTGAGCACTGAGACGATGGTGCTGAAAAACACGCCCAACGGCTGGCGCATCGTTCATATCCACTGGTCCTCGCGGCCTAAGCGTTGAACAGGAGTATGCAGATGAAAGCTGGAAATCGATTGTGTTCGTTCGCACTCTTGATGGGAGTGATCCTGGTCAGTGGTTGCTCGCCCTCTGCGCAGGCCCCTGTGGCTGTGACGGTCGCGAAAACCCCGATGTCTGCATCGCAGGGATTGCCTCTTGCCCTGGTGCACAAGAGCCCGACTTGCGGCTGCTGTGGATTGTGGGTTGATCATCTCAAAGAAGCGGGCTTTCAAGTGGAGGTTCGCGATGCCGAAGATATAACCCCGGTGAAGCAGCGATTGGGCGTGCCCTATGGGAAGGGTTCTTGCCATACGGCTGAGATAGGAGGCTATTTCGTCGAAGGACATGTGCCCGCTGCGGACATCAAGCGCTTGCTGGCGGAAAAACCAAACGCCAAGGGCCTGGTCCTCCCGGGGATGCCCATGGGCTCTCCCGGAATGGAAGCCCCGGACGGCAAAACCCAGCCCTACACGGTGGAATTGGTGGGACGAGATGGCACGACGAGTCCGTTCAGCGCGCACTGAGCAGTTAACCCTTGACTCTGGACTATGGTCTAGGGTGGAGACTGTGGTTGGTGCTAATGGAGGTGCGACTCATGAAAATCGGTGAATTGGCTCAAAAGGCCGAAGTCAACATAGATACGGTGCGCTATTACGAACGCCAAGGCCTGCTGCCCGAGCCGCAGCGCCTGCGTTCGGGTTATCGCCAATATGAGGTGGGCGATGTCTCTCGCCTGCGCTTCGTGCGCCGGGCCAAGGCGCTTGGCTTCACGTTGCAAGAGATCCGCGATCTGCTGGAACTGTCCAGCCATCGGGAAAGGGACATGGCCGGCATGAAATCCGCGGCCATGGAGAAACTGGTCGATGTCGAAGAGAAGCTCACCGAACTCACCCGTATTCGTGATGGCCTGAAAGTTTTGGTGGCCTCATGTCCTGGGCATGGCGCATTGGAGCAATGCCCGATCCTCAATGCCTTAGCGGAGGATCCGGCATGAACACTCATCATGGAACAGCACTGGCGAGTGGCTCGTGCTGCGCTGGCAAGACGCCGGTCAACACGGTAGGCGCAGTCCTCGATCCGGTTTGCGGTATGAGCGTGGATCCTGCGACAACCGCGCACCATGCGACGCACCAAGGCACGGACTATCACTTCTGCTCAGCCAAGTGCCGCGAACGCTTCATGGCCGAGCCTCAGAAATATCTCTCACCTGGACCGAAGCCCGCCGAGATAGCTGCACCTGTCGGCACGATCTATACCTGCCCGATGCATCCCCAGATCCGCCAGGAGGGCCCCGGCACCTGTCCGATCTGCGGCATGGCGTTGGAGCCGGAAATGCCAAGTCTGGAAGAAGAAGACAATCCGGAATTGCGCGATTTCACCCGGCGCTTTTGGTGGACCTTGCCGCTCACAATCATCGTGCTGACCCTGGCCATGCTCGGGCACCGCATAACCTTCCTCTCAACCGAGGCGCGCACGTGGATCGAGCTGATGCTGAGCGCACCTGTGGTGCTGTGGGCAGGCTGGCCGTTCTTTGAGCGTTGTATCCAATCGATCCGAAATCGCAGTCCGAACATGTGGACTCTGATCGGCATCGGTGTTGCTTCTGCGTTTGGATACAGTGTGGTGGCGGCGGTTGCCCCAGATCTGTTTCCTGCCTCCTTCCGCGAACACGGCCGGGTGGGCGTCTACTTCGAAGCGGCCGCGGTGATCGTGTCGCTCACCTTGTTGGGTCAGTTACTGGAACTTCGCGCGCGCTCTAAAACCTCCGCGGCCATCAAAGCCTTGCTGGGTCTGGCGCCAAAAACCGCACGTCGGATTACGGATGCGGGTGTCGAAGAAGATATCCCTTTGGATCATGTCCATGTAGGCGATCGACTACGGGTGCGCCCAGGTGAGAAGGTGCCGGTGGATGGCACCGTGCTGGAAGGCCGCAGCAGCCTCGATGAGTCCATGCTGACAGGCGAGCCTATTCCGGTGGAAAAAAACGAAGGCGCCCAAGTCATCGGCGCGACGCTCAATGGCACGGGCAGCTTGGTTATTCGGGCGGATCAGGTCGGCTCTGCCACCATGCTGTCGCAGATTGTCCAGTTGGTGGCTCTGGCTCAGCGCTCACGAGCGCCCATGCAACGCATGGCTGACAAGGTCGCGTTCTGGTTCGTGCTCGCCGTGCTCAGTGTGGCGGTGTTGACCTTCCTAGGCTGGGGATTGTTCGGGCCTGAACCGTCCTGGACGTTTGCCGTGCTTAATGCGGTCTCGGTGCTGATCATCGCCTGTCCCTGTGCGTTAGGCCTGGCGACACCGATGTCGATCATGGTGGCCACGGGCAGGGCTGCGCAGGTAGGCGTGCTGTTTCGAGATGCCGAAGCCATTGAGCAGTTGCGCAAGATCGACACCTTGATCGTCGACAAGACCGGCACCCTAACCGAAGGCCGTCCTACTTACCGCGAGATCATTACCGCCAACGATTTCACCGAAGAGCAGGTGTTGAACTGGGCGGCCAGCTTGGAGCAGGGCAGCGAGCATCCACTGGCAGAAGCCATCTTGAATGAGGCCAAAAAACGTGGGCAAACGCTGATCGCCACCCAGGAGTTCAATTCGATCACCGGGCAGGGTGTGCAAGGCAACATCGAAGGGCGCTCAGTGTCGCTTGGTAATCAAGCGCTGATGAGCGGCGTGGGCGCGGATATCACCCCGGTGTCAGGCGCGGCCGAATTGCTTCGCAAGCAAGGCGCCAGCGTCATGTTCCTGAGCGTGGATGGACGCTTGGCTGGCGCGGTGGCCGTGGCCGACAAGATCAAGGACACCACACTTCAAGCCTTGAACGCATTGCGCGCCGATGGACTGCGGATCGTCATGGCTTCGGGCGACGCCCAAGCTACCGCCGAAGCAGTAGGGCACACCTTGGGGATCGAAGAAGTGCACGGACAGGTCCGGCCGCAGGACAAGGTCGAGCTGGTCAACAAGCTCAAAGCCGAAGGGCGACGCGTGGCAATGGCGGGCGATGGGATCAATGATGCGCCTGCGCTGGCTGCGGCCGATGTCGGCATTGCAATGGGCACGGGCACCGATGTGGCGATGTCCAGTGCGCAGATCACGTTGGTCAAAGGGGATCTCACCCGCATCGTGCAGGCCCGGGCGATTTCCAATGAAACCGTCGCCAACATGAAACAGAACCTGGGCTTTGCTTTTCTCTACAACGCCCTCGGTGTGCCGATCGCGGCAGGTGTGCTCTACCCGGTGTTCGGGTTGCTGCTAAGTCCGATGATCGCAGCCCTGGCCATGAGCCTGAGTTCGGTTTCGGTCGTTTCCAACGCGTTGCGGTTGGGAAAGATATCTTCAAAGCAACCACACCGTGCTGCGGCCATTACACCGGCCAAGAGCGCTTCTAGCCATTAAACAAAGGAGTTATCTCATGAAAATGTTCCCCGCTCTCGCTTTCTCACTTTTGCTTGCCACTGGTTCTGCCCTGTCCGCTGATCCGGTCAAAACCGATAAGCCCGCCTCGTCGCAGCCCATGGACCACAGCAAGATGGACATGTCGCAAGGCCAGATGGACTACGGCAAAATGCAGGGCAATGCGTTCGCCAAGCTCGATACCAATAAGGATGGAAAATTGTCCAAGTCTGAGATGGCTAAGCATCCCAAGGCGGCTCACTTTTCCATGCTGGACACCGACAAGAATGCCAGCCTGAGTCCGGCGGAATTCGCAAAAGCCAGCAGCATGTAGTCGATGAAGGGCACGGCCCAAACGCCACATGGTGTTCGGGCCATAAGCTTTGTCCACCCAGTCGGCAAACGAGGTGATATATGGAAGCGATGCACAAGGGCGAGCACGAGATGAAGGGAAGCTATGGGCGCTTGTTAGCGATGACGGCACTCTCATTCGTGGCGATGTTCATCTTGATGTATGCCATGGTCGACCGTCTTGACAACGTCTATGCCAGTTTCAATCAGGTGTATATGGCCGGACTGATGGCTGCTCCCATGGTGCTTATCGAAATGGCACTCATGCGTAGGATGTATCCCAACGCCAAACTCAATGCAGTAATCATCCTCGCTACGCTTGTGCTGATGATGTTGTGCTGGGTCTTTATTCGTCAACAAACCGCTATTTCAGACAATCAGTTCGTTAGATCCATGATCCCCCATCACGCGGGTGCCGTGTTGATGTGCGAAGAAAACAAGCTCAAAGATCCCGATCTTGTGAAGTTGTGCCAAAACATCATTTCGTCGCAGAAGGCGGAAATTGCGTTGATGACATCAAAGCTAAAATAGTTCTGGAAAATTATGCAGACGCCAGAACTTTGCCCGGTCTGGCGCACCAATCTTGGGAGTTCCGCGCGGGTAGCCAAAATAGGTTTCAGGACTACAATCGCCCCATGAGGCTTCCCTCCTTCCTCCATCAGTCCGTGCTCCTGCTGCTCTTGGCAGCATTTCTGATGCCGGGTGGCAATTGGCCGTTCCGCGAAGCCAAACAGCATGCCGAGTCTGCCGCCACTGAAATGGCGATGGGCGATATGCCCTGTGGCGAAACGATGGGGGTGAAGAAGCCGACGCCCCAACCTGACCCAGGCGATCCTTGCGAGCAAGGCTGCTGCCCACAGTCTTCCTGCGGCTTTTCAGCCTGTCTGGTCACCGGTGTGCTGCCTTCTTTCGCTTGGCTTCCACCGGCTTTGCCCGTGGCTTCAATCATCTTTGCGTGGCATACGACAGAGCCACCTGTTCGGCCGCCAGAGACCGCGCTCCGACCTCCTATCGCCTGATCCTTGTTCGGATCAATGGGCGCGCCTGTGGGCGTGCTTCGTGCCGCCTTGTGCGGTGAGTGATGGAGAACCACAATGAAATTACGACTAGGTTGGGCAGCGTTTGTGCTGGTCAGCGGCTTACCCTTATATGCGGCAGCCAAGCCAATCGCGTTTGCGAAAGGCACCACGGTCATGGCCGAATATGGTGCCGGGACTATGAATGAGGTGCAGGCATTTTATGCTCCGAAGTATTGGTATTCGGTGGGTGGGGGCTGGATCGAACTGGAAAGCGAAGACGGTCAGAAGCAACGGCATATCACCTATGTCCGCGGCAACTTGCTGGCCAAGCGATGGAACCTGCCCGGAGCCCAGGCGAATGTCTTTGTCTGGGGTGGCTTGGGCCGAGCAACGGGCAATGACTTTGCCGGCGGCACGCTATCAAGAAATATAGGGTTTCAAGCCGACTACGAAACACGTCGTGTGTATAGCTCCATCCGGTCGGACTTGCAGGAGAGCGACGAGTTCTCGCACCGGATCGACACTGTGCAACTCGGTTGGTCGCCTTATGCTCATGACTACGACACCTTGGCCACTTGGTTAGTCGTTCAAGGACGCACCTACACAGGTGATCTCTACGACGGCACTGAAACGGCACTACTGGTGCGTCTGTTCAAGGGCCGCACCTGGGTCGAATTCGGCGCCACGACAGACGGCAAAATCCAGGCTATGGCCATGTTCAACTTCTAATATCAGGACATCCTTATGAAACTCATCAACACACTCGTTCTCTTCCTGCTTCTTGGTTTCTCTTCTCTGGTTTCGGCCAAGACGATAGAAATGGACGTCAATGGATTGGTCTGCGCGTTCTGCGCGCAGGGCATCCAGAAAACCTTGAAAGCCTTCCCCGCCACCGAGGCGGTCTATGTCAGCCTGGAAAACCGCATCGTGGCCGTGCAGCTGAAAGAGGGTGGCGATATCGATGACGCGACCTTGCGCAAGGCCATCACTGACGCTGGCTACACGGTTGTAGCCATTCGCCGCACGGATACCTCATTAGATGACATTCGCAAGCGAGTGAAGGGTCATGACTGAACTCTCACAAGCCAACGCGCCGCTGCGCCGGAATGTCGGCATCAGCTTTCTGACTTTGTTGGCCAGTGGCGGGACGCTGATCTGTTGCGTGCTGCCTGCTGTGATGGTCGCCCTGGGCGCGGGTGCTGCGTTGGCGGGCTTAGTTTCGGCAGTGCCGCAGTTGATCTGGCTGTCAGAGCATAAAGGAGCAGTGTTTGGCGTGGCCTTTGCGATGCTTGCCCTCTCAGGGCTGCTCCTGTGGCGTGCTCGCTTGCTTCCCTGTCCGGCGGACCCGGCCTTGGCTCATACGTGCGCGCGATTGAGGCGTATAAGTTTGATGCTGTGGTCCTTTGCGTTGCTATGCACGGTGGTCGGCTCGGTGTTCGCCTTCGTTTTGCCACTGTGGGCATGAAGTAGCGGGAGGGGACGGACCCCCTCCCTTTTCATTCGTTGCGGCGACAGTAGGAGTTTGGCTGTTCGATGCGGGACGGCCTGATCCGGTGGTCGCAGTTGGGTTGCTGGTGTTTATTTCGCTTGGCAAATCGCGTGTCAGGTTCTGCTTGGAACGAAATGAAGAGACAGAGGGTTATTCAATGACTGCTTTTTTGACCAAGGTGTTGATTACCGCTCTTCTGGTCGCTGCCATTAGCGAGTTGGGCAAGCGCAGCTCGCTGGCTGGCGCACTGCTGGCCTCTCTGCCACTGACTTCACTCCTGGCATTGATGTGGCTGTATCGAGATACGGGCAGCGCCATCCAAGCAGCTGAATTGGCCAAGGGCATCTTCTGGCTCGTCCTGCCGTCGCTGGCCCTCTTCCTAGTCTTCCCCCTAGGCGTAAAAGCCGGCTGGGGCTTCTGGCCCGCACTAGCGGCCGGGGTGGCTTCTACCCTGATGGCTTATGGGGTCCTGTTAGGCGCTGATCGAATTTTCCACTTACGTCTTTTTGGCTAATTTCTTCCAAGCCCAGAGGCTGCGATCTCCCATAGAAGACAATGGAACCCAGCGGAGTATTCTCATTGATGGTTGAGATTGGTTTAGTCGCCAACACAAAAAAAGCCACCCTTTTGAATGGCCCTTTCCAGTATCTTCTGCCCAGAGGCCGTGTTTTGAGCCGCCGGCACAGGGTGTAATGCTACCTTCGCGTCAAGAGCGCAAAAAAAAGCCGCCCTAAGGCGGCTTTTGAAACAAGTTCGGAACGACGCCCGCAGTATCCATTAGAGGGTTAACCCTCAGGACTCCTGTGTCTGGCTATTGCCAGTGTCCTCGTCCAGTTGGCCACCTTTCGGTGGTTGGCCCCAACCCCGCCTCTTGGACCTCACCTATATCGCCACTAGGTGGATCTATCGTCTTCGGCTGGGGAAATATTAGCTCTAGGGCTGGTTCGGGTCAACGTCACGGTCCAGGCCGTTCAGGTAGCCTGTGCCGACGAATGGAGGCTACGGAAAGCATGTCGGCATACGATTTTTGGACCTATGCGGGGAGCAAAGAGTTCGGGCTAGTGCCGGCCGGCATTCTAGATACTACGGGTCCGACTCCGATTTGCCTGCAACGGGGCGATTCATCTTTTGGGGAGACCCATATCCGGTTTAACCATGGGACTTGGGTGAACAAACATGCATCCAGTGTGGCCCAGCTGGTCTGGAAGAAATGTCGACAGTCAGGGCAGATGTTTGCCACAGAAAGCGGGAACAAGCTGAAAATCGCAATGCGCCTCACCCCTGACGCGCTAATGATCCTGCGCTATATCCACGCGGGAGGGCTGCCCTTTTTCACGGTTGTGAGCCTGTATCCCACTCCTAGTTCATTGGATGGCGATCATTTGGGACGCTACACCGATACCCTACCAGCCCCACCGCCATCCCCTGTGTTCTCGCTGCCCCCTCTTCCTGGCCCTGTGGTCATCACCGTTAGAAAAAAGCGGGTGCTGATACGACCTACGGGTGGGGATCCCTAGCGGCTACGACACGGGACCTATGCGCGCGACGTCTCCTTGGCGTCAAAAGGCCCGTAATGATACATTTCTGGCCTTGGACCCTCCCTTGGACCCATTGAGGCGAGTGTCCGGGCGCGTAAGTGCTTGATAGGGCTGGATGGTTGGACGCTTCCTAGAGTGTCCCGTCCACTCCGCCAATTTCTAGACTGCGCTTTACAGAGCTGAAGTTAGTCGCTCTCAGGCGACCCGAAAAGGCACCGGAAACGGTGCCTTTGTCGTTTCCGGTCCGTAGATAGGACCGCCTTCATCAGACAAATCCATCCGATTTGATGCGTCACCCTGCGACGGGAGATGCCGCAGGCGCCCGCTCGGGCTACACTTAGCGGCTCCCAATCCTGCACTGATCGCCAATGCTGCAAGCCCTACGCGAAAAATCCTCCGGCTGGATCGCCACCATCATCCTCGGGCTGTTGATGATCCCGTTCGCTTTTTTTGGCATGGAGCAGTATCTGTTCCAGCGCAACGACACGTTTGCCGCCAAGATCGAAGCCCCCCCGACCTGGTGGCGGAGCGCGCCCGACTGGTGGGTGGTGCGCAAGGCTTTCTGGCAGAAAGAGGAAATCACCGTCGACGAGTTCCGCAGCGCGTTCGAGCGAGTACGTCAGAACCAGCGCGCCTCCGCCGGTGAGAACTTCAATGTCGGTGAATTTGAGAGCATTGAAAACAAACGCCGTATTCTCGAATTGATGGTCGACGAGCGCGTGATGCGCTTGTCCACCGATCGGGAGGGTTTCGCCATCGGCGACGCACAGGTACGCAATGCCATCGAGTCGATTCCCGAGTTTCAGGTCGACGGAAAATTCGATCTGCAGCGATATCGGTTGATGCTGGCGTCGCGCGCGCCGGCGATGACGCCCACCCAGTTCGATCAGCAGATGCGTGAAGACCTCAAGCAGCAGATGCTGACCCGACAACTGCAGGGTTCTGCTTTCGTGACCAACGCCGAAGGTCAGCGCCTGATTGCGTTGCTCAGCGAGAAACGCGATGTGTCCTACGCGGCGCTGCCAGCCCTGCCCGCAGATACCGCCCCGGTGCCCGCTGCCGAGATCGCGAGTTGGTACAAAGCGCATCCGGAAGATTTCCGTTCGCCCGAGATGGTGTCCATTGAGTATGTCGATATCGACGGATCTCAGTTGACCTTGCCCCAAGTCGTGGATGTGAAGGCTCTGGAGTCCCAGTATGAGCAGGATAAATCGCGTTTCATCGAGCCCGAACAGCGTTTGACTTCACACATTCTGGTGAAAGTGGATGCAGGCGCCGATACCGCTGCGCAGAAAGCGGCTGAGGCGAAAGCGCAGGCGCTGTTGAAGCAGGTCAAGGCCGCGGGTGCGGACTTCGCTGCGATCGCGCGCGCGAACTCCGAGGATGAAGGTTCCAAGCAAGGCGGTGGCGATCTGGGTTGGGTATCGAAAAACGGTCAGATGGTGAAACCGTTCGAGGACGCCGTGTTTGCCACTGCGGCGGGCACGATTTCAGGCTTGGTGAAGACCGACTTCGGCTGGCACATCATTCAAGTGCGCGAGATGAAGGCCGGACGCGAAATGCCGTTCGAGCAGGCGCGCCCCGAACTGGAGCGCATGATGGCCGAGACCGCCCGTGAGCGTGCCTACAACGATCTGACCGGCAAGCTGGTGGACGAAGTGCTGAAGAGCCCCAGTTCGCTGACACCCGCTGCGCGGGCCGCCAATCTGCCGGTGCAGAAGCTTGGCCCGTTCGCGCGTGGTCAGGGAACCGGTATTGCCGCCAACCCGGCAGTGCTGCGCGCAGCGTTTTCCGATGAGCTGAAAGAAAGGCGGATGGCCAGCGATCCGATCGAAATAGCGCCGAATCACAGCGTGGTGATCCGCGTTGTCGAGCATATGCCCGAGCGCGTGCAGCCGCTGGACAAAGTGGGTCTGCAGGTGGTCGCTGCCGTGCGCGCTGATCGTGCGCGCAAAGCTGCCGAGGCGCAGGGGGAAGCCGTACTGGATCGTCTGAAGAAAGACGAGCCGTTGGCGACCATCGCCACCGAGAAGGGCTGGGTGCTTGCGAACCTGCCGGGTATCCCGCGCGGGGCGCCGACTCCGACGGCGGAGGCCAATGAAGCCTACTTCCAGGTGCCGCCGCCCGCGGCTGGCAAGCGTTCGCCCGGCAAATACCAATCGCAGGACGGCCAGATGATCGTGTTCGAGGTGACCAAGGTCGCCCAAGGCGACAACAAGGACATCACGCCGGAAATCCGCGCGAACTTCCTGCGTGAGCTGGCGCCGAGGATCGGGGAACAAGACGCGCTGTCGGTCGGCAAGGCCGAGCGCAAGCGGATGCAGGTGCAGTTTGCGGAAGATCGCCTGTAACCGTGCGTCTTGCGTTTAGTGCCAACAAAAATCCCGGCATTGCCGGGATTTTTTTTCTGCGCAATGCCGAACACGACTACTCGTTGCCGATCCCGGTCATGCCCAGGATGTTGTAACCGGCATCGACATAGGTGATCTCACCGGTGACGCCCGCAGCCAGATCCGAGCACAGGAATGCGGCGACGTTGCCGACATCTTCGATAGTCACGGTCCGGCGCAGCGGCGCGTTCTGTTCGACATGGCCCAGAATTTTACGGAAACCGGCGATGCCGGCGGCAGCGAGGGTCTTGATCGGGCCTGCGGAAATCGCGTTCACACGGGTGCCTTCCGGCCCCAGGTTGTAGGCCAAGTAACGCACCGTCGCTTCAAGGCTGGCTTTGGCGACGCCCATGACGTTGTAGCCGGCCAAGGCGCGTTCGGCGCCAAGATAGGTGAGGGTGAGGATCGAGCCGTGACGGCCGGCCATCATCGGCTGTGCGGCCTTCGACATGGCGGCCAGCGAGTACGCCGAGATGTCGTGGGCCATCGCGAAATTCTCGCGGGTCAGGCCGTCCAGGAACTCACCGGTGATCGCTTCGCGCGGTGCGAAAGCGATGGCATGGATCAGGATGTCGAACCCATCCCAATGCTGGCCGAGTTCAGTGAAGCAGGCTGCGATCTGCGCGTCGTCGGACACGTCCAACGGCAGCACGATCTTCGAGCCGTACTCGGCAGCCGCTTTTTCGACGCGCGTTTTGAGCTTTTCGTTTTGATACGTGAAGGCCAGTTCCGCGCCTTCGCGGTGCATGGCCTCGGCGATGCCGCTGGCGATGGACCGCTCGCTGGCGATTCCGGTGATGAGCGCGCGCTTGCCCTGCAGAAACCCCATGGTCGTCTCACGTTTTTTTTGGAGCAGTAGTGTGCCACGCGTGACCGGCCATCGGCTGCCGTATGGGTCCCGGTGTCGGCCGCGGATATCAGCCGCGAAAGCTGTCTTTCCAGCGGCGCAGTTCCGCGAAGGTCTCGATCCGGTCCGCCGGCATGCGCCCAAGCCGTGCGGTGATCGCATCGCGGACGGCAGCTGTGTCGCAGCGCAGGAACGGATTGGTCGCGGTTTCCAATGCGAGCGTGCTGGGCAGCGTGGATGTCGACGCAGCGCGCAGCGCACGGACAGCGTCGGCGCGATCGCGCAGCGCGGGATTGTCGGGATCGACCGCCAGCGCGAATGCTGCGTTGCTCAGCGTGTACTCGTGTGTGCAGCACACGCGGGTGCTGCCGGGCAGTGCGGCGAGACGCTCCAGCGAGGCCAGCATCTGTGCGGCTGTGCCTTCAAACAGCCGCCCGCAGCCCAGGCTGAACAAGGTGTCGCCGCAGAACAGCAGGCCTTCATCGAGATGGCGGTGATGAAAAGCGATATGGCTTCGGGTGTGGCCCGGAACATCAAGGACGTCGAAGTGCCAGTCACCCACCACGACGCGGTCGCCGTCACCGACGCGATGGGTCGCGATTGGGATACGCGGATCGTGGGGCGCGTGGATCGCGAGATCCGGCCAGCGCTGCAGCAGTTCCGTGAGCCCGCCGATGTGGTCGTCGTGGTGGTGGGTGACCAGAACGGCAATTGGCTTCAGTCCTTCCGCGGCGGCCGCCAGCACCGGCCCGGCGTCGCCAGGGTCGACCACCAGTGCACGGCCGTCGTCGCCGGCCAGCGTCCAGATGTAGTTGTCGTCGAAAGCGGGCAGGGCGTTCAGGCGCATGGGCAGGTCAGCGTGATTCCAATGTGGGCATGCCGGCGATGCATGTTGATGGGGCATGTCGACCGGGCATGTTCGCGGGGCGGCGGCTTACAATGACCGGATGCCCGCATTGTCCCATCAAGCCCAGCACGATGCCGTGAAGCAGTGGTTTCTGCTTCCTGCCGGGCAGGCGGTGCTCGACAGCGAACAGACCGCGGTCGCCGATGCTTTGGCGGCGCATCCGGTGGTGGGATTACCGTGGCTGTGGCTGGCGCCGACCCTCGCCGCTGAGCTTCCGCAGGGCCGCGGGCTGCGGCTCAGCGCATCGGACGACGGTTGGCGGGGCCCGATCCGCTGCCGGTTGCCGCTGCCGCTGGCCAGTGAATCCCTCGGCGCGGTGGTGCTGCAGCATGTGCTGGCCGACGACCGCGATCAAAGCGTCGCCCTGATCGAAGAATGCGCGCGGCTGCTGGTGCCGGGCGGACGACTGGCGCTGTTGGCGCTGAATCCGCTGTCGCCGTATCGGCTGCGCTGGTATGGCAGCGGCCAGTCTGCCTGTGATCCCTCGACCTGGCGTCGTCGGTTGTCCGATGCCGGGCTGACCCCGGAATCTGCCGCCCAAGGGGTCGGCCCACAGTGGTCGCCTACGTCATCGCCCAGCCTGCAGTCGGGCCCGGGGCTGCGTGCGGCCTACCTGCAGCGCGCCGAAAAGCGCGCCTTCCCCATGACCCCCATGCGCCTGCGCAAGCCGCGGCCCCTGTCCGACGGAGTACCTGCTGCTTGAAGTCCACTGAAATCATCTCCACCGGCATCAACGATGCCGATACCAAGCATGCCGACACCAAGCACGTCGAGATTTATACCGATGGCGCCTGCCTCGGCAACCCCGGTCCGGGTGGCTGGGCCGCGCTGCTGCGCCACAACGCGCGCGAACGTGAGCTCGCTGGCGGTGAAGCGCATACCACCAACAACCGGATGGAGCTGATGGGCGCGATTGTCGGTCTGGAAACATTGACCGAGGCCTGCACGGTCACGCTGGTCACCGATTCGCAGTATGTCCGCCAGGGCATCACCGAATGGATGCCGAACTGGGTGCGCCGGCGCTGGAAAACAGCAGGCGGCGACCCGGTCAAGAATCGCGACCTGTGGGAACGCCTGCACGCCGCGACGCTGCGGCACAAGATCGACTGGCGCTGGGTGAAAGGCCATTCCGGCGACCCGGACAACGAGCGTGTTGATGTGTTGGCCCGTGATCAGGCGCTGATGTACAAACACCGCGATCAGCAACAGGACACGGCCCGCGCATGAGACAGATCGTCCTCGACACCGAAACCACCGGGCTGGAGTGGAAAAAGGGCAACCGAGTAGTGGAAATCGGCTGCGTGGAGCTGATGGAGCGTCGCCCCACCGGCCGCACCTGGCAGCAATACATGCGCCCCGATCGCGAGTTCGAGCCCGGCGCGCAGGAAGTCACCGGCCTGACCCTCGAATTTCTCGCCGACAAACCGCGTTTCGCCGAGATCGCCGACACCTTTCTCGCATTTATAGACGGCGCCGAACTGATCATCCACAACGCGGCCTTCGATGTTGGATTTCTCGACAACGAGCTGTCGCTGCTCGGCGCGCACTACGGACGCCTGCGCGACCGGGTCAGCGGCATTGAGGATTCTCTTGAGATGGCGCGCAAGCGCTACCCGGGCCAGCGCAACTCGCTCGACGCCCTGTGCAAACGGCTGGGCGTGGACAACGCCCACCGCCAGCTCCACGGCGCGCTGCTCGACGCCCAGCTGCTGGTCGACGTGTATCTGGCGCTGACATCGGGGCAGAGCGAGATCGGCTTCGCAGCCCCGTCCAGCAACGAAGATGGCAGCCCGACATCGGAAATTTCGTTCGAAACGATCGCCGCGAGTGCCGCGTCGCGCCCGCGCGTGCGGGTGGGCGATGATGAACAGGCGGCGCACTTGCTGCGAGTGGAAGCGATCCGTAAAAAGGCGGGTCGCTGCATCTGGGATGCGGCGTGACTGATTCACGCATCGTCATACCGCTACAATTGCATATTCCCTCGATTTAACAGGAGCATACGCGTGCCCACATGGCTTGTGACCGGCGGCGCCGGGTTCATCGGAGGCAACTTTGTGCTGGAGGCCGTGACAAGCGGCGTCCGGGTAATCAATCTCGATGCGCTGACCTACGCCGGCAATCTCGACACCCTGGCCACGCTCGACGGCAACCCGGCGCACGTGTTCGTGAAGGGCGATATCGGCGACCGCGAGTTGGTCACGGCATTGCTGGACGAACACCGCCCCGACGCGATCGTCAATTTCGCCGCCGAGAGCCACGTCGACCGTTCAATCGACGGACCGGCTGCCTTCGTGCAGACCAATGTCGTCGGTACGCTCGGTCTGCTCGAATGTGCCCGCGATTACTGGAAAGGTCTGGAAGGCGACAGCCGCAATGGCTTTCGTTTCCTGCATGTCTCTACCGACGAGGTCTACGGTTCGCTGGGCGACACCGGCAAGTTCAGCGAGACCACACCGTTCGCGCCGAACTCGCCGTACTCCGCGTCCAAAGCAGCGTCGGATCATCTGGTGCGCGCCTTCCATCACACCTACGGGCTGCCGGTGCTCACCACCAACTGCTCCAACAATTACGGCCCGTATCAGTTTCCCGAAAAACTCGTCCCGCTGATCATCGCCAAGGCGCTCGCCGGCGAGCCGCTGCCGGTGTATGGCGACGGCCGCAATGTGCGCGAT
The DNA here is from genome assembly GCA_031419075.1 of Lysobacterales bacterium. Classification (GTDB taxonomy): domain Bacteria; phylum Pseudomonadota; class Gammaproteobacteria; order Xanthomonadales; family Xanthomonadaceae; genus Lysobacter_I. The sequence goes on from JANOKD010000055.1 coordinate 48,873, forward strand.
TGGCTGTATGTGGGCGATCACTGCAGCGCAATCCGCGCTGTGCTCGAAAGCGGGCGCATCGGCGAAACCTACAACGTCGGCGGCGACGCCGAGCGCGAAAATATCGTGGTGGTGAAGACCATCTGCGCGCTGCTGGATCAGCGCCGTGCGCTGGCCGATGGGCGCACCCGCGAATCGCTCATCACTTATGTCAAAGATCGCCCCGGTCATGATCGTCGCTATGCGATCGATGCGTCGAAGCTGCAGGGCGAACTGGGCTGGACGCCGTCGATGACCTTCGAGCAGGGCATCGCGCGCACTGTCGACTGGTATCTGGATCAGCAGGCATGGGTGAATCGGGTGCTCGACGGCAGTTATCGTCTTGAGCGCATCGGGGCTGCGGCATGACCGCCCGCAAAGGCATCATTCTGGCCGGCGGTTCGGGCACGCGGCTGTATCCGATCACCCAGGCCATCAGCAAACAGCTGCTGCCGGTGTACGACAAACCGATGATCTATTACCCGCTCAGCGTGCTGATGCTGGCGGGCATCCGTGAAGTGCTGATCATCAATACGCCGCATGAGCAGGTATTGTTCAAGACGCTGCTGGGCGACGGTTCGCAGTGGGGCATGCGCATCGAATATGCGGCGCAGCCCAGCCCCGACGGCTTGGCGCAGGCGTATCTGATCGGTCGCGAATTCGTCAACGGCCAGCCCAGTTGTCTAGTGTTGGGCGACAATATTTTCCACGGTCCCGGCCTGACCCAGATGCTGAAACAAGCCGATACGCTGCAGCACGGCGCGACCGTCTTCGGCTACTGGGTGAGCGATCCGGAGCGCTACGGCGTGGCCGAGTTCGACGCTGCCGGCAAAGTGATCGGTCTCGAAGAAAAGCCGGTCAAGCCCAAGTCGAATTACGCCGTGACCGGGCTGTATTTCTACGACGGACGTGCCAGCGATTTCGCAGCCGATCTCAAGCCGTCCGCGCGAGGAGAACTGGAAATCACCGATCTCAACCGTCGCTATCTCGACGAGGGTTCGCTGCATCTGCAGCAGCTCGGTCGCGGCTACGCGTGGCTGGACACGGGTACCCACCAATCGCTGTTGGAAGCCTCGAATTACATTGAGACCATCGAAGCGCGGCAGGGGCTGCGCGTGTGCTGTCCGGAAGAAATCGCATGGAACAATGGCTGGATCGACGCCGCGCAGCTGGAAACGCTGGCCAAGCCGCTGGCCAAGAACGGCTACGGCCAATATCTGCTCGGTCTCGCCGAGCGCGGCTTCGTTCCATGAAACCTGCGAACGCATGAACATCATCCAGACCGATTTACCCGGCTGCGTCGTGATCGAACCGCAGGTGTTCGGCGACAGTCGCGGGTTTTTCTACGAATCGTTCAATCGCGACAAGTTGGCCGCACAGGGTTTGACCATTCCGGAGTTCGTGCAGGGCAACGTCTCGTCGTCGATGCGCGGCGTGCTGCGAGGACTGCATTACCAGTGGCCGAAGCCGCAGGGCAAGTATGTGTCGGTGATTGAAGGTGAAGTCTGGGATGTGGCCGTCGACATCCGCCGCGGCTCGCCGACCTTCGGCCGCTGGACCGCGGTGTTGCTCAACGCCGAAAACCGGCGGCATTTATGGATCCCGGAAGGGTTCGCGCACGGTTTCGTGACGCTCAGCGAACGCGCGGTCTTCACCTATCTGTGCACCGAAACGTATGACCACAGCGCGGATGCCGGCGTGCGCTGGAACGATGCAGCGTTTGCGATCGATTGGCCGGTGTCCGAACCGTCCTTGTCCGACAAAGACGCGAAAGCCCCGTTCCTTGCCGACATCGCGCCCGAGCAGCTGCCGCTCTACGTCGGCTGAGGACAGTCGATGAAACTCTTGTTGTTTGGCGCGAATGGTCAGGTCGGGCACGAACTGCGCCGCAGTCTCGCCGCGCTGGGTGAGCTGGTTGTCACCACCCGCAGCGGACAGTGCGAGGATGGCATGCGCTGCGAAGTCGCTGATTTCGATACGCCTGATGCGCTGCCGGCGCTGATCGCACGCATCGCTCCCGATGTAGTGGTCAATGCTGCGGCCTACACCGCAGTGGACCGTGCGGAATCGGACCGCGATGCGGCGTTCCGCGCGAATGCCGAAGCCCCGCAGCGCATCGCCGAAGCCTGCGCCGCGCGCGATGCGCTGCTGGTGCATTACTCCACGGATTATGTATTCGACGGCAGCGGCACGCGGCCGTACCGCGAAGACGACGCCACATCGCCGCTTGGCGTTTACGGCGAAAGCAAACTCGCCGGCGAGGACGCGATCCGCGCCAGCGGCGCACGGCACATGATCTTCCGCACCGCCTGGGTGTATGCATCGCACGGAAAAAACTTCATGCGCACGATGCTGCGTCTGGCCGCCGAGCGCGACGAACCGCGCGTGGTCGCCGATCAGATCGGTACGCCAACGCCCGCCGCGCTCATCGCCGATGTCACGGCATCCGTCCTTGTGCGTCCATTTGGACGCAGCGGCGTATGGCATCTCACTGCCGCCGGCGAAACCACCTGGCACGGCTTCGCTGAAGCCATCGTCGCGGCTGCGCATGCGCGCGGACTGATTGCGCGCGCGCCGCGGGTCGTCCCGATCGCGACTTCCGACTATCCGACGCCGGCGAAGCGGCCTGCATATTCATGCCTTGATGTCTCGCGGATCGAATCCGACTTTGGTATTCGGATGCCGACCTGGGATGAAGGCTTGTCGGGTGTTTTGCACAGCGTCCAGCGTGTTGCTTCACATTGACCAAACCATTTTCAGTCGCAAGCAGGGGATTTTTTCAATGAAACCGATTCTGATCATGATCTCGGCGCTGCTGCTGGCGTCACCGCTGGCGGTGAAAGCGCAGGCACCGCAGCCCTACGATATCGAAGACTTCATCCGCAAGCAGAAATTCGAAGACATCAAGCTTTCGCCGACCGGCGAGTATTACGCCGCCAGCATCCGTGTCGAGCGCAAAACAGCGCTCGCCATCCTGCGTCGCATTGACAACAAGCTGATGGCCTCGATGACCATCCCGGGCGACCGCACCCATGTCGATGATTTCTGGTGGGTCAACGCCGATCGCGTACTGATCAGGCCCTCGGAAAAGTTCGGTGCGCTTGAGTCACCGCAGCTGACGGGCGAGCTGTATGCGGTCAATGTCGACGGCGGCAAGGGCGGCATTCTGGTTGGCCAGCGCGTTCAAGGCGAAGGTCCGGGCACGCGCATCCAGCCGCGCAAGGTCGAGATGGTGGCGGCGTTTCTGGTCGACGATCTGCCGGGCAACGACAAGGACGTGATCATTTCGGTATCGCCGTTCACTGCCGACGCGTTCACGCGCGCCGAGAAAATGGATGTGTACACCGGCCGTCGCCTGCCGATCACCCAGGCGCCTGTTCGTAACGCAGGCTTCCTGACCGACAATGCCGGCAAGGTGCGGTTCGCGTCTGGACAGGACATCGATCTGTCCAGGCGGCTCTACTACCGCGCAGCGGATGCCAATGAGTGGAAGCTCATCAGCGATAGCGGAAAGAGCGGGCTTGCCGAATATCCACTGGGCTTTTCCGCTGACGACAGCATAGTGTATCTGCAGGTGGAGCAGGCGCAGGGCCCCGATGCGATCGTCGCCTGGGACATCGCATCCGACAAAAGGACAGAAGTTTTCCGCGATGACAACACCGATCCCAGCCCGATTTACGTCGAAGGCAAGCTCTACGGGGTGCGCTTGATCGATGGTCTGCCGCGCGCGCATTTCTTCGACCCGCAGTCCGCGGTCGCCAAGCTGTACCGCAAACTTGAGAAGGCATTCGCCGGGCAGCGTGTGGACATCACCTCGATGACCGCTGACGGGAAACTTGCGCTGGTGCTTGCGGATGGCGATCGCAATCCCGGTGACTTCTATATCTTCGATACGGTCGCCAACAAAGCCGAGCGTTTGCTGGGCCGCAAGGATTGGATTGATCCGCAGCGTGCAGCTGAAACCAAGCCGGTCAGCTTCAAAGCGCGCGACGGACTGGAGATTCAGGGCTATCTGACCGTGCCGGTCGGCGCAGAGGCCAAGAATGCGCCGCTGATCGTCTACATCCACGGCGGTCCGTATGGTGTCTACGATACGTGGCGCTTCGATCAGGATACGCAGATCCTCGCAGCGCATGGCTATGCGGTGTTGCAGGTGAACTATCGTGGCTCAGGCAATCATGGCCATGCTTTCACCGCGGCCGGCAAGCGCGAATGGGGCGGCAAGATGCAGGATGACATCACCGATGCCACCCAGTGGGCGATCCAGCAGGGCATTGCCGATCCGAAACGGATCTGCCTGTATGGCGCCAGTTATGGCGGTTATGCATCGCTGATGGGGGCTGCCAAGGAACCAGCCCTGTACCGTTGCGCTGCCGGTTATGTGGGCGTCTACGATCTGCCGACCATGCATACCGACGGCGATATCCGCGATAACGCCTCGGGCAGAAGTTACCTCAACGAATGGATCGGTTCGCGGCAGAATGTCGCCCAAGTGTCGCCGACACGTCTTGCCGACCGGATTAAAATTCCGGTGTTTCTCGCTGCTGGCGGCGAGGATGAGCGCGCTCCGATCCAACACACTGAAATGATGGAAAAAGCACTTCGCAACGCTGGCGTTCCCGTCGAAGCGCTGTATTACCCGACCGAGGGCCACGGTTTTTACAAGCTGGAAAACGAGCGCGAGTTCTACGCCAAGCTGCTGTCGTTCTTCCAAACGCATCTCGGCGGCCGTGCGCCGGTGGTCATCGCTGCAGCCAAGAACTGATGTTTTGTATCGAGCCGCACGCATGGCGGCTGTGCGCTGGGCCGATGCGTCGTGCCGCCGTATCGCAACCAGGTGTTGGCTAAACTCCGCTTTGATAATTCCTGACGAGAACTCATGATGAACCTCCGCTCCGCTCTCCTCGTTGCGCTGCTGCTGCCGTTTGCCGTGCAAGCGCAGACAGCAGTACCGACTCCCGCCAACTCGGCAGGGACGTCCTACAATCTCGGCGATTTCATCCGCGATGATCGCTTCGTCGATGTGAAGATATCGCCGAACGGTACCTACGTTGCGGCGACAGTTCCATTGACGTCAGATGATAAGACCGTGCTGGTTATCCTCAAGCCGGGCCAGAAACAGCCGTACGGTCATGTCACGCTGAAAGAACGCAATACGCACGTTGCTGACTTCTGGTGGGTCAGCGACGATCGCCTGCTGTTCACCATCGGTGAGCGCACCGGCGGTCTTGAGCAACCTGTGAGCTTCGGTGAAATCTGGGGCACCAATGCCGATGGTTCCAAACAGGGCATCGTTGCGGGTGCGCGTGCGGTGGGCTCCGGTACGCGATCGGGCGGCAAAGCCCGCGCCGAATCCGCATCGATCCAGATGGTCGACTCGCTGATCGACAACGACAATGAAGTTCTGGTGGCGGTGACACCGTTCGCGTCCGGAGAGATTCCGTTCACGTCGCTCGAACGCATGAATGTGTTCTCAGGCACACGCAGGCCGGTGGCGCGTGCCCCGGTGCGCGGCGCGTCGTTCCTGACCGATCTGAACGGTCAGGCCCGGTTTGCGTCCGGTCTCAATCGCGACTACAAAGCGGTGCTCTATTACCGCAAGGATGACAAGTCGGAATGGACTGTCATCAACGACGAATCGATCACCGGCAAAGCGATTTCGGCGCTTGGCTTCAGTGCGGACAACAAAACGGCTTATCTGCAGGCGCAGGAAGACCAGGGACCGGATTCGATACGCGCTTTCGATGTCGCTACCGAAACGATGAAGCAGCTCGCTCGCGACGAGACCGTTGATCCTGCAGCGCTGATCCGCGGCGTGGGCAAGCGCTACCCTATCGGTTTGGCGTTCTGGGGCGGCCGCCGTCCGCGTTTTGAATACTTCGATCCGGATTCGACGGATGCCAAGCTGCATCGCATGCTGCAGTCTAAATTCGATGGCGATGTAGCGGTTCCGACATCGTCTACCGTTGACGGCCATTACGTGCTGCTTGAAGTCGCCAGCGACCGTAACCCCGGCGAATTATTCATCTTCGATACGCAGGCCAAGAAAATCGATCCATTCATGAATCGCGCCGAATGGCTCGATCGGGGGAGGCTCGGCAAGATCCAGCCGGCTTACTTCAAGAGTCGCGACGGGGTGGATATTGATGTGATGCTGACCACTCCCGCGGGCAGCGACGGCAAGAACATGCCATTGATCGTCCACCCGCACGGCGGTCCGTTCGGCGTCCAGGACAGCTGGGGCTATAACCGTGATGTGCAGATGATGACCGCACATGGCTATGCGGTGCTGCAGGTCAATTTTCGCGGCTCCGGCGGCTATGGAAAACAGTTTCGCGAGTTGGGCCAGAAACAGTGGGGTCTGACGATGCAGGATGACCTGACCGACGCCACGCAGTGGGCAATCCGCGAAGGCATTGCTGATCGCAACCGCATCTGTATTTATGGCGCCAGTTACGGCGGCTATGCTTCGCTCATGGGCGTTGCCAAGGAGCCGGATCTTTACAAGTGCGCGGTTGGTTATGTCGGCGTATACGACCTGAACATGCTGTGGGGGCGCGGTGATATCAGCCAGTCTTCGTTCGGCAAGGATTTTCTCGCCGACAATCTTGGCAAGCAGGATCTCAACGCATCATCGCCGAACAAGCTGGCGTCGAGAATCAAGGTTCCGGTGTTTCTTGCCGCGGGCGGCGCCGATGTGCGCGCGCCGCAGTCGCATTCAGAAGCGATGGCGCAGGCGCTGAAAGCGGCAGGCAAGCCGGTCGAAACCATGTACTACTCCACAGAAGGTCATGGCTTCGTCAAGGAAGAGAACCAGATCGCCTACTACACCAAACTGTTCCAGTTCTTCGAGCGTCATATCGGCGGGCGTGCACCCGTCGCGCCGCCACCGAAGAAAAAATAAGCGCCGAATCCGCCTGCATGAAAAAAGCCGACGCTGCGAGGCGTCGGCTTTTTGCTGTGCGTTGATGTCTGCAGCGCAGGGTAAGACGTTTCTTCAGCGCCCCGGCGTCACCAGCGTGCCGATCTTTTCGCCGCGCAGGATGCGCAGCAGCACGCCGGGCTGGCTCATGTCGAAGATGCGCAGCGGCAGGCGACTGTCGCGGCACAGTGCGAAGGCGGCGGTGTCCATCACCTGCAGGTCGCGGGAGATCACTTCGTCGTAGGTCAGCGTGTCATAGCGCACGGCGTCGGGGTGTTTTTTCGGGTCTTTGTCGTACACGCCGTCGACCTTGGTGGCCTTCAGCAGCAGGTCCGCGCCGATCTCGATCGCACGCAGCGCGGCACCGGAGTCGGTGGTGAAGAACGGGTTGCCGGTGCCGGCGGCGAAGATGGTGATGCGGCCTTTTTCGAGGTGGCGCATGGCGCGGCGGCGGATGTAGTCCTCGCAGACATCGTTGATCTTCAGCGCGCTCATCACCCGGCAGCGCCCGCCGAGTTTTTCGATGGAATCCTGCATCGCCAACGCGTTGATCACGGTGGCCAGCATGCCCATCTGGTCGCCGGTGACCCGGTCCATGCCGCCTGCGGCGAGACCCGCACCGCGGAAGATGTTGCCACCGCCGATGACCAGCGCGATTTCGGCGCCAGCCTCGCGGACTTCGATCACTTCGCGGGCGAGTCGGCCGATGACTTTCGGATCGATGCCGTAGTCCTCGTCACCCATCAGGGCCTCGCCGGAAATTTTGAGCAGGACGCGGCGATAAGCGAGTTGGGACATGACGGACTCCTGGGACGAAAACAAACCGGGGCGGCTTTAAACCGGTGCGGCTCTAAACCGGTGGCGATTCTAACCCGGGCCGCACTGCGCCCGCGTTCAGCCTGCGGGTTCGTACACCGCATACAGCTTCCGCGCGGGCTCCAGCACCTCCCAAATGCCCTCGAATCCGGCCGAAATTACGAAACTATCGCCCGCAACCACAATGGTCTCGCGGCCCTCCTGATCGACGATCCGGACTTTGCCCGCCAGCATGTGGCACAGCTCGTGTTCGGTATAGCGCACCCGCCACGCGCCGACATCGCCCTCCCAGATGCCGCTGTGGAAACGCTGATCCGCAGTGGAATACGCATTGGCCACGGCCTGGGTGGGCAGGCCGGACACCAGACGGTCCGCGTCGATCGGGGTGCGCGGCTCGTGTGCGGCGGTGTGCGGAATCCGGATGATCGATGGCATGGCGGCGGTCTCGGCAAGACAGGTGTGTCGGGATGGTGCCGGAGCCCGTCTGCGTCGACAATGGCTGCACATTCCCGATCCTCACCGGAGATCAGCATCATGGCCGTCAAAACCCTGCAGGAATTCCTGTCCGCTTCGAAAGAGAAAGACCTCTCCGGCGATGCGTTTGAGCTGGAAAGCTCGCACATGCTCGAAGCACGCGTCGACGGCCTGGTCTGGGCCAAGGCCGGCTCGATGATTGCGCGCAAGGGCAATATCAAATTCACCCGTCAGGGCTTGCTCGATCAGGGCTTGGGCGGCCTGCTCAAAAAGACCCTCACCGGCGAGGGCATGTCGCTGATGAAAATTGAAGGGCAGGGCCGCGTGTATCTGGCCGATATCGGCAAGAAAATCACCCTGCTGCGCCTCAACGGCGAGTCTATCTTCGTCAACGGCAACGACGTGCTCGCGCTCGAATCCACGATTTCATACGACATCACGATGATGCGCAAAGCGGCCGGCATGATGGCCGGCGGCCTGTTCAACGTGAAGCTCAGCGGTCATGGGCTGGTCGCCATCACCGCACACTACGAACCGTTGACATTGCCGGTTAATGCATCCACCGGCCCGGTGTTCACCGACCCCAACGCCACCGTTGCGTGGTCGGGCGGGCTGTCGCCGGACATCGTCACCGACATCAACCTGCGCACCCTGATGGGCCGCGGCTCGGGCGAAAGCGTTCAGCTGCGCTTCGCCGGCGAGGGCTGGGTGGTGGTGCAGCCGTATGAGGAAGTGGTGTTTCAGCAGCAGCAATAATCGCCGCCACCGCGAACCACAACGACAGAAAACCCGCGCAGTCCCGCGGGTTTTCTGTTTTTTGTACTTCGCACACCTCTGGTTGAATACGATGTAAAGGATTTCAGCCCGGCGGTCATGGATGGCAGCGCATGGCACTATCGATGCGGACTCGAACGACGGACATTGACGATGAAACTCAGCGCCTTTTTCCTATCACTCGTCGCCTTGGTCCTGGCGACCTTCCTGGGGACAGCGACGTTTTCGGTTTTCGCCGCCGATCAAACGACAGAAGCCAAGCCAGTGCCGTACCCGCCGAACTGGTGGGTCGGGATGCGCGAGTCGCGGCTGCAGGTGATGGTGCAGGGCGCCGGTATCGGTGCGATCAAGCCGACACTCGACGACACGCCGCGCGCGAAGATCGTCAAGATCACTCGGGTCGACAGCCCGAACTATCTGTTCATCGATCTGGAGATCACCGCTGACGCCAAGCCCGGCGAGCTGACGTTCCGTTTCGCGCGTGAGGGTAGTGAAAACGTATT
>JANOKD010000056.1:0-12749 GCA_031419075.1 Lysobacterales bacterium
TCACGTATTGATGCAGGCGGCGCCGTTCGAACAAACACCGACAACGCTTGCGAAACTCGGCACACGTTACGCCGGCGTCGTGTGGGGACGTGGCGATGTCGCGCTGGTCAGCGAATATTGGTGGAAGACCCGCAAAGTGCGCTCGTGGAAAGTAGCGCCCGATGCGCCCGCCACCGCGTCCAAGCTGCTGTTCGACGGCTCCAGCGAAGACCGCTACAACAATCCCGGCAGCCCGGTTACGGTGCGCGACGACAGCGGTTTCGACCGCCTGCAGTTCAGCCCGGGCGGCAACGCGATCTATCTGATTGGCGATGGCGCATCGTCTGAAGGCGATCGCCCGTTTCTGGACCGCTGGAATCTCGACGACAACAGCAAACAGCGCCTGTTCCGCTCCGAAGCCCCGCAATACTCGGCCGTGGTCGCGGTGCTCGACGACAGCGCCAGCAAAATCCTGATCACCCGAGAATCGCCGACCGATCCGGTGAATTTCTATCGCATAGATCTCGCTGACAAATCCACTGCAAAACCTGGCGTAGTCGCGCTGACGAACTTCGCGCATCCAACGCCGCAGCTCAAGGATGTGAAGAAAGAACAGATCCGCTACACGCGCAAGGACGGCGTGGAACTCACCGGCACCCTGTATCTGCCGCCGGGCTTTCAACCGGGCCGCGATAAACCGCTGCCGCTGCTGATGTGGGCCTATCCGGCCGAGTTCAAATCCGCCGAAGCCGCATCGCAGGTCACCGACTCGCCGTATCGATTCAACGCGATCAGCTACTGGGGCCCGCATCCGTTTCTGGCCCGCGGTTATGCAGTGCTCGATGATCCGTCGATGCCCATCGTTGGCGAAGGCAGCAAAGAACCCAACGACACGTATCTGCCGCAGCTGATCGCCAGCGCCGAAGCCGCTATCGACGATGTCGTGCGTCGCGGCGTCGCCGACCGCAATCGCGTCGCCATCGGCGGGCATTCCTACGGCGCATTCATGACCGGCAATCTGCTTGCGCACACGCGCCTGTTCAAAGCGGGTGTCGCCCGCAGCGGCGCGTACAACCGCACGCTCACCCCGTTCGGTTTTCAGGCCGAAGAACGTAATTTCTGGGACGCCCGCGACACCTACCAGACCATGTCGCCGTTCAATTATGCCAACGGGATCAAGGACGCACTGTTGATCATCCACGGCGAGGAAGACAACAACTCCGGCACCTTCCCCATCCAGAGCGAACGCATGTACGCCGCCGTCAAAGGCCTCGGCGGCACCGCGCGTCTGGTGATGCTGCCGAAGGAAAGCCACGGCTACCGCGCGCGCGAATCGATCCTGCACATGCTGGCCGAAACCGACGCATGGTTGAATGAGCATGTGAAGAATACGAAGCCGATTGACGCCGCCATACCAGTCCCGGCATCGACAGCAAAATAAGTCGTATCGCTCACGTAGCCCGGGTTGAGGCCAAAGGCCGATAACCCGGGGCTTTTCGCGCACCACCACACGCAGGTCGTTCCCTGCAGTTCAAAACACCGCCACGCCGCCGCACTCATCCGCGGCGTTTTTTATGCGCCGTCACTCTGAATTGGACAACACCGTCGCCCCGCACGATGATGGCGACTGCCAAGAACGATCCATCGTCAGCATGGCGTAAGGCGCACATCCATACGGAGCTTCAGCATGAACGAGAAAGTCAAAGTCGGCCTGGACGAATGGATCGTCGCTGATCGCACCAAAACCGACTTGATGACCGACGGCCTGTCTGGCTGCGTCGCTGTGGGCTTGGCCAAGGGCGACAAGGTCTCGCTCGCGCACGTGTTTTCAGACTGCACCGCGGCCAATTGGGACGCCTACAAAGGCAAGCTCGATGCCGCGCTCACCGCCTCCGGCATGGGCGATCTGCACGGCAGCAAAGCCGTGCTGGTCTGTTCGCAGGGCGACATCAGCGAGGGCAAAAGCGGCTATCTGCCGCAAAAGCTCAAAGGCTGGCTGGAGGAAAAAGGCGCGGAAGTGTCCATCCAGAAAGACAATGGCTGCATGATCTCGGCCGCTGGCGGCGCCCTGGCCTGCACGCTCAAGAAAGATGCCGACGCTGACCTGTATCGATACGGATTCAAGACGTCCTCCGACGAACCCGAAGGCATGTCCCATCGCGGCAGATTGTCCGCTGACGCCAAAGCTGCCGGCCTGCCGCACCCGTCGCAGGCCGACAAGGATTACGCCGGGCCGATGTTGACGGCAGAGGCGCATCCGGCCAACGGCCTGTACAAGGCGATCGCAGCGAAGCTTCCGGAAGAAGTCGGCTACATCGGCGACGAACGCAACATCGCTGCCGCATTGACCGTACGCGCGCTGAGGAAAGGCATCGTCGACAGCCCTGACGTGGTCAGCATCGGCGCAGGCGATAACACCGACCGCCTGTTCGTGCTCAAAGGCAGTCCCGACACGGGCAAAGCCGCCTTTGTCGAAATGGGACAAGTCGAAGAAACTCCGCTGAAATTCAGCAGCCGCGAAGCGGGCGATCTGCATCGTGCGCTGACGCCTGCAGTGGCCGTCGCGTCCGTGGCGCCGGTGGTGGCGCAGGGCGAGGCGCCAGCGGTGGTGGAGACGCCTGCGCATGGGGCGAGGTCGATGTAGGTGTTGATTGCAGCGTGTATTGATCGTTGTGGTTGATTGAATATTCGAGCTTGATTGGCGCTGCCTTCATCGGCAGTTGCAATTGGCTTTTGTGGGAGCGGCGGGATCCGCGATGCGCTTGCTCTTGTGGGAGCGATGCAAGTCGCGACGCTTTTTTTTGCTCTGCATGAACAGGAGGGATCGTGATGCATCCGCAGCATCGACTTCCAACTAACGGGATCAGCTTGGTTTGCTTCGCTCCCAACACCCAGCAAAAAAACGGTGCGCCAAGGCAGCACCCTATTGGATGAATGCTGGAACTGAACGCTTGATCGCGGCTCGCGCCGCTCCTACACAAGATAGCGGTCGCCGCAGTCGCGCTGTCAGCTGACTGAGATATCAAGCAGCCGCATCGATACGCTCCACAATTGTTTTGTGGCCTCGGGGTCCAGCGTCCATCGACGCATATCGGGACAGTGCTCGACCGTCCACGCTTCGGCCTGGATCGCCGCAGCTTTACGCCCTGTCTTTCGAGTCTAGAACGCCGTATCGCAGGTGCGTCTGATTTTTCGAGTGCAGTCTGGTATCAGATGGGGCGCTGTAGATCGTTTGTTGTCCGCTGCGCATGGCGGCTGACGTTGGAAGCTGAAACACAGGCCAATAGATCCGCGCACGCATGGATCCATGCACGCACGGATCCGCGCAGCCAGCGTGGAAGGCTGTCGCGCAGAGGCCGGTTAATCGAGTCGGCCAGGCATGGCTTGCATGCGTGATGTTTGGCCATTGGCACCTGCGGCTGTACTGAGCCGATATTTCCATCACAGGAGAACAACATGGTGAAGAAAGCTAAAGCCAAGACCGGCGCTGTCTCGCCGCAGAACGTCACGCCATTGCAGGCCATGCCGCATCGCCCGCACATCTGCTTCGAGCGCATCATTCCCGACTCCCAGGATCCGGAACGGCATGTGCGCCGGGCATTGCGCGCCGAGATGGTGGCAGGCGCCGGCCGCAAGCTGTCGGCCGATGAGGTCGGGCACGTGACGCGCATGGCGTTGGTGGCATCCAAGCGTTGGGCCCCGGGCTACGTGCTGCGCTGCCGTTTCTTGGACGGCAGCGCCGCGATGCAGAAAAAAGTACGCACGCTGAGCAAAGAGTGGGAAAAACATGCCAACGTCACCCTCAAGTTCGTGAGCAATGCGCCTGCAGAGGTGCGTATCTCGTTCTACGCGGATGACGGCTCCTGGTCTGCGGTAGGCCGCGATGCGCTGAATACCCGCTATTTTCCTCCGCATCTGCCGACCATGAATTTCGGCTGGGTCCGCGACAACTCCCATCCGGATGAAGATCGTGCGGTGATCCTGCACGAATTCGGCCATGCGCTTGGCTGCGTCCACGAACACCAGTCGCCCACCTTCAACCGCAAATGGAACAAGGCTGCAGTGCTGCAGTATTTCCAGGGGCCTCCGAATTTTTGGGACAAGGCGGACATCGAGCACAACGTGCTGAAGAAGTATTCGCCCACTGGCATCCGTGCAACCGCATTCGACGAGAAATCCATCATGCTGTACGCGTTTGATGCAGCGCTGTTTGCTGACGGCAAGGGCGCCACCAACGAGAACTCGCAGCTGTCGCCGACGGATCGCAGCATGATCAGGAAAATGTATCCTGCCTGAGATGTTGCGAAAACCATCGGCAACCCCGCGGCCGCAGCCCCGCAGCCCGGGTCTCGCCCCGCGACATCTTGGCCGTAGATTTGAGGTGTTCTCGTTGAAATCAACAACTGAGGCAGTCTCGTCTCATCCGATCAACCCGGAGCATTGTCATGGCACTTCGCAAGGTCAAGTCACGTCTGGATTTCGTTCTGCAGATCACCGATTACTTCAACGGCCACTGGGAAGATCCGGGCTGGGGCCGTCAGCCGGCGAATCAGGCGCTGATCGCGCTGGCGATTCGCGAACTTGCCGGTGGCATCACCGATGCAGGATTACAGAAGCAAATCAGCGACGCTGCCGACAAGGCGATTGCCAGGAGCGCCGCTGCGGTCAAGTAAGCGCGATTGATCCGGTCGAGAGAAGTTTGAACGCTGCGTTGGTTCGTAGGAGGGCCTTCAGGCCCGATCTTTTTTCACAACAAACCCTGTCAAACGCCCGCTCGGGGCTAAAGCCCCTCCTACGCGTGCATCGCCATCGAATTCAAACTGGTGTGAGCCGGATCAAAAAGCCGAAAGCGGGAGGCTGTCGTGCAGATACAGGCCATGGTGTCGTCGTTGAAAGTCCGGTTGGGCCGCGCGCCGCCGCCGACGCCGCCGGATGTCGAGGCGGTCAAGGCGGCGGAGCTGGATCTCATCCTCGGTGATCAAGCGCATGTCGATCCCAATGATGCAGAACTGTGGGGGCTGGCGCTGTCTGGCGGCGGGATCCGCAGCGCCACCTTCGGCTTGGGCGTGCTGCAGGCGTTGGCGCGGCATGATCTGCTGGGGTGTTTCCACTATCAGTCCACGGTCTCCGGCGGTGGCTATATCGGCGCGTTCCTGCAGGGGCTGATCCGTCGGCGCGGTTTCGATGAAGCGTTCACGGTATTGCGCTCGCGATTGGACGAGCGCCCGGCGGCGACCGATGCCACGCCCGACGAAGCGGCGCGCGCGGCGGCGCGTATCCGCCAGCCGATCCGGCATCTGCGCGAGTACAGCAATTATCTGAGCCCGCGGAAGTCGCCGCTGTCAGGCGACACCCTCGGCATGGTCGGCACGTATGTGCGCAATGTGCTGTTGATCCAACTGCAGCTGTGCGCGCTTATTCTGGCGATGACCCTGCTGCCGCTGCTGCTGTACGCCGCATTCATCGGCGTGGCGCGCGCGCAGCCGTTGCTGACGCCGACGCTGGCCGGCCTGCTGGGCATGCTGGCGGTGGCGCTGCTGGCCTACGTCACGACGTACGTGAACCGCCGCACGCGCGCGCCTGGTGCGGTCACCGACACTCCGCCCGCACGCATCGCATTGGCCGCGATGGCGACGATCGTGCTGTTGGCGGCCGCGTCGTTCGTCGGTGCGATTGGTTTGGCGCATTACGACGGTCTGCCGGCGCCGCTGGAGTCGGTGCTGGGGGCGCTGCAGCTGGCGCCGGTGATGCGTCTGGGCGTGGCCAGCGGCGTGCTGTACGTGTTGATGTGGGTGGCGTGGCTGCTGTTCGACCGTTGGCAGTCGCACATCGCCGTCGACGATACGCCGCCGTCGACGATGCAACTGCACGTCGGTCGGTTTCTGATGTCCACCGTGGGCGCCGCCATCTTCGCCGGCGTCGCCATTATCGTCACCCACAGCGTGCTCAAGAATGGGTTGGCCGATGACAACAACGACTGGCACGTGATGATTCTGGGCCCGACGGTGGTGATGGTGGCGGTGGTGCTCACCGGCATCCTGCATCTGGGTTTGGCAGGACCGGCATTGAGCGATCTGCAGCGCGAGATCTGGGCGCGGGTCGGCGGCAAAACCGCCGGTCTGGTCGTGTTGGGCGTGAGCCTGATTCTGGCGTTGACCGTGTACGGCCCGTGGCTGCTGATGCAGTCGGTGGCGCTGGGCGGTACGCAGTGGAGCAATCTGGGCTGGGCGGGCGCGCTGACGTGGCTGTCGACCACCGGCGTCGGTCTGCTGGTCGGCCGCAGCGCGGGTGGCAGCGTCGGTGCGGATGGCGGTGTATCGAAACGCGGGCGTCTGCTCGAAGCGGTCGCGCGCATCGCGCCGTGGATTTTCATTCTCGGTCTGGTGGTCGTGTTGAGTCTGGCCGGCCAGGCGCTGCTGCAGGCCATCGACTGGGATGCGCGCGCGACGCTTGAACCCGCGCTACAGCAGCGCGGATCCTGGCAGGGTTCGCTGCAGGCTTATTTATTCTGGCTGGATCGCAACGTCACCCTGCATCCGGGTTCGCTGGTGCTGTTGATCGTGATCGCGCTGGCGACCTGGCTGCTGTTCGGTTGGGCGGTGAACGTCAACGAGTTCAGTCTCAACGCTTTCTATCGCAACCGATTGGTGCGCTGCTATCTGGGCGCGAGCAACGACGCGCGCAATCCCGAACCCACCACCAATTTCGACGTGCAGGATGATCTGCTGCTCGCCGATCTGGTCGAAGTGCAGCGGCACCACGGCGGACGCCCGCTGTTTCCGCTGGTCGGCACGGCGCTGAATCTGGTCGCGGCCAAACAGCTGGATTGGCAGGATCGCAAGGCAGCGTCGTTCTGTCTGTCGCCGGGGTTCTGCGGCTATCTGCCGCCGGCATCGCGCAGCGGCGCGCCGGTGGTCGGCGATCTGCACGCGGACGTGGCAGGCACCGCATTGACCGGCCATGCGGGCGAATCGCTGGCGTCGTCGTTGACGCTCGGCAGTGCGATCGCCATTTCGGGCGCGGCGGTCAATCCCAACATGGGCTATCACAGCTCGCCGGCAGTCACATTTCTGCTGACGCTGTTCGACGCGCGGCTGGGCTGGTGGCTGCCCAATCCCAGCCATGTCATGCGTCCGCAGGCCGACAGCGCGCCGTTCTTCGGACGCTGGCTGATTGCGGAAATGTTCGGCCGCACCCACGACGGCGGCAAGTACGTGCATCTGTCCGACGGCGGCCATTTCGAAAACCTGGCCCTGTACGAACTGGTGCGCAGACGCTGCCGTTTTATCGTCAGCGTGGATGCGGGGGCCGATCCCGGACGCGGCTTCGCCGATCTGGGCAACGCGGTGCAGAAATGCCGCGTCGATTTCGGCGTCGACATCCAAATCGATGTCAGCGCGCTGCGGCCGCAGGCCGACGGCCGGTCGCTGCGCAGCTGCGCGGTGGGCAGCATCGATTATCCCGACGGCAGTTGCGGCACGCTGCTGTACGTCAAGCCGACGCTCACCGGCGAAGAGCCGACCGATATCCTGCATTATGCCAGCGCCCACCGCAGTTTTCCGCACGAACCCACCGCGGATCAATATTTCGACGAAGCGCAGTTCGAAAGTTATCGCAGGCTGGGTCAGCACGTGATGACCTGCGCGCTGGAACCGGTGCTGGAGCGCGCCGGCGCCGAGGTCGGCGCAGTGCGTCACAACGAATTGGGCGTGCACGATTCGGAGCTGAAGGAAAAGATCCTCATCGCACTTCGCCATCAGTGGGCGCCCGCCATTCCCGGCGGCGCAGAACGCTTCGCACTGCACGCCACGGCGATGTCGCGACTGTTCGCACAGCTGCGCGATACGCCTGCGCTTGCGGTGCTGGACGCGCAGTTCTATCCGGCGTGGACCGACCTGGTGGCCGCCGATCCGGCTACGGCCGGCACCGATGCGGCCAAGCCCGTTGGGCGCCGCACGAGCATGCCGGCGGCGACAGACTTCCGCGCCTGTTTCTACTTCTGCCAGGAACTGGTGCGGCTGATGGAGTCGGTGTATCACGATCTCGATCTCGAACACGCATGGAGCCACCCCGACAACCGCGGATGGATCAACGCATTCCGGCACTGGAGCGGTGCGCCGATGTTCCGCGTCACTTGGGCGGTGGGCGCACCCACTTTCGGTGCACGCTTCGTGGCCTTCTGCGAACAGCGCCTGCAGCTGCCGCGTCTGGACAACCACGATAAAGATCACCGCGCGCTGCGGATCGAAGTGGTGTCACCCGCAAATGGCGTGACGTGGACACAGCACTGCGATCAGCTTGTGAACGACGGCCGGATCAACCATGTCGAACACGGCATCCTGCTGTCGGATCCGATGCTCAGCGACACCGCCGCGCAGCCCACTCAGCTGTTCCTGCTGCGCCTGCGCTGGACCACGGTGCTCTCGCGCAGCGGCACCCGTATTCCGGACACCACGCTGGGCATCGCCGCGCTTGCGGGCAATACCCTGCGCCTGCTGCGCGTGCAGGACCACGTTCGCCGGATGGGGCTGGCCGGAACATTCATGCGCCTGCTGATCGACCAGTGCCCGATCGAAAACGTGGACATCCGCAGCGGTCATTACGGCCTTGCCGGCGTCTGCCGCAACCGCACTGCACGCGACGTTGCCGAACGGCTGGAAACGCTGCGGCGGCTGGCGTTGAAACACAAGCGCGCGCGTAACGATTCAACGCGCAGCAAACGCATCGCCAATCGGCAGCGCACGCGGATAGCGCCGGGCCACGAAGACAGCGGTGCGCAGGATGATGGGCGCAATGCTTGAGATGTACGAAGTCACGCAACACAGTGCAGTGAAGGTCTGAACAACGCGGTGCCCCGTCGGTGTACAACAGCCATGATTGATCCGGGCCGAATAGGTTTGAATTTGATGGCGATGCACGCATAGGATGGGCTTTCGCCTGAGGCATCCCCAAGAATTTCGCATAGAAAACACGGCACTCAGCATTCCTAAATAGTGCCGAAGCCGCTGCTGATCTTGATCTGCTGGGGCCCCTGTAAGCGGCGGGGTTCGCGGATTAGGCCCGCAGGGCGCGCGGCAGGATGCTGCGCGTTTTTCGACCAGTACATGGATGTACTGTCGAAAACCCCCGCGAGACCTGCGGACCCTGCGCAACGCGCCGGGCGCGACGACGGGGTGTGCTTTCTTTTGGTTATCTTTTCTTTGCACAAGCAAAGAAAAGTGACTCGCTCGCGACAGCGAGTGAAACTAAAGGCAGGATGATGGACATTTTCGTCTGCCCGTGTGCCCAAGTGTTTTCTAGTCGATCACAAAGCAAGTCCCTCGCCTGTGACTCGGGATGACAGCAGTGTGTTGAATATTCGTAACATCATGATTGGTCAGGATGGAAAGTGGGGATGACTCAGGCTTTAGCCCCGAGCAGGTGCTTGATAGGGATTGCAGTTAAAAGTTCGGGCCTGAAGGCCCTCCTACGAACCGATGCAGTGTTCAGGCTGCTCTTGGCCGGATCAATAGGCCGTTAAAAAAGTCGGGATGATGGCGAGCTGGTTATTTAAAGGTTTCCTGCATTCCCAATGTAAAACAATTTATTTATGGATTAATCAGCGTAGTGCGTGTCGATCCAGAGGCATGCAGACGAAAATCGCGGATAAATCGAGGTTTTATTCAAGTCACCACATCGGGCTGCGCGCGCCCGGTGCGCTGGCGAAGCTCCGCGAAGCCATCGGCCAGTGCGATCAAGTCGGCCAGAGCGACTTGGGTGTCGTGCGCAAGCTGCGTGGGGTCGTCGGTGTAGCGTTCGATGTAGACCCGCAGCGTCGCGCCGCTGGTGCCGGTGCCCGACAGCCGATAGACGATGCGCGCGCCGTCGTCGAAGATCACCCGCAGGCCTTGATGGCTGGAGACGCTGCCGTCGACCGGATCGGTGTAGCTGAAGTCGTCGGCCAGCGTGACCGTGCGGCTGCCGAAGCGCTGACCGACCAGGCCTTCCAACTTTGCGACCAGCGATTGCATCAGCGCCTGCGCAGTGGCGATGTCGATGTCTTCATAATCGTGGCGCGTGTAGTAGTTGCGGCCATAGCGTGACCAGTGCTGATCCGCGATCTGCTGCACGCTGCAGCCGCGGCTGGCGAGAATGGACAGCCACAGCAGCACCGCCCACACGCCGTCTTTCTCGCGCACATGGTCCGACCCGGTGCCGGCGCTTTCTTCGCCGCAAAGGGTGATGCGCCCGGCGTCGAGCAGGTTGCCGAAAAACTTCCAGCCGGTGGGCGTTTCGAAACACGGAATGCCAAGCCGCGCGGCGACGCGATCGACCGCGCCGCTGGTGGGCATCGAACGCGCCACGCCAACAATGCCGTTGCGGTATGCGGGCGCCAACTGCGCGTTGGCCGCCAGCATCGCCAGCGAATCGGAAGGCGCGATGAAAATGCCGCGGCCGATGATGAGGTTGCGGTCGCCATCGCCGTCGGAGGCCGCACCAAGATCGGGCGCGTGCGGGCCCATCATCAGATCGAGCAGCTCCTTGGCGTGGACCAGATTCGGGTCCGGATGATGGCCGCCGAAATCCGCCAGCGGGGTGCCGTTGCGCACGGTGCCGACGGGCGCACCGAGTTCGCGCTCGAAAATCGCGTGCGCATACGGGCCGGTCACGGCATGCATCGCATCGAACGCGAGGCGATGACCGCTGGCAAACCACGCACGCAGCGCATCGAAATCGAACAGGCCGCGCATCAGCTCGACATAATCGGCGACCGGGTCGATCACCTCGACGCGCATCGCGCCCAACGGATGACTGGCGATGTGCGCAAGATTGATCAATGGCGCATCGACGATTAAATACGTATCAATCGCCAACGTCTGCGCATAAATCGCATCGGTGATGGTCTCCGACGCCGGCCCGCCGTTGGCGGCGTTGAACTTGATGCCGAAATCGCCGTCAGGTCCGCCCGGGTTGTGGCTGGCCGATAAAATCAAACCGCCGAACGCGCCATCTTTGCGGATCACGCACGAGGCCGCTGGCGTCGACAGAATGCCGGCTGCGCCGACCAGCACCCGCGCGAAGCCGTTCGCTGCCGCCATCCGGATCACAATCTGAATTGCATCGGTGTTGTAGTAGCGTCCGTCGCCGCCGATCACCAGCGTCAGTCCATCGAAGCCGCCTGCGGGCCGCACTGCGTTGAACACCGACTGCACGAAATTATGCAGATAGTGGCCGTGCGCGAACTCCGTCACTTTCTTGCGCAGACCGCTGGTGCCGGGCTTCATGCCGGCGATAGGTGCAGTCGTAATGCGTTCGATCTTCATCGTTGTCTCGGTGCGTTGTAACGGCGATAGTTCACACGTGTGGCGACTGTGAGATGCAGTGCGTCGTCCATCAGGCGGTCACGCATCTGCATACAGGGCCAGATAGCGCTGCGCAGGTCCGGCCCAGGAAAAGTCCTGCGCCATCGCGCGCTGCTGGATCTGCCGGTGCAGGGCCGGCGTGCGCAGGGTTGTGATCGCGCGCTGCATCGCATCGGCCAGCGCCTGCGGGGTTGCATCATCGAAAGTGAAGCCGGTCGCGGTATCGGCGCGGATCGTCGCAGCGTGCGTATCGACCACGGTATCGGCCAGACCGCCGACCCGTCGCACCACCGGTAGGGTGCCGTAGCGCAGGCCGTAGAGTTGAGTCAGGCCGCAGGGTTCAAAGCGCGACGGCACCACGATGAAATCGCCGGCAGCGATCAACCGATGCGCGCGGTCTTCGTCGTAGCCGATCATCACGCCCACGCGGCCGGGGTAGTCGGCAGCGCAGCGCGCGTACGCCAATTCCAATGCGGGATCGCCGGTGCCCTGCAGCAGCAGCTGCGCGCCCTGCGCGATCAGCGCCGGCAGCGCGGCCAGCAGCAGGTCCAATCCCTTCTGCGACGACAGTCGGCTCACCGCGACAAACAGCGGCGCATCCGCATCCACCGCGAGTCCGGTGTCCGTCTGCAGCGCGGCCTTGCATTGCGCTTTACCCGCCATCGCCGCGGCGCTGTACTGCGAGGGAATCGCCGCGTCGGTGGCGGGGTTCCACACGTCGGTGTCGATGCCGTTGAGAATGCCCTCGACCGGATGCGCGCGTGCGCGCAGTACGCCATCCACGCCACAGCCGAATTCGGGGGTTTCGATTTCGCGCGCATAGCTCGGGCTGACCGTAGTGACGCGATCAGCGAACACCAGCCCGGCCTTGATGAAGGACAGATGCCCGTGAAACTCCAAACCGGCGGGCGACATGAAAGCCGACGCCAGCCCAAGCTGGGCGTGGTCCTGCAGCGGAAACAGGCCCTGATAAGCCAGATTGTGCACGCTGAATACCGAACGCACCGCGCCACCGGGATGCGCGCGCAGATAAGCGCAGCTCATCGCCGCATGCCAATCGTGAGCGTGCACCACATCGGGCGCCCATCCATCATCCAGTGCGCCCGCACCCAGCTGCGCGGCTACCCAGCCGAGCAATGCGAAGCGCTGCAGATTGTCCGGCCACTCGCTGCCATCCCGCGCCTGATACGGCCCGCCTGCGCGGCCGAACAGCAGCGGCGCATCGATGACGTACACCGGCAGCTGGGTGTGCGGCATGCGCCCGCGCAGCACCCGCACTCGCGCGGCACCGAAGCACGCGCCGATCTCGATTGACGGCCCGCCGGGCAGTATCGCATCCAGTATTGCCGGCAAACCCGGCAACAGCAGGCGTACATCGGCACCGGCGGCGGCCAGCGCGGGCGGCAGCGCGGCGACCACATCGGCCAA
>JANOKD010000057.1:0-52961 GCA_031419075.1 Lysobacterales bacterium
AAACTCATCCCGCCGTGTCGGCTTCGCGTAACGCGCGAAGCCGGAACCTTGATCTTCTGCCATCGCGAGGGTCTGCTGTTTAGCCATGCATGAAATTTACCGCAAGATCAGATCTGCTGGTACTTTTGCAGCGTTGCCTTAAACCAAAAATTCTATTGATTCGATTCGGCTGGCTCGATCACACAGACTGGATTCCTCAAACTTCAGCTACGGGCCAGCAAGCTCGACTTGCCACTGAGACATACGAGCTAAAATTCGAAACTCTTTTTTCGACTAAATAGGCTGCCTTGAGCTTTTGCCATTTCAATATCTTTTATTGCAGCATTGAGGCGGTCTGCAGCATGTTTGATGTATTTCTTTTCCAGTTCAAATCCAATTACATATCGGCCTTCACGCAAAGCAATTTCAGCAGTGCTGCCAGAACCCATGAACGGATCAATGATTAGTGCTGATCGGTTGCTGCTTGCCTTAACAATTCTAGAGACCATCTCGATTGGAAATTGCGCTGGATGCGGCGTGCGCTCTTTAGATGCCCGATTTGCGCCAGAAGTAACCTTGGGTATTTGCCAAACATCGCTAGGATTTTTTCCATTTGGGTTGCACTTCAATTTTCCGTTTTTTTTCTGATTCGGATATTTGACATTCGGATCTCTAATATCATCCAAATTAAAAACATAATTTTTTGGATTTTTAACATACCAAAGCAGCTTTTCATTTCTAGGTGAAAAGCGATTACGGCAAGCAACACCAGCACTATAATTCCAGATCACTTCTTGGAGTAGAAAAAAATCAGTTTTATCCCAAAGCAGGTAAGGGATTGGAACAGCTAATCCCTTATTGGGAACCGACAGATAACCCAAATTCAACCAAAATGCTGCATCATCTCTTGATATCCTATGTATCTGCGCAATCCATTTTTCACACCACTGAATATATTCCGAAAGGTCAGAAATTGATTCGTATTCTTTCCCAATATTGTATGGTGGAGACGTGATAGTCAGATCAACAATACCCGTCGGCAAGCTGTTCATTGCTTCAAGGCAATCAACATTATAAATTGCAACGCCTTCTGCCAAGTAATCTGGGCGCCCTAAACTTTCTATTGCTTTTTCAAAAGAGGCTCTAGTCATAGATACTTATAGTATTCATTTTAGTTTATGGCGTCAACTTCTTTTAAATGGACAAACAAGTTGGGTCCATGACTCAGCTTACACATCCCAACACCACGGCCTCCACGTCGCATTCCGCTCCCAAAACGCCACACTCCGCAGATACGCTTCACGATCCAGCGACACACCCGAACCGCCCTCTTCCACACCCAGCGCGTTGCGCATCATCGTGATCGGCGTCATGGGTGTTTCTTCGGGCGTCATCGTGTACAGGCAGCCGACCACGCCCCAGTCCGCGTCGACCGACGTGCCTTCCTTTGCCATCTGTTCGCGGCTGTAGAGGATTGGGATCAAGTATTCCGCGACCGGCGGTTCCACGCCGTCGAACCAGCGCACCAGCACCGGCAGTTCGTCCTTTGTGCGCGCTTCGTATGCCGTATGCAGTCGATGACGATTGCCGTCGTCGATCGGGATCGTCATGCAGCGCGTCGATGTCCAGTTGCGATGCACGTGCAGCCTGCAGAACGGCGCGTAGCCCTTGAGCACCGCCAGCGGCGTCTCAGCGTTGAGGCGACGCTCGAAGTCTTCAGGAGTGCAATTCTGGATCGTGTTGCGGCGCGGTTCGCGTGGAAACAGGCGGGCACGGGCGAATTCGGTCAGGACGATGGACATCAGAGGCATGGAAGAGCGAAACCTGGGGGCTCAGGGTAAACGCCTCCCGGCCGGCAGCCTACGGCCCCGATTCTATGTCGCCTATATCATGATACACATTCATCGCGATAAAGAGATATTATGCCGGCGACACGACCGGATGCCGTCATGACCATCATTTCCTTCGAGTTCTACCCGCCCAAGACCGACGAGCAGCGGACCCAGCTCGACCGCACCGCGCAAAAACTCAAACCGCATGCCCCCGAATACGTGTCCTGCACGTTCGGCGCCGGCGGCTCGACGCTCAGCTACACCTCTGAAACCGTGCGTCGGCTCAAGCATGATCACGGCTTCGACGCCGCACCACACGTGTCGTGCATGGGCGGCAGCCGCGAGGAAATTCGCGAATTGCTGCGGCTGTATCGTGCGCTGGGCTGCAAGCGCATCGTCGCGCTGCGCGGCGACCTGCCGTCGGGCATGGGCCATCACGGCGATCTGCGTTATGCGTCGGACCTGATCGCATTCATCCGCGCCGAACACGGCGACCACTTCCATATCGAAGTTGGCGCGTATCCCGAAACGCATCCGCAGGCCGATGACGCGCTGGCCGATCTGCGCCATTTCAAGACCAAGATCGATGCCGGCGCCAACGGTGCGATCACCCAGTATTTCTATAATCCAGACGCGTATTTCCGCTTCGTCGATGACGTGCGCAAACTCGGCGTGAGCGTGCCGATCGTGCCGGGAATCATGCCGATCTCCAACTTCACCCAGCTCAGGCGCTTCTCCGAAAGCTGCGGCG
Organism: Lysobacterales bacterium; assembly: GCA_031419075.1. Classification (GTDB taxonomy): domain Bacteria; phylum Pseudomonadota; class Gammaproteobacteria; order Xanthomonadales; family Xanthomonadaceae; genus Lysobacter_I. Next base: position 2,563 of record JANOKD010000057.1, read on the forward strand.
CGGAAATTCCGCGCTGGATCGGCAAGCGCATGCAGGCCTTGGGCGATGACGCCGACGGCATTCGCGAATTCGCCGCAGATCTGGTGGCGACGATGTGCGGGCGACTGATCGAGGGCGGCGCGCCGTCGCTGCATTTCTACACGCTGAATCTTGCGAAGCCGACGCAGGCGGTGTTGGCGAGGATGTAGCGGCCGGTAGAGCGGGCTTCAGCCCGCTGTTGGCCACGCCACACACGCTGAAGCGGGCTGGAGCCCGCTCTACCAACGCCTCGCTCAATTCGCTGAGGCGCACGGCAGTGCCGCATAAACAGCTTCAGCTCATCCGGCCCGGCGCAGCGCGCCGGGCGTTCGCTGACGCGCGCGGCAGTGCCTCATAAACAGCTTCAGCTCATCCGGCCCGGCGCAGCGCGCCGGGCGTTCGCTGAGGCCGCGCGGCAGTGCCTCATAAACAGCCTCAGCTCATCCGGCCCGGCGCAGCGCGCCGGGCGTTCGCTGACGCGCGCGGCAGTGCCGCGCAAGCTGCGTCAGCTCACCCAACCCGCTATGACGAACAGGGCGAGGATCGCGAGCCACAGCAGCAGGATCCGCCAGACCAGACTCATCGCATCGCGCAGTTCCGGGGATTCGCCCAGCTGAACCCAGGCGTTGCCGGGGGTAGCGCCCTCTTCAATGAATTCCTGCGCTTCTTCGGCAATCTCGCAGCGAACACTGGCGCGTGCGGCGGCGCCTAGATGCGCATGATCCAACTGCAGCGAAGCGCCGTTGGCCTCGCGCCAGACGCCAAGGACGGTGTCGAAGTTGCCGACCAGCGCAAGCGACAGGGTCATCGCCTGCGCCACCGGCCAATTGAGCAAGGCGAAGCATCGGCGGGCGCCGTCGCGGGTGGATGCGGGCAGCGCGTCGGCGAACTCGCCTTCGGCAGCGAGCGCGGCGAGACGGTACAGCACTGCGCCAGTGGCACCGAGCAGCAGAAACCAGAACAGCACGCCGAACCAGCGTCGCAATGCGCTGGCGAACACGCTTTCGACCATCGCGGCGCTCTCGCTGAGACCGCTGCCGGCATTCGTTCCAGATGGATGCGCGCACAGCCGCATCAAGGCGGCGGCACGCGCGGCGGCATCCTGGGCATCGATGACTGCAGACACGTCGGCATCCAGATCGCGTGGCCCCCAGACATGGAACAGCACCGCGACGCCGAACAGCAGGCCGAACACGCCGGCGAGCGGCGAATGCAGTCCGAACTGGACCAGTGCGACCAACAGTACCGGCGGCAACAGTGCGAGCGCGATGCCGTAATGGCCGCGCCACAGTCCCGCACCTTCGCCCGCACGGGCGTCGAGCCAGCGCAGCCATATCCCGAACCACTGATATTGACGGATCGAAGCGGCGAAGCCCGGCGCGAGGTGACCCAGCGCCAACGCGACAATCACAGCGATCAGGGTCGCAGACATGACGGCAGGCTAAGCCAAGGGATCGCTGTCGATGCCAGCGTCGATGCCCGCTTCAATGCCTGCTTGCATGCCCGCAAACCAGCATTCGATCAGCCAGCGCGAGATCGACACCGACGGCGACAGCAGCAGGCCCGCTTCGTTGGTCTCGCCGCGGAGCGCGGCGCCCACTTCGTCGCGGCTGAACCAGCGCGCGTCTTCGAGTTCTTCGTTGGCCTGCGGCGGGTCGGGTTCGGCATCGGCGATGAAGCCGAGCATCAGCGACGACGGAAACGGCCACGGCTGCGAGGCGAGATAGCGACTGCTGCGCACGCGCACGCTGGATTCCTCCATCACTTCGCGCGCGACCGTCTGTTCTAGGGTTTCACCGGGCTCCACAAAGCCGGCCAGCGTCGAATACCGGCGTGCCGACCAGCTGGCCTGACGGCCAAGCAACAGCCGCTCGCCGTCGGTCACCGCGACAATGACCGCCGGGTCGGTGCGCGGGTAATGCTCAAGCCCGCACTGTGCGCACTTGCCCTGCCAACCGCCGCGTACGAATGCCACCGCGCCGCCACAGGCGCCGCAAAAACGATGCCGCTGTTGCCAGTGCAGCACCGCGCGCGCCTGCGCGAACACGGTCGCCTCGAACGGCGACCACTGCCCGGCGGCCGTGCGCAGATCAATGCGGCGCGCGGGCAGTGCGCTGTCGGGTTCTGCAGACAGGCGCTGCGCGAACCACGGCTCATCACCGCGGATGCCCAGAAAAATCGCGGCCTCGGGCGCATCGGCAAGATCTCCACCGCGCGCGGCGACCAATCCGCCGTTGTCGTCGCCGACGGTGCGTCCGTCGCTGTCGATCAGCAACACCTGCGCGTTCGGCCAGTAGGCGTGGAGCGCATCGCGGTTGTTGCGCAGCGCATCGGCACGATCAAGCGCGCCCTCGACGAACGCGAAACCGGGCATCAGCAGACTGTGGGCGGGTGTCATGCGGCTGAGGGCATGTGCGGTCAAGCGCTGAAACTGCTGCCGCACCCGCAGGTGGTCTTCGCATTGGGATTGCGGATCACGAACTGCGCGCCGTGCAGGCTTTCGGTGTAATCGACCTGGGCGCCGACCAGATACTGCAGGCTCAGCGGGTCGACCAGCAGCGTCACCTCGTCGGTGGCGATCGCGAAGTCGTCCTCGTTCTGCTGTTCGTCGAACTCGAAGCCGTACTGGAAGCCGGAACAGCCGCCGCCCTGGATGTAAACCCGCAGCTTGAGCGCGGGATTGCCCTCCTCGCGGATCAGCTCGCGCACCTTGGCGGCGGCGGCGGTGGTGAAGTCGAGCAGCAGCGCCGGGGCGTCTGCGGCAGTTGCTTGGGAACCGGAGGTCTGTGTGTCCATAGCGACAGGATGGGGGGATGGAGGCTGGGGTTCAAGGAGCAGGCATCGACAGGCTCGGCTGCGGGGCGCGGCGGGCGCGGCTCCGGTCAGCGCTTCAGCCGCCGCTGTCCACGGTTTCAGGCCACGGGAACGACTGCTCCACCGCACTGCCGCCGGCCGGTATCAGCCGCACGGTCACGCGCAGCGGTGTGAAGTCTTTCGGCAGCAGGATCTCGCCCTCCACCTGCTGGAAATACTTGAACGAATAACCGACGCCGGGCGCGTTGGGCTGCTTGCGCAGGCCCGACCACGACAGTTTTTCGAGGCGGTCGTTGCGGGTGCCTTCGACCAGCAGCGTCACCCGGCCGGTGTTGACCGCGCCGCGGTTGAGGTTCTGGGTCAGCGTGGCGACGAAGTGCCAGGCGTCGCCGCTCTGCAGCTGCATGTCGAGATCGTGCACGCTCAGGCCGCGACGCTGACCGGTGGCACCGACGAAACGCTCGTAGAAGGCGATATCAGCGCGGAGGCCGGCGATTTCCTCGTCGCGCTCCGCCAAGGTGCGCTCCAGATCGCGATTGGCCTCGCGGCTGATCTGGTCGGACCGTCGCAACGTCGACACGTCCTGGCTGAGCTTGTCGCTGCGGGCGCTCAGCGCGGTCGCGCTCTGGTCCGATGAGGTATCGCCAGCGAACCAGGTGATCCACACGCCCCATGCGCCGAAGCCCAACGCCAGCAAAAACACCGCCAGCGCCAGATAGACCCAGTGGTGATGGCTGGGCTCTTGGCTGCTGGCGGGCGCCGACGGATGTGTGCCGTCGGGTGGCACGCGGTCAGCGGGCGGGAGATCAACGAAGGCGCGATCGTCGTCATCGCCGGCGCTTTCTGCGTGTGCCGGCGGCGCCGCGGGCAGATCTTCCGAGGGATTGATGGTGTCGACGATGGTGTTGGCGATGATCTGATCGACGGCCGAGTCGTCATCGATTGACGCATGAAGGGTTGGCTGATCAAAGACTGGCTCATCGGGGATAAGCTCTTCAGCGAGCGCCTGCCCGGGACTTTGCAGCGTCGGCGGCATCGTTTCCGCCACGCCAGCGACCGGCAGCGGCTGCGATTTTCTGGCGCGTTTGCGCGGCGGGCGCGACTTCGGCGGCCTGGACGGGGCGGGCACCGCAACCACCTGGTCTTGCGACATGCTTTCAGGGTGCAGGGCATGGTCGAGAATGGCCTGCACTGCGGGCTCATTGACCACGACCGGCGACTGACCCGGCTTGCGGGCGGCGCTGCGTCGGCGTTTGGGCAGGGTGTCGTCGGGCGTGTCGTTCATATCCGGTCATCCTATCGCGACGACCTTAAGGGTTCGTCAAGCCAAGCGTCTGATACTGTGCCGGCGTGCGGCCCGTCCGGCCGCGACTGGCGTCCGGCTTTCTTACCATCGGGCGCGTTGTCGGGGAATACGTCATGTCCGAAGCCCATGTGTTCGCCGTCGGCATCCTGCTGGCCTGGCTGGCCGGCGTGCGCGCGTATCTGACCGTATTTGGCGTGGGCATTGCCGGCTATTTTGGCTGGCTGGACCTGCCGCCCGCACTGGAGGCCACCACGTCGCTTTGGGTGCTTGGCGTCTCCGGTGCGTTGGCGATGGTGGAATTCTTCGCCGACAAGATTCCGGGCGTGGATTCAGGCTGGGACTTGATCCAGACCCTGCTGCGCGTGCCGGCCGGCGCCTTTCTCGCCGCAGCGGCGATCTCCCCGGACGGCGACCTTGGCGCCGGGATGATGGCCGCGGGCGCGGGCGCTGCTTTCACCAGCCATGCGCTGAAGGCCGGGACCCGCGCGCTGTTGAATACGTCGCCCGAGCCGATCAGCAACTGGACCGCCTCCATCGCCGAGGACACCGCGGTGATCGGCGGACTGGCACTGGTGTGGTCGCACCCGTGGATTGCACTGACCACCGTGGTCGGCACTGGCCTGACGGTCGCGCTGATGGTGTGGTGGCTGTGGCGCAAGCTCTATCGCGGCGTCTCGCGGATACTTTCGCCCGCGCCTTGACGGCCGACGGCGCGTCCGGCCGCTGCCATGGCGCTTCCCAAGCCGGAACGAATCAGCATAATGCGGATTCTGCAATGGAGTTGTAATGTCTTTCGTCCCGTACGAGCGTAGTCCTTCCGCCACCGTTGGCCGCACCGGTGCGCCGCTGCGTGCCGAATTTCCTCCAGTGGGTTACTGGCGCCGCTGGTGCGAAGACGCAGCGCCTCCTGCCGCCCCGCAGATGGCCGACCCGATGGTGGCGGAAGCCCCAGCGGCCGAAGCCACTCCGCAGGTGCTGCCTGTCGAACAGGGTGAGCCCGCATACCGCATCCTGATTGTCGAAGACGATCGCAGCCAGTCGCTGTTCGCACAGAGCGTGCTCAGGGGCGCCGGCATGGACACCGATGCGGTCCAGATGGCCAGCGAAACCATGGCCACGATGGAGCGCTTCCAGCCCGACCTGGTGCTGATGGATCTGCATATGCCGGGCATGAGCGGCACCGAACTCACCTCCCTGATCCGCAGCCATGCCGCCTACGCGCATATTCCGGTGGTGTTTCTGACCGGCGACACCGATCCCGAGAGCCATCTTGAAGTGCTCGACAGCGGCGCTGACGATTACCTCAGCAAGCCGGTACGTCCGCGCCACCTGATCGCGGCGGTGCAGAACCGGGTACGTCGCGCACGCGCGCTCCGGCAGCAGCGCGAGCAGGAAGTTCGCCGGCATCCGGCCACGGGCCTGCTGACCCGCACCTACATCCTGCAGCAGCTGGCGCTTGCGTTCCCGCAGCAGACCTCGGGCGCCGTGCATTTCGTGGTGATCGAAGGCACCTCGGCGCTACGCGAGCACTACGGTTACGCCGCGCTCGACGCGATCCTCACCGATGCCGGCCGTCTGATCGCCACGGTCGCTGGCGAACACGCCGCATCGCGGCTCAACGACAACACTTTTGTGGTGTATTGGCCGGGGCTCCCGCCCGACCGCCACGCGGTGTGGGCACGGCAGTTGCGCGATGTTTTCGTCGGTCAGAACCTTGCGATCAACGGCGACAGCATCCGGCTGCGCGCGTGCGTGGGCTATGTCGATCTTGCCCACGGCTTCAGCGATGCCGGCACCGCGCTGGGCGCCGCCGAGGAAGCGCTGCGACTGGCGCGCAGCGAGCCAACCGCGATTGCCGCCTATCGCCCAGCATCCGACGCAGTGTCCGAGCATGCGGCGCATCTGCTTGTCCAGCTGCAGGATGCGCTGAAGAACGAACGCCTTGAACTCGCGTTCCAGCCCATCGTCTCGGTGGTCGGCGGTGACCACATGCAGTATCAGACGCTGGTCCGGCTGCGCGACGGCAGCGGGCAGCTGCACACCGCCGCGGAAATCGTGCCGTTGGCCGAACGCGCCGGACTGGTGCACGAGATCGACCGCCGGGTCATGACCCGGGCCGTCGCGATCCTCGGCGAACAGCGCGGCACGAAGACCGCACGGCTGTTCGTGCCGCAGGCCGCGCGCACCCTTGGCCAGGACGGGTACGCAGATTGGCTGCTGACATCGTTGAACGACCTCGGGATCGAGGGCAAGCAACTGGTGGTCGATGTGCGCCTGGGCGACGCGCTGGTGCACTCGGTGCTGCTGCGTGAATTCTGCCAGCGCATGGTCAGCGCCGGTGTCCGCCTGTGTCTGAGCCAATATCAGACCAATGCAGAAGCCGACGCACTGCTGTCGCAACTGCCGCTGAGCTATGTCCGCCTGTCGCCGCACTACACCGGCAAAATCGAGCAGCAGGCGATCCAGGACGAAATGCGGCTGGTGATCGACCGCGCGCATCTGCTCGGTCTGCAGGTGATCGGCCAGCACGTGGAGGATCCGCAGACCGCCGCGACACTGTGGCTGAGCGGCATCGATTTCATTCAGGGCGATCTGGTCCAACGCGCTGCGGATGCGATGGATTTCGACTTCCAACATTCATTGTTGTAAACCTGCTGCCGGCTGATTGGCAGCCCGATGCGCGCCCAGACCCGTCGGCACGCTGGTCAAGTTGGCGCCTGGTACGGCATCATCGGTGCGCGGCCCACCATTGGTCGTGAGCATCGCGGTCCGGGGCGGACCGGGTGCAGGACACCGTTCCCAACCCAGGTATCCCGACTTGAACGACCCGAAGCCCTCGCTGCTGACCTTTCGCTGGCTGGCGCTGGCCACCTCGATCGGCGCCACCCTCGCGCTGATCATCGACATGATCCGTCCCTCTGGCCCGTGGCCAACCGTGGGGCTTGTCCTGACTGTGGTCACCGCAGGCATTGTCGGTTTCCTTGCCTACGCCTCCCGCCATTACGAGCAGCACATGGGCGAAGCGGCCGAAATCGCCGCCCGCAGCGACGCCGAGCGCAGCGAACTGCAGCGCGAGCTGCAGCGACGCAACCAGCTGGAGCAACAGCTGCGCCAAGCCAAACAGGACGCCGAATCGGCGGTGATGGCCAAAGGCGAATTTCTGGCCACCATGAGTCACGAGATCCGCACGCCGCTGAACGGCATCGTGCCGATGCTTGATCTCCTGATGCACCACAAACTGCCGGCAGACCAGGCCGAAATGGTGCATACCGCTTTTCTGTCTTCGCATCAGATGCTGCGGATCGTTGACGACATCCTGGATTATTCGAAACTCGAAGCCTCGAAACTGCAGCTCGAATCGACCACCTTCAATCTTCGCGAAACGCTCGAATCGGTGATTCAACTGTTGGAACGCCCTGCGCAGAGCAAAGGTCTGCGGCTGAGTCTGCAGATCGACCCGTCGGTGCGTCTGCCCGTGCGCGGCGACCCGGTGCGGCTGCGTCAGGTGCTGTCCAACCTGATCAGCAACGCGGTGAAGTTCACCGAGCGCGGCAGCATCGCGATGACCGTGCGCAAGATCGGCGACACCAGCGCCCAGCATCAGCTGCGCTTCGAAGTGCGCGATACCGGTATCGGCATCGCGCTAGCAGCGCAGGATCGGCTGTTTCAGGCCTTCAGTCAGGCGGACGCCTCCACGACCCGCCTTTATGGCGGTACAGGCCTGGGACTTGCGATCTCCAAGCGCATCATCGATCTGATGGGTGGGCGGATCGGCGTGGAGTCCGATGCCGGCCAGGGTTCGACGTTCTGGTTCGAGATCCCGCTGCTCAAAGTGCAGGGCGATATCACCGCCTCCAAACCCGCCGAACATAGCAGCGGCCGCGTGCTGCTGCTGACCGGCGACCAGCGCCTGCGTCTGCGTCTGAGCATGCTGCTGCCGAATTGGGGCCTGCGGATCACCAGCGTCGAAACCACCCAGGAAGCACTGGAGCGCATCCGTTCGGCGGTGAGTCAAGGGGATGCCTGGGCCTACTCCACCGTGATCGCCGACCTCGGCAGCGTGCGCAGTACCGCAGTGGCGCTGCAGCGCAATCTTGAACGCCAGACCACCTACGGCCAGGTCAGATTGATCTGCCTCCAGGGCGATGAGCCCGCACCTGAAGAACTGCTGCAGTTCGTCACTCTGCTGCAGCGCCACGCACCCGACGCCGACCTGCGTACCGCCCTGCTGGGTCCGGCAGAACACACGCCCGAGCCGACGCTGCAGGATTTCAGCAGTTACGCCGAGTCCCCGGAGGCCACCACGTCCGCGATCGAACCCGTCGCCAGCGAACCCGCCCGTCCGATGCGCATCCTTCTGGTCGAGGACAACCCGGTCAATTTGATGGTCGGCCAGCGTCTGCTCAGCGTGCTCGGCACCCACTGCGACAGCGCTACCAACGGCGAAGCCGCGCTGCTGCGCATGTCGGCCTCGCGCTACGACCTGGTGCTGATGGATTGCCAGATGCCGGTGATGGACGGCTACACCGCCACCCGCCGCTGGCGTGAGCACGAGGCCGCCAGCAGTGGCCGACGGCTGCCGATCGTGGCGATGACCGCCAATGCCATGGCCGGCGACCGTCAGAAATGTCTAGATTCCGGCATGGACGACTACCTTGCCAAACCGGTCACCCGCGGCGAACTGGAGCGCTGTCTGTCCCATTGGCATCAAATATCGTCGCAACAGGCCCACGCCGAACCCGCCATGCCCGCCCCTGCAGCTGACGAACCCGCTGCCGCACCCCCCCCGACAGTGCCCGTCCCGCCAGCGGCAACCCCCAACGCCACACTGGAAGCAGCTGCCAACCGCCCCGCCATTGCAGCGAACCCCTTCGTGACTTCAGCACCCACTCCAAAAGCCGGTCCGCCGCCCGATGCGCCCGTCTCCACTTCCAGGGAACCGCTGCCGCCGGTGCTCGACCCCGACGTGCTTGAAGAACTGCGCAGCATCCTGGGCACTGAAGTCGACCGGCTGATCGAACTATTTCTCGACGACACCCCGCGACTGATCGCCGCCCTGGAAACCGCCGCAGTCGGCCCGGACTACGAAATGCTGCGCAACGCATCGCACACACTCAAGTCTTCCAGCGCCAATCTCGGCGCGATGTCGCTGTCGAATGCAGCGAGGAAACTCGAGTTGGCCACCCGCACCCAGACACTGGAGCGCCCGGCGGTGGCAGTAGCGCTGATCGCGAATGAATTCGCCCGGGCCCGCCAGGCACTGCGCGCGAACATGTCGCAGGGCGCGTCGCAGGCGCGGTAAGCTCACTACGGTCGTTCCGAGTCTCGCTGCAGACTTGGCGCTGCTTGCATCGCGGCATTCAAACCAAAACGGCGGCCTCAATGGCCGCCGTTTTTTTTATCTACCTCAAGCCGGGTCAACTGGCGATTTTGGTCTGAAGATAATTCTGTTCGCCCAGACGCTGCATCAACGACAGCTGGGTTTCGATCCAATCGATGTGCTCTTCCTCGGATTCGAGGATGTCGGCGAACAGCTGCCGGCTGACGTAATCGGCGACTTTCTCGCAATGCGCGATCGCTTCACGCAGCAGCGGCAGCGCCTCGTGTTCCAAGGCAAGATCGCATTCCAGCAGCTCGCGCGGGTTTTCGCCGATACGCAGCTTGCCCAGCGCCTGGAAATTGGGCAAACCGTCCAGAAACAAAATGCGTTCCGCCAGCTTGTCGGCATGTTTCATTTCATCGATCGACTCATGGTGCTCGTGATCGGCCAATTCTTTCAGGCCCCAGTTCTTCAGCATCTTGGCGTGCAGGAAATACTGGTTGATCGCGGTCAGCTCGTTGTAGAGCGCCTTGTTGAGCAATTCGATGGTCTTGGGGTCGCCTTTCATGACGGGCTCCTGAGTGTGCGCAGACAATACTGTAGCCGCAAGATCCAGCCGATGAGGAAATACGAATCGTGCGCGTTATCCGGTGCCGGCTACGAGATGCAAATCCGTCAGGCGGCGTGGGCGATATATTCACCGCTGTCCGCAGCAATCGCTGCCTGGACGCTTTCCAGAAGCTCCGTAGCCATGCACACGCAGCTGCCGCAGCCCGCGCCGCAGCCGGTGCGCATCGTCAGCTCAGCCATAGTCCGGCAGCCCGCCGCGGCGGTATGGCGGATGTCGCGCTCAGTAACACCGTTGCAAAGGCACACGTACATGAGGGCAGGAACGCTCGGTGGGAACGGTTCTCATTTGGTCATGCATGAGAATGATTGTCAATCCCAAGTTAGGCGGAATCTGAACCATTGCCACTTCGCGGAGCGCCTGGCCGCTGGCGGTCGAGCGCACGCGTCCAGCGCCGCGGCTCCAGCGACGCCGAGGGGATCGCCTGAGCCCCGGCCACCTCGCGCGCCAACGGCGCAAGATGATGCAGCGCATGCGTGTAGACCATGCGCTTGAAATTGACCACGTGCTCCAGCGGATACCAGAAATCGACCCATCGCCATTGGTCGAACTCCGGTGAGTCGGTCAGATCCAGCTGCAGATCGCACTCTTCTCCAGTGAACTGAAGCAGAAACCAGACCTGTTTCTGGCCGATACAGACCAGCCGATCATGGCGACGCACCGCACGTGGCGGAAGTCGATAACGCAGCCAGCCCGGCGTACTCCCAAGCACGTCGACATGCTCGGGCAGCAGCCCGGTTTCTTCGCGCAACTCGCGGTACATCGCCTCTGCAGGCGTCTCATCGCTGTTCATCCCGCCCTGCGGGAACTGCCAGCCATCCTTGCGGACACGGCGTGCCCAGAACACCCGGCCGTCCGGGCGCATCAGCACAATCGCAACATTCGGTCGATACCCGTCCGGATCGATCACGATGCGGACTCCTGAAATCTTTGGCCCTGAGGCCGCTGTATTCGACTCTGCCACGGGCGCCCGGCGAGAACAAGCGCAAGCACTGCATCAACAGGCCGATTGACGCGGAGGCCCGCGGCGTGGACAATTTCCGGCTCGCCGCAGTCGCGACGACGCTTCAAGGCTATGTAGCTCAGCCGGTTAGAGCACAGCACTCATAATGCTGGGGTCGGTGGTTCGAGTCCACCCATAGCCACCATCTTCATCGACGTTCCGCCGCGACTTTTCAAGCGTCAGTGACTGACTCCTCTTCTCTTCGCCGGGCGATAGCGCAGCCCAGCATCGAGCAGCATATGAGGCACGGTCAGCGCCGCGAGCCCAATGATCACGACTTGGACCAACCTAGGCGCAAAGGCCGCGCCGTCGTGGTGCCATAACAAAGCAGCAGCGATCGCAGCAGTCGCCAGCATCGTTGCGGCCACCGGCCAGATGGACGGGTCGGCCTGCTCGGCGCGCAGCTTGGCCCAGTGTCGCGATGCATGCACTGCGCAGAAATACAGCGCGAATCCAGCCGCGGGGGGCAACAGCAGCGACGGAGCGGCGATGCAGACGGCGGTCGGTAAATGCCATCGGCCCTTGGACCGGGGACTGAATCCGATCAGGGTAAGCACGAGTGCCAACGCCACTGTCATTGCAGCGGCGGAAGACGGAAACCGCGCCGCCTCGCTGGCGGTCAACCCAAGCCAGCGCAGATACGTCTGCACGTCGGCCTGCCAGATCACGAACGGCGCGGCGATCGCGACCACTGCGCTCATGGCTGCGGTGCGCATGATGGTCGTCCGCGCTTTGGCGCGATCCATAGGCATGTCCACCGCGTGCGCAACGCGATGCCATTCCGCCACGGCATCGGTGGTGCCGAAATGCAGCAACGAGATCAATACGAAGCCGAGCAGCGCCGACGCCGGCCAACGCAGAAAGAGCCACCACACTGCCGCCGCAATCGCGAGGTACAGCGCATTCGACAGCAGCAGCATCGGCCATCGGATCGCACCATCGTCAGCTGCCGTCAGCGCACGCAGTCGCAGGCTGTCGGCGGCGCCGTGCGGCGTACCGATCAACGCAATGGCGAGTACCGCGGTCACGTCGAGCACGTTGCGCCCGATGGCCCACAGCAACAGACATGCGAGTAATCCGAGGACGTAGTGCAAGGCCTCGCGACGATTCACTACAAACTCCGAACGCCGCACCGCAGCATCGCGGCGATGAACGGCGACGGCGGCAGCGCTGCGATCACCGCAAGCCGGTCCCGCACGGTAGCCTCACTAGAAAGAAAACGAATCAAACCCGCAGGCGGGCAGCGTTCAAACAGGCGCAGAAACCACCCGCCCACCTGCTGCGGATGCCGGCGCATGGCCTCAAGCAGCACGGCGTCCATCGCATCGTCGATGCGCGCACGCGCGCGCACCTGCGCGGCAGTATGTGGTGCGTGCACCAGCGCTTCGGCCAGCCGCTCGGCGGCGCGCTGGGTGTCGACAAAACCATAGCCGGTCGCCGCGCGTATCCAGCCGGCGGCGCCACCGAGCGGCTGCAGGCGAGAAGAGACATCGACCCGCGCGCGCGTCGGATGCATCGGAATCGCGCCGCATTCTTCGCGCAGCAGCCGCTCAGGGTCCAGGCCGAGACGTTCGACGACATAACGCCGCCAGCCTGCCCATGCATCGGCTGGCGGCGGCGTACCACGGGGCAGGAAGTACGTGAGCTGCACAAGAACCGTGTCTTCGCGCTGCGGCAGTGCGTAGCCGAAAATGATGGCGTCGGAGGAGGCATCGGCTTCACTGCGAACCATATCGAAGTCCATCAGCACCGGCGTCGGCATCGCCGTACCGGCAGGCACCTCGACCTCGCCGCCCACAAACCACTGCAGAAATTCGGGTTCGATCCGCCTCGGTCGCGCGTCGAAGACTCGGTCATATCGCGCATCGCCATCGCCTGCGCGCACCGTCGCTGCCTCCGTGTCGGCCTCGATGGCGGTGACGGCCGCTCCCATTCGCAGCTCGAAACGCGGGTCGCCGGCAAGCCGACTCTGTGCTTCAGCATACAGATCGCCCGATGCGAAACACGCATAAGGCGTATCTGCACAGTCAAACAGCATCGTACGTCCGCGCGCCGTTATCCGCAGTTGGGAATAACGCTGCAGCGGACCCGCCAAGAACGGGTGTGCAACGACAGGCCAGAACGACCAGCGACGGTCATCGGCGTACCTATCCCGCGCTTCATAAATGATAAGTCGGCCGCGAAACGCAGATTGACCCTGCAACTGCAGCGCAAGGCTCAGCCCCGCAAGCCCGCCGCCGACGACCGCAATCGATTCCGTGTTCACATCGCGCCCAGTCGTTCGATCTCGTCGCGCAGCACCGCGGGTAAATCCGCCGGAGCTGGACGGGCGAAATACGGGGTGCGGCCGCTGGCGGCCGCAATCAACAGCGTCGATTTGCGCCACGGACCGACGACGGCGCGCTGAGTCACGCCCGTTGCACCGAGTTCCCGGACGCGGGAACCGATATCGCGATACATCCGTGCAGCGGCATGAATCGACCAGCGCGGCGGCGTAGGCAGCAGGGACATGCCGCGTTCCGCCAAGGCATAAAAGGCTTCTGCTTCATCAAGCAAACACAGCGTAGCGACATGCGCATCGCGCAGTGCATCAGGCTGGGCGGCGCACAGTGCGGACAACGACAGCGAGGGCGACCCATCCTGCGGCAGATACATCCGGCCGATCCGTGCATCTTCAAAAACATCGCGGGCGATATTGGTCAGCTGCATGCCGATACCAAGCGCGACCGCTGGCGACATTGCGCGCGGGTCGCGCGTGCCCAGCATCGGGCACAGCATCCAGCCGACGACACCAGCCACGCCGAAGGCGTATCGCAATAAATCATCGAAAGTCTGCGGACGCTGAAAATCGAGATCCCGCTCAGCTTCATCGATCAATCGATGCAGACCGGCGAGGCGCAAACCATGCGCGTCGCGCAGACGCAGCGCAACGCGTGCAAACGGAACAGCGGCGTTCTCGTTCCGCAGCGCATCGTCGAGGTGACGCAACATGCGTCGCCTCATTTCGGTGCTTTCGCGATCATCATCGGCGATATCGTCGACATACCGGCATAGACGGTACAGCGCTTCGATACCACGACGTCGTGAGCCAAGCAGCAGACTGGCGAGAAAGAAGGTGCGTCCGTGGCGCCGCATCGCGCTAGCAGAGAGCGATTCAAGCGCTTGCGTGAGCGGCAGGTCAGCGTGCGCCATCATTGACCGCGGTCGCCGCGGGAATCAGCCGATCCAGCACTTTCGCCGAGGTCAGCACACCGGGCACACCGGCGCCGGGATGCGTGCCCGCACCCACCATAAACAGGTTCGCGCATTCCTCGGATCGGTTGTGAAACCGGAAATATGCAGACTGAAGCAGGTCGGGGTGGATAGAAAATCCGCTCCCATGCGTACTCATCAGCGTGTCGGCAAAATAGTGCGGCGTCACTGCATGGACGAAACGCAGACGTGCGCGGAGCCCAGGCAGCGCGCGACGTTCGAGAAAGTCGAGCACACGCTCACGGAACATCGGCTCAGCGGTCTCCCAATCGATCGACGCGCGCAGATTCGGCACCGGCACAAGCACATAAAATGGATCGATGCCGTCCGGACCGGCCGTCATATCGGTGGCTTTGGGTCGATGCAGATACGCGCTGAAGCGTTCAGGCAACGCATCGCCGTCGAACAGATCGTCCAGCTGATGGCGGAAATCGGCGTCCAGCACAATGGTGTGATGTGCCACGTCCGGATAGTCGCCATCGGTCGCGAAGTACAGCACATACAGTCCCATCGAATGACGCTGTTTACCGAGTTTTCGCGCAGTCCAGCGCCTCCGCTTAGGCGCGTCCAGCAGCCTGCCGTAGAGTGTCGATGGATCGAGATTACTCACAATGACTTCGGGCGCAATGCGCTGGCCGTCTTCGAATTCGACCGCATCCACGCTGCCCTTGGAAGCCTGCAGACGGCGCACGGTCTTGCCGTAGTGGAAGCGCACGCCCATGCCGATGGCCGCACGCTCCAGCGCGCGCACCAATGCGCCGGTGCCGCCGCGCACATACCAGACGCCGGCCGCCTGTTCGAGATGCACGATCAGCGCATAGATCGCGGATGTGCGGAACGGATGACCGCCCACCAGCAGCGGATGCACGCTGAGAATTTCGCGCAGACGGCGGTCACGGATGAAATGCGAGACCGCGGCATAGACCGAACGATCGGCGCGCAGGCGAAGCAGAGCCGGCAATGCCGATAACATCGAACCCCAGGTGTGGAACGGGGTATCGCCACGACGCTCGTAGGCTTCGCGGTACAGCGCTGCGGCATACTCGCGCAGACGCAGATAACCTGCGCGGTCCTGCGGCGAGAACGCAGCGACTGCTTCCACGACTTCCTCAGCCGTGCTGCCGTAATCGAAGGCGTCGCCCTCCGGCAGCAGGTAGCGGTACCAAGGCCGGACCGGCAGCAATTCAATTTCATCTTCGCGGCGCAGGCCCGCCAGAGCGAACAATTCATCGAGCAAAAACGGCGCAGTGATGACAGTCGGGCCGGCGTCGAAATCGATGCCTTCAAAGTGAAAAGTTCGAGCACGGCCACCGGGCGCGTCGAGGCGCTCGTAAACATCGACCTCATGCCCTTTCGCGCGCAGTCGAATCGCGGCGGCCAATCCGCCCAGGCCTGCGCCGAGAACCGCCGTCTTGGCCATGCTGACATTCTCCAGAAGGCGCCGTCCGCGCCGCTAACCGCAGCGCGAACGGCCTGTTTTGAACTTACAGGTTGCGCATCGCCTGACGGATCGCAGCATCGCGACTGATCTGACGTGCGGCGATGAGTGCGACCAGACCCAGACCGGGCTTAAGATCGGCGAAGTTGTAAACCAGTTCGCGCGCGATCTTGGCACCGTCGCCCGGGGCGAGCATGCCTATTATGAAGCCGATCGGATAGATCATCCAACCCACAACGATGAAGGTGCGCATGTTGACGAAGGCCTTCTTCACCGGCGCGACCTTGTCCTTGAGGACATCGACAAGGACACTGTACATCATGTAAAGCAGGATCAGAAACGCCAGACAGCCCAGGCCGAACATGACCCACGCCTCGAATTCCATGCCCGGAATGTTCGAATAGCGCTCACCGAAGAAGCCGAACACGATCATCGCCACGTCAGCCGCGATCATCACGAATACCAGTCCGCGCTTCTCATCGGTGATCTGCAGCAGCACCATCAGGTTCAGCAGCATCAGTGGGGTGGTGATCACCCAGTCGACATAGCGGTAATGCGTGGGCAGGGAAACGACCGAAGCCGGATCGCCGTCGTTGCCAACGATGCCGACCATGCGCCAGTACATGAATGCGGCGATGCCGGTGTAGATGCCGGCGATGGTGGCGGCGGCGCGGAACTCGGGCGACAGGGTGTGGCGTTCCAGCCAGAGGTAGATGGTGGCTTCCGCCATCCCCAGCATCGTCACCAGAAACATCTACTGCGTAATCCTCACAGTGTCACTTTCCGTCCAGAGCAGACCAAAAACACCCGCAGAGTGCCGCGAAACAGACACATCAGCGAGATAAGACATGAGAACCGGATTGCCCTCTTCGAGAAAACCGCCAAAGGTGAGGAAGCGCTCAGACATCGCGACGAATCGCTGCCGTCCGACCTGCGCATGGTGCTGCTGATCATCAACGGCACCCGCAACGTCGAAATTATCCAGTTGATCAGCGATCCATGCCGCGAGTCGATCGCGCCGCTGATCTTTCTCGAAGACAACGGCTACATCCAGCGGATCGGCAGCCGCGCCAATATTTTCTCGTTCCGCGGCAATAATGCAGTCGATGCGGAGCCTGCGATCGATCAGCAGATACCGCGCGCGCAGCCGGTAGAACGCCCCCAGGCCGCGTATCCGACACCCCAACCGGCGCCCACTGCGCAACCGTACCAAGCGATGCCGCAGCCGCAAGTTGCGCAGCAGCCGCAATACTACGCGATGCCGGTGCAGCAGGCCGCGCAGCCAATGCAGATGGACCATAGCCTTGCCCTCAAGCTCGCTGCGCTTCGCACATACCTGACTCAGACTTTGGGCCAGGACGCCGACGCGGTGATGAACCGGGTCGCCGGAGTGCAGACGCATCAGGAATACCAGGCAGTCGTCGGCAAGCTTTACACCATCATCCGCGACTACGCCGGCGTGCGCGATGCCGAGCGTTTCATGCAGCGTTTCGAAAATACCTGAAGCATCGGGAGCGACGATGGACGGATTGCCGACATCTTGCGCCGAACGCGTGACGACAGTCAGCGAATGCGGCCAACAAGACGTTGGGGTAGAAGCCCGGCATCCACGGCTGTCATTCGAGGCGTGGAAGACAGCGGCCCGCGTCGAGATTGAAGCGGATATCGCCGGCTATCTGCATGCACTGCCGCCCTTGTCGCCTTTGACACCTGCGCTGGGCCACGCGATGCGTGACGGCAAACGATTTCGCGCGCTGCTCGCGCGCGCCGCCTGCGAAGCGCTTGGCGGCGATACCCGACGAGTGCGCGGCGCCGCGCTTGCGCTGGAAATGATCCAGGCCCAAAGCCTCATCCTCGACGATCTACCCTGTATGGATGACGCCGATGAGCGTCGCGGGCACCCCAGCCTGCATCGCAGCTTTGGCGAGCCGCTGGCACTGCTGGCGGCGGCGACCCTGCTGTCGGACGCTTATGCCGCGCTGGCTCGCGATGGCGCTGACCTGCTTGCGAACAAACTCGAATGCATCGCAGCGGCCTGCGGCAGTCGGGGCATCGCCCACGGCCAAGCCGCCGAACTCTGCGGTCAACCGGAGGGCCCTGCAAAGAAAACATCACCCTTATTGGTGGCAGCCGCACACCTGGGCGCGATGGCCGCCAACGATATCGGCAGCTTCCGCACCGCGGCACTGTGCGCATTCGCCGACGACGTGGGTTTGGCCTACCAACTGCGCGACGATGTTCTCGACGGCGACCGCGATCAGCAGCTGGCCGTTCGTGCGGCGCAGCGCGCCATCGACCGCGCGCTGACTAAACTTTCTCACGCCGGCCTCGACACCGCTGTCCTGCGTGCACTGGCCCGCGAAGCCGTCCAACGCGAACGCTGAGAGCGGCGCGGGGGGTCTGTACTGCAATTTCGAGACGCCAGAAGACATCAACGGCGATAATGATCTTCGGTCGCGACATCCGCGCGGCCGTCCTTATCGACCCGGCGCCTGCATGGACATCTTCAAAATCTTCACCCTCGAAGCCGCGCACCGGCTGCCCAACGTCCCGCCCGGGCATAAATGTGCGCAGTTGCACGGTCATTCGTTCCGGGTGGAACTCCACGTCAGTGGTGAAGTCGACCCGCACACCGGATGGGTCATGGATTTCGCCGAGATCAAATCTGCGTTCAAGCCTCTTTACGACCGGCTCGACCACCACTATCTCAATGACATCGAAGGTCTGGACAATCCGACCAGCGAACGCCTGGCGGTCTGGATCTGGGACCGGCTCAAGCCGGTGCTGCCCCCGTTGAGCGAAGTCGTGGTTCACGAGACCTGCACGTCAGGCTGCCGCTATCGGGGCTGATCCGGCGAGTGCGGGATTAAGCGCGCAAGCGGTTGATTTGCATACCATCCTGAACACATCGGGCACCGCTCGTCGGGTTATGTTGCACCGCAACAAAAACCGCGTTATGTTGCGCCGCACAACACCGGCATTCCCTGCCGGCATCCCCGCCTCAGGAGCCCGCCATGTATCAGCAGTTCAACGAACAGTTCACCCAATCGACCCGCCAGTTCGCCGATACCTCGGCCCAGGTCGGTCGTCTCGCCCTTGAGAACACCGAAGCCGTGTTCGGCCTTCAGCTCGCCACCTTCAGCGAAAACATGAACGCCGCTTTCGCGTTCTGGAGTGAGTTGGCCGAAGTCCGCGATATGGACGCCCTCAAGGCCGTGTTGCCGAAGGGTGTGCAGATTGCCCGCGAAAACGTCGAGCGCAGCATCGGTACCGGTCAGGAAGTCTTCGGCCGTACCGTGAAGACCAACGAAACCATCGCCCAGATCGCCAAAGGCCAGTTTGAAACCGCCGTCGCCACCGTTCAGGCCGAAGCCGATACCGTGGTTAAGGCCGCTGGTCGCAAAGCATCGCGTTAATTTGCTCTGCCGACCGCCCAACACCACGGCCGTCCAAAGCACTTTCAAACCCGGTAGCGCAAGTTGCCGGGTTTTTTGTTGTTCAAGGTCTGAAACCGGCCACTCAAGCGCGGTTATGGCCAAAAACGGCACACTGCCAACCGATAATAAGTCTTGATCAATTTTTGAATCAGATTCAAAATACGCCCTTCGACACACTTCGGTCGCCGTCATGAGCACCAAAGACCGCCGCCAGCGCGAACGCGCCGAACGCGAACAACGCTTCTTGGACAAGGCCCAGGAACTGATCCAGCGCGACGGCCTGCTGTCGCTGCAGATGTCGCGTATCGCCGAAGAATGCGACTACGCCATTGGTACGCTGTATCAGCATTTCGCCAGCAAGGAAGACCTGCTGGTGACGCTCGCCACCCGCAACTGCCTGAGCCGCGTGGATCTGTTCGAACGCGCCGCCCGTTGGCAAGGCCCGACCCGCGAACGCATGCTTGCCATCGCATTGGCCGACCTGATGGTCATCCGTGCTCAGCCTGAGCACTTCCGCCTGGCGCAGTTTGTCTGGACCGACGTGATCTGGGGCGCTGCATCGGCGCAGGCTAGGCAGCGCTCGCTGGAAGCCAGTGCACCGCTGGGTATTCTTGTCGACGGTATTGTCGAGGACGCGATCACCGCGGGCGATCTGCGCGCCGATATCGGCCTGTCGCCGCAGGCTGTGGCCATCGGTCCCTGGATGCTCTCGCTCGGGTTGCACACGCTCACCCATGCCGAAGGTCTGCTCGAAGCGCATGCGCTTGGCGACCCGTACAGACTGCTGATGAAGCATCTGCATTTCCTGCTCAACGGCTACGGCTGGCTGCCATTGTTCAACCCGGCCGATGACACTGCGCTGGACGCCCTCAATACGCGTCTATGCCAGCAGATTTTCAACAGTTCAGGCCCGCAGCCTGACAATACCGCCGTCACGCCCATCGCCGTGACCGCACTTCGCTCCGAGGTTTCGCCATGACTGACCGCAACGAATCGACCCGCCAAGACACGATGCGACACAACCCAACGCAACACGACGCAACCCGCGCAGCGCCGCGGAAACCGTCCACGAAAAAGCGGATGGCGTGGATGCTCTTGGGGGCAGCCGTGATCTTCGGCGGTGTGTTCGCCGTCAAGGCGATGATGAATACCGGGATGAACGACTTCTTCGACAACATGCCGCAGCCACCGGCGTCGGTCAGCGTTGCGGTGGCGAAATCCGAGCGCTGGCGCGACGGCGCCGAGGCCGTGGGCACCTTCGTCGCGGTCAATGGTGCCGACGTCACCACTGAAGCGGGCGGCGTGATCCGCGAAATCCTGTTCGAGCCCGGTCAACGGGTTCGCGCGGGCACGGTGCTGGTGCGACTGAACACAGCCAACGAACAGGCCACGCTGCATGCGCTGGAAGCCTCCGCGAAACTTGCGGTGTCGCAGCGTGACCGCTGGCGCGAGCTGGGCCAGCAGAAACTGGTGTCGCTGGCCGATGTCGAGCAGCGTGCCGCCGATGCCGCATCGGCACTCGCGCAGGTGGAAGCGCAGCGCGCGTTGATTGCACAGAAAACCATCCGCGCGCCGTTCGACGGCACGCTCGGCATTCGCAAAGCGAATCTGGGCCAGTTCATCGCACCGGGCAGCCCGATCGTCAATCTGCAGTCGATGAGCCCGATCTTTCTCGACTTCACCCTGCCGCAGCAGCGGATGGCCCAAGTGGAGCAAGGCACCACGATCCGCGCGACCGTCGATTCGTTGCCCGGCCGCGTGTTCGACGGCCGGATCACCGCAATCGAACCACTGATCGATTCCGAAACCCGCAGCTTCAAGGTACAGGCGACGTTTCTCAACGACGATAACGCGCTGCGTCCCGGCACCTTCGCCAAAGTCGGCTTCGATCTGGGCGGCGAACAGGCCGTGGTGGTGATTCCGCAAACTGCGGTCAGCTTCAATCCCTATGGCAACGCGGTGTATGTGATCCGCGAAACGAAGTACGGGCCGGACGAGAAGGGCATGGACGGCAAACCGCTGACCGGCGTGAAGCTGGTGGTCCAGCAGCGTTTCATCACCACCGGCGCCACGCGCGGCGATCTGGTCGCGGTGACCGACGGCCTGAAGCCCGGCGAACGCGTGGTCACAAGTGGCCTGCTCAAGCTGCGCAATGATGCTGTGGTCACGATCAACAATAAAGTGCAGCCGGCTGCGGAATCCGCACCGAAGCCCGGCAACAGCTGACCGCCCGCACACAACACCGTTATGCCTTTGCCCACCGCCACCATCCACCCTGCGCCTTCGACGGCGCACGGGAGAACACGATGAAATTCACCGATATCTTCATCAACAAGCCCGTGCTGGCGGTCGTCGTCAGCCTGTTTATTCTGCTGTTCGGACTGCGCGCGTTCAACTCGCTCAACGTGCGCGAATATCCGGAGCTGCAGAATGCGGTCATCAACGTCAACACCACGTATTTCGGCGCGGATGCGGACCTGATTCAAGGCTTCATCACAACGCCGCTGGAACGCGAGATAGCCAGCGCCGAAGGCATCGAGTATCTGACCTCGTCCAGCGCGGCGGGCGTCAGCACGATCCAGGCGTATATCCGGCTGGATCAGGATCCCAACGAAGCCTTGACCCAAATCTCGGCCAAGATCAACAAACTGCGCGGCGAGCTGCCGCAGGAGTCCGAAGATCCGGTCATCGACCTGCAGCAGGGCCAGCAGATCGCGGCGATGTACGTGTCGTTCGCCAGCGAGCGCTTGAACAACAATCAGATCACCGATTATCTGACCCGGGTGATCCAGCCGAAGCTGGTCACGGTGCCCGGTGTGCAGCGTGCCGATATTCTCGGCGCCGGTTCGTTCGCGATGCGCGTCTGGCTGAAACCCGACCGCATGACTGCGCTGAAAGTGACCGCCAGCGATGTCGACGCCGCGCTGCGCAACAACAACGTGCTGTCCGCGCTGGGTTCGACCAAAGGTCAGATGGTGTCGGTGGATCTCACCGCGCGCACCGATCTGCGCACGCCGGATGAATTCCGCGAACTGGTCATCCGCGAACAGGACGGCGCCATCGTGCGTCTGGGTGATGTGGCCGACGTGGTGCTGGGCTCCGAAAATTACGGTACGTCGGTGCGCATCAATGGGCAGGCCGCGACGTTCATGGCGATTTACGTGTCGCCGGACGCCAACTCGCTGGATGTCATCAAGGCGGTGCGCAAAGCGTGGGACGCGGAAATTATTCCGCAGCTGCCCGAAGGCATGGTCGGCACGATTCCCTACGACAGCACCGAAGCGATTCAGGACGCCATCGACGAGGTCATCACCACCATTATCGAAGCGGTGATCATCGTGATCGTGGTGATCTATCTGTTTCTCGGCTCGTTCCGCAGCGTGCTGATCCCGGCGGTAACGGTGCCGCTGTCGCTGATCGGCACACTGTTTCTGATGCTGGTGATGGGCTTCACCATCAATCTGCTGACGCTGCTGGCGATGGTGCTGGCGATTGGCATCGTGGTGGACGATGCGATTATCGTGCTGGAGAACATCCACCGTCATATCGAGGAAGGCATGTCGCCGCCCGATGCCGCCATCCGCGGCGCGCGCGAGCTGGCCTGGCCGGTGGTGGCGATGACCACGACACTCGTTGCGGTCTATCTGCCGATCGGTTTTCAGGGCGGCCTCACCGGCGTGCTGTTCACCGAATTCGCATTCACGCTGGCAGGTTCGGTGCTGCTGTCCGGCGTGATCGCGCTGACCCTGTCGCCGATGATGAGCGCGAAAATGCTCAAGCCGCACAGCGAAGGCGGCAAAGGCAAATTTCAGGCGTGGCTGGACACGCGCTTCGACCGCCTGCGCCACGGTTATCAGCGCCGGCTGCACGGCGCGCTGGACACCAAGGGCGTGATTGCAGTATTCGGCGCCATTGTCTTCGCTTCATGCATCTTCCTGTACATGCTGTCGCCGAAAGAACCGGCACCGCCCGAAGACCAGGGATTTATTTTCTCCATCGGCAGCGCCGATCCTTCGGCGACGCTGGACTATGTGGAGCGCTACACCCAGGAAGTCACCGAAATCGCCAAGGGCGTGCCCGAAGTCGAGAATTACTTTTTGTTCAACGGCGGCTTCGGCGGCGGTGGCGCCAGCAACAGCGCCATCGCGGGTTTCGTGCTGAAACCGTGGAGCGAACGCACGCGTTCGACCAAGCAGGTGCTGGAGCAGACGCTGCAGCCGAAGATGGCCGAAGTCACCGGCCTGAATGTGTTCGCATTGATTCCGCCAGCGTTGCCCAGCGCCGGCGGCGATGGCGGCGGCGAATTCGTGATCGGCGGCATCGGTTCACTGCAGCAGCTGCAGGAACTTGCCGATGGCGTGCTTGCGAAGGCCTACGCCAGCAAACGCTTCATCTTCCTCGACAAGGATCTGAAGATCGACAAGCCGCGGATCGAAGTGCAGATCGACCGCGACAAAGCGGCGGCGCTCGGCATCGACATGCGGACGCTCTCGGCGGACATGTCTGCGATGCTGTCCGGCGGCTATGCCAACCGTTTCGCGATGCAGAACCGCTCGTATCGGGTGATCGCGCAGGTGCAGCGCAGCGACCGCCTCAACGCCCAACAGCTCACCGAGTACTACACCCGTACGCGCAGCGGCGAATTGATTCCGCTCTCGACCATCGTCACCCTGAAAGAGTCCGCTCAGCCGCAGGTGCTCAAGCGCTTTCAGCAGTTGAATGCAGTGTCGATCACCTTCGCGCCGCGCCCAGGGGTATCGAAAGGCGAGGCGCTGGCGGTACTGGAGCAGGCGGCGAAGGAAGTCTTGCCGCAGGGCTACAGCGTGGACTACGCCGGTGAATCGCGGCAGTTCAAACAGGAGGGCACGACCATGCTGATCACCCTGCTGTTCGCGCTGATCATCATCTTCCTGGTGCTGTCGGCGCAGTTCGAGAGCTTCCGCGATGCGCTCATCATGCTGATCACGGTGCCGATGGCGATCTGCGGCGCGCTGTTGGTGATGAACGTGCTGGCGATCATCAGCGGCATTCTCGGCTTCCAGGGCATCGAAGCCTTCCCGGGCATGAGCATCAACATCTACACCCAAGTGGGACTGGTGACGCTGGTGGGCGTGATTACCAAGCACGGCATCCTGATCGTGGAGTTCGCCAACAAACTTCAGATCGAGCAAGGCTTGTCGAAGCGCGAAGCGATTGAGGAAGCCACCGCGATCCGCCTGCGCCCGGTGTTGATGACCACCGCAGCGCTGGTGTTCGCGATGGTCCCGCTGCTGATGGCCAGCGGCCCCGGCGCGGCCGCGCGTTTCTCGATGGGCACGGTGATCGCATCCGGCATGACCATCGGCACCGCGTTCACACTGTTCGTGCTGCCGGCGTTTTATCTGTACCTCGCACGCGATCATGCGCATGACCGCACGCAAGTAGCGGCAGACGATGGCGTGTTGGAGCCGCAAATAGCGTAGGGCGGGTCTAGACCCGCCAATTCAATGCTGCAATGAGCGTGTTGAATCATCGAAGCGGTTTTGATCGCTGTTTGAAGCGATCGGAAAGGCCGATATGGTGGGCGTAAAGCCCACCCTACGGCATCGCCAAGTATTTCGACGTGTGCGCCGGGTCCGCGTCTGGCGCATACGGCAACACGCCCAGACACGGTGCCGGCAATGCATCGCGCAGCAGTTCGACGTAGTCGTCGCACTCGCTGAACATGGGGTCGACGCGGCTGCCGATCCAACCGATCAGCGACACGCCATCGCTCTGGACCGCGCGTGCGGTGAGCCGCGCATGGCTGAGACAGCCCAGCCGCAGACCCACGACCAATACCACCGGCAGATCGAGCATGCGGACCAGATCGACCTGATCCAAGCCGTCGTCCAGCGGCGCAGCCCAGCCGCCGACGCCTTCGATCACCACCACGTCGGCCTGCACGGCGAGACGCAGGTACGCGTCGCCCAGACGCAAGAGGTCGACATGCACCGCCATCGCACGGGCCGCGAGCTGCGGCGCCGTCGGCAGTTCCAGCGCGTACGGATTGACGTCGTCGTACGCCGGCTGCGCGTCGCTTGCGGCTTGCAACCGCAAAGCGTCGTCGTTGCGCCAACCCTCCGGGGTCCGTTCGCAGCCGCTGGCGACCGGTTTCATACCGATCGCGCGCAAGCCTGCGCTGCGCAGGCGATGCAGCAGCGCGACGCTGGCCACGGTCTTGCCGACGCCGGTATCGGTGCCGGTCACGTAAAGCGTTCGGGTCGCAAGCGATGCGGTCATGGCCATGTCCTGATACAAAGCGTGCATGGTATTCCGCCCAAGCCCCGCTGCTACACTTGCCCCATGAGTTTCAAATCCATCACGCTCACCGGCGACAAGCCGGAACAGTACGCCCAGCTGGCTGCACAGGCCCAAGCGCTGTTGGCCGGCGAACACGATCGCGTCGCCAACGCCGCGAATCTGTCCGCGCTGGTCTATCACGCACTGCCGGATCTGAACTGGGTCGGCTTTTATTTTTTCGACGGCATCGAACTGGTCGTCGGCCCATTCCAGGGCCTGCCCGCCTGCATCCGCATTCCGCTGGACAAGGGCGTCTGCGGCGCGGCCGCCAGCAGCCGACAGACGCAGCGCATCGCTGATGTGCATGACTTCCCCGGCCACATCGCCTGCGATGCCGCATCGCGCTCGGAGCTGGTCGTACCGCTGGTGCTGGACGGCGCGCTGATCGGCGTGTTCGACCTGGACAGTCCGCTTCCCGGGCGTTTCGACGTTGAAGATCAGGTGGGGCTTGAAACCATCGCTGCACTGTTGGTACGCAGCCTGCATACAAACGTGTAGCTTTTCCACGTGAACCCTGGCGTTCGCTGGCCCGCCACTTTTTTCCATCACGGAACCGCATGGCCATCATTCCGCTGAAACTCCGCAATATCGGACCCAAAAGCGCCGCTTGGCTGCGCCAGGTCGGCCTGCGCACTGAAGACGAGCTGCGCGCGATCGGCGCGCTCGAAGCCTTCATGCGCGTCAAGCGTGCGGGCTTCAAACCCAGTCTCAATCTGCTGTACGCGCTGGAAGGCGCACTGCTCGACTGCCACTGGCAGGACGTGCCCAGCGAGCGCCGCAGCGAACTGCTGATCGCTGCCGATGCGGCCATCGCACTGTTGCCACTGCCGCGCGGCCGGCCGGCCGCTTCACCGGTCACCACCACTCACATTGCGCGTGAAGAAGACTCGGCACCCGCGTTCAACCTGTTCGACGAACCCGACGGCCACCACGGCGACTGAGCCGGTTCGCGCGCCACGATGGGTTACACTGCGCGCGCTTTGAGGTGACCCGCGGACATTCGTCCAACGGTTGAAACGGGAAGCCGGTGCGCGCCGTGTCATGGCGCAATGCCGGCGCTGCCCCCGCAACGGTAAGTGCGTCAAGTCATCGCATCCGCCACTGTGATCCGTCATTTTTTTCCGATGACGACATGGGAAGGCGCGCTGACCGAACCGGCATCGCCGGTTCGCGCATAAGTCCGGAGACCGGCCACAAAGTTCACGGTTGCGATGCGGAGGGCATTGCGGCGATGTTGCCGCTTTGCGTTTTTTATCCGTGCTCCGCTGGCCGCTCGCTGTTGCTCTCCGTTCGCGACTCCAACCCATCTCACCGCGCGCGGGTGTGCGCGATGGAGTCCTGCATGTCGTTTTCGAAATACCCTCTGGCCCTCGCAATCGCGGGCGCCCTCCCCTTCACTGTGCTGGCGCAATCGAACAACGCCGACGATCTCGACGAAGTGATCGTGACCGCCACGCGCACTGCGATCACTACCGATGACGCGCTGGCCCCGGTCGAGGTCATCAACAGCGACATGATCGCGCGCAGTCAGGCCACCTCGCTCACCGACCTGCTGCGCGGCCGCGCCGGCATCAATCTGAGCAATCAGGGCGGCGCCGGAAAACTCACCAGCGTGTTTGTGCGCGGCAGTGAATCCGACCACGTGCTGGTGCTGGTCGACGGCGTTCGTATCGGCTCGGCCACCAGCGGCCAGGCGGCATTTCAGGATCTGCCGGTCGCATTGATCGACCGCATCGAAATCGTGCGCGGCCCGCGCTCCAGTCTGTATGGCTCCGACGCCATCGGCGGCGTGATCCAGATATTCACCCGTCGCGATCGCGGCGAGGCGAGCTTCCACTTCAACATGGGCGCGGGCAGTCACGGCTATCGCGCAGGCGGCGTGGGCGTGAGCGGCAGCACCACGCGCGGCTGGTTCGGTATTGATGCCGGATTCCAGCGCACCGACGGCATCAATGCCTGCGATGGTCTTGAAGACAACATCAACTTTATTTATGCCGGCTGCTTCGTCAACGACCAGACCGACCGCGACGGCTACGAGAATCATTCGTTCTCGGCCCGCGGCGGCGTGGATATCAGCGAAACAGTGGCGTTGGAAGCGAACGCACTGTACGTCAGCGGTCACAACGAATACGACGGCAGCTTCGTCGACAACTCCGATATCAAGCAGCAGGCGCTGGGCGCACAGTTGCGCTGGAAGGCGCATGACCGCGTCGATCTGCGCTTCAACGTCGGCAGCAACCATGACGGTTCCGACAACTTCATCGGCAGCACGCCCAACGGCGACTTCGCCAGCCGCCGCGACAGCGCATCGGCGCAGGCCGACATCGCGCTCGCCGAAGCGCAGCTGCTCACATTCGGCGTGGACTGGCTGCGCGACCACATCGACAGCGATACGAATTTCGACGACACCCGCCGGGCCAACCGCGCCGCGTTCGCGCAATATCAGGCGCGTTTCGGTGCGAACGATGTACAGCTGGCGGTGCGTCGCGACGACAACGAGCAGTTCGGCGGCGAAACCACCGGCACCGCCGCGTGGGGCCTGAACTTCGCCGACACCTGGCGCGTCACTGCCAGCTACGGCACCGCGTTCAAGGCACCGACGTTCAACGAGCTGTATTTTCCGTTCTTCGGCAACCCCGCATTACGTCCCGAGTCGTCGAAGACTTTCGAGATCGGTCTGGCGTGGCGCGGCGACACCACGCGCGTGCGCTTGGACATGTTCAGCACCGAGGTGGAAGATCTGATCACCTACAACGCCGCGATCTTCCTGCCGGACAATATCCAGGAAGCCCGTCTGCGCGGCGCCGAGCTGCGCGTCGACAGCAAAGTATTCGGATGGGATATGGGCGCCAGCGCCAGTTGGCTCGATCCTGAAGACCGCAGCACCGGCAACGATCTGGCCCGCCGTGCGCGCGAAACCGCACGCATCGACTTGGATCGCAGCTTCGGCAAGTTCCGGTTGGGCTTCACCGGCGTGGCGCAGGGCGACCGCTTTGACAACCTCGCCAACACCCGACGCCTCGGTGGTCACGCCACGCTGGATCTGCGCGCCGAATACGTGTTCGCGGACGATTGGACGCTGCAGGGCCGGGTCGCCAACGCGTTCGACAAGGACTACGAAACCGCGGCGTTCTACAACCAGCCCGGGCGTGAGTTGTTCGTGACGCTGCGCTATCGTCGCGCGGATTGATCCATCCGCACCCACGCCCTGTTTTTAGCGGGGCGTGGGTTCACCGAGTCACATCACGACAAAACACGGCGACGAACAAACGATGACAACCACTATTGATTTTCTGCCGCCGCAGATCGTACCGATCGCCACCGACGATGCGTTCGCGCGCGCGGTGGATGCGGAACTCGATGCGAAAACCAAACCGCTCGGCGCACTGGGTGAACTCGAACGGCTGGCGGCGCGGATTGCACGCATCCAGCAACGGCTCGCACCGTCGATCGCATATGCCGAAGCGCTGGTATTCGCCGCCGACCACGGCGTGGCTGCTGAGGGTGTGTCAGCGTTTCCGCAGGCAGTAACGGCGCAAATGGTCGCCAACTTTCTCGCCGGCGGCGCCGCGATCTGCGTGCTGGCGCGGGCGCACGGCGCACGGCTGCGCGTGGTGGATGCCGGCGTCGCTGCCGATCTTGCGCCGCATCCGGCGCTGATCGCGCGCAGTCTGGGCCGCGGCACTGCAAATTTTGTACATGCGCCTGCAATGACTGCAGCGCAGTGCGCAGAAGCGCTGAATGCAGGCGTCGCGCTCGGCATGCATTTGCACGAAGACGACGTGCCCGAATACAGCGTCCTTATTTTGGGCGAAATGGGCATCGCCAATACCACCAGCGCGGCTGCGTTGATGCACGTGTTGACCGGCACGCCTGTCGTCGATTGCGTCGGTCGCGGCACCGGCGTCGACGATGCCGGCATTGCGCGTAAATGCGCCGTCGTCAACGTCGCGGTCGCGCGTCACGGCGTCGACGGCACGCCGCTGCAGTTACTCGCGCGCTACGGCGGTTTCGAGATCGCGATGATGGCCGGTGCGATGCTGGGCGCCGCGTCGAAGCGACAGGTGATCCTGATCGACGGCTTCATCGCCACTGCGGCCATTGCGGTCGCCGCACGCATCGCCCCGGCGGTGCTGGACTACTGCGTGTTCGGCCATGTTTCGGCGGAAGCGCCGCATCGGCAGTGGTTGAAGCTGCTGGAGGCACGTCCGCTGCTGGATCTGGGCATGCGCCTGGGTGAAGGCAGCGGCGCGATGCTCGCATTACCGCTGCTGCGCGCCGCCTGCGCGATCCTCGGCGAAATGGCGACGTTCCAGAGCGCTGGCGTTTCCGGGCGCGACGACGCGGAAGCCCAGATGTGATCACCGCGCTGCGCCACGAACTCCGGCTGCTGCTGGTCGCGGTGCAGTATTTCACCCGGCTGCCGACGCCTGCGCTGCAGCATTTCGAATCCGTTTGGTTGGCGCAGTCGGTGCGTTATTTTCCGGTCGCGGGCCTGATCGTCGGCCTGATCGGTGCAGCCGTGCTCTGGCTGGGCGCGCAGATTTTGCCGATGCCGATCGCAGCGCTGCTCGCGCTTACGGCGACGATTGCAGTCACCGGCGCGTTCCACGAGGACGGGCTTGCCGACACCTTCGATGCACTCGGCGGTCACGTGCCGCGCGAGCGCGCGCTGGAGATCATGCGCGACTCGCGCATCGGTACCTACGGCGCAGCGGCGCTCGGCATCGCACTGCTGCTGCGCTGGCAGCTGCTGTGTCTGCTACCGCTGCCGTTGGCGCTGGCCGCGCTGGTGTGCGCGCATCCCGCCGCACGCGCGACGGCGGCCAGCCTGATGGCGACGCTGGCGTATGTGCGCATCGACAGCGATGCCAAAGCAAAGCCGGTGGCGCAGCATCTGCGCATCGGCAATCTGTTGATGACCCTGTCGTTCGGCTTCGCACCGACCGCAGCGCTTTGCGCGTACTTCGGCATGTCCGCGAATGCGCAGCCATTCGCGCTGGCGCTGCTGGCCGGCGCTGCGGCATTGGTGCTGGTCCGCGCGTTCTGCGCGCGCTGGTATCGCCGTCGCCTCGGCGGATACACCGGCGATGGCCTGGGCTGCTGCGAGCAGCTGGGCGAAATCGCGTTCGGCCTCGCCTGCCTCGCCGTGTTCACTACGCTGAGCTGAGCGGATGACGTCGGGCCATGTCTTCATCCGCCATCCGCCGCTGCGCGACGTCGCAGGCCGATGCTACGGGCGTCAGGACCTGCGCATCGACGCGGACGACATCGCCGCCGCCGCGGCAACCCTGCAGATGCTGCCAGCGCTGCCGATCCTGAGCAGCCCGGCACAGCGGTGCCTGGACTTGGCCCGCGCGATCGCCGGCCCGCGCCCGGTCGCAATGAATGATCGCCTGCAGGAAATGGACTTCGGCGATTGGGAAGGCCAATCGTGGTCCGCGCTGCCGCGCGACGACCTCGACCGCTGGGCTGCGGATGTGGCCGGTTTCCGCCCACCCGGCGGCGAATGCTTCCACGATGTGCTCGCGCGCCTGCGCGAGGTCCTTTGCACGCTGCGTGCGCCGCATCTGGTCTTCACCCATGCCGGGGTGATCCGCGCCGCACAGCACGCGCTGGGCGGCCTGCCGCTGCTGGAAGCGGCGGGGTGGCCGGTGCCGTACTGCACGCCGATCACGTTCAGCCAGCCCTAGTGATCCCGATATTTCGCTGCCGCCAACGGCCTCAGCGACGGCCCTGAACGACCGCACGTTCAGTTGGGCACTGCGTCGCGGTTGCGCCTGAGTCTCAGCCTGTGATATCCAGTGTCCCTGCGCCGGCAAGCGGCGTTTTCAGCACTCTGCAACTCTGAAGGGCGTCATGTCGTCCAGCTCCGAACACATCAGTCCCGGTCTTTTTGTCGTCAGGCCTGTGGCCCCGACGACCCAAGCTGCAGGACTTTCCCGCCTGGATGGCCTGGCCAGCGTCAAACCGTTGGCCGGACGTATGCCCGGCTGGGTCGTGAAGCTGAACACATCACCAAAAACCGCCCGGGAAGGCTGGCGCGACCTGCATCGGGTGCTTGGCCCTGAATTTGTGGTGTTGCCGGCCATCGTCGACGATGCCGGCCGATATCGCTATCCCACCGGCCTGCTTTCGCTGCGTTTCGACAACGACGCCAGCGAACAGAAGCTGCAGAGCGTCGCCAACACTTACGGTCTGGAGTTCGTCGGCCGCGCCAAGTTCACCAAACAACAGGCGCTGTTCAAACCCGCCGCCGGCAGCGATGTATTCCTGCCCGACGTGAGCGGCAAGATCGAAGACGACGAGCAGATCGAAGCTGTGTGGTTCGACGCCGAAAGCGCGTTCACCCGCGCATAATCCGCGCCTGTTACGACTCCCTTACAGGATGTGAGGCCGCAATGAATTCCATTTTCGTCGATCCGGCGGAACACGCACCCATGATCGTCGAAACCGCAGTGCGCTCCGATGTGGGCATGCGCATGGCCACCGGCGAATGGATCGAGCTCGACCGCCTGCCGCTGAGCCTCGAAGCGGTGGAAGGCGAAACCGTCGCACGCCTGTGGGGCACTGCATCGGCGGCGATGGCGACCGGACGGGTGATGCGTGCGGCGCAGACATTCTTTGAAGTACCCAGCCGCAGCGTGGCGAAAGCACCCACCGTCGCGCGTGCGAAGTCGGCGACCAAAGCGCTGGTCAACGTGCTCGACCGCAAGATCATCACCGCCTACATGGATCGCGAAACGCAGTTGATGCGGATCCTTTACAAGGAAATCGTGCTGCGGTTCAAGCCGCAAGTATCGGCGAAAGTGCGCAGCGCGATCCTGCGCGAGAGCGGGCTGACCCTGCGCACGCGCAACCCGATGATCCCGGATCAGATGATCCTCACCGATGTCGAGATGCGGCATCCCGGCGAAGAACTGGTGCGCCTCGCCGCGCGGCTGTCGACGCTGGACGAAGTGGCGTTCGCGGCGCCGAACTTCATCTCGCAGTTCCGCCGCAGCGCGCCGGTCGCGGTGGGCGCACCGTCGTCGAAACAGTGGCATCTGCGCCTGATCGGCGCCAGCAAAGCCTGGCAGACCACGCGCGGCAAACGCGCGATCACCATCGCGGTGCTGGACGACGGCATTGATGTCGAACATCCCGAACTGCGCGGCAATATCCTGCGGAATGCCGATCCGGACGAGCCGCGCGATGTGTGCGGCCGCGATTTCTATCTGCTCGACGAGGATGTCGATCACTTCAATCCGCGCCCGAAACGCTTCCGCTCGCCCTTCGAACAGATGAGCGGCAACGACATCCACGGCACATGCTGCGCAGGCATTGCGGTGGGCCGCGGCCCACGCGCCTACGGACTGGCGCCGAACTGCCGACTGCTGCCGGTAAAGATCTTCCATGCCGACGATCTCGCCAGCGAAAGCCAAGTGGCCGACGCGATCCGCTACGCCGCTGCGTTCTCGGACGTGATTTCCTGCTCATGGAGCTGCGCCAAGAGCCCCGATATCGAATTCGCGCTGGAAGACGCGCGTCGCCTCGGACGTAAAGGGCGCGGCACAGTCATCGTGTGCTCAACCGGCAACATCGAAAGCCCGCACGAATCGACCCGCGTGACTTATCCCGCCTCCGATCCGAACGTCATCGCAGTCGGCGCCTCCACCGACGCCGATACATTCGCCGATTATTCCAAGCGTGGCCCGCAGGTCTGCGTGGTCGCGCCCTCCAGCGGCGGCGCGCGCAGCATTTTCACCACCGATGTCTCCACGCCGGGACGTGGCTTCAACAACAGCGGCGCGGACAGCCTGTTCGTCAGCGACTTCGGCGGCACCTCATCGGCAACGCCCTTGGTCGCCGGCCTGTGCGGATTGATGCTGTCGCTGAAGCCTGACATGACCACCGACGACGTGCGCGCGGCGCTGATCGCCAGCGCAAGAAAGATCGGCCCGGCATCCGCCTATAAAGCCAACGGCCATTCGAATAAATTCGGCTACGGCCGCATTGACGCTGCGAAAGCGGTGGCGCAGGTCAAGGCATTGAAGGCGAAATCGAAGAAGCCTGCGCCCAACAATTAACGTATTTCATTTTTTCCCTGTCATCCCGAGCGTCAGCGAGGGACCTGCTTGAGTTTGTTGTTTAAATCATCAACAACAGGTCCCTCGCTGGCGCTCGCGATGACAGCGCTTGATGGTCATAACAACTCAAACAACTCCGGCTGCGCGTGCGACCCATCGCGATCGCGAAACCCGCCAAGCCCCACACCCACAAGCCGATAGCGCGTATGCGGCGGCAGCTCGACACGATCACGCAGCATCAGCGCGATCTCGACAAACTGTTCCAGCGAGGCCGGGGGTGCATCCGGCGTGTGGCTGCGGGTGAGGATGCGAAACTGCGCCGTCTTCAGCTTCAACACAACGGTGCGGCCAACGCGCTCGACCTTGCGCGATGCTTCCCAGGTTTTTTCCGCAAGCCGACGGATCGCCGGCTCCAATTCATCGATCAACACATCCCGTTCGAACGTATCTTCTGAAGAGATCGACTGCACCGGCTGATCGGATTCGACTGGACGCTCGTCGATACCCTGCGCACGTTCGTGCAGCCGCGCGCCGAAGCTGCCGAACGTCTGCTGCAGCAGACCGATGTCGATCCCGCGCAGATCGCCGACGGTCGCGACGCCCAATGCGTGCAGCTTCTCCTGCGCCACCTTGCCCACACCGGGAATGCAGCCGACCGGCAGCGGCGTGAGGAAGTCGTGGATCTGATGCGGGCGGATCACGAACTGCCCGTCGGGCTTGCGCCAATCGGATGCGATCTTGGCCAGAAACTTGTTCGGGGCGATGCCTGCCGATGCGGTGAGCTGCGTTTCGTCGCGAATCTGCGTGCGGATGATGTCGGCAATCGCTGTCGCGCTGGGCGTTTCGCCGCTGTCGAGCTGCGTCTTCGGCTCGGTGACATCCAGATACGCCTCGTCCAGCGACAGCGGCTCGATCAGATCAGTATGCCGCGCGAAGATTTCGCGCACCTGCCGCGATACCGCTTTGTAGCGAACAAAATCCGGCGGCACGAAGATCGCCTGCGGACACAGCCGCTCCGCACGCACCGCCGGCATTGCAGACCTCACCCCGAACGTGCGTGCCTCATACGACGCCGCGCACACCACCGACCGCGCCCCGCGCCACGCCACCACCACCGGCTTGCCGCGCAGCGACGGATCGTCGCGCTGCTCCACCGACGCGTAGAACGCGTCCATGTCGATGTGGATGATCTTGCGCATCGAATCGTGGAACAGCAGCCTCGCGCATCCGGATCGTTCCAGGTGCGGGAAAGAGTACAGGCAGCGTCCGCGGCCCGCAGCGACCTGGCGGGCCGATGCGGCCTTCACCAATGCGAACGGGCGACCTGTGGCCGCCCGTTCGTGATCCCTCGTCGATCTGCGCTGCCTGAGCGGCGCAGGTCGGTTCGACATGGACGCGATCAGTGTCCGGTGGTCGCATCCTTGGAAATCGTGTCAATCGAACCCGCCGTCGCCGCCATCGATGCGCCGTTGCCGCTGTCGTTGTTCGCCACGCCATTCCGGCCGGCCGGGCTGAACGACAGCAGCAGACCGATCGTCGACGCATCGGTACCCGAGGCGTGTTCGCGGCGGAACAGCACCGACAATCTCCAGCTCGACGCGATGTCGATGTCCAGACCGCCGCCGTAGGTCAGCGCGTTGTCGCCGTAGCTGCGCAGGCCGAGTGCGTAGTCGGTCGAACGCGGGCTGACCACGTAGTTCAGCGTGACATCGCCCCGGTTCTCGAACGCATCCCGGTACTCGATCATCCAGTAGGGCCGGAAGAAGCTGTTGCGGCCCTGGACCAGGTAATTGCCTTCCAGACCCACCGCGAGGCTGTTGTTCTCGACGGTCTGATCGCCGTAGGCCAGATCGAAGATGCCCAGGCCGCGCTCGCGATACGCATCGAGACGGGTGCGGCTGGCATCGACGCGACCGTAACCGGTCAGGCTCATGCCATCGGTGCGGTGTTCGTAACCGAGCGTCAGCGAACCGAACGCCTGATCGCCATCGCGCGTGGCCAGCGCGGTCGCGCCGGCGGTCGTGCTCCAGCGACGGATGTCGAAATCCACACGGCCCCAACCCAGCAGGCCGTCGACAAAGAAGTGCTCGCCCTGACGCCACAGACCGTAGAGCGAGATCGAATGCTGTTCACCGTCGAGCGCGGAACGCACATCGTCGAAGTCGGTGTTGCTCCAGCCGAAACCGCCGGCCACGCCGAACAGGAAGCGGTCGTCGATGCGCCAGTCGGCACCGACGGTGATGCCATCGCTGCGGAAGTCGAAGCCGTTGCTCAGGCCCGAACGGGCATTGCGTTCACCCGCCGTGATGGTACCGGCGGTCCATAGGCCCAGGCCTTCCGGCAGCGACATCTTGCTGCCGGGCGCCATCTGTCCGGCGGACAGCGAGAGCGCACCGCCCGACCCGTTGGTCAGGCTGAGGTTGAGGCCATTGCTGGAGGACTGGTTGCCCGCATGGCGCTGCTGGCGCAGGCGGTCGCGGATGTTGGTCTGCTGGGCCGATGCGAAGCGCACGCTGGCATCGACCTGCGCCTGCAGGCTGTCGACGACGCTGGGATCGCGCGTCGGGTCCGGACGGTCGTCGACCGTCAGCGTGGCGCTGATCGTGGCCTGGGCATAACTGCCCGCTGCGGCCTGGGTCGCCACCAGCGTAGTCACACCGTTGCCGACGATCGTCAACGTGCGGCCGCTCACCGTCGCCACCGCAGGGTTGCTGCTGGAAAAGGTGATCACGCCGGTGCTGTTGCTGGTCGGGTTGGGCAGGTCGAACGCCGGCTCGCCGAAGATCTTCACTTGATTGGGGATCCAGCTCAGGGTCGGCGTCGCTAGCCCGATGGACACCACCAGGGCAGCCTGCGATGCGGGGCTGTAGCTCGCGTCGCCGGCCTGATTGGCGGTGAGCGAGCAACTGCCCGAGGTCGCCATCGTCACCGTGTTGCCGCTAACCGTGCAGACCGCCGGCGTGGTGCTGGCGAAGACCACCGGACTGCTGGACGCGCCGCCGGTCGCCGACAGGGTGAACGTGCCGTTCGGCGCGTACACCGGTGCGGCCGGATTGGCGGTGAAGTTGGTGATCGCCTGACTGGCCAGACCGATGGTCACGTTAAGCGCGACCTGCGTCGCAGGGCTGTAGTTGGCATCGCCCGCCTGGTTGGCGGTCAGTGCGCAGGTGCCCGCAGTCAGCATCATCACCATGCTGCCGCTGACCGTGCAGACCCCCGGCGTGGTGCTGGCGAAGACCACCGGGCTGGTGGACGCGCCGCCGGTCGCCGACACCGCGAACGTGCCGTTCGGTGCGTACACCGGCGCGGCCGGATTGGCAGTGAAGTTGGTGATGGCCTGGGCTGCCAGACCGATCGCCACGTTGAGGGCGACCTGCGACGCGGCGCTGTAGCTGGCGTTGCCGACCTGATTCGCGGTGAGCCCACAGTTGCCTGCGGAAACCATCGTCACCGTGCCGCCTGCGACCGTACAGATCGCAGGCGTGGTGCTGGCGAACACGACCGGATTGCCCGAAGCGCCGCCGGTGGCCGAGATGGCGAAGGTGCCGCTCGGCGTGTACACCGGTGCGGCCGGGTTGGCGACGAAGTTGGTGATCGTCTGGCCTGCCTGACCAATGTTCACGTTGAGACCGACCTGCGGCGCGGCGCTGAAATTGGCGTTGCCTGCCTGATTTGCGGTAAGCGCGCAGCTACCCGCGGAGACCATCGTCACCGTGCCGCCGGCGACCGTACAAACAGCAGGCGAGGTGCTGGCGAACACGACCGGATTACCCGAATCGCCGCCGGTGGCCGAAACGGTGAACGTGGCGCCCGACGTGAACACCGGCGCGGCCGGGTTCGCGACGAAGGCGGCGATCGCCTGGACCGCCTGGCCGATGGCCACATTGAGCGCGACCTGCGGCGCGGCGCTGAAATTGGCGTTGCCGGCCTGGTTCGCAGTGAGCGCGCAGTTGCCCGCCGCGACCATCGTCACCGTGGTGCCGGCGACCGTACAGATCGCAGGCGTGGTGCCGGCGAACACGACCGGATTGCCCGAGGCGCCGCCGGTGGCTGCAACGGTGAAAGTACCGCCGGGCGTGAACACCGGCGCCGCCGGCGTGGCCGCGAAGCCGGTAATAGCTTGGGTCGCCTGGGCAACCACCAGTGTGTAGGCGCGGGTACCGCTGAAGCCGTTGGTGGAGGTGGCCTGCACGGTGAAGTTGAACGAACCTGGCGCGGTCGGCGTGCCTGAGAGCGCGCCTGCGCTGGACAGGGTGAGCCAAGCCGGCAGTGCGCCGGCCGTCACCGAGAACGTGTACGGCGCAACGCCGCCGTTCGCGCTGGTGGCGCTGAGGGTCTGCGAATAAGCGGTGCTGAAGGCGCCGTTGGGCAGCGTGGCCGGATTGACCGTCACCGCTACCGTTGCGCAGGTGAGCGCGACATTCGTGACATTCGCCGCGATGGCCGCACCACTGGCCGGCGTGACGTTGCACAACTGACCCGCCGGCGCGCTGAGCACGCTGAGGTTCCAGTTCGCGCCCTGCGGCAGCAGCGTGGGGAAGACCAGGGTCGTGGCGGCCTGCGCCACCACCACTTGCTGCGAACTGATCGGGCTGGTCGCGGCAAGCTGGAGCGTGACCGGGCCGGTCTGGCCGGTGGCGGTGCCGCCGACCGAAAACTGGCTCGCAGCGAAACAGATCAACGCTGCGCCGTTGCCGGCCTGTACGCCGTTGTTGACGGCGACCGCAGTCAGACCGGGCGCAGCCGAGGTGCCGCCCGCGCCGCCGCCGCCGCCGCCGTTCCAGTTCTGTAGGCAAGCGGTGGTGCCGACGCCGGCACCGCCGCCGCCCGCGCCGACCGTAGCGCCGCCGCCGCCGCCGCCAAAACCGGCATTCGTGAAGGAGCCGGGGAAACTGAAGGAGTCGCCGCCGTTGCCGTTGGCCGCATTGCCCGCGGTGGCCTGGAGGAGGCCGCAGCCTGCGCCGGCCGCACCGCCGGTGCTGGACGTGCCGCCGCCGCCGCCGGACGGACCCAGGCCGCCGGGCACGGTGGCGCCCACGCTGCCCGCACCGCCGCCGCCCACACCGCCGTTACCGCCAGCGATGACGTCGGCGGTGCTCCAGCCGGCGTTGCCGCCGCCGCCACCGCCGCCGGCGATGCCGACCCGATTAGTGGTGCTGTTACCGCCGACACGCAGATCGGTGCCGCCGCCGCCGATGCCATCGACGCCCTGCCCGATGCCGCCGGGGTTGACCGCCTGCGAGCCCTGCCCGCCAACCCAGATCGACAGGACACTGCCCGGCGTGACCGCCCGCGTGCCGCGCACCCGGCCGCCGAGGCCACCCGTGCCGCCAGGAGAATTCGGGCTGCCGCCGATGGTGCCAGCGCCGCTGCGACCAGCGCCGCCCTGCGCACCACTGAGATAGACGGTCACCGAATTCACGCCGAGCGGGACCGTAATGGTCTGCTCGCCGCCGGTGAACCCGAAGGCAGCCGAGGTCTCGCCGATCGCGCAGCTCTGCGCCTGGACCTGACCGATCGCGCCCAGGCACGACAGCAGGATCAGCGCAGGCAAACATGCCAGTCGCCGGCGAACACCCGCTGGCACCGCGCACTCAAGCGAACTCGCATTCTCGTTCGCACTCATGGGAAGCGACGCAGCAACGCGCGGCCCGGACAGTCTGAAATTCATGTAACCCCCTCAACGGACAAAGCGACGGTGTCTGCGATTCGATATCCCCGCAGTGCGAGACGTCTGTTTCTGCGGCCGCATCCGCGACCGCCCCCTTGCCAGCTTACCCGGCAGCTTAGACGCGATTGCGCGCCCTTGACAGCCCAAAATTTTGAATACCTGAAAGTGCGTGCGCAGGGCACGACACGGCTGGAAACTGCCGCAACTGCAGCTTCCGGATCGCAGGAAAGACGCGCTTATCGTGCGTTCTGGCCCAGATAGTCCAGCGCTACCTGCAGCATGGCCCGGCTGCCGACCTGAAGCGACTGTTCGTCCAGCAGGAACTGCGGCGAATGGTTGATCGGGGCTTTCGCCGGATCGGTGCCGAGGGCGGTTGAGCCCACGAAAAAGAACAGCGTCGGCGCCACCGTCGCGTATTGCGAGAAATCCTCGGCCACGGTCACCAGCGGCATCTCCAGCACGTTGTCCGCGCCCAGCGCGCGCGCCAGTGAGGCGCGGCCGCGCTGCGCCAGCGCCGCGTCGTTGATCGTGGCCGGCGCGTTGTTGACCACCTGCAGCTCGGCGCTGCCGCCGCCGGCATGGGCGAAATCCTCGGCGGTGCGGCGGAACCGGGCGATGACGTCTTCGCGCACGACAGGATCGAAGGTGCGCAGCGTGCCCACCAGCTTCGCGTCGTCGGGAATGATGTTGAAACGCACGCCGCTCTGGAACTGCCCGGCGGTCAGCACCACCGGCGTCGCCGCGATGTTGACCTGGCGCGCGATGATCGACTGCGTGCCCAGCAGGATCTGCGCGCCGATGGTGATCGGGTCGACGCCGTCCCACGGTCGCGAGCCGTGGGTCTGCTTGCCGCGCACGATCAGCGTCCACTCGTCCGCGCTGGCCATCATGGCACCGCTGCGCAGACCGACCTTGCCCACCGGCAGTCCCGCCCAGACGTACAGACCGAACACCGCCTGCGGCTTGAACTCCAAAAAGATCCCCTGCTGCAACATCAGCGCAGCGCCGAACGCCTGACCGGCCTCTGGCGGGCCTTCCTCGGCGGGCTGGAACACGAACATCACCTCGCCCGGCAGTTCGTCCTTCACCGCCACCAGCGCCGACGCCACACCCAGCAGCATCGCCACGTGCGCGTCATGACCGCAGGCGTGCATCACCCCGACCGGCTGGCCGCGATAGGTGCTCACGACCTTCGATGCGAACGACAGACCGGTCTGCTCCGTTACCGGCAACGCATCCATGTCCGCGCGGATCGCGATGCGCGGACCGGGCTTGCCGCCCCTGAGGATCGCGGTCACCCCCGTGGAGGCGATGCCTGTGCGTGGCTCCAGACCCAACGCCCGCAGCTGATCGGCGACGAGCTTCGCTGTGCGCACTTCATGCGTGCCCAGCTCCGGATGCTGGTGCAGATCGCGCCGCCATTCGACGATCTTCGGCTGCAGATCCTGCAGCGCCCGTGCAGCTGCAGCGTCCTGCGCATGCGCGTGAGGTGCCGTGCCCAGCAGTAGTAAGGATGGCGAGAGGCAGATGGATACGGCGAGCAGAGGACATAGCGATCGGCCCCGAGACGGAATCCGATGGTAACGCCAGCAAGCGCGGATGCAGCAACATCGACTCGACCCCCGTTCCGGTCGTCCCATGCATCGGCGCAGCGCTTGCCGCGCTGGAAGATCACGGCGGCTTCAGCCTTCGCGCACCAGCAGGGCGATATCTGGCATGCCGTGCCCCACCACTGTGCGTGCGGTCGCCGCATCGGACCCGAGCATGTCGATGCCCTGCTCGGCATACCAGTCGGTGTTGTAGTAACTGTGCGAATAGCGCTCGCCGCCGTCGCAGAGGATGGTGACGATGGAACAGCTGCGGCCTTCGCGGCGCATGCGCTCGGCGGCGATCGGCACGCCGACCATGTTCGTCCCAATGGAACCGCCGACGCGGCGACCCAATGCCGCGCTGACATGACGCATCGCTGCGAGACTCGACGCGTCCGGCACTTTCACCATCGCGTCGACGCAGGCGGCGATGAAGCTGCGTTCGACCTTCGGCCGGCCGATGCCCTCGATGCCGGAACCGCAGGGATGGGTGAGATCGTGGCGCGGGTCGCCGCGCAGCGTGCCGGCGGAATGATCGAAAAAACACCGAATGTTCGGGATCGGCGCAGAGTACGCGGGTGTCGTGGCGGCGATAGCGCACATAGCGGCCCAGGGTGGCGGCGGTGCCGCCTGTGCCCGGGCTGCAGACGATCCATTCCGGCACAGGATGCGGCTCTTCGGCCATCTGCACGAAAATCGATTCGGCGATGTTGTTGTTCGCGCGCGAGACGCTCGGACTCGTCGTTGATCGCCGCAGGATCGTCGACCAGATGGCAGCGCTCACCGTGGAATTTGATCGCGCGGATCTTGTCCGGCGGGGTGCAGTTCGGCATCACCGCAATGAACGGCAGACAGAGCAAACGCGCGAAATACGCTTCCGACACCGCCTTGCACCCACTCGACGCCTCGATCACCGGCCCGCCTTCGCGCAGTCAGCCGTTCGCCAGCGCGTACAGGAACAGCGAGCGCGCAAGCCGATGCTTAAGTCTACCGGTCGGGTGGCTGGACTCACCCTTGAAATACAGATCGATGCCGGGATACCCCGGCAAAGCCATCGGAATCAGATGGGTGTCCGCAGACCGATTCGCCTCATACGACGCCGCGCACACCACCGACCGCGCCCCGCGCCATGCCACCACCACCGGCTTGCCGCGCAGCGACGGATCGTCGCGCTGCTCTACCGACGCATAAAACGCGTCCATGTCGATATGGATGATTTTGCGCATTTTCGAGGTCATTTCGATCAGTAAGTACCTGCGGGAAAAAAAGCTTCAACTTCAATCAATCCAAGTCACTGCGAGTGCTCGACGTTACCGACATAGGCGTGCATCAGAACGGATGCGGTCACGCTGTCATGCTGTGGATGTCCGCTTTGAGAAGATTAGGCCGTTGAACATTGCAGCGCGATTATCACTACAACTGCGCTCAAAAAGAGGGCATCACGCCCTCCTGATCAAAACCAGAAATCTATATACAACATGGAGA
This sequence comes from Lysobacterales bacterium, assembly GCA_031419075.1. Classification (GTDB taxonomy): domain Bacteria; phylum Pseudomonadota; class Gammaproteobacteria; order Xanthomonadales; family Xanthomonadaceae; genus Lysobacter_I. The sequence continues at coordinate 44,914 of JANOKD010000057.1, forward strand.
TCCAATCATGAGGATTCACTGCGCGGCAATTTTATCCATTGCTGCACTTTTTTTCTGCAACCGAGCTGAAGCGATCGATCCGAACTGGGCAAGAGGGCCATACAGTTGGAGCCAAGGACTTTCAAGCGTACAAATGCAGCCGACATCCACGCATGTCTGCGTCCTAACCAAAGTCTCCGGCGACTTCGATGGCGGCGGAGAGTCTGTCAGGCTTTACCAAAGTAACGGTTGGTGGTTTATGGGAGGGAGTTCGCAACAGTCTGGTATCGGAGGACAAGCCTACTGCTTCGCGCACAGTGCGTTTCTAGCAAATGGTGCTGCGCGCTGGAGCAGCGACGATGCCAGCGTCTGGGCATCATCGGGCTCGGGCTGCAACACTTGGCAGCACAACGGAATGTGGTGGGGCGATGCGACAACCTTCATCAACGGCATCGGGGGGAAATTGCGTACCAGCGGTGACCGCGCACAGATAGCCCAGTCCAATGGCGCGTTCACTCCTTCGGCAATGCGTGTCGATACTTGCCAGAGCGGCTATTTGATCGCGTATGGATTGTCTTTTTTTGCAGGCACGCCGAATTCCGGAATACTGGCCAAGTATTGGAACAACACGAGCTTCAAAGTCGACAGCAGTTACGGCTGCGTCAACGACTATGGCATTCATGAAGTGGCGATGGCGCCCGTCAACGATGCGATGTGCCATTTCACATCGATCGGCGGCGGCGGCAATTGGGATGGCGGCGGCGAAGCTGTGACTATCTATCCGAAATTTTCTGGCGGTATCGAACGTTGGTTTCTGCGCGCACAGTCCGGTTACTGCTACGAGAGTCGAAAGACTGTCGCGCAAGCGACATGCTATCGGCGTGATCAAAGGTAGGAATGTAATTCCGAGACAATAATGCTACCCACGGACATGTCGTGCGAGCAAACGCTCACGCCTTTATTTGCGAACATTGGTCCGGATCATATGCCCCGGACCAATGCGTTTCATTGCCGGGGGTGAGCGGTTTTTAGGTCTACGCCAGCGACGTACATGCCGAAGCAGCAGGTCGCCGCAGGCCAGTCACGGTAGGAATCGGGCTTGCTGACAAGACAGGAATTTCTCAGCAGCCCACAAGACGTGACAAACATCAATCAGACCGTTTACTCCACCGTCACCGACTTCGCCAAGTTCCGCGGCTTGTCGACATCCGTGCCGCGCGCCAGCGCCGCGTGATACGCCAGCAGCTGCACCGGGATCGCGTGCACGATCGGCGAAAGCACGCCGACATGGCGCGGGGTGCGGATGACGTGGACGCCTTCGGATTCGGTGAAGTGGCTGTCGGCATCGGCAAACACGTACATCTCGCCGCCGCGGGCGCGGACTTCCTGGATGTTGGATTTCACTTTTTCCAGCAGGCTGTCGTTCGGCGCGATCACCACCACCGGCATCTCGGCATCCACCAGCGCCAGCGGGCCGTGTTTCAATTCGCCCGCCGGATAGGCTTCGGCGTGGATGTAGGAGATTTCCTTGAGTTTCAGCGCGCCTTCGAGTGCGATCGGGTAATGGATGCCGCGGCCGAGAAACAGCGCGTGCTGCTTCGGCGCGAAGCGGTCCGACCACACTGCGATCTGCGGTTCGAGATTCAGCGCGTGCTGCACGCTGCCGGGCAGATGGCGCAGCGCGTCGAGCAGTTCGGCTTCCTGTTCCGCCGACAGCTTGCCCTGCACTTTCGCGACCGTGACGGTCAATACAAATAGCGCCACCAACTGGGTAGTGAAGGCTTTCGTTGAAGCCACACCAATCTCGGCGCCAGCGCGGGTATAGAACACCAGTTTGCTGGCGCGCGGGATCGCGCTTTCGGGCACGTTGCAGATCGACAGCGTCTTGTCGTGGCCCAATGACTTTGCGTATTTCAGCGCTTCCATCGTGTCGAGGGTTTCGCCCGACTGCGAAATGGTAACGATCAGCTGGCGCGGATTGGCCACGACTTTGCGGTAGCGGTATTCGCTGGCGATCTCGACGTTGCACGGCAGGCCGGTGATCGCTTCGAACCAATAGCGCGCGGTCAGACCGGCGTAATAACTGGTGCCGCAGGCGAGGATCTGCAGGCCGTCGATGTCGCGCAGAATTGCATCCGCATCCTTGCCGAACAGTTCGGGCGTGAAGCTGCCGTGGTCGATGATCGCTTCAATGGTGTCGGCGATCGCGCGCGGCTGCTCGTGGATTTCTTTCTGCATGAAGTGCCGATACGGGCCCAACTCCAGCGATGCCAGCGACACGTCGGACACATGCACATCGCGCTGCACTTCGGTGTCGGTGGCGTCGAACACGCGCACGCCGCTGCGCGTGACTTCGGCAGTGTCGCCTTCTTCGAGAAAAATCACCCGCCGCGTGGCCTGCAGGATGGCGGACACGTCGGAGGCGATGAAATTCTCGCCTTCGCCCAGACCGATCAACAGCGGGCAGCCCATCCGCGCGCAGACCATGCGCTCGGGTTCTTTGCGGCTGATCACCGCCAGCGCGTAGGCGCCCTCAAGCTCTTTCACCACGCGCTGAAGCGCACGCAGCAGATCGTCGCCCTTGGTCAGATAGTGATGAATGAGATGCGCGATGACTTCGGTATCGGTCTGCGACTCGAACGTGTAGCCGAGCGCGCGCAGACGTTCGCGCTGCTGCTCGTGGTTCTCGATGATGCCGTTGTGCACCAGCGCCACGCCGTGGCTGATGTGCGGATGCGCGTTGGATTCGGTGACGCCGCCGTGCGTGGCCCAGCGGGTGTGGCCGATGCCCAGGCCGGAGCTGAACGCCTCGGACGCTGCGGCGGACTCCATCTCAACCACGCGGCCGGTGCGACGTACGCGGCGCACGTCCGGACCATCGACGGCATTGCGATCAATGATCGCGATGCCCGCCGAATCGTAGCCGCGATATTCGAGCCGCTTCAGCCCTTCAACCAACACCGGTACCACATCGCGATCCGCGATCGCGCCGACAATGCCGCACATAGGTGTGTCACCGCTGACTGTATGGAGTGTGGCTAGTGTAACGGGGAAAGCGGCCAAGGCCGTCCGCGCGGACACGTCCGGACAGCCCGCGGACACGGCTGTTCGCAGATAAAATTCAATCAAAAACAGATACTTAAAGTTGGCACGCGGCTTGCTGTACATCACTTGCGAACATCGACGGGACACCCGTCGCGGCTCGCACTTACCGCCCCCGCCTTTGTCGATGGAGTCCGTCATGTCCACAGTCATCCAGACTACTTCCACCCAGACTACGTTCGCTCCGCAGTGGTCGGCCGACGATCTGGTCGCCGCCGTCCCCGTGCCGCTGCCGCCGCTACACACCTTCAACTTCCAGCTGCCTGCCAATGCTGCGCAGCTGCATCGCCCGAGCCGCAGACTGCAGATGTCGCGTTACTGCACACAGCCCGCGTTGCCGCTGTTCCGCGTCGCCAACTGATCTCATCGTTCTGATCGCATCGCTCCTCCACGCACGCTTCGGCCTTCGACCTCATGACCATCCGCGATACCTCCGGCCAGGATCAAGTCCTTCATGCATCGTCTTTGTCCACAAAACGGCGCCGCTGGCTGATTGTCGCTGGCGCAGTCATCGCATTGACGCTTGCCATCGGCGGCGTGCTGTCCGCATGGCGCGGCGGCGGCCGTTCGGTCGACGCATCGCGTGTGCGGATCGCGGCCGTGCAGCGCGGCGATCTGGTCCGGGATCTGTCTGCCGAAGGTCGGGTGATCTCCGCGAACAGTCCGACGCTGTACACCATCGCCGCCGGCACCGTGACGCTGAAGGTAGTCGCGGGCGACGTGGTGAAACAGGGGCAGACACTGGCCGAGATCGACAGCCCAGAGCTGCGCAGCCGGCTGGCGCAGGAAGCATCGACGCTCGCCAGTCTGGAGGCGGAGGCCAGGCGCGCCGGACTGGACGGCGAACTGATTCGCGCCAACGCGCGCAAGCTGCTGGATCAGGCGACCATCGATCAAGTCGCCGCGCAGCGCGATCTTGAGCGCAATCGCCGCGCGTTCGACGGTGGTGCGGTCGCACAGATCGATGTCGCCCGCGCGCAGGACACGCTGAAAAAATCCGAACTCGGCCTCGCCGCCGCGCGTCAGGAATTCGCGCTGCAGGGTCGCGGCGCCGGGCTCGATACCCGCAACAAACACCTGCTGGCCGATCGCCAGCGGTCGGTGGTGGTCGAGCTGCAGCGTCAGGTGGAAGCGCTGACCCTGCGCGCGCCGTTCGACGGTCAGGTCGGCCAGCTGATGATTGCGCAGCGCGCGAACGTCGCTGCGAATGCCGCAGTGCTGAGTCTGGTTGATCTGTCGGTGTTCGAACTTGAAATCAAAGTGCCGGAGAGTTTCGCGCGCGATCTGAGTATCGGCATTCCCGCCGAAGTCTCGGGCACGGGCGGCACCTTCGCCGCAGCCATCTCAGCGGTCTCGCCGGAGGTGGTGAACGGCGAAGTCGCAGCGCGCCTGCGCTTCACCGACCAACAGCCGCCGGGCCTGCGCCAGAACCAGCGGCTGAGCGCGCGCATCGTGCTAGATACACGCAAGGATGTGCTGAATGTGGAACGCGGCCCGTTTATGGAAGAAGGCAGCGGCCAGTTCGCTTATGTCATGGACGGCAACATCGCGATCAAACGTCGGCTGCGCACCGGCGTCAGCAGCCTCGGCGCCGTGGAGATTCTCGACGGTGCGAAAGTAGGCGAGCGCATCGTGGTCTCCGGCAGCGACCAGTTTGGCGACGCCGAGCGGATTCGTATTTCTGGGGAATGAGCATGCTGATGTTCGCTACTTACGCATGGCGCGTCGTGGGCAGTCCAAGAAAATACTGTCATCCCGAACGCATGCGAAGCGGGAGGAGGGATCTGCTTTTGTCCTTACCGCGATACAGCACAAGCAGATCCCTCCTCGGGCGATGCCCTCGTTCGGGATAACAGTGCTTTTTTGATCTTTACGTGCGGCTGTTGATCATCAGCGGCCGGCCCCTCACCCGGCGCTTCGCGCCACCCTCTCCCGCATGCGGGAGAGGGGAAACAACACACTCACATTCCGGAGTTTCCCATGCTGCACATGCAAGGCGTCACCAAGGTCTATCGCACCGAACTGGTCGAAACCCATGCGCTGCGCGCGCTTGATTTGCATGTGCGCGAGGGCGAGTTCGTGGCGGTCACCGGGCCGTCTGGTTCGGGCAAGACCACCTTTCTCAACATCGCCGGACTGCTCGAAGAATTCACCGGGGGCACGTATGTGCTCGACGGCGAAGACGTGAGCAAGCTCAACGACGATGCGCGCTCGAAGCTGCGCAACCGCAAGATCGGCTTCATCTTCCAGAGCTTCAATCTGATTCCCGATCTGAATCTGTTCGATAACGTCGACGCGCCGCTGCGCTATCGCGGCATGTCCGCGGGGGAGCGCCGCAAGCGCATCGAAGAATCGCTCGGCCGGGTCGGTCTGGGTTCGCGGATGAAGCACTATCCGTCGGAACTTTCCGGCGGCCAGCAGCAGCGCGCCGCGATCGCGCGTGCGCTGGCGGGCAGCCCCAAGCTGCTGCTCGCCGACGAACCCACCGGCAATCTGGATTCGCAGATGGCGCGCAGCGTGCTGGAGCTGTTGGAAGAGATCAACGGCCAGGGCACCACCATCATCATGGTCACTCACGACCCTGAACTTGCCGCACGCGCGCAGCGCAACGTGCATATCGTCGACGGCATGGCCACCGATCTGCGCACCGACGTCAGCCTGCTGCGCGCGCCGGGCACGCAGACCTCATTGACAGCCGCCTGAGGGCGCCATCATGTTTGCTTATTATTGTTCACTCGCGATGCGCAGCTTCAAGCGCAACAAGGCGCTGACCGCGCTGATGGTGTTGGCGATTGCGCTGGGCATCGGCGCCAGCATGACCACGCTGACGGTGTTCCATGTGCTGTCCGGCGATCCGATTCCGCAGAAGAGCGACAAACTCTTCTATCCGCGCATCGATCCGCGCAGCAAAACCGGATTCACCCCCGGCGATGATCCGGAATGGCAGATGGCGCGTTTCGACGCCGAAGCACTGCTGCGCGAGAAGCGCGGCGACCGTCAGGCGATCATGACCGCCGGCGGTGTCGCGATCGAACCGGACAGCAACGACATGAATCCGTTCGTGGCCGATGCGCGCTACACCACTGCGGATTTTTTCCCGATGTTCGATGTGCCTTTCCTACATGGACGGCCCTGGAACAGCGAGGATGATCAGGCCCGGGCGCGCGTGGTGGTGATTTCTTCGAAGCTCAACGAAAAGCTGTTCGGCGGCGGCAACAGTGTCGGTAAAACCATCCGGCTGGAACAGACTGCGTTCAAGGTGATCGGCATCTTGAAAGCATGGCGCCCGAAGCCGAAGTTCTACGATCTGACCCAGAGCCGGTTTGGCGAAGACGAACAGGTGTACATCCCGTTCTGGACCTCGCGTGCGGTGGACATGGGCCCGAACGGCAACATGAATTGCTGGGGCGGCGCCGATCAACAGGACGATGAAGATAAAGAAGGCAACTACGGCGTCAATGCGAACTGTGCATGGCTGCAGTATTGGGTTGAACTGGATTCGGCCGAGAAGGTGTCCGCATATCGCCAGTACCTTGGCAATTATTCCGACCAGCAGCGCGCCGCGGGCCGCTTCGAGCGGCCAAGCAATGTGCGTCTGGACAACGTGATGCAGTGGATGGATGTCAATGGTGTCGTGCCGTCGGATGTGCGGCTGCAGGGATGGCTGGCGCTGGGGTTTCTGTTCGTGTGTCTGGTCAACACCATCGGTCTGCTGCTGGCGAAATTCCTGCGTCGTTCGGCCGAGATCGGCGTGCGCCGCGCGCTGGGCGCAACCCGTCGCGATATCTTCCTGCAGTATTTGATCGAAGCGGGCGTGATCGGGGTCGCTGGCGGCGTGCTGGGTCTTGGCCTTGCATGGCTGGGGCTGTGGGCCGTTCGCCAACAGCCGACGGATTATGCCGATCTGGCGCATCTCAACGGCACGATGCTGCTGATGACCTTCGCGTTGAGCCTGATCGCAAGCCTCATCGCCGGGCTGTTGCCGGCCTGGCGCGCATGCCTGATCGCGCCGGCCATCCAGCTGAAATCACAGTAATTACCCCCATCCCAACCTTCCCCCGCGATGCGGGGGAAGGAGACACCGCCGAGGTCACCATGGACATCCGCCCCATCCTTTCCACGCTGCGCCGGCACAAGACCGCATCGGCGTTGATCGTGCTCGAAATCGCGCTGAGCTGTGCGATCGTCTGCAATGCGCTGTTTCTCATCGGCACCCGCCTGGATCGCATGCATCGCGACACTGGCATGGCCAACGATGACATCGTGCGCATCAATACCGCCGGCATCGGCACCAGCGACAATGCCGATGCCGCGGCGAAGACCGATCTTGCCGCGCTGCGCGCCATTCCGGGCGTCAAGTACGCGACCATCACCAATCATGTCCCATTCGACAATTCGTCCTGGAATTCATCGGTCAGCATCAAAGCCGATCAGCAGATTCCCAGCATGAACGTCGGCGTCTATCTGGGCGATGAGCAGCTTGTGGAAACATTCGGTTTGAAAATAATCGGGGGGCGCGATTTTTTGCCTGAAGAATTGATCTCTATGGACACCATCAAAGGGGATACGGCAGTGCCATCGGCGATCGTTACGCGCGCAATGGCGGAGAAGCTCTTTCCGGGCGAAAGCGCGCTCGGCAAACTGCTGCACGACAGCTGGGGCAGCAAGCCGATCAAGATCGTCGGCGTGATCGAAACACTCATTCGTCCCAACGACAACGAAGGTGCGGCCTATTCGCAGTATTCGATGCTGCTGCCGATCCGCCCCACCTCGGGACGCTTCGCGATCCGCACCAGTCCGGAAAGACGCCAGGAAGTGCTGAAGGCCGCAGTCGCCGCGCTGGAGAAGGTCAACCGCAGCCGGATCATCATGGACCAGGGCACGTTCACCGATGTCATCAACGAATATTATCGACAGGACAAAGCAATGGCCTGGCTGTTGGGTGCAGTCTGCATCGCACTGCTGGT
>JANOKD010000058.1:0-4115 GCA_031419075.1 Lysobacterales bacterium
CGCACTTTGCGGGTCTTCCACCAATATTCGCTGACCAGCGCGACATCGCCACGTCCCCACACGACGCCGGCGTAACGTGTGCCGAGTTTCGCAAGCGTTGTCGGTGTTTGTTCGAACGGCGCCGCCTGCATCAATACGTGATCGCGCACATCAACTGCTTTCGACGGATCGCCGCCGTCCTGCGCTTCGGCCCAGACCAGCGTCGCCGGCGCATCGCTGCGCCAGCCGATGGCGCGCACGCCGGTGGTGGTGGCGTCGTTGCCGGTGGGCAGGCCTTCGAACAGCGGCAGCTTGGCGATGTTGTGCAATGCCTTACCAGAGAGATCCAGCACGTCGATACGACGCGGGAAAAAGCTCATCGGCACGATGTACGAGAACGGGCGTTCGATGCGCTGCGCAAGCAGATGTTTTCCGTCGGGCGACGGCGACAAACCGACGTAGAGATCGGGTGTGCCGATGTTCGACACCTTGCCGCCCAGGCTCACAAACGCCGGCTGCACGCGCAGGTAGTGTTCGAGCGTGCGCGCATCGCCTTCGTTGCGCAGCATGTCCTGATAGGTGCGCAGCTGGCGCACGCTGCCGGTGCCGCGGGTTTCCTGCGTGTTGGGGCCGGATGGGATGATGTCCGCCGCCGGCGCACCGCCCTGCCCCACGCGCAGATGCACCAACAGACGCTGACTGTCGGGCATCCAGCGCGGACCGCCGCTGACCGTATTCAAAGGCTGATCGAGCAACTTTCGCGCCCTGCGCGCACCCACATCGACCAACCACAGCGCATTGCCGCCGGTGTTGGGATCCTGCTGATTCAGCGCGATGTATTTCTGATCCGGCGACCACGACACCGCTGCCAGCGACAGCGGCTGCGGCAGGCCTTCGATGCGGATGTCCTTGCCCGTCGCAATATCCATCAGCCAGAAATCACTGGCGAACGAAAACCGGCTGGGGGAATAGCTGCGCGGGTTGAGCCGCAGACCGGCCAGCTTGAGTTCGGGCTGCGCGACCAGCGCAATCGACGGCAGCGGCGGAATCTGCTGCAGCGCAGCCAGATCGCGGCGCGGGCTGAGCGACAGCTGCGGCGCGCGCGGGGCGTCGACGATGGCCTTGAGTTCAGGGGCCGGCGTGCGGTAGCCGGGTGCGTTTTGCGCTTGGGCCGCTGGGGCCTGTTGGGCGAGTCCAGCGGGGGCAGTCAGTGCGAGGGCAAGCAGCGCCGGCAGGACGAGCGGGCGGAATGCGGGATAGCAGGAAGACATGGCGGCGGGAACTCCTGGGACGGCCAACGGGCAGTTGGTCATCTTGGTGCCAGACCCGGGGATGTGAATGCGCCACAGGTCATGTCAGCCCGCGCCGGGGACCACTTGAGCCCGCAGCCGGATTCATCCTTTCATCGCGAAGAAGCGATACAATCTCCCTCCCCACCGAGGGGCGCTGCAAGTCCGGCACAGGTCCGGAATCAGGCTCGGCAGGGGTTGCATCTTCCTGCAACGGCGCCCGTTCACTGCGCACCCGGTCATCACCCGGGCGCACTCGACGGAACAATGACCGCCATGAATGCACAAGTTAAAACGTTTCCCGACTATAAGGTTGCCGATCTGTCGCTCGCCGACTGGGGCCGCAAGGAACTGGATATCGCCGAGCAGGAAATGCCGGGCCTGATGTCGATCCGCCAGAAATACGCCGCCGCCAAGCCGCTCAAGGGCGTGCGCGTGACCGGCTCGCTGCACATGACCATCCAGACCGCAGTGTTGATCGAAACCCTGAAGGATCTCGGCGCCAACGTCCGCTGGGCCTCCTGCAACATTTTCTCGACCCAGGACCACGCCGCGGCCGCGATTGCCGTCACCGGCACCCCGGTATTTGCCTGGAAAGGCGAGACGCTGGAAGAGTATTGGGACTGCACCCTTGACGCCGTGACCTTCCCGGGCGGCAAAGGTCCGGAGCTGGTCGTCGACGACGGCGGCGACGTGACCCTGCTGATCCACAAGGGCTATGAGCTGGAACAGGGCTCGAAGTGGGTGGATGAGCCGGCCTCGTCGCACGAAGAAGGCGTGATCAAGAATCTGCTCAAGCGCGTCGCCAAAGACCGTCCGGGCTTCTGGACCAATGTGGTCAAGGACTGGAAGGGCGTGTCCGAAGAAACCACCACCGGCGTGCACCGCCTGTATCAGATGTTGGAGCAGGGCAAGCTGCTGGTGCGGGCGATCAACGTCAACGACTCGGTCACCAAGTCGAAGTTCGACAATCTGTACGGCTGCCGCGAGTCGCTGGCCGACGGCCTAAAGCGCGCGATGGACGTGATGCTGGCCGGCAAGTACGCGGTCGTCTGCGGTTACGGCGACGTCGGCAAGGGCTCGGCGCATTCGCTGCGCGCGTACGGCGCCCGCGTCATCGTCACCGAGATCGATCCGATCAACGCCCTGCAGGCCGCGATGGAAGGCTTCGAGGTCAACACCGTCGAGTCCACCCTCGGCCGTGGCGATATCTACGTCACCACCACCGGCAACAAAGACGTGCTGACGCTTGAGCACATGTCGCAGATGAAAGATCAGGCCATCGTCTGCAACATCGGCCACTTCGACAACGAGATCCAGGTCGACAAGCTCAATGAGTCCGACGCCGTGCGTCTGAACATCAAGCCGCAGGTGGACAAGTACACGTTCAACGCCGGCAACGCGATCTACCTGCTGGCCGAAGGCCGTCTGGTGAATCTGGGCTGCGCCACCGGGCACCCGAGCTTCGTGATGTCGAACTCGTTCGCCAACCAGACGCTGGCGCAGATCGACCTGTGGGCCAACAAGGACAGCTACGAAGCCAAGGTCTACATCCTGCCGAAGAAGCTGGACGAAGAAGTGGCGCGTCTGCATCTGGAAAAGATCGGCGTGGTGCTGACCGAACTGACCACCGACCAGGCCGAGTATCTGGGCGTGTCGAAAGACGGCCCGTACAAGCCGGATCATTACCGCTATTGATCCATGCGGTTGCATAAGAAAAGAAAACGGGCGCTTCGGCGCCCGTTTTTTATGGCTTTTCGTAGCGCGGAATCACTTTCCGCAACTCCGGCTTACGCGTGCACCCTTAGACCTTACCTTCATCGCCAAAAAACTCCGGAATTCGTAGGGTGGGCCCTTGGCCCACCGCATCGCCGATCATCGTAAAACAAGGCATCAAGCGAATGCGTATACGGGGTTCTGGCGAAACAGACGTTTTGATTTCAAGAGCGGTGGGCCAAGGGCCCACCCTAACCGCTATGTCACTGGCATCGCTACTTATAGTCTGTAGACCTAAAGTTATCACCGTAAGCAGACTCGCACCATGACCAACCATCAATCAGCGTTTGGCGCCCTTGTTCGAAACCTTAGAACTAAAAGAGGTCTCTCTCAAGAGGAGTTGGCCGACGCCTGCTCATTGCACAGAACCTACATCGGATCTGTTGAGAGAGGGGAAAGAAACATAAGCCTTCAGAACATAGTTGTAATTGCACGTGCATTAAGAGTTCTGCCATCGGCTCTACTTGAAGGAATTAAGTAAGTGATGACCTCACCATATCCAAAGAATAAACGTGAATGGAAAGCTGCCACTGCATCATTAATTGACAGGCATCCCCTAGAGCGACAAGAGATTGCGAGCTTTGTTCATGCTGCTTGGAATGCATTATTCAACTCATCAATTGGCAATCATAGATTAATAATTGGTACTCATATTTTTCCAAAGCCCCAGATTGTCGGAGCACTGCTTCACGAGCTGATTCCAGCTGAAGTTGTTGCAGCATATCCAACAGCGTGGCGCAGAGAACAGCAAAAAACGACAAAGATATTGTCTTTATTGATGATGACACCTTTTCAATTGAACTAAAAACATCATCAAACGCAAGCCAAATTTTCGGGAATCGCAGCTATGCCCAGCAATCATCAGGGCAACGAAAGAGTAAGGATGGATACTATCTTGCTGTAAACTTTGATTCGCTTACTCCAAACAAAGTTAAGGCAACGCTGATCAAGCCAGCGGAATCTACTGCGCGTGCCGACGGATCTCGCCGCATCGGCTTCAAATCAAAAAATCACGAAACTTCGCCAGATAAATGCCGACTTTCGCTCGTTTCCTCCTATGGAACCCGGTTT
>JANOKD010000059.1:0-28336 GCA_031419075.1 Lysobacterales bacterium
TCCGACGCAGAAGACGACGGTGACGGGCGTTGAGATGTTCCGCAAGCTGCTGGATCAGGGCCAGGCGGGCGACAACGCGGGTCTGTTGCTGCGCGGTACCAAGCGCGACGACGTGCAGCGCGGCCAAGTGCTGTGCAAGCCCGGTTCGATCAAGCCGCACACGGACTTTGAAGCCGAAGTGTATGTGCTGAGCAAGGACGAGGGTGGTCGCCATACGCCGTTCTTCAAGGGCTATCGTCCACAGTTCTATTTCCGCACGACCGACATCACAGGTGCCTGTGAGTTGCCGGAAGGCGTGGAGATGGTGATGCCGGGCGACAACGTGAAGATGGTGGTGAGTCTGATCAACCCGGTGGCGATGGACGAAGGTCTGCGCTTCGCGATTCGCGAAGGCGGCCGTACGGTCGGCGCCGGCGTGGTGGCAAAGATCATCAAGTGATGCTTCGACCTCTGCGCGCGAAAGCGCGCAGAGCCTTGTCAAAGCGTCATCCCCGCGAAGGCGGGGATCCAGTCCGGAGGAGTTGAAAGTTCGCGATCTTGGCTTTTGAGCGAGTCGTATGCAAAAGACCGCTTCCAACCGCTTGCAAGGCCGCCAAAACCTCCTCTATAATGCAAGACCACTTCGCGGATTGCTCTTGAGCAGTCCTCGGAAAGCGAAATGAAGTGCTGGATGCGCTTCGTCTTCGCCGGACAAGGAAACGTCGCAACGGCATAGCCCCCGCCAGCCCCGAACTTTATCGGAGCACCTGCGGCAGGGGCATGTTGTCGCGTTCGCAACTTCATTGTCTGGCGGGTCGGGAAACCGGCCTGCTTTTTTTGTTTCCAGTGTTTGTTTGAATCTGCTTAAACAATTAACGGGGTTCGGCGCACCTAGCCGCCGGACCTGTCGCTCTTTCTACGAGGAATTCCGTCATGGCGGACCAAAAGATCCGGATCCGGCTTAAAGCGTTCGATCATCGTCTGATCGACCGTTCGGCCAGTGAGATCGTCGAGACGGCCAAGCGGACCGGCGCGCAAGTGCGCGGCCCGATCCCGCTGCCGACCAAGATCGAACGCTACACCGTTCTGGTGTCGCCGCACGTCGACAAAGATGCGCGCGACCAGTACGAAACCCGCACGCACAAGCGTGTGCTCGATATCGTCGATCCCAACGACAAGACCGTGGACGCGCTGATGAAGCTCGAGCTCGCGGCTGGCGTCGACGTCCAGATCAAGTTGACCTGAGGCCGCCACACATGACCGCGAAGAAATATTCGTTGGGCATCGTCGGCCGCAAGGCCGGCATGAGCCGACTGTTCACCGAAGACGGCAAGTCCATCCCGGTGACACTGATCGAAGCGACGCCGAATCGCATTGTCCAGATCAAGACCCCCGAGATCGACGGCTACAGCGCCGTGCAGATCACCGCTGGCGTGAAACGCGCTGCGTTGATTAACAAGCCGGAAGCTGGTCATCTGGCCAAGGCGAAAGTCGAAGCCGGCCGTGGCCTGTGGGAACTCCGCGTCGAAGCCGACAAGATTGGTGACTTCCAGGTGGGCGGCGAAATCAAGGCCGACATCTTTGAAGTCGGCCAGATTGTCGATGTCCAAGGCGTCACCAAGGGCAAGGGCTTCCAAGGCACGATCAAGCGCTGGAACTTCACCATGGGCGACGCGACGCACGGCAACTCGCTGTCGCATCGCTCGCCGGGTTCTATCGGCCAGCGCCAGACGCCCGGCCGCGTGTTCCCGGGCAAGAAAATGTCGGGCCATATGGGCGCCGATCAGCAAACGACACAGCGTCTTGAAGTGGTCAAGGTCGACGTCGAGCGTGGCCTGATCGCCATCAAAGGCGCGGTCCCCGGTGCGCCGGGTGGCGACGTCATTGTCCGTCCGACGACGAAGTAAGGGAGACGACAATGGAACTCGCCATCACCAATAGCAGCAAGACCGTCTCGGTCTCCGAAGCCGTATTCGGTCGCGAATTCAGCCACGATCTGGTCCATCAGGTCGTCGTTGCCTATCGCAATGCCGGTCGCGCCGGAACCAAGGCCCAGAAAACCCGTGCCGAAGTCAAAGGCACCACCAAGAAGTCGAAGAAGCAAAAGGGCGGCGGCGCACGACATGGCGCGCTGACGGCTCCGATCTTCGTCGGTGGTGGTCGCGCATTCGCGGCCAAGCCGCGCAGCTTCGCGCAGAAGGTCAATCGCAAGATGTACCGTGCCGCGATCGCCGCGATTCTGTCGGAACTCAACCGCCAGGGTCGGATCAAGATCGTTGAGGCGTTCGATATCGACTCGCCGAAGACCAGTGGTCTGATCGAGAAGCTCAAGGGTTTCGAGCTCGGCCGACGGCCTCTGATCGTCACCGAAGATGCCTCCGAGAATCTATTCCTGTCTGCTCGCAACCTGCCGTATGTGCAGGTTCGTGATGTGCAGGGCTTGGATCCGGTCTCTTTGGTCGGCGCCGACACCGTCCTGATGACTGCCGATGCGGTCAAGAAGATCGAGGAGTGGCTCGCATGAACGACGCCAAGCTCTATAGCGTGATCCGTGCGCCGCGCGTGTCTGAAAAGACCGTCCGTGCCCAGGAAGTTTCCAATCAGTACGCGTTCGAAGTCGCCACTGACGCCACTAAAGCCGACATTAAGATCGCCATCGAAAAACTGTTCGATGTGAAGGTCTCGTCGGTCAATGTGCTCAACGTGAAAGGCAAGAACAAGTCGTTCCGTAACCGTAACGGTCGCCGCGGCGATTGGCGTAAAGCCTACGTGACGCTGGCCGAAGGCCAGTCGATCGACGTCACCACGGTCAAGGTCTGAGGATTCGCCGATGCCATTGATGACATTCAAACCCACTTCACCCGGTCGCCGCAGCGCGGTCCGTGTGGTTACGCCGGGCCTCCACAAGGGCGACCCGCATGCCGCGCTGGTCGAGAAGCAGGGCAGGACAGGCGGCCGTAATCACCACGGTCGCATTACTACTCGCCATATCGGCGGTGGACACAAGCAGCACTACCGCATCATCGACTTCAAGCGCGACAAGGAAGGCATCCCGGCGCGCGTGGAGCGGATCGAATACGATCCGAACCGCACCGCGCATATCGCGCTGCTGTGCTACGTCGATGGTGAGCGTCGCTACATCATCGCGCCGAAGGGTCTGAAGACCGGCGATCAGGTGATCGCGGGCAACGATGCCCCGATCAAAGCCGGTAACACCCTGCCTCTGCGCAATATCCCGGTCGGTTCGACCGTGCATTGCATCGAAATGAAGCCTGGCAAGGGCGCCCAGATTGCCCGCGCCGCTGGCGCTGGGGTGCAGCTGGTCGCGCGTGAAGGCATCTATGCAATGCTTCGCCTGCGCTCGGGCGAAATGCGTAAAGTGCCTGCCGAATGCCGCGCGACCATCGGCGAAGTCGGCAACACCGAACACAACCTCGAGAAGCTCGGCAAAGCCGGTGCTTCGCGCTGGCGCGGCATCAAGCCGACCGTCCGTGGCGCGGCCATGAACCCGGTCGACCATCCGCACGGCGGCGGCGAGGCGAAAGCCGGCCAAGGCAACCCGCATCCGGTGACCCCGTGGGGCGTACCGACCAAGGGTTACAAGACCCGCAAGAACAAGCGCACGCAGAAGTTCATCGTGCGTGACCGCAGGAGCTAATCGACCATGGCACGTTCACTCAAGAAGGGTCCGTTCGTCGACCACCATCTGATCAAGAAGGTCGAGACCGCGGGCAGCAGCAAAAAGCCGATCAAAACCTGGTCGCGTCGTTCAACCGTTTTGCCGGAAATGATCGGTTTCACGATCGCAGTGCACAACGGCAAGAATCACGTGCCGGTGATGATCAACGAGAACATGGTCGGCCATAAGCTCGGCGAGTTCGCACTGACCCGGACCTTCAAGGGTCACGGCGGCGACAAGAAGGGCAAGTAAGGAGATGGCTATCATGAACAATAGCAACGACGCGAAAGCGATTCTGCGCTCAGCACGCATCTCCCCGCAGAAAGCCCGTCTGGTCGCCGACCAGGTGCGCGGCCTCTCCGCAGAGCGCGCTGTGAATCTGCTCAGGTTTTCGGACAAGAAAGCAGCTGCCATGATCCGCAAGGTCATGGAATCTGCGATCGCCAACGCCGAGAACAATCAGGGCGCCGACATCGACCTGCTCAAGGTCAAGACCATCATGGTCGATGAAGGTCCGATGCTGAAGCGTTTCATGGCTCGCGCCAAGGGCCGCGGCACCCGCATTCTGAAGCGCACCAGTCATATCACCGTGATCGTGGGCGAGGGTAAATAAGTATGGGTCACAAAGTACATCCGACCGGTATTCGCCTCGGCATTTCCAAAGACTGGAATTCGAAGTGGTATGCGGGCAAGAAGGAATTCGCCGGCTTTCTCGCCGCTGATCTCAAGGTTCGCGAAATGCTTCGCAAGAAGCTCGCCGCTGCCGGGATCAGCAAGATCCTGATCGAGCGTCCGAACAAGACTGCGCGCGTCACCGTGCATACCGCACGTCCGGGCGTTGTCATCGGCAAGCGTGGTGAGGACATCGAGAAGCTGCGCAAGGAAATCAGTGACCTGATGGGCGTTCCCGCTCATATCAATGTCACTGAGGTCCGCAAACCCGAACTCGATGCCCAGCTGGTGGCTGAATCGATCGCGCAGCAGCTTGAGCGCCGCATCATGTTCCGCCGCGCCATGAAGCGTGCGGTCGGTAATGCAATACGCCTCGGTGCGCTTGGTATCAAGGTCAATGTCGCTGGCCGCCTCAACGGCGCAGAAATCGCACGCTCGGAGTGGTATCGCGAAGGTCGCGTGCCGCTGCACACCCTGCGCGCTGACGTCGACTATGGTTTCGCCGAAGCCCATACCACGTATGGTGTGATCGGCATCAAGACCTGGATTTACAAGGGTGAGATCTTCGATTTCTCCCAGGTTGGCCAGGAGAAACAAGATGATTCGCCGCGCGGTGAGCGTGGCGATCGCAACGACCGCAATGATCGCGATCGCCCGCGTGGGCCGCGTCGTGATCGCGAGGCGAGGGACTAATCATGTTGCAACCCAAGCGAACCAAATATCGCAAGGCCTTCAAGGGCCGTAATGCAGGTCTGAGCTGGTGCGCGAATGCCGTCAGTTTTGGTGAGTACGGCCTGAAGGCGACCGCGACCGGCCGCTTGACTGCCCGTCAGATCGAAGCTGCGCGCCGCACCATCAGCCGCTATGTGAAGCGTGGCGGAAAAATGTGGATCCGCGTGTTTCCTGACAAGCCGATCACGCAGAAGCCGATCGAAGTCCGCATGGGCTCCGGTAAGGGCAACGTCGAGTACTGGGTCGCTCAGATCCAGCCCGGCCGTATGATCTATGAGATTGAGGGCGTTGATGAGGCGACCGCGCGTGAGGCTTTCCGCCTCGCCGCCGCCAAGCTCTCGGTCACCACCACTTTTGTGACCCGGACGGTGCGCTGATGGAACTCAAACAACTCCGGGCCAAGTCGGCCGATGAGCTGAAGAGCCACCTGCTCGATCTGCAGAAAGAGCGTTTTTCGCTCCGCATGCAGAAAGCGACCGGCCAGCTCGCCAAGACCCACGACATTCGTCGCGTGCGCCGTGAAATCGCCCGCGTCAACATGTTGCTCGGTATGAAGAAGTAAGGACCGACGACCATGAATATTGAAATGAAGCCGGACACCGAAAAGAAGCAGCGCACTGTCCAGGGCCGCGTCGTCAGCAACAAGATGGATAAAACCGTCACTGTGCTGGTTGAGCGTCAGGTCAAGCACGAGCTGTACGGCAAGTACATCCGCCGTTCCACCAAGCTGCATGCCCACGACGCCGAAAACAGCTGTAAAGAAGGCGATGTGGTCCGTGTTGCGGAGTGTGCCCCAATGTCCAAAACCAAGAACTGGCGCGTCGTCGAAATCGTCGAACGCGCAGCCGAATAACCGAGGAGGCTGAATCATGATCCAGATGCAGAGCCACCTCGAAGTGGCAGACAATTCCGGCGCCAAAGAAGTGATGTGTATCAAGGTACTCGGCGGCTCCAAGCGTCGTTACGCCCACATCGGCGACATCATCAAGGTGTCGATCAAAGACGCCATCCCGCGTGGCAAGGTCAAGAAAGGCGAGGTCTATAACGCCGTTGTGGTGCGCACCCGTAAGGGCGTGCGCCGTGCGGACGGTTCGCTGATCCGTTTCGACGCCAACGCTGCCGTGCTGTTGAACAACAAGCTTGAGCCGATCGGCACCCGCATCTTCGGACCGGTGACGCGCGAACTGCGTTCCGAGAAGTTCATGAAGATCGTCTCGCTCGCGCCCGAAGTGCTGTGAGCGGAGGAAACAGACATGAATCGTATTAAAAAAGGCGACCGCGTGGTCGTGACCGCCGGTAAAGATAAAGGCAAGCAGGGCGATGTTGTCAGCGTTGAAGGCGAGCGCGTCATCGTCTCCAACATCAACATCATCAAGCGCCACACCAAGCCGAATCCTCAAGTGGGTCAGGCCGGCGGCGTGATCGAGCGAGAAGCTTCGATCCATATTTCCAACGTCATGCTGTTCAATCCGGCCTCAGGCAAGGGTGGACGCATCGGTATTAAAAAGCTGGAGGATGGACGCAAACTACGCGTGTTCCGCTCCAGCGGTGAGGCGGTTGACGCCTGAGGAATGCATAAATGACGACTCGTCTGGAACAGTTTTATAAGGAAGAAGTGGTGCCGAAACTGATGAAGCAGTTCGGTTACACCAATCCCATGCAAGTACCGAAGCTGATGAAGATCACGATCAACATGGGCGTGGGCGAAGCTGCTGCAAACAAGAAGGTGCTCGAGAACGCAGTTGCCGATATGGCGAAGATCTCCGGCCAGAAGCCGGTGATCACCAACGCCCGCGTCTCGGTGGCGTCGTTCAAGATCCGTGACGGCTGGCCGATCGGATGCAAAGTCACGCTGCGTCGCGCCAAGATGTTCGAATTTCTCGATCGCTTGGTGAATATCTCGCTGCCCCGCGTCCGCGACTTTCGTGGCGTCTCGGGTCGCGCATTCGATGGACGCGGTAATTACAACATGGGTGTGAAGGAACAGATCATCTTCCCCGAAATCGACTTCGACGCCGTCGACGCGGTTCGCGGTATGGATATCGCCATCACCACCACCGCAAAGACCGACGCCGAAGCAAAGGCTTTGTTGGAAGCCTTCCGCTTCCCGTTCCGTAACTGACTTCAGGACACACATTCATGGCAAAGACATCGATGGTGAACCGCGAAGTCAAGCGGAAAAAGCTGGCGAAAAAATTCGCCACCAAGCGTGATGCGCTGAAAAAGATCATCAACAGCCAAGACGGCGATCTGGAAGAGAAGATGGCAGCGGCTACCAAGCTGCAAAAGCTGCCGCGCGACTCCTCGCCTTCCCGCCAGACTTTGCGCTGCGTGCTTACGGGCCGTCCGCGCGGCGTCTATCGCAAGTTTGGCCTCGGCCGGAACAAGCTCCGTGAAGCCACCATGCGCGGTGACGTGCCGGGTCTTCGCAAAGCCAGCTGGTAAGCAGTCCTCCGGAGCTGTTAGACTTTGCAGTCGCACAGGCCGGTTCGTCCGGCCTGTAGCTGTATCCGGCAGTATTGATTCGCCCCGGGCAACCGGTTTCACGAGCTGGATATTCGTATCTGGCCAACTCAAAACAAGCAGATTTCGCGAAAGCGGATATCGGTGCCACTCATCAAGGTGACTCTCAATGAGCATGACTGATCCCATCGCTGACATGCTGGTTCGCATCAGAAATGCGGCCGCGGTTGGCAAACAGACGGTGAAAATGCCGTCGTCCAAGACGAAAGTCGCGATCGCCAACGTCCTCAAGACCGAAGGTTACATTGGCGACATTCGCGTGATTGAAGAGGGTGCCAAGGCGACGCTTGAGATCGCACTCAAATATTACGAAGGCAAGCCGGTCATCGAGCGTCTGCATCGCGTCTCGCGTTCGGGCCTGCGTCAGTACCGCGGCAAGGACGCGCTGCCGAAAGTGCTCGGCGGTCTCGGCGTCGCCATCATTTCAACCTCCAAGGGCATCATGACCGACACGCAGGCGCGCCAACACGGCGTCGGCGGTGAAGTTCTGTGCTTCGTGGCGTAAGGAGAGCTCGCCCATGTCTCGTGTCGCCAAAAAGCCGATTACCCTCCCGAAGGGTATTGAACTCAACATCCAATCCGGTAGCGTGAGCGTCAAGGGTCCGAAAGGTACCTTGTCGATTGCCAAACCTGCGGGCATCGAAGTCAAGATCGAAGATGGCAATGCCATGCTTTCGGCCAACGACGATTCGCTGATCCCGCTGACCGGCACCCTTCGCGCGATCCTGGCCAATATGGTGCATGGCGTCAGCGAGGGCTTCCAGCGCAAGCTCGACCTCGTCGGCGTCGGTTACCGTGCCTCGATGCAGGGCAATGACCTGAATCTCGCGCTCGGCTTCTCGCACCCGGTTGTGTTTTCGGCGCCGGAAGGCATCACCATCGCCACGCCGACGCAGACCGAGATTCTTGTCTCGGGCGCCGATAAGCAGCGCGTTGGTGAAGTTGCCGCGAAAATCCGCGCATTCCGGCCGCCGGAACCCTATAAGGGCAAGGGCGTGAAGTACTCCGACGAAACCATCATTCGCAAGGAAGCCAAGAAGGCCTAATCGGGCCTATCCGCTTCCGAAGGATCAAGATCATGAGCAGCATCAAGAATACCGCCCGTCTGCGTCGCGCCAAATCCACGCGTTCTCATATCCGCGTGCTCGGCGTGCCGCGTCTGACCGTGTTGCGCACTGGCCAACATCTGTACGCCCAGGTCTTTACTGCCGACGGTTCCAAAGTGTTGGCAGCTGCCAATACCTTGCAGGCCGAAGTGGGTGATGGCCTCAAAAGCAAGAAGAACAGTGAGGCCGCCGCCAAGGTGGGCCGAATGATTGCCGAGAAGGCGCTTGCCGCCGGTATCGAAAAGATTGCGTTTGATCGCTCGGGCTATCGTTATCACGGGCGCGTTAAAGCGCTTGCCGAAGCTGCACGCGAAGGCGGCCTGAAGTTCTAAGTTTTAGTTGAAAAGGGTGGGCATTGTTCCACCTCTTGTTCGATCCGCCGATGTGGCAGACATCGGACGTGCCCTCCGGTTCCGGGTGGCGCGGAGCACCCGAGGCACATCACAATCATAAGCGGCGAAGCCGCAATTTCCCAAACTCAAACGAGATATCGAAATGGCAGAACAACGTGAGTCGCGCGGCCGCGATCGTGATCGCAATCGCGAAGAAGTCGATGATGGCATGATCGAAAAGCTGATCGCGGTCAACCGCGTCAGCAAGACCGTCAAGGGTGGTCGCCAGTTCACTTTCACCGCATTGACGGTGGTGGGTGACGGTGCAGGGAAAATCGGCTTTGGCTACGGCAAGGCGCGTGAAGTGCCGGTCGCGATCCAGAAATCGATGGAATATGCCCGTAAGAGCATGACCAGCGTCGACCTCAACAACGGTACTTTGTGGCATGCCGTGAAATCGGGCCATGGCGCAGCTCACGTGTACATGCAGCCCGCTTCAGAAGGTACTGGCGTGATCGCCGGCGGCGCGATGCGCGCCGTCCTTGAAGCGGTCGGCGTAAAGAACGTGTTGGCGAAAGCCACCGGCTCGCGCAATCCGATCAATCTGGTCCGCGCCACGCTCAAAGGTCTTGAGTCCATGCAGTCGCCGACCCGCATTGCGGCCAAGCGCGGCAAGAAGGCAGAGGAGATTCAGAATGGCTGATTCCACAAACGGCACTGGCATGATCAAGGTTCGCTTGGTTAAAGGTCTGCGCGGCACCCAAGCCCGTCACCGTCTTTCGGTGAAGGCGTTGGGCCTGAATAAACTGAATGATGTCCGCGAGTTGAAGGACAGTCCGCAGGTGCGTGGCTTGATCACGCAGCTGCACTATCTTGTTCGCGTAGAGGAGTAATCGTATGCGCCTGAATACACTCAAGCCTGCCGACGGCGCCCGTAAAGAGCGGACCCGCGTTGGTCGCGGTATCGGCTCCGGTCTCGGCAAAACGGCCGGTCGCGGTCACAAAGGCTCGTTCGCTCGCTCCGGCAAGGGCAAGATCAAGGCCGGCTTTGAAGGCGGTCAGATGCCGATGCAGCGTCGCCTGCCAAAGATCGGTTTCCGTTCGAAGATGTCGAAAGACACTGCCGAAGTGCTGCTGTATCAGCTGGAAAAGCTGGAAGGCACGATCGACCTTTCTGTGTTGCGGGCTGCCAAATTGGTGCCGCCTGGCGCAAAGAAAATCAAGGTTGTGAAAAAAGGTGAGCTGAGCAAGAAGCTCGTGCTCAAAGGGATTCTGGCGACTGCTGGCGCCCGTGCGGCGATCGAAGCCGCCGGCGGCAGCATCGAGGAGTAATTCGAGCATGGCGCGAAGCGCGAGTGCGATGGGCGGCATGGGTGGCGGGCTTGGTAAATTTACCGAGCTCCGCCAGCGCTTGCTGTTCGTAGTTGGGGCCCTGATCGTCTACCGTATCGGGTGTTATATCCCTGTGCCTGGCGTCAACCCCGATGCGATGCTGGAACTTATGAAGTCCCAGGAAGGCACCATCGTCGACATGTTCAACATGTTTTCTGGTGGTGCACTGGAGCGCTTCAGTCTTTTTGCGCTGAACGTCGTGCCGTACATCTCGGCATCGATCATCGTGCAGCTGCTTGTGCAGATTGTGCCCAGCCTGAAGGCGATCCAGAAGGAGGGCGAGTCCGGTCGTCGTCGCATCACTCAGTGGTCGCGCATTGGTGCGATCCCCCTCGCTGTATTCCAAGCCGCTGGTATTGCCACTGCCCTGCAGGCGTCCGGCGCCAACAACGGTATTCCCGTGGTGTATTCACCCGGCATGGGTTTTGTGCTGACTGCGGTCGTGTCTCTCACCGCGGGCACGATGTTTCTGATGTGGCTGGGTGAGCAGGTGACAGAGCGCGGTATCGGCAATGGCGTGTCGTTGATCATTTTTGCCGGTATCGTCGCTGGCCTGCCGGGCGCAGTGCTCAATACGCTTGAGCAAGCCCGAAACGGAGATATGAGCTCGTTAACGGTGATTGCGATCATCGTGATCGTGATGGCGTTTACTTACTTCGTTGTCTTCGTCGAAAGAGGGCAACGGCGGATCACCGTGAATTATGCTCGCCGTCAGGGCGGTCGTAATGCATATATGAATCAGACTTCGTTTCTGCCGCTCAAGCTCAATATGTCGGGCGTGATTCCGGCGATCTTCGCCTCATCCATCATCATGTTCCCGGCCACGGCATCGACCTGGTTCAGCGCCAGCGGCAATGTCAGCGTGCTGCAGAAAGTTTCGCAGGCGCTTTCTCCAGGCGAGCCGCTTTACATGATCCTGTTTGCTGCGCTGATCATCGGGTTTGCGTTCTTCTATACCGCGCTGGTCTTCAATTCTCAGGAAACTGCCGATAACCTGAAGAAGTCGGGTGCTTTGATCCCCGGCATCCGTCCTGGCAAAGCGACTGCTGACTATATCGATGCCGTGCTGACCCGATTGACGATGGCTGGTGCAATCTATCTTGTCATCGTCTGCCTTCTGCCTACGTTCATGCAGACCGAACTCGGCACATCGTTCTATTTTGGCGGCACCTCGCTGTTGATCGTGGTGGTGGTGGTGATGGACTTCATTGCCCAGATCCAGGCGCATTTGATGTCGCATCAATACGAAAGCCTGCTGAAAAAAGCGAATTTGAAGGGAGGCGCGCGGACACGCTGAAGCGATTCGATCGCTCGCCGTTCGCGGATTTTTTTGCTGATTTAGATAAATATGATATTCCCGCTTTCCCCAATCTCACGGGAAAGCAAGATGGGCGACCTGCGCGGCGGTCTCGAGCGTGGGTGGATTGGAGCCAGTGCCGACACATGAGGAGTGTCGGCCGGCGGAGAAGGACCGCTTCGATAAGAAGCGCCCCCACCTGTCAATCCCAATCTATCGCCGGAGCATGGGCACTCTCCCCATGCCGGAAGCAGTGCTGGCTTGCCATTAGGGAATCCAGCGAGCAGCGTTTCGATGCTGCCTCTTCCCTCAACATCGAGGCCCTGTTAGAATTTCGAGTTCACTTGATTCAAGTGCCCCATACGCCGGGGTGACCCGGTCGCCAAACCAGTTGGAGATTCGCGCATGGCGCGTATTGCAGGTGTCAACCTGCCTGCCCAGAAACATGTCTGGGTTGGGCTGCAAAGCATCTACGGCATCGGCCGTACCCGTTCGAAGCAGGTCTGCGTAGCTGCAGGCGTCACCTCGAGCACCAAGATCCGCGACCTGTCGGAACCCGAAGTCGAGCGTCTCCGCGCCGAGATCGGCAAGATCACGGTTGAGGGCGATCTGCGTCGTGAGATCGGCATGGCCATCAAGCGTTTGATGGACCTGGGCTGCTACCGCGGTCTACGTCATCGCCGCGGCCTGCCGCTTCGCGGCCAGCGCACTCGGACCAATGCACGTACCCGCAAGGGCCCGCGCAAGGCCATCAGGAAGTAAGGGGGAATCACTATGGCCAAGCCGTCAGCAACCAAAACCAAGAAGAAGATCAAGCGTATCGTCACTGACGGTATCGCCCACGTCCACGCTTCGTTCAACAACACGATCATTACGATCACCGACCGTCAGGGCAACGCGCTTTCATGGGCGACGTCCGGCGGTGCCGGGTTCCGTGGTTCGCGCAAGTCGACCCCGTTCGCTGCTCAGGTCGCTGCCGAAAAAGCCGGCAAGGCCGCACTCGACTACGGTGTGAAGGCGCTGGAAGTGCGGATCAAGGGTCCAGGCCCGGGTCGCGAATCGGCTGTGCGCTCGTTGAACAGCGTCGGCTACAAGATCATCAACATCATCGATGTGACGCCCATCCCGCACAACGGGTGCCGTCCGCCGAAAAAACGTCGCGTCTAACGCGACGGCCTGAGGAGCAGAAACCACCATGGCTCGTTATATCGGTCCCACCTGCAAACTCGCTCGTCGCGAGGGTGCAGACCTCAGTCTGAAGTCACCGGCGCGTGCGCTCGACTCGAAGTGCAAACTCGAGCAGAAGCCCGGCCAGCACGGCGCTTCACGCAAGGGCAAGCTCTCCGACTACGCCACCCAGCTGCGCGAAAAGCAGAAGGTCAAGCGTATTTACGGTTTGCTGGAGCGTCAGTTCCGCAACTATTACAAGAAAGCCTCGACCAAGAAAGGCAACACCGGCGAGAACCTTCTGCAGATGCTTGAGACCCGTCTCGACAACGTTGTTTATCGCATGGGTTTTGCGGTAACACGACCGGCCGCTCGCCAACTGGTCTCGCACCGCGGCGTGCTGATCAATGGCAAGTCGGTGAATCTGCCGTCCTACCAGATCAAAGCAGGGGACGCGATTACGCTGTCCGAGCGCGCCCAGAAGCAGATGTGTGTGCAGGAAGCGCTGAATGTCGCTTCGACGATGGATCTGACCCCGGGTTGGATCGAAGTCGACAGCAAGAAATTCACCGGCGTGTTCAAAGCTGTACCGGATCGTGGCGATTTGCCGGCCGACATCAATGAAGCGCTGATCGTCGAGTTGTATTCGAAGTAAGCGATGGTGAGGCGTCGCCGGTCTGTCCGGCGACGAGACTCCCACCCCCACGGTCGTTGCGCGTCGCGCAGCGATCGCTTCCCTCGCCCGGGGAGGCCCCCGAAACACCGCTGCGGTCGCAAGGCCCCGGCTCCAGGAGACACCAAAAGATGACGGTATCCGCCAACCAGGTCCTGCGTCCGCGCGCTCCCCAGATCGAGCGCCTTGCCGGCAACCGCGCCAAGGTTGTGATCGAACCGCTGGAACGTGGCTACGGCCACACCCTCGGCAATGCGCTGCGCCGCGTGCTTTTGTCCTCGATCCCAGGTTATGCCATCACTGAGGTCGAGATCGACGGCGTGCTCCATGAGTACACGACAGTTGAAGGCCTGCAGGAAGATGTGCTGGAAGTTTTGTTGAATCTCAAAGATGTCGCGATCCGCATGGGGACCGGCGACGCCGCAACCCTGAGTCTGAACAAGCAGGGCCCTGGCGTTGTGACGGCGGGCGACATCAAGACCGACCACAACGTCGAGATTCTGAATACCGACCATGTGATCGCACATCTGACCAAGGACGCCGCGCTCAACATGCGTCTGAAGATCGAGCGCGGTTTCGGCTATCAGCCGGCGGCCTCGCGTCGTCGTCCGGACGAAGAAACCCGTGCGATCGGTCGTCTGATGCTGGATGCCTCGTTCTCGCCTGTTCGCCGCGTTGCCTATGAGGTCGAATCGGCCCGCGTCGAACAGCGTACCGATCTTGACAAGTTGGTCCTCGATATCGAAACCAACGGCACGATCGACGCCGAGGAAGCCGTGCGCACTGCCGCCGACATCCTCACCGATCAGCTCTCGGTGTTTGGCGACTTTACGCACCGCGACCGCGGCGCTGCCAAGCCGGCCGCCACTGGAGTCGACCCGATCCTGCTGCGTCCGATTGACGATCTCGAACTGACCGTACGTTCGGCCAACTGCCTCAAGGCCGAAAGCATTTACTACGTCGGCGACTTGATCCAGAAGACCGAAGTCGAGCTGTTGAAGACCCCCAACCTCGGTAAGAAGTCCCTGACCGAGATCAAGGAAGTCCTCGCCCAGCGCGGCCTCTCTCTCGGTATGAAGCTCGAAAACTGGCCACCGGCCGGCATCGCCGCTCACGGTATGCTGGGCTGAGTCTTAGAATCATCTATACATTTGCGCCGATGCCGAAAGCATCGGCGTCCGATAACCAGGAATCACGACCATGCGCCACCTGAAATCCGGACGCAAATTCAGCCGTACCAGCGCCCACCGTGAAGCGATGTTTCGCAACATGGCGTCATCGCTGATCAAGCACGGCCTGATCCGCACCACGCTGCCGAAGGCCAAAGAGCTTCGTCGCGTTGCCGAGCCTCTGATCACACTGTCGAAAATCGACGGCGTCGCCAATCGTCGCCTCGCCTTCTCGCGTCTGCGCGACAAGGAAGCGGTAGGCACGCTGTTCACCACCCTCGGCCCGCGTTATCGCGAGCGTCCAGGTGGTTATCTGCGGATCCTGAAGTGCGGCTTCCGCGACGGCGACAATGCTCCGATGGCTTACGTCGAGCTGGTCGACCGCCCCGAAGCCGCCGCCTGAGCCGCGTTCTGCCGGCCACGCGATCCTGTGCGGTCAGCTGTCGCGCAGGGCATCAAGACCTGTACAGTCGTTATGACGAAAACCCCGGCAGCCGCTGGGGTTTTTGTTATCGTGAGTTCCGTTCCGAGCCTGCATGCTGCGGATTTGGAACTAGACCCGGCTTATGCTGGTCATTCTCTTTTCCTGCCCTGCGCGCCCCGACGTCAAAGCATGCAATCGAATCCCTTTCGCTGGTCGTTCCGCTCCCAGTTTCTGCTGGGCTTCCTGGTGTGCTGCGGGCTGATCGGTTTCGCGATCTTCTCCCAGTTCCAGTGGGACTTGCTGCCGTGTCCGCTGTGCATTTTCCAACGCATTGCATTCGCGGGTATGGCCGCGGTATTCCTGATCGGCGGCCTGCACGCGCCGAAAAACGCCTTCGGCCGTCGGTTTTACGGGCTGGCCGCTCTCGTTCCGGCGGCAGTCGGCCTTGGTATTGCCGGCCGTCATGTCTGGTTGACCCTGCTGCCAGCGGATCAAGTGCCCGCATGCGGCCCGCCGCTGATGTTCATGATGGAGGTCAATCCGCTGACCGATGTCATCAAAAAAGTCCTGACTGGCTCCGGCGAATGCGCCAAGGTCGATTGGACTTTCCTCGGCCTGTCGATGCCGGCTTGGAGTCTGCTCTGGTTCATGTTGTTGACCGGATGGGCCCTGTATACGGCTTTCAAGAAGCGCTGAGTCAACCCCGATGACGATCAAGATGAAAACCATGAACCGTCCCGATCACCTGCAATCCGTCGTTCCGCCGCCGCATGGCTGGACACCCGCCAGCTGGCGCGACCGTCAGGCGCTGCAGCAGCCCACGTACAGCGATCCGCAGCAGCTCGAAGGCGTGCTCGGCGAACTGCATGCGCTGCCGCCGTTGGTGACTTCGCGCGAAGTGATGAATCTGCGGCAGCAGATCGCCGAAGCGCAGGAAGGAAAACGCTTCCTGCTGCAGGGTGGCGACTGCGCCGAGATTTTTGAAGACTGCACGCCCGAGGTCATTTCCAACCGACTCAAGGTGCTGCTGCAGATGAGCCTTGTGCTGGTGCACGGCCTGCGGTTGCCTGTGGTGCGCGTTGGCCGTTTCGCCGGGCAGTACGCCAAGCCGCGCTCCGCCGACAGCGAAACCAAAGACGGGGTGACCCTTCCGAGCTATCGCGGCGACGTGATCAACGGCCCGGAGTTCACTGCGGAAGCGCGTATCCCGGACCCGCGGCGGATGATCAAGGCGCACGCGCGTTCAGCGATGACGATGAACTTCATCCGCGCGTTGATCGACGATGGCTTTGCCGATTTGCATCATCCCGAATACTGGAACCTGGACTGGGTGGGCCATTCGCCGCTTGCGGACGAATATCAGAAGATGGTCGCCGGCATCGGCGACGCCGTGCGTTTCATGGAGACACTGTCCGGCGAATCGCTGCACAACTTGCGCAGCGTCGAGTTCTACACGTCGCACGAAGCGCTGTTGCTGCCGTACGAACAGGGCGTGACCCGTCAGGTGCCGCGTCAGCCGGGCTGGTTCAACCTCGGCACGCATTTTCCGTGGATCGGCATGCGCACCGCCGCGGTCGACGGCGCGCACACCGAATATTTCCGCGGTATCCGCAACCCGATCGCGATCAAGATCGGCCCGTCTGTAACGCCGGACCAGCTGCTGCGGCTGATCGACGTGCTTAATCCGAACGATGAGCCGGGCCGTCTGAGTCTGATCCACCGCATGAGCGCAACGTCGATCGCCGAAAAATTACCGCTGCTTCTGGACGCGCTGAAACGCGACGGTCGCCGGGTGCTGTGGATCTGCGATCCGATGCATGGCAACACCGAATCCACCAGCAACGGCTACAAGACCCGTCGATTCGTGAATATCCGCAGCGAGCTGGAACAGGCGTTCGAACTTCACGCCGCAGCGGGCACCCGCTTGGGCGGCGTGCATCTGGAGCTGACCGGCGAGGACGTCACCGAATGCACCGGCGGTGCGCGCGATCTGACCGATATCGATCTGGAGCGCGCTTACCGCACGACGGTCGATCCGCGCCTGAACTATGAGCAGGCGCTGGAAATCGCGATGTTGATCGTGCGCAAACAGGCTCAGATCAGCGCGCCGACAGTGCTTTAACCGCGGTCGCTCAGATTGCGGACTCGTGTGCGGCCAGTCGCCAGCGCACGCGTGTACCGGCGCGGAACGGAACCAGCGTTTGGGCTTCGATCCCGATCTGCGTCGGCACCTCCCAATCTGCCCGCTCCAACGTCACCGTCTCCGGATTGCGCGGTAACCGGTAGAACGCAGGGCCGTGCAGGCTCGCAAAGCCTTCCAGCCTGTCCAGCCGGCCGGCGTCCTCGAATGCTTCGGCGTACAGCTCCAGTGCGGCGTGCGCGGTATAGATTCCGGCGCAGCCGCAGGCCGACTCCTTGGCGTGACGCGGATGCGGCGCGCTGTCGGTGCCGAGAAAGAATTTCGGATCGCCGCTGGTGGCCGCTTCTACCAGTGCCCGTCGGTGTTCTTCGCGTTTGAGTACCGGCAGGCAATAAAGGTGAGGCCTCAGCCCTCCAGCGAACATGGCGTTGCGATTCAGCAGCAGATGGTGCGCGGTCACGGTCGCTGCGACTTTCGCCGGCGCCTCCGCCACGAACTGCGCTGCATGACGGGTGGTGATGTGCTCGAGCACGACGCGCAATTGCGGGAACTCGCGCACCAATGGCGTTAGATGTCGTTCGATGAAGACCGCCTCGCGGTCGAATACGTCGATCTCGCTGTCGGTGACTTCTCCGTGCATGAGCAGAGGCAGGTCGTGCTGCTGCATCGCCTCCAGTACCGCGCTGCAGCTGCGCAGATCGCGTACGCCGTGATGGGCGTTGGTGGTGGCGTTGGCGGGGTAATACTTCACCGCATGCACGACGCCGCTGGCTTTGGCGCGCGCGATTTCTTCCGGTGGAGTCGCTTCGGTGAGATACAGCGTCATCAGCGGATCGAAGCGCGCACCTTCAGGCAGCGCGGCGAGGATGCGTTCGCGATAGGCGATCGCCTGCCCGGTGGTGGTCACAGGCGGATCCAGATTGGGCATGACGATCGCGCGCGCGAATCGGCGCGCGGTGTCCGGGAGTGCATGGCGCAGCATCGCGCCGTCGCGCAGATGCACGTGCCAATCGTCCGGCCGTACGATGACCAGAGAAGAGGGTGATGCGGCAGCGCGGGAGTCTGTCATGCGGGTCGTATGCTGGTGGTCGAAATGATTGACGAGCATGGCGGCCGGCGCCGCGCTCGGCAAGATCTCCCTGCGACAACGGCATCTTCAGTCATGGAACTGCGGAACAGATCCATTCTGGTCATCAAGGCCCGGGTCCGCGGCGATGACGATGCATGCACTAGGGGTTGCACAGATCGCACTGCGCCGGATCGCTCTGGCGCAGGCCATCGCTGCGCGGCAGATGCAGGCGTTCGGAGCAGGCGGCGCAGCCGTGGATTTCGGCGAGGACGGCCGCCGTTGGGTATCCGCACCATCCACAGGGCAAGCCGGTCACCACATCCACCCGCCCGAAGCCCGGCGCATGGCAGCGCGGGCAGCGGCAGCGCAGGCGTTCGACCATATGTCCGCCCAGGAGTGAGATCTGGCGCATGCGGGTCGGGTTGAGATGCGCGCGCATATCGGTTTCGATCCGCACCCGACGCGAGGGCGAGGCGGCAATGCAGACGGCGATCGCGTCATCCAATCCGCTGCGATCACGCAGCGATTTGAAGACCGGCCCGCTGGGTTCGCCGCGCACGATCAGCGCATGCGCTGGAAAACCCCAGCGCACAAGCTGTACTTCATCCAGCTCGGATGCGCTGCCCACCACGCGGTTGGCGAAATTGGTTTCGTGGGTGTTCCACCATTCGCAGACCACTTGGCCGTGGAGATCGTCGACCAGCACCGCCAATTCGCGATGCATCGGCACAAACCCGATCAGCGGGTCCGGGCCGAAACTGCCTTCGGTCGCGAGACCAAGGGGCAGCCCGGTCGCCGCCATCGCCAGCCGTGCTTTCGCGATCGCGGTTTCCTGCGGCGGCTGCAGACGCGGGATCTCGCCGCTGAAGGTGCCGAGCGCATCGGTGTCAATATCCTCCGGCACCGCCAGCGACACGCCGAGTGTCGCGAAGGCCGGCGCGAGGGCTCCGGCCTTGCCGTGCATCGTTGCCAGCGCGATCGTAATGCCGGTGTAGGGATGGGCTTCGGTCATCACGTCATTTTATTCGCCCTGCGCCTGGGAGTAGCCACGTACGCCGTCGAAGGTGTAGAGGTTTTCGGTTTTAACCGCATCAAACCCCGCTTCGGCGATGCGCAGCAACAGCGCCGCAATATCTTGAGAGCGTGGTGCATAGCCTTCAGTCGCGGGAAAACGGCAGCGCCAATGGTCGGTGCACAGGGTTTGGCTGAAACCCTGCGGATAGACTTTAACCCCGCGATTTGTGATGAGCGCGAGTCTGAACTGCGGACCTGCGAATGCCTCCAGGCGCGTGCCCAGCGTGCCGGCATCGCGACCTGACTCATCCCAGTTCAGGAAGACATCAACGCCGACCAGCTGCTTGGTTGCAGCGACGTGGTGGGGGACCGATGTGTCGGGATGGATCAGCGTTTCCGGCTCGCGCTCCGGGTAGTCGACCGCCGCGATCTGCTGCGGCCGTTGGCCGAGCCGTGCGATCACCGCTTCGGCGAAGGCGCGGGTGCCGACCTTTTGCCGGCTGCGGCTTTCATTGAACATGTCGGCGGTATGCACGCCGTCCTCGAGAGTGCGCAGCCAGGCATTGTGGATCGCGCTGGCCGGCGCGCTGCGGCCCAGATGCACCAGCATCATCACCGCTGAGAGCAGCAGCCCGGATGGGTTGGCGATGTCCTGGCCGGCGATGTCAGGCGCAGAGCCATGCACGGCCTCGAACATCGCGCAGGCATGGCCGATATTCGACGACGGCGCCATGCCGATCGAGCCGGCGACTTCCGCAGCCACGTCGGACAGGATGTCGCCGTAGAGGTTCGCAGTGACCACCACGTCGAAGCGTTCGGGCTGCACCGCCATCTTGGCGGTGCCGATGTCGATGATCATGTGTTCGTTGGCGATCTCCGGATACTCCAGCGCGATCTCATCGAAAACCATGTGGAACAAGCCGTCAGTCATCTTCATGATGTTGTCTTTGGTCATGCAGGTGACTTTGCGTCGGCCGTGGGCGCGCGCGTACTCAAAAGCGTAGCGCACGATCCGCTGGCAGCCGGGGCGGGTGATCAGCTTGAGGCACTGGTAGACCTCATCGCTCTGGCGGTGTTCGATGCCGGCATAGGTGTCTTCCTCGTTCTCGCGCACGATCACGACATCCATGCCCGGATGGTGGGTTTCGATAAACGGGTGATGGGCGACGCACGGGCGTAGATTGGCGTACAGGCCCAGACTTTTGCGCAGGCTGACATTGACGCTTTTATAGCCGCCGCCCTGCGGGGTGGTGATCGGGCCCTTGAGGATGACGCCGTGTTGGGCGATCGCATCCATGACCTCAGGACCGAAGCCTGACATCACGCCTGCCTGATAGGCCTGCAGGCCTACGGTAACGGGTTGAAAATCGAGCGAGGGATCTGCGGCGCGCAGCACCGCAAGGACCGCCTCGGTAATCTCCGGGCCGATACCATCGCCGGCTGCAACGGGGATCGTCTGGGCCGGAAGCAGGGACGCGCTGGTAGAAACAGGCAGGTGGGTGGCAGCAATCGAGAGTGCGACAGACATTTCATGATCTCCAATACATGAATTTTATGTCATGCATTATTTGTCGCTAGAATGCGACCTGTCAAGCGGAGAGCGTGAATGGCGGGCAAAGTGGCAAATGGGTCGACATGGACCTTTCTCAGCAACCATACCCATGTGCTGGTCTGTCTGGCTGCCGAGGGTGACCAGACTGTGCGCGATATCGCCCAGAAAGTCGGGATCACCGAGCGCGCGGTGCTTCGGATCGTTTCCGAACTGGAGGAGGGCGGTGTGCTCGCGCGCGTGCGCGACGGCCGCCGGAATCGGTATTCGATCGCGTTGGAGGCCCCGTTACGCCACCCATTGGAGGCGCATTGCCGGATTGGTGAGTTGCTGGCACTGGTGACGCCGCGCCCGGTTGAACCCGCGCGTGGCGTCAGTGATATTTCAGCCTGACTTAAATAAGGGCCCGCGATCCGCGGGCCCCATGATGTTGGTAGCAGGGTTGCGTCAAATCTTCTGCGCGAGTCAATTTGCCTGCGTTGAAGTCGCAGGCGCAGATTTCTTCAGCAGCGCTTCAATCGCGACCGGCAGAGCGAAAACCTCGGCCGATGGCGCCGTCGGATCAACCGACAGGATCGTGATGAGCTGGGTCATGCCTGCGGCTTTGCCCTTGATCTTGACGGGAAGTTTGACTGCGCCAAAGGACGTGTAGTCCGACATGTGACTGACCTGTTTCATGTCGCCCATCGGGGAGGCAATGACCGATTCGGTAGACAGCATCAGACCATCCTCGGTGCCGTAACAGTCCGCAGTTTCGCGGCCCGACGTCCATTTGATTTCGACCCGGTAACAGGGGCGGCCTTCCGATTCGGACAATACCGTGGTGTTTGCCGAGGCGATCAAGCTCGCATCGCGCAGGGTGATCTTGGGCTCGCTCTGTTCGATCATCTGATCGCGTTCCTTGCCTTCGAGCAGGCGCGGGCCGTTCATCGGGTCCATCGACCACGCGACGCCGCCGCTGTAGCCATTGCGGAAGTCGCCGGCGCCGGGAATGGCCATGAGCGATGCACGGTCGCTGCCGCGCCCGTAGATCATCATCTCCAGCTTCATGCCGTTCTCGACAATTTCCATCTGGACTTTTGCGGTGCCATCGTTGCTTTTGGCATAGGCCTCGGCACCGCCGACGGCGGCGACATGCGCATCGATCAGGCTGCGTGCGGCCGGCATTGCGGCCGCCGGCGTGTCAGCGGCTTGCGCCAGCGGCGAGAGGGCAAGCGCGAGCGCCATGCCCAGAATAGTGCGGTTGAACAATGTCATGTGCGACTCCGGTGTCGTGAGGGTTGTGCGAAAAGGATGATAGGGCCTGCCGATCATGCTGCGGTGCCGATCCAGGCAAGCGCGGCTTCGAGCGCGGCGTCGCGACCGTCGCGCAGGGCGTTGGCCGTGGGTGCGCTGGGCGTGTCCGGGGTGACGCCGACGCCTTCGATGCGACGGCCGTTGGGATCGACGAAATCAGCGGTGGGATAAAGCAGATTGTCGCCCGACGGCAGCGGGATGCTGGCCGACGGCAGCGCCATGCCGGCGCTGGTGTCGCCGAAAATGTGCGCCCGACCAAGCGCCTGCATGCCGCCGGCAAAGATGTCGGAACAGCTGACCGAGCCGCGATCGGTGAGGATCGCCAGCGGCCCGGAAAAACGGCGGATATCCTGGCCGTCGTCGGTCACCTGACGCGGCAGCGCGGTCAGTTTGAGCTCGCCGCCCGAGGTGATCATCGTGCCCATCGAAGAGGGTTTGTCGAAGAACAGACCGCTCACGGCGGTGAGCGATGCGATCAGGCCGCCGCTGTTGCCGCGCAGGTCGATCACCACGCCGCGGCAGTCGCCGTGGTCGCGCAGCGCCTGCACCATCTGGTCGTAGGCCGGCATCGCCCACTGGCTGAATTCCACCTGCAGCACGCAGCCGCCGCCTGCGACCGGCAGCCGGCGCGATTCGAAGCGCAGCGGCATCGGCGGCAGGTTGGGCAACAGCACCGTCTGCGTATGTGTGTTCTCGGTGGCGGTCAAGGTGACTGTATGCGGTTTGCCGACGGTGTCGCGCAGCTGCAGTTTGAGTTGGCTGCCCGGGGCGATGGCGCCGACCATGCCGTTGGATATCAGCTGCAGCATGGTCAGTCCGCGCGGCTTGAGCGCTTCGCTGTCTTTTTTCGACTTGAAGACTTTGCTGAGGTCGAACTTGCCGATCTTCTCCACGGTCCAGCCGGGGCGAATCCCTGCCGTGGCAGCCGCGAAGCCCGGGGTCACGCGTTCCACCATCAGGCTGCGGTCAAGCACCACAAGGCGCAGACCGAGTTCAGCAGTGCCCGTTTTGGGCGCATCGCCGGCCTTTGGAAACGCGTCTGATGGAATCAGCTCGAGATGCGACGCCTTCAGCGCGTCCAGCAGTTCGACGATTTCGCGGCGAAGGCTGTCGATGTTCTTCGCGCCTTCGATGTCGGGCTGATGTTCCTGCTTCAGCGCCGCCCAGTCCAGGCCCTCCTGTTTGCCATTGAAGCCGCTGCTCTGCAGGCGCTCCCAGACCACAGCGAAGGTGTCCTTCGCGCGCAGGTCGTCGGCATGCGCGGACAGCGGGCTGAGCGCCGCGAGCGAAAGAGAGAGGGCCAACAGTGATTTCGCAGCGGACTTCATGGTCGAGCGGTTCCTGATATAGGAGAAAAGCAGCGGGGTGGTTCGCGATTCGATAGTGCGGTTTTGAATCGCTTGGTATCAGGACGAACGCGGCTGACGAATGTGACCGGAGCTGAGGTCAAGCGCATGTTTCGAGCTGTCTGCTGGCTTGGATTTGTTGGAATACATCGCCGGGAAGCCTGTGCAGTGCTGTGGCTTGCAGGTTTCAGCGCGGTGTTTCAATGCGGTTACGCGTGCAGGCGTGCGAATTCATTCCAGCTCGCGGTGAAAGGTCGCCACGTCGCGCCAGCCCTGTTTGCGTGCGTGCGCGGCGAGGGTTTCGGCCAGATAGACCGAGCGATGCTTGCCGCCGGTGCAGCCGAAAGCGACGGTGATGTAGCTGCGTGTGTCTGCCTGGATTCGCGGCATCCAGATATCGAGGAAGGCGGTGATCTGCGCCACGTATTCGTTCACTTCGGTTTGGACATCGAGGTATTCGCGCACTTCGCGGTCGCGGCCTGACAGTGGGCGCAGGCTCGCGTCCCAGTGCGGGTTGGGCAGACAGCGCGCGTCGAAGACATAGTCGGCGTCGGCGGGGACGCCGCGGCGATAGGCGAAGGACTCGAACAACAGCGACACCGGACGATCGGCGTTGAGGTTCAACTCGGCGATCACCCGACGCCGCATCTGATGCACGTTGAGTGCGCTGGTGTCGATGATGATGTCGGCCTGCGCGCGCAGCGGTTTAAGGATGCGGCGTTCGAGCGCGATCGCATCCGCCAGCGCGAGGCCGAGGTGACTCAGCGGATGGCGACGCCGCGTTTCCGCATAGCGCTTCAGCAGCACATCGTCGCTGGCGTCGAAAAACACCAACTTTGGATCCGATCCAAGTGCCCCGGCCTGCGACAGCCATGACGGCAGTTTCGACAGATCGGTGTTGCGGTTGCGCACGTCGATGCCCACCGCCAGTTTTGGCGGCATATCGGGACCTGTGCCGGTGCCTTTGCCGGTGGCGCCACGCACGAATTCAGGCAACAGCTCGGCCGGAAGATTGTCGACGCAGTAGTAGTCGAGATCCTCGAACGTATGCAGTGCGATCGACTTGCCGCTGCCCGACATGCCGCTGACGATGATGAGGCTGGAGTCCTGCGCAGTGGCTGGCACGGCGGGCGTGCTCATGATTCGGCACGTTCCAGAAAATGCGAGTGCCGGGCCATGAATGCCGCGGCCGGATCGACGCCTTTGATGCGCAGGATGTGTGCACGCGCCGCCGCTTCGGTCAGCACCGCAAGGTTGCGGCCCGCCATCACCGGCAGGGTGATCATCGGTACATCCAGATCAAGCAATCGGCGCGCGCCCAGATCGCCGACCAGACGTTCGTAACCGTCGGTCTGTGCCGCTTGCTGTGGACGCGCCAGGTGCACGATGAGGCGAAGATATTTGTTCCGCTTCACCGCGGTGTCGCCGAACATGTTGCGCACGTTGAGGATGCCCAGGCCGCGGACTTCCAGCAGATCCTGCAGCAGATCCGGACACGCGCCGTCGAGCACGTCGGGCGCGATCTGGGTGAATTCAGGCGCATCGTCGGCGACCAGGCGATGGCCGCGGGTCACCAGCTCCAGCGCGAGTTCGCTTTTTCCGGCGCCCGAGTCGCCCGTGATAAGCACGCCGATGGAATAGATCTCCATGAACACGCCGTGCACCGTGAGCCGCGGCGCGAGTTTGCGCGCGAGGTGGTACTGCAGATGATTGAAGAGTTCGTGTCCGCGTCGCGGCGACAGCCACAGCGGCGTGTCGGACGCTTCCGTGGCGGCGCGCAGATCCTCGGGGCAGGGCTGCCCTTTGCTGATGACCATCGCCAGCGGACGGAACTGGATGATCTTGTCGATAGTCTCGCTGCGTTGGCGCGCGTCGAGCGCGTCGAGCCACGCCAGTTCCTCGGTGCCGAGAATCTGCACCTTGTTCGGGTAAATGATGTTGAGATAACCGGCGAGCGACGGCCGGCGGGCGATGGTATCCACTGCTTCAAGCACGCGGTCTTCGCCGCGTTCGCCTGCGATCCACTGCAGCGCCAGTCGTTCTTGCTGTTGATCGAACAGGTCGCGTGCGCGGATGCTGGCATTCATGAGGGGCTAAGCGAAGGTGTGTGGGAAGCGTGCGCCGACGCGCGGCGCAGGCCGCGTCGTCGGCTGAGAGGCGGGCAGGTCAGCCCAGATCCACGCTGTGTGCGAGGCTTTCGCCACGGTGATGATCGACCATTTTTTCTTTGTGCTTCAGCAGCAGGCGGTCGAGTTTGTCGGTCAGCAGATCGATGGCGGCGTACATATCCTGGCCGTTCGCATCGGCGTGCAGCGTGCGCCCCGCGATGTGCACGGTGGCCTCTGCGCGATGATCGGGTTTGTCGATGCTGAGTTGGGTGCGGACGATATCCATCGGGTGTTCGAAATGTCGGCCGAGGCGCGCGAGTTTGGTTTCGACGTAGTCGCGCAGGGCGGGAGTGACTTCGATCT
Source organism: Lysobacterales bacterium (assembly GCA_031419075.1). GTDB lineage: Bacteria > Pseudomonadota > Gammaproteobacteria > Xanthomonadales > Xanthomonadaceae > Lysobacter_I. The sequence continues at coordinate 26,031 of JANOKD010000059.1, forward strand.
GGTGGCCGTGGGTTTCAATACGCATCGACGGTGTCCTCTGGTTGCCGGGCCTGGGGATCACATCGCGACCCCGGGCCCAGCCGGCCGGCGTCGTGATGTCGGAACCGCCGTATGCATCGGAAGTTCCGTACAGAGAGATATCGGTCCTCGTTTCCTTCACACAAGGTCCGGATCGCGCCAACCATTACCCCTCTTCGACAGGTTAACCCAGCTCAGGGCCGACGCAAGTGCGAAAGTCGACAGTTCGAGTCAATCCCGATGCAGCCGCAGCAAGCTGCGTCAGTCGCGCCTGCAAAGACGTGCGCTGGCTTGATCGAACAGATTCACGCCATGCGTACGCGTTCGTGCGACGCGGGGATATTCATCGATTCGCGGTATTTGGCCACGGTGCGGCGCGCCACCGGCACGCCGGATGCTTTCAGCGTGTCGGCCAGTTTCGCGTCGGACAGCGGCTTGCGCGGGTTCTCGGCTTCGATCAGTCGCTTGATCATCGATTGGATCGCGGTGCTTGAGGTTTCGCCGCCGCCTTCGGTGCCGATGCCCGAGGCGAAAAAGCTGCGCAGCGGCAGCGTGCCGCGCGGCGTGACCGCGTACTTGCGCGCAATCGCACGCGAGACGGTGGATTCGTGCAGGCCCACTTCCGCAGCGATCTCGCGCAGCGTCAGCGGGCGCAGCGCCTGCTCGCCGAATTCGAGGAACCCCGACTGCTGGCGGATCAGGCAGCGCACCACTTTGAGCAGCGTGTCGCCGCGCGCTTCGAGATGTTTGAGCAGCCAGCGCGCCTCCTGCAGCCGCCCGCGCAGATAGCTGGCGTCGCTGCTGCTGGCGTGTCCGATCATGCCTTCATAGCCGCGATGAATCGTCAGCCGGGTGTGGCTGCCAGCCAGCGCTACCCGCCACAGGCCCTGATGCCGCCAGATCACGCAGTCCGGGGTGATGTAGGTGTCCACGCCCATCGCGCCGTGCTGTGCACCGGGCCGCGGGTCGAGCGAACGCACCAGATGCAGGCCGATGGCGACCTCATCTGCCGGCGCGCCCATTTCGGCGGCCAGACCTTCCGCGCCGATCTTCGGAAGCCGCTCCAGCGGCCCGGCCACGATCAGCAGCGCCATCTGCCTGCCGGGAGTGTCGTCGGACAGCGGTTCGAGCTGCAGGGTGAGGCATTCGCGCAGGTCGCGGGCGCCGATGCCCAGCGGGTCGAAGCGCTGGATCTGATGCAGTACTGCGCCGACTTCAGCCGTATCCACGTTGAGTTCCGGGCGCAGCATCTCGGCGATGGCGTCGAGCGGCTCGCGCAGGTAGCCGTCGTCGTCGATGGCGTCGATCAGTGCGGCGCCGATGCGCTGGTCCTGCGGCGACAGCCGGGTCAGATGCAGCTGCCAGGACAGGTGGTCGTGCAGGGATTCGGCGCGGACCAGCCGGTCCATCGGATCCGCGCCGTCCTCGTCGCTGCTGCCGCCGCTTCCGCTGCTGCTGCCCGCGCTGCTGGTGTTCCAGCTGTCCGGCGGTTCCCAGCTGTCGTCGTCGCTGCCGTTGTCGCGATCGCGATCACGATCGTTCGACTCGTCCGAACTGCCGGCGTCGGGCGCCGGTGCCTGCTCAGGCATGCCTTCGGGCGTATTTTCGGACGCCTCGCTGTCGGTTTCGGCCCAGTCCAGCAGCGGGTTGCTTTCGACCGCAAGAGTGATTTCGTTTTCGAGTTCCAGCGACGACAGCTGCAGTAGATGCAGCGCCTGACGCAGCTGTGGCGTGAGGACCAGCTGTTGACCCAGCGATGTCTGCAGGCGTGGCTTCATATCCCTATGGTAGATCGTGGCGTCTTGCCGGGGCTACAGCGGAGTGATCGGCCCGACCCGCGTATCCCGGAGCCGGAGGTGCAGAGGCGAAAATGTTACAGACGGAACGACTCGCCCAGATACACGCGACGCACGTCCTGGTTTGCCAGCAGCGCATCCGGTGTGCCCTGCGCCAACACGCTGCCCTCGTTGAGGATGTAGGCGCGGTCGCAGATGCCCAGCGTTTCGCGCACGTTGTGATCGGTGATGAGCACGCCGATGCCGCGATTTTTCAGATGCACCACGATCCGCTGGATCTCGCCGACCGAAATCGGATCGACGCCGGCGAACGGCTCGTCCAGCAGGATCAATCGCGGCTTGGCGGCCAGCGCGCGGGCGATCTCGACCCGGCGCCGCTCTCCGCCGGAGAGGCTGGCGCCGCTCTGTTCGGACACGTGCGACACCTGCAGTTCGTCCAGCAGGTTGGTGAGCTCACGCTCGCGCCCGGCGCGGTTCAGGTCCGGGCGCAGT
>JANOKD010000060.1:0-18544 GCA_031419075.1 Lysobacterales bacterium
CGGGGTATAGCGCAGCCTGGTAGCGCACCAGTCTGGGGGACTGGTGGTCGTCGGTTCGAATCCGGCTACCCCGACCAAATCACTGTCCGGCAACGTCCGGTAATGTCCGATGAGTCATTGAAACCTCGAAGAAATTCGGGGTTTTTTCTTGTCTGGCGTCTGTGGATATCCCATAAAGGCCCTTGCAATCCGGGGGCAACAGGCCCGCCAGAATTGGAGTTGCCCCCAATGCCGCTCACCGATACCACCATCCGCAAAGCCAAGCCCACCGACAAAGCGCAGCGACTTCCCGACGGCGGCGGCCTCTATCTGGAACTCTCCCCAGCCGGGGGCACGTGGTGGCGCCTCAAATACCGTTTCGACGGCAAAGATAAGCGAATATCGCTGGCACCTACCCCGAGACCAGCCTCGCCAGCGCGCGCGCCAAGCGCGACGAAGCCCGCAAGCTGTTGGCGGCAGGCGTTGACCCCGGCGAGCAACGCAAGCCGGCAAAGGTCGCGAACGTTGAACGCGGCGCGAACAGCTTCGCCGCCGTCGCCGATGAATTGCTGTTGCAACGCGCAAAGAAGCTGGCGCCCGGCTCCGTGATCCGCGAACGCCGTTTGCTGGAAAAGGACTTGGCCCCGTACATCGGCGGCCTGCCCGTTGCCGACATGACCGCGCCCATGTTGTTGGCCGCGCTACGCAAGATCGAAGCCCCGGGGTGCCGTGGAAACAGCGCACCGTGCCCGCGCGTTGGCGGGGCAGGTGTTCCGCTATGTCATCGCAACCGGGCGAGCGGAGCGCAACCCCGCTGCGGACTTGCTGGGCGCACTGTCGCAGCCGCAGGGGTAGCACTTCGCCAGCGTGACTGAGCGACGAAGGTTGCCCCACTGCTGCGCGCGCTCCACGGCTATGACGGAACGCCCGTCTTACCTGTCGCGGGGAATACGCGTTCCCGAGTGCGCGGGGCAGGGACCAGCCGATGAGCGAAAACACTGTGAACGCCGCCCTGCAGCGTATGGCATTCGACAGCGGCACCATGACCGGCCACGGCTTTCGCGCGATGGCGCGCACGATCCTAGACGAAGTGCTGGGTTTCCGCCCGGACTACATCGAACACCAGTTGACGCACGCCGTACGCGACCCCAACGGCCGCGCTTAGAACCGAAACGCCCACCTGCCCGAGCGCCGCAAGATATCTAAAAGTGCGACGTTTTGGCGGAGCCGGTGACTTGGGTGTAGATGTCGCTTGATTCTGCTCTGATCAGGGATTCCTTGGCGATTGGGACAGCTTCCAGTGCAAGAGGCATCACCATCCTCTGCGGCATGGGGATATCTGGGTAGCGATAGGCAACGTCATGAGGTGAAGCTGGTGCAATTGAGCTTCGAGTTTCACATGATCGAAGCGATGCCGAACGTGCTGATCGATGACCGTGCTTGCGACAGTGATACTTTGGATGACGATATGCGTGGCAATGGCGTGAAGATGGTCTCGCCGCGTCGAAAGAACAGGAAAACGCCGAAGACGCAAGATGGCCAAAAGTTGCGTCGCTACAAACGGCGCTGGACCGTGGATCGTTTCTTTGCATGGATGAAGCACAAGCGTCGGTTGCTCAATCGCTGGGAGCTGTATCCGGGGAGTTTTCTTGGATTTGCACAGGTTTCTGCAGCAATTCTAGTGCCCAGGTAATTTTGAGATAGGTTCTAGTCCGATGCGGCGGGGTCACCCGCGGCTACCACTGTCCCTTGCGCAAGGGCGCAGAGTATTTCTTGCCCATCGCAGACCACGTAAATCTCGCATTGGCAGACTGCATTCCGTTTGCCGACTCCCTTTGCTGTCGCGCGGGCAATCACGCGTATGCCCTTTGCGGGACGCAAGTAATTGATCTTGAACTCGGATGTCAGAGCGTTTCCTCCCATCGCCAATCCGCCGGCAAACGTGATGGTATTGTCGGCCAAATAGCTAAGCACGCCGCCGTGCACGAAACCGTGTTGCTGCAGCAGATGCGGAACCACATCGATCGCTATGGCCGCCGAGTCCGAACCGACGCTTATAAGTTGCGCGCCGATAAAATTAGTGAAAGGTTGAGCCAAAAAAACTTTATGCGCGAATGCTTGGAGATTCATGGAGGTTTTCCTTCAGGAGGGACGGCAACACGCCGAATGTCAATTCTGCAAGGCTTTGCGCAGGCGCAGCCTATACAGCATAAGAGCGCCTCGCTCGAAACCAGCCGCACTGGTCCCTAAGAACTTCAGGAACTCTTGCGTTTTCTCCTCGCCCACCAAATCCTCTGCCTCTTCGCGCCGCTCGACGAGGCGCTCGGCCCACAGACGGCAAGTCCACGCATAGTCGGAGGGGCGATTCTCTACATGCTCGATGGTCAATATCCCGTGTGCCGCCTCGGCGATCTCCGATAGGTAAGGTAAATCGCTGCCGGGGAATATTTTCTCGGCAATAAAATTATTGATTTTACCGCCCAGCATTACGCCATAGCCGATGGTCTGCAATGACAATGCTCCGCCGGGTACGAGATGGGCCGCGCAGAAAGAAAAGAATTTGCGATATCGCGCTATTTTGGCTTCGCGAGAATCGTCGGTGCGGACGAAGTGTTCGAAAGCGCCGATGCTGACGATTCCATCGTAAGGCTCCGCGCGGTGATCTTCCCAGCTTTGCAGTGCAATCATCGCTTGCTTACCGAGCATGAACTCGCATGCGCGCTTTTGGGCTTCGGAGAGCGTCAGCCCATAAGGGGCGTGGAACAATCCGCGATCAAGTCCGCGTTTGAGAAGCGCGCCCCAACCGCATCCCACATCAAGCACGCGCCCCTTGCCGGACAGGCCAAGGGCGTCGATGTGATAGTCAAGCTTCTTGATTTGCGCATCTTCCAGCGAATCATCGAATGAGCTGGGCCGGGCGCTTGAATAGACACGGTGCCGGTCAAGCCAAAGGTTATAAAAATCGTTGCCAATATCGTAATGATGTTGAATGTCTTCTTTAGTAGCCCCAGTCATATTAATCCCTTAACAAGTGGTCCAGTAATAGAAAGTGAATATTCGCCGTCGCCGGTTGCTTGGTCGATATTGGCTTGAAACCGAGTAATGAGCGCCTCCTCTGTGCCGATAACATGGAATGTATTCGCACCATAACGCATGCCACGCTGTACGTCTTCGGCCACCAGAAAGTCTTCTTTATCGAAGACGACATCGTTGGTGTATTCGAAGCGCTTGGTCAATGCGGCTTGACCTTTCTCGCCGACGAAGTCCGCCGGCCGATACAGCATCTCATGGGTCCACAAGGTGCGCTCGGCCCCCAGCGGATGGAACATGTTGATCGACACGTAGTCGGGGTGCAAGATCAAAAATGCATGCGGAAAGAGCGAATAATAAACCGACGCATAATCGAGGATTCGCCATTCGCTTTCTGGCGCGGTATGTGCATCGCAAATATTTTTTCGCGCAGCTGCCAGCCGAATGTGTTTTTCATAAACAAATGATTCGATGACGCCATTGTGGAAAACTTCGGCGAGGGTGGTGCGATGTAAAAATGGAACGTGATAGCCTTCGAGATAGGTTTTAATCAAGAGCTTCCAGTTGGCCGAACGTATTACTTTGCTCTTGCGAAAAGATACCAGTCCATCGAGATCGAAATGATCGATGTCATCTGCGATGGGGCCAAGATAGTTGTCGAGATCTATCGTTGCATTGGGCGTAGGGTGTATCCAGACCAATCCTGACCGCTCGGCTACAGGGAGTTCGATCAATCCATGCTGGCAGCGGTCTAAGCCGGGAAATATGAATTCGCGCGAAACGGACCGGAGCGAGCCATCGAGATCGTAGACCCAGCCGTGAAACGGGCACACGAAAGTCTTAAGGCATTTCTGCTTGGTTGACTCGGAAACGAGCCGGGCGCCCCGATGACGACACTGATTCAGGAATCCCCTAAGCACACCATCATGACCACGCACGATGACGTAAGGAAAGTGATCCCAGTCGCTTACTATGAAAGAACCGAGTTCGCGCACATGGGACGCATGCCCTGCAAGTTGTGGAAAATGCCGAAATACCGTCGCCATTTCTTTTTCATAGGTTGCAGGATCGATGTAGCGCGATACCGGTACTCGACCGATCTCATCGGCCATCTCGAATGTGCCGCGCTCACGAAGCTTAAGCAGCCTATTTAATATTTCGACCTGAGTCTCGTATTTCATATATCCCTGCTGTGAAATTATGCGTCCTGAGAAATCAATGTAATCGAACCGCGTCATTATATGTGAAGGTAACGAAAAAACGGAAGCTTCCATCTGCTCTCCCGCTCCAACCATTACCTGGCGAATGCAGCGCCAAGCCTCCGTTGCGCTTGTGTCGCTTGCGGATACTGAAATATCACGAATAGCGGGCTCATTTCGAAATCTTCATTTCCGATTTTTGGCGCTACCTTATGCAGGTGAGGTGTCCCATATCCTTTCGGCATACCGAAAGATCGCACGATCCTTTGCATAGATAGCTCTCCGTCATATTTGCAGAAATCTCTCGGAACTACCATTCACACCCAACGCAATCACGCCAATCCATAGTACTCCAGAGACTACTATACCTAACGTAATATTTCGACGCAGGAAACAACCATGGCGAGATTTATCTCGGCATGGTTGGTCGCCAAGGTGAAATATAAAAATGCAAAACGACTGCGCAGATAAAGCGGTATGCGAAATTTTAACATGACGTAACTCCGCTTCTGCCGTACTCAGAGTGGGCGCAGCAATCGAATGTTCCTGATCCAAGAATTTTCGCTACTTCAGGCATAAATCAACGGCGTCAAGTTGAGGTGGGCGGACGCTTACCGAAGAAACTGTCGTAGGCGCGATGAGAGGCCAGTTGACGTCTTAAGCGGGAAATTCACGAAGGACGGGGCGCGTCAGGCCTGCTGCGCCCGCCAGCGGCTGAACTTGGAGGTGGCGGTGGTCGGGCAGGCCAGTGAAGTGGTCGCCAATGATCGGAGCGTCGCGCTGAACGTCTAGATCACGCTGTGGCAACGTAGCCGTCGCCGAGTAGTGGCCTTCAACCGTCTTGGGTGCGAATCCACCCAGCTGACTAGAACCGGCACGACGCCGTTGCAATTGGTGCTGGCCCGCGACCGTCGCTGGCTGCGGACGCTGGAAGCGGGCGAGGTCTCGTCGCTGCGCGAGATTGCCCAGCGCGACGGCGCTGATCACAGTTATGTCGCCAAGCACATCAACCGGACATTGCTGGCGCCGGACATCGTGGATGCGATTCTGGATGACGCCTTGCCGGACGGTGTGCGGCTCAGCGCGCTGCTGACTAATCCGCCCGTGATGTGGGAGGAGCAGCGGGCGGCACTCGGTGAAACGCCTGCGCCTCCTCGGGCCAAGAAAGCAGGCCGGGAACTGAGGGCAGTGTAGGCGTCCGGGCGCCACTGAAGAGACTTTTGCGGAGTTCGTCGGCTGCGGGGCTTGGCTCAATGCCCTGTCGATCAACTCGCTGATTTTGTGGGAACAGTAACGTCTGGCGCTTACTGTGATTCGATTCAAGTGATGTAGATCTGTGCTCGCCGTTCGTGCCGACCGCCTCGGGTGCGTGGATATACTAAGCATGCGCAAGCTCGCGCGGAATCGCAAAGGAGTGCTTAACGTGACACAGCCAGTTCAGACCATCATCTGCCTCAACGGCATCGCGAACGGTTCGGGTTTCACTAGCCAGCAACCGACCGCCATCTTCGAGAACCTGCCTTACGGTCCCTGGGGTACGCTGTCGTCGCCCCGTGCGATTACAGGCAGGGTCATCGGTTTTGCCGATCCCACGCAATACAAGATCGCCCTGTTCGCAGTCGAATCACGAGGCAACTACACCGGCAATGAGGCTTGGCTGGTCGACATTGCCGCCGACGGCACGTTCCAGATGTCGGTGGAGCTGTCTGCCACGTTGTACGTTGCATTGCTGATGGCGTCTGAGTTCGCATCAAGCTACTTTTCCCAGACATTCCCAAGTGGCAGTGGCACCGTCACACATTTGCCCACGCCCGCGGATAATCCCGGCAACGTGCTGTTGATGCTGGAAATGCCTGCGGGACTGAACCGCAGCATCCTGCTGTCCAACGGCATTTCCATTCCCGAACTGGCGCCGGGCCAAAACTGGGTTAACACGGAGGGCTATGTCCTCTCGCGGAGTGTCTACCCGCAAAGCAGTGGCGGCGCGCCCAATCCGAATCAGATGACGCCACAGTCCACCTTGGAGCTGTGGCAAAGAATGCTCAACGGCGCCGGGACCTTCTGCCTCCTCGTAAAGACGAAGAACCCTGACGGCAGTTGGGGCTCGGGCGGGTTCGCTGCTGGCGTCTACGTCTACTTGAACACCATGTACCTCGTCGCCGGTGCTGGCCCGCTTAGCGGCAGTGCCACCGATCCCGCTCCCATCGTGGTCACCTCTCCACTGGTGCAATGGGAGGTGTTCGCACCGTCGCTTGTGCAACTGAACATGACGCTCACCATCCTGCCCGAGCGAGTCATGCTCTCGATGGATGTGATGGAAGTTGAGCCCTCGCTGATCTTCACTTTTCTCAAATTGCTCTATCAAGTCGAGAAGAAGTTGATGGAGCTGATGTTCGCCGACATCTGATGAGCGATGGCTACGCGCTGCCGCCGGGTGCGGGCGGGCGACCGTTAGCACCTGCACTTGGAGTGGTTTATGCCGTGGTGGGAGGGATACCTAAGCGGCCGCTCTCCCAATCACGCCGATTTCGCTACGCTGCGGTCCTGCATGAGAGAGCGTTTGGATGCCAGTTCCTCAGGCACGACCAAACACATGCATGCCTTCAAGCTCACGCTAGGCTGAATGCAAACATCAGGGCCCGGCATTGCCGGGCTTTTTTGTTGGACACTCCACGGCGTTTGCCACCACTGGATTTCTGTATGCGTCGTATTGTCTTCGGCACTGTTTGTTCGATGGTCCTGCTGCTGTCGACGCTGATCGTCGCGCCGCCCACTGTTTTCGCGCAGGCCACGCCGCTTGCTGGCGATGCGCCAGTCACGCCGATCAATCCATCGGCATCACCGGCTGCGAGTTCACTCGATCTCGACACTGTTGTCATTTCCGGACGTCATCCCGGACCGGGGCTGTGGAAAGTGCGCAACGCCGAGCGCACGATGTGGATTCTGGGCACGCAGAACCCGCTGCCCAAGCGGTTGGACTGGGATTCGGCCAACGTCCAGCGCCGTATCGCCGCTGCGCAGGAAGTGTTGATGCCGCCGACCGTGGATATGGATGCGGATGTCGGTTTCTTTCGCGGCCTGACGCTGCTGCCTTCGTTGTTCAAGGCACGCAAGGATCCTGACGGCAAAAATCTCAGCGAAGTGTTGCCGGCAGCGCAGTACGCGCGTTGGCAAGTGCTGAAACAGCGCTATATCGGCAGCGACCGCGGTATCGAGGAATGGCGTCCGGTGTTTGCTGCCTTGGAGTTGTACAACAAGGCGATCACGCGTTCCGGAATGACCCAGGATCCGATGGTGTCCGATGCCGTGCGCAAGGCAGCCAAACGCAGCAAAGTGAAGATCACCACGCCGACCCTCAAAATCAAAATCGCGAATGCGAAGGCTGCGTTGCGCGAATTCTCCAGCGAAGCGCTTAACGATCAGGACTGTTTCAGGCGCACGCTCGACCGCATCGAAGGTGATCTCGGCACGATGGCCGGCCGTGCGAATGCCTGGGCCGAAGGCGATGTTGAGGCGCTGCGCAGTCTGCCTTATCAGAATCAGTTCACCGCCTGCAGTGCGGTGTTCACCGGCACCGCGATCGCGCGCAAGCAGGGCATGCAGGACATTCAGTCGAGGCTCGAAAACGAGTGGCTGGCGGCGGCGGAAAAATCGCTGAGCCAGAACACCGCGACGTTCGCGGTGTTGCCGGTGAGCCAACTGCTGCAGCCGGATGGATTGTTGGCGCGACTGGCGGCGAGGGGTTACGTGATCGAGGCGCCGTAAGCCCAGCGCACGCCAATGCGCCAAGCCCGCGGACCGATCAACCCGCTGCGCGTGCAGCGGGTGCGATATGTGTGGCGACTACGGGCCAACGTGCGATCAATGCAGCGCGGATGCCTGCCACATCCAGCCCGGCTTCCGCCAACAGATCCTCGCGGCTGGCGTGATGCTGGAATTCATCGGGCAGACCGAGGTGCAGGATCGGCATTGCGATATTCGCGTCGGCCAACAGCTCGGCAATGCCTGAGCCTGCGCCGCCAGCGATGACGTTGTCTTCCAGCGTGACGAAGCCATCGTGGGTCTTCGCCAGTTCCAGAATCAGCGCGCGATCAAGCGGGCGCACGAAGCGCATGTTCACCACAGTCAGATCGAGATCCGCCCCGACGTTCTCGGCGGCCGGCACGATCGCACCGAACGCCAGCAGCGCGATGCGGGTGCCGGAGCGACGGACTTCGGCTTTGCCGATCGGCAGCGTGTCCAGGCTCAGCTGGATGGCTGTACCGGGACCGGTGCCGCGCGGATAGCGCACAGCGGCCGGACCTGGATAGCGGTGGCCGGTGCTGAGCATCTGCCGGCATTCGTTTTCATCGGCGGGCGCCATTACCACCATGTTCGGCACGCAGCGCAGGAAGCTCAGGTCGAGATTGCCTGCGTGGGTCGCACCGTCCGGGCCGACCACGCCACCGCGGTCGATCGCGAACAGCACGTCGAGATTCTGGATTGCCACATCATGCACAAGCTGGTCGTAGCCGCGCTGCAGAAATGTGGAATAGATCGCGACCACCGGCTTGGCGCCTTCGCAGGCCATGCCCGCGGCAAGTGTCACCGCGTGTTGTTCGGCGATGGCGACATCGAAATAGCGGTTCGGGTATTCCTTGCTGAAGCGTACGAGGCCCGAGCCTTCGCGCATCGCCGGGGTGATCGCCAGCAGTGAGTTGTCCGCGGCGGCCATGTCGCACAGCCAGTCGCCGAAGATATCGGTGTATGTCGGTTTCTTGACGCCGCCTTTGGCGATCAGGCCTTTTTCCGGGTCGAACGGCGAGACCGCGTGGTAGCCGATCTGATCGCCCTCGGCGAGGTCGTAGCCTTTGCCCTTGGTGGTCATCACATGCAGCAGCTGCGGGCCCTTCATGGTCTTCAGGGTTTTCAGCGCGGCAACCAGCGATTTGACGTCGTGGCCGTCGATGGGCCCGGTGTAGTGGAAGCCCATTTCCTCGAACAGCGTGGACGGCACGAACATGCCCTTCCAGTGTTCTTCCCAGCGGCGCACGAAGCGCGCGGTGCTGCTGGTGCGCTTGTCGCCGAGCAGTTTCTTGCCGCTTTCGCGCAGCGCGTTGAGCGTGCGGCTGCCGGTCATGCGGCCGAGCATTTTGGTCAAACCACCGACATTTTCGCTGATCGACATCTGGTTGTCGTTGAGGATCACCAGCAGGTTGGGTTCGGAATCCATACCGCCGCCATGATTCAGCGCTTCGTAGACCATGCCGGCGGTCATCGCGCCGTCGCCGATCACCGCCACCATGCGCCGGTCACTGCCCATGTGCGCGGCCGCGATGGCCATGCCCAGTGCGGCCGAGATCGACGTCGACGAGTGGCCTACGCCAAAGGTGTCGTACTCGCTTTCTTCGCGCTTTGGAAACGGCGCCACGCCATCTTTCTGCTTGACCGTGTGGATGGCGTCGCGACGCCCGGTGAGGATCTTGTGCGGGTAGCTCTGATGGCCGACATCCCAGACGATGCGATCGTTCGGCGTGTCGTAGAGGTAGTGCAGGGCGACGGTGAGTTCGATTACGCCCAGGCCAGCGCCGAAATGTCCGCCGCTCTTGCCGACCGATTCGATCAGATAGGCGCGGAGCTCATCGGCGATGGCGGGCAGCTCCTCTTCGCCGAACTGGCGCAGATCGGCCGGGAACTGGATGCGGGACAGGCGCGGATAACGTGCGCCATCGATGGGAGAAGAGGGAACGGAGGCGACCATTCCGGTATTGTCCTCCGTTACGCCGCAGTGCGGCAACAGCGCCGCGCTGCGCGGTTCAGCGCCCGCGCAGACGATCCAGCAAACCGCCGGACTTGCCGGACTCTGCAGGGGGTGCGCCATCGCCGATCTGCGCTGCGAAACCGGTGGCGAGGTTGGCGTTGATGAAGTCGACCACATCCGCAGCCGGCACGCTGCTGGCTATGGCGATCTCGGCGACGGTAGACGGGCCTTTCATCATCGCGGTGGCAATACGGAAATGGCGCGGATATTCGCGTTCGGTTTCCGGCCACTTGCTGAGCATGAAGCGCCCTTCCGGGTTGTGGCCGGGCAGCAGCTTGCCTTCGCCCGCCAGCAGTCCACCGAGCCACTGCAGGCGCGACAGCGGCAGGGGTGCACCCAGTGTCGCGATTGCGGTCTGCCAAGCCCGCTCATCGAGCTGTTCGAAATCACGCAGACCGACGTTGGCCACGAAATACTCGACCAGCGGCTTGAGCGTGGACGGGCCGTGATAGAGGCGTTGGGTGAAATCGATGAAGATTTCTGGACCATTGCCTCCCTGATAACGGGCGCGCCCCGTCAATGCTCCCGGACGCAGCCAATGCGCAAAGGCCGTGTTGCGCATGGTCTGGGCGGCCGGTTCTTCGATTGGCGAAGGCGTTGCGACCTGTGCCACGGCGGGTGCGGCGGTTGGCGCAGCGACGCGCACTGCTGGCTGCTGAGCGACCGGCGGAGGCGCAGAGGGTTGTGGCGCAATGGGTGGGGGTGGTACTGATAAAGCGGGTGCGATTCCAGCTGCAGGCACAGGTGAAGGTGCAGGTGCAGGTATTTGAATCGAAACCGGAGCAGGTCTTTGCTCGGGAATGCTCAACGATGCGGGTGGCGGCGTGGTGATCATCAGTGCCGGCGCCGGCGCAGCGGGTGCGGGCGTTCTCGGTGCAATCGCCGGCTTTGCGGCGGCATCCGCAACAGGCATACCACCGATCTCGCCCAGCAGCGCAGTCAGTTGGCGGGCGTCGAACGGGCGCGCAAGCAGGAAATCGGCCTGGGTGCGGGGCGCAGAAGTCAATCCAATCACGTGCTTGCCGGCAGCATGCAGCCGCAGCCAGCTCATCGGGCCGTACATGCTGTCCATATCGACGATGACGTATTCGGCATCGCCTTCGCCTACTATTTTCCAACGGCCAAGACGTTCGTTGGCGTCACTGAAGGCCGCCTTCAAAGCGACTTCGGTAGCTTGATCCATCCCTGTCAGGCCTAACGTGAGCGACATGTCTTCAGCCCGTTTCTGTAAGCCATGCAGTGTCGCCAAGCGGGTTTTCCCCGTCAACGCGCGCGATGCGGCGCTTTGTTACCTTCTGCGTCAGTTTGAGGCGACGAAGCAGGTCGTGAATCATGCGCAATGCGACGTTTCACGCAAAACTGTGACACCGATAACGTGTGCTGTCTTGCAGTAGATGACCACGTTCAACAGATGATCGACGTGCCGCGCGGATTTTTCGGCAGGTGCGTCTTCAGGAACGCCATCTGATCCGCCAGGATATTCCTGTTGCTCAGAATCAGATGTTCAACCCAGCTCGGCCGATACGGGACCGCCAGCAGCGGCATTGACGCCTGCTGTGGCGTGCGGCCGCCTTTGCGCGAGTTGCAGTGGAAACAGGCCGACACCACGTTTTCCCAATGATCGCGGCCTCCGCGCGAGAGCGGCATCACATGGTCACGGGTCAACAGTTGGCGGCTGAAGCGCTTGCCGCAGTAAAGGCATAAATGTTGATCGCGCGCGAACAGCGCAGGATTGTTCAAGGCCGGGGTCGGGTTGAGCGCATGCGAACGCGCATGACCGCGCGCGGCGACGATGGGGTGCAGTTCCAGCACGCTACGTTCGCCGGTGGCGCGTCTGATGCCGCCGTGTACCCTGAGGCAGGGGTCGCCGAGCGTCCACGCAACCGCGCCGCGCGCATACAGACAAGCTGCATCCTGCCAACTGATCCAGTTCAATACGCGGCCGTGCGCATCCAGCGATAACAGGCGCACAGCATCAAGCCGTGCGGGCATGCTGCCTGCGGCGTGTTCGGGATGCGGGGTTTCACTGCGTGTTCCGTCGGCGACGGTAAAAGCCGGGTCGCAATCTGCAGCCCGGTGGTGGATCCTGTTCGGGGCAGTCCCCGCGAGGATCAGGCGCAACGCTGGTGTGTCGGCCTCCATATGGAGACCGAGCATACCCGCTTTCCGCGACATTTGTCGTCGCCGCCGACAGCGCCGGCGGCGCTCACATTCAGTCGCCGAAAGCCTCGGCGGGGAGGGTCATCAACGAGGCGGCACCGCTTGCGATCGACTCGACGTGCGTACGGGTGCGCGGCAGCAAACGTGCGAAGTAGAAGCGTGCCGTCTCCCGTTTGGCGTCCTTGAACGCCTGCGATTGCGACGAAGCATCCGCTGCCGCAACACTGCGCGCCCACCAGTAAGCCAGCGCCGCATAGCCGGAGTAAAACAGATAATCCCAGGCCGCCGCGCCGACCTCATCGGGATTGCCGGCAGCGCGTTGACCGATCATCTGCGTGACTTCGCGCCATTCGTGCGCCAACGCGCGCAGCGGTGCAACAAACTCATCGAGTGCGTCATTGTCGGCCTGCGCCGCGCAGAATTCGTCGATCATCCCGAGGAACACGTGCAGACCCGCGCCCTTGAGCTGCATCACCTTGCGGCCCATCAGGTCCAGCGCCTGGATGCCGGTGGTGCCTTCATAAAGCGTGGTGATGCGGGCGTCGCGCGCAAGCTGCTCCATGCCCCATTCCTGGATATAACCGTGGCCGCCGAAGCACTGCAGCGCGTGATATGTGCACTCGATCGCCCATTCGGTCATGCACGCTTTGATGATCGGGGTGAGGAACCCCAACAGCGCATCGGCCTGCGCGCGTTCGGCCTCGTCTTTGCCATGATCGACGATATCCAGCAACAGACCGGCCTGATACCCGAGCAGGCGGCTGCCTTCGATCAGCGCCTTCTGGGTCAACAGCATGCGCCGCACGTCGGGATGCACGATGATCGGGTCAGCCGGTTTTTCCGGGAATTTGGCGCCGGACAGCGCACGCATCTGCAGACGGTCGCGGGCATAGCGCAGCGCGTTCTGATACGCGCGCTCCGACAGCCCCAGACCCTGCAGGCCCACGCCCAAACGTGCACCGTTCATCATCACGAACATCGCCATCAGGCCCTTGTGCGGTTCGCCGATCAGCGTGCCCGCAGCGCCATCGAAATTCATCACGCAGGTGGCCGAACCGTGGATGCCCATCTTGTGCTCGATCGCACCGCAGCGCACCGCGTTGGGTTCGCCCAGCGAGCCGTCCGCATTGACCTTGATCTTGGGCACGATGAACATCGAGATGCCCTTGCTGCCGGCGGGTGCGTCAGGCAGCCGCGCCAACACCAAATGCACAATGTTTTCGGTCATATCGTGTTCGCCGGCGGTGATGAAAATCTTGGTGCCGGTGATGGTGTAATGGCCGTCCGGATGCGGTTCCGCGCGGGTTTTCAGCAGGCCCAGATCGGTGCCGCAGTGCGACTCGGTCAAACACATGGTGCCGGTCCAGCGGCCGTCCACCATCGGGGTCAGAAACGCCTGTTTCTGCCAGTCTTTGCCGTGATGCAGCAGCGCCTCGGTGGCGCCGTGCGACAGCAGCGGGAAGTTGCCCCACGCCAGATTAGCGGCGTTCACCATTTCCTTCATCGCGGTGCCGAGGGTGTGCGGCATGCCCTGGCCGCCGTACTCCACAGGCGACTCCAGCCCTGTCCAGCCGCCCTCTGCGAACTGCGCATAGGCTTCCTTGAAACCCGGCGTCGTCGTGACCTTGCCGGTCGCCTTGTCGTAGACCGCGCCCTGGGTGTCCCCGATGCGGTTGAGCGGCGCGACCACGGTTTCGGAGAAGCGCGCGCTTTCTTCCAGCACCGCATCGATGAGTTCGCGATTGATGTCCTCAAAACCAAGGCGGGAAAAAGTACGTTCACTGTCGAGCACGTCGAACAGCGCGAAACGGATATCGGCAAGCGGGGCTTTATAGGCGTTCATAGAGGCTCGTAAATGGGAAGTTTGGAATTGGAAAACGGGCGAATCGCGAATGGGTTAAAAATCGCTGTGCCGCGCTAAGACTATTGGATCGAAGACAACGCGCAACCAGCGGTCAGCCGATCAATCTCCGGCTTTTATCGCATTGCCGATTTTCACCGTTTGCAGACTGTTCAAAGTGTTCCTCAATCATAAAAAACTCCATTTGTCATCCCGAACGCCCGCGCAGCGGGTGGAGGGATCTGCTGTTGTGACATGAACACCTACAAGCAGATCCCTCCTCGAGCTTCGCCCTCGTTCGGGATGACATAAATTTTTTCCAAACAGGGATTTTGAACAAGTTCTCAGCGCATCACCCCGGGCAGACCCGGCACCGGGCTCAGCGCGCTGTTGCGTTTGATCTTGTAGTCGCGGGCCTTGCGATCCTCCGCGGCCGCATCGACCGTACCTTCGAGGCTGTAGTTGAGACTGCGGCGGTCGGCGAGGGCATCGGCGATCACAATCCGCGCCGCGGCGCTGGGCGCCAGCGTCACCGTGGCGATATCCACCGATTCCGGCCCCACGGTCAGCGCTGGGGACGCCTTCAGTTCGCCGGCGATTTCAGTGCCGGCGCGTAGCGTCAGCGCAACGCGGTCGAAGCGCATCGGCACACTGCTGAAATTCTGCAGCCGCAGATCGACCGACCATTGTCCGTCGGCGCCCACTGTCAGCTGCTGGATGCTGGCGGTGGGCTCAGAGACCCGGCGCACCGGCCCGCCCACGCAGCCGGTCAACGCCAGCAGGCAGGCGGCGGCCATGACCGTCCCGCTCAATCGCATCGTCCACCGTTGTCGCATCGCGCGCTCCAGACCCGTTCAAGACGGCAATACTAACGCGAGCCCATACACGACCGTACGTTCCTGTGAATCGACGAAGCTCAGCGGGTCATCGGGCGTTGTCCCCGTGCCGTCAACGCAGCGGCGCGCTGACCATCAGCTCATCCAGGTCATAACCCATCGCGACCGCCCGGGCCTTGAGTTGTTCCAACTGTTCGCGCGACATGTCAGGGGTACGCGACAGCATCCACAGATACTCGCGCCCCGGCCCCCCGACGATGGCCCACTGATAGTCCGGATCCAGCGCGATCACCCAATAATCCGCCCACGTCAGCGGCAGCCACGACAGCCAGTCCGGCGCGAACCGCACCTCCAGCCGCCCGGCATGCTCCGCATCGCGGCGCGCCACGCCGTCGACCACAACGGTCTCGCCGTCTTCGGTCTTACAACTGTTGCGCACGCCGACCAGACCGTCGTCGCCCAGCGTGTACTGCGCCGTGACCTCGCCCACGCACTTGCGCTGGAAGAACATGGGCAGCCGCGCCACCTCGTGCCACTGCCCCGCATAACGGGTGATGTCGAGGGTCTCGACCGAGGTCACTTCGGCGGCTGTGGCGGGCAGCGCCAGCGCGGCCATGAGAAAGAGAACGAACCGGTACATGCGACCCCCTGCGATACGCAACCCGTTGTGGGCGGGGTGATCATAGCGGTTCAACCTTAAAAAGCCGTTTTTTTGAAGCAAACGTATGGTTTGAAGATCGGCCTGATGGGTTTGATTTCAACCGTCTTGAGCGTGAAGAGGCGGGTGCACCGCCCTGAATCCGAAGTTTGCCGAACGGGTGCGTGAGAAGGTCAGCACAAGCGACTGAGCCGCCCTGTCATTTCTGACAGGGTTCAGTATGTGCTGTCAGCTTGGCTACACTCGCTTGGAGTGCTGAGCCTGCTCGGCTCATGCGGTGGGGCGCACTGCACTGGACTGGACTGGACTGGACTGGAACATCCGAAGTGAATCGATCGCTGGCAGGCGATAAGCCGTCACGTAGACATCGGCCCGACGTATTCACTTCATGCTGATCGAATACATCAAAACAGGGGCAATCATATGAATCAAGTTCAGGTGGATGTGCATCTGAACCGAAAAACAGTGTGGTGGCGAGCCCTTGGCTGGTTGCGCAGCAAACGCAGTCTCGCGGTGCTCGCGGCTTTGATGGTCGGCGCGGGATCGGTGGCGGCGGTACTCACGCCGACGGTGCCGCCGTCCTACTGCACTGCCAGCGGTTGCTTCGATACGCTGGACAAAGCCGAGACCGCGATGCGCAGCGCACCTGCGTATGTCGGCGTTGGTCAGCTGCTGGAACACATGCAGACCATCAAAATGAATGCGACCACGCTGCGCATGCAGTATTGGCTGCGCGACCGGCCAGCGGAAACGATCCGCGCGCCGAGCTACTACTCCAGTTATCGGCATACCAGCACCGATCAGGGCAGCTGCGCGCCTGGCGACGACCAAGTGGCGTTACCGGGCTGGTGCGCGGACCAACAGGCGCTGATCGATCTGACCGTGCTGCGCATCCAGGATGCCTGGACCGAGTTTGGCTGCACCGTCACCGGCACCACCGTCCGCAGCGACTACGATCCGCCCCGGTTGGAGAGTTCTCCGACGACCTACGGCAACGTCAATTACGGGTATCTCAATTTCACGACCACGGGCACCTGCACCAACGGCAACAGCCGGGTGTTTGATTGGGATATTCGCAAACGGCAGCCGCTCTACTGCCGCCAAGGCTTTGGTGCGATTCCAATGCTGGTGTCCGATGCGACGCTGGCCACCGCCAATCTGTGCGAAGCCGACAACGACGACGTGACTTACATCGCCATGCCGGTGCTGCAATGCGGCAGCTGCGCAGGCAGCCGCAACCCGGTCTACCCGGCCACCGGCGAGAAGCAGCGCGCCGAGCCGGATTTCACGTTCGCCGGTCAGACCTTCACGCGTTATTACCGTTCGATCCGCCAGTTCCGCAACAACCCCAGCTTCGCGGTGGGTTGGAACCACAGTTGGAGCGACCGCGTCATCGGCGGCGCGGCCACGGCCACACCGTATGTGCATATCGATGAGATCGGCAACTACGAGGGCTACACACTGCTCAGCGGCAGCCGTTATCGTGGCGAAACCTCGGTGGACCGCGTGCTGGAGCGCATCAATGCGAACGGCATCGGTTGGCGGCTGCGAATGCCGGACGGCGAGGTGCGTGAGTTCAACACCGACGGCTATCTGAGCGCGGTGCGCAACCCGAACGACCCGTTGAATGATGTCGCGATCAACTACACCGCCGACAAGGCAGTCGCGACCATCACCGACGCCCAGGGCCGCGTACTGCGCTTCGAGTACACCGACAACCTGCTGCGCCGGATCGTGTTGCCCGATGGCACCGCCGTCGCGTACGGCCACGACGCGAACCTCAACCTGACCGCAGTGACCTATCCAGGCAATGCGACGAAGCGATACCACTACAACGAAGCAGGCTTGGCCGGTGCCGCCGACCAGCGCCATCAGCTGACCGGTATCACCTCCGAAGACGACCAGCGCTTTGCTTCGTTCGGTTACGACGCGCGCGGGCGTGTGACGTCAAGCCGCGTGCTGGGCACCCCGAACGAATTGACCACGGTGAGCTATCCCTCCGAGGATAACGCGACCATTCAGACCACAGAGGGCGACAGCCGCGCCTACACCATCGAGCCGGGCACCTATCGCCGCATCCTGGGCGCGGTCGACAGCGTGGGCGCCGAGACCCAGACCTTCGACGCGCTTGGACGCGTGGAGACGCGCACCGACAAACGCGGCATCGTCAGCCGTTACGAATACACGGCGGACTATCGTTCGGCCACGATCATGGCGTTCGGCACCGCCGAGCAGCGGCGTGAAGAGGTGGTGCGCGATCCCACCACGCGCCTGATGACCGAACAGCGGACGTTCGACAACGCTGGCGCATTGGTGGCGCGGACCACGTGGACCTACAACGCGCGCAATCAAGTCACTGCAGTCGTCGTCACCGATCCGACGACCAACGCCACGCGCACAGCGATCACGACCTATTGCGAAGCGGTGGATGTCGCTGCCGCAAACAGCACCTGTCCGATCCTGGGGCTTGTGAAGACCATCGACGGCCCGCGCACCGATGTTGCCGATACGGTCGTGTACGCGTACCGCAGCGCCGATGATCCCGGCTGTGTCGCAGCCCCGTCGGCCTGCCAGTATCGCAAGGGCGATCTGTGGAAGGCGACCAATGCACTGGGCCATGTTGTCGAGCGCCTGCGCACCGATGGTGCGGGTCGGCCGCTGTCGGTCAAGGATGCCAATGGCATCGTGACCGATGTCGAGTACGACCCGCGCGGGCGGATGACGGCCAGCAAGGTGCGCGGCACCAACGACGCCAGCGAAGCGGACGACCGAATCACACGGATCGAGTACGACCCGACGGGCACGGTGCATCGTGTGGTGTTGCCCGACGGTGTGTATACGCAGTTCGGATACGACGCCGCGCTGAGGCTGACCTCGGTCATCGATCCGGCCGGTAATCGAATGACGTACACGCTGAACGCGGCCGGCGAGCGGATCAAGGAAGACACCCAGGACACCAGCGGTGCACTGCTGCGCACGCTGTCGCGGACCTACGACACGCTGGGTCGGCTGCAGACGCTGACCGACGCCGACCTGCGGGCG